>JADKHO010000004.1:0-600000 GCA_016721765.1 Bacteroidota bacterium
CTGTAATGTTAAAATCGAATCAGACACCTGACTCATTTGGCAATTTTGACCAGAAACCTTTTTTTATTCTGACACTTGCGAATTTTGCGTTGCAGATAGTTTTTGCATCAATCCTAACTTTTAAAACTAAGACACTTGCCAAACTTATTTGCAACCCAACAGACTACAACGAAACTGCAAGACTTTTCGCAGACAGAAAAGTAATTTATGAAATTGCACTAGTTATTGTTGGGCTTCTCACAATAGTTTGGACACTCCAGACTTTGCAATTAAATTAAAAGGACACATTCAACTTGTACAAAACAATTTGCAGACAAAGGAAAATGACACAAACTTTATTATTACTTCCGCAATTAAATTAATAGTTGGACTCATTGCAATTATTTACGCTAGACCCATTTCGAAAAGTTTTGCAAAGAACGATAGTACCGGACAACCAGAGTAGAAGGGCATCAGCTAACAGCAGCTACCAGATAAATTTTATTTTGGGCGGACGGAAGGTTAAATAACTTTGAAGCTCGTAAGGTGTGCAAGAAAATATTGCAATATAAATTTCGGTAAGTAATTTTTTTATCTTTATTGCAATATTTTTGACGAAGCGACAGTGCCACGAAAGCCCAAAATAAAATCCATCTGGTAGCCGCAAAACGTTAGCAGCAAAGGGTTTTAACGTTTTTAGAAATATTCTCGGTCGAAGATTTTTCAGTTATTTTCATAAACCCAGTGCTTTTGCAGTTTTTGTTTTTGTTTCTCCATGCATTGCGTGACGATTGGAATTTGACAATTACTTTTTGACTTTTAGAACTTGGACGAGCTTTCGGAAACCAACGTTTAGCGCAGAACTTGAAAACCTTTGCATGTTGGAGTTTACTTGAATTATTTGCATGACTCCCACAGTTCACGGTTGAAGCGTAACTTTTACTTTGTAACACTTTGCGTGTCGACTAGAACTTGTAACACTTTTCGCACGGCAGAAGTCGGAGGAATTTTCGGAAACCAATACTTAAAGTTTCGCTTGAAGTGTTGGAATTCTAATGCTTTGTGTGAAAACCATAACTTGTCGATTACTGTTGAAAGCTGGACTGCAAAAGCGCTGTATGCGTGACGTGAACCCTCAGCTGCTAACAGCGTGCATGCAAGATGTCTTATTTTGGCGGACGGTAGGTTAATTAACTGATTACCTCGCTCCTAGTTCGTGCAAAAAAATATTGCAATATCCTATTCGGTAAATAATTTGTTTATTTTTATTGCAATATTTTTTAACGACTAGACTGTGCTACGAAGCCAAAATAAAACACCTCGCATGCACGCAAAACGTTATGTGCAATTTTGACGCTCCGAAAAAAATAATATTCATCTTAAATCTTAAGAAATGAGAAAATATATAATCCTAATTTCGCTGGTATTGGTTGCAGTTACATCTTATGGACAATGGCTCGGTGACGAAGACTACATCTTAAATTTTGAAGACACTTCAACACTTCACCATCTGAAAATCGACACCCTAACCAATATTAATAATTTGTGGCAAGTGGGTTCGCCACAAAAAACAAATTTCACAAATTCATATTCGATTCCGAATGTTATAGTGACTGATACAGTTAATCCATATCCCATTAATGATACATCTAGTTTCATTATTGAAAATGTTGTTACTGGTTACGGCTGGATATTAAATCACACCGCTAGTATAGAAGGATATTATTTCGTAAATTCGGATACACTATCAGATTATGGGATGATTGAATTTTCACCTAACAATGGAATTTCATGGTATGACATTGTTAATGATACTACAATAACAAACCAAATATTTGTTCCGCAGGGTTGGTTAACATTATCAGGAAACTCAAATGGATGGCAGTTTTTCAAGTCAACTTAGCTCAACTTGGAATGTTTTTTAATATTCAAATGAATGATACCGTATTATTTCGATTCACATTCATTAGTGATAGCATTCAAACAAATAAAGACGGGCTCATGTTTGACGACTTTCGCTTTCTTGACTACTTTGAAGGAATCTCTGAAATACAAAACAATAACTTGATTTCTATTTCACCTAATCCAACTAAAGATGAACTTAGAATTCACTCCTCGATTGTCTCTAATAATAAATCAATGCAAATATTGAATTCCATCGGACAAGTTATTACTAACTATTCTAATTTCGATGAAGAAACCATAGACATTCGTAATTTCAAAAACGGAATTTACCTACTGAAATATTCCGATGGACAAAATCTATCCACAAAAAGATTTGTAGTGCAACACTGAACGTGACATCTTCGATTGAAAACAAAACTGCACATAACAGCGGCTACCAGATAAATTTTATTTTGGGCGGACAGTAGGTTAATTAAATTTGAAGCTCGCTCTAACTACCTGCAAAAAAATATTGCAAAATAAATTTCGGTAAGTAATTTATTTATCTTTATTGCAATATTTTTGACGAGACGACAGTGCCACGAAAGCCCAAAATAAAATCCATCTGGTAGCCGCGAAACGTTAGCAGTAAGGCAAATCAACAGCAGAACTCCAATGAAAATACTGTCATCCATTATTTTAATAATTTCATTTTCTATACTTACCTCTTTTGTGAGTGAGGAATTCACATTACATAAATGGAAAATAAAGGAATGGAATATTACATACTTCATTGACATTCCAATTCATAAAGTTAGTTGGATATTTTCGAATGGCACATCTAAAAGCATGGACATTATATATCGAGACAGTGCGGTAATTTATGCAATTGTTGACCCTCCAGGTTTTGACACATTGAACAGAATATTTAGCCCAACAGAATTGGTAATTAGAGAAAGAAAACTCAATTGCTTTAAAATAGATAGTAGCTCCAAAAAAACAATTATCGCAGACACCACAATTTATTTTGGACAGCTTAGTAATGGGCGCTTTTGGAAAGAAAAATGTTATTATAGAACAAAGATTTGTTATGTTAATGTCCCAAAGGAGACGTTAAACTTATTTGAGAAATCTATTTCCTCATTTAGATTCAAAAGACGAACGTGAATGCCCTACTGCTAACAGCAGCTTAACGCAATGTCTTATTTGGGGCGGACAGAAGGTTTATTAACGGATTACCTCGCTCCTAGTTCGTGCATGAAAATATTGCAACATATTTTTCGGTAAAATTTTGTTTATTTGTTGCAATATTTTTGGATGACGGACAGTGCGCCGAAAGCCCCAAATAAAACACTGCGTTAAGCCGCAAAACGTTATAGGTAATTGCCGCAGAGCAGTAAAACCGATATAAATCACGTTTTTTTAATCTTGAAAAAGAGAATTGAAAACTAGAAATTATCTATACAAACTATTATTACGAGGTTGCTTTTTTCGCAATTTTCCGAAACATGTATTTATCGAAATACCGTAATCACCATATGGACTAAGAAGATTATCGTAAAGGTTTATTGTTACACCAAAAGAGTGGAGAATTGCAAAATGAAATGATAGTTTTAACGGAATTCCAACATAAGAAACTTTTTTATGTTCGAAAATTGGCTCTTGCATAAACCATCCTTTATCATTCACTCCTTCTAATTTACCTCTATAAGATTCAGAACCAACTAAAATCCCTGTTTGAATAATTAGGAATGATTTAGTCGATATTTTAACTCCTCTTCCATAACAAAGTGAAAAATTATTGCGCGACGTCACACAATTTGGTGACATGTCATAATCCATAAAATGAATACTATTGCGAAGCCTTACTTGATAATTTGCAGTGAAGTAGAGGAAACTATTTTTTGCGAAATTTGAAGCAAGACCTCCATTAACTCCCCAAACATCACTGCCATTATTTGATAAAGAGTAACTCACTCCTGCTTGTCCCCAAAAATATTTTTTAAATTTTGCACTAGAATCAATTTGTGCAGACAATTTGAAATTTAATCCAACCAGAAGAAATAATAGAATCAGACGCGTTCTCATTTGATTTTAATTATAACCAGACAATCAAAGGTATATTAATTTGGTTGATTAATGTGCTTCAAAACCATTGTAGCGGCAACAACCTATAACAGCTTGCAAGCGAGATGTCTTATTTTGGGCGGACAGAAGGTTTATTAACTTGATACCTCGCTCCTTCTTCCTGCAAGAAAAATATTGCAATATAAATTTCGGTAAGTAATTTTTTTATCTTTATTGCAATATTTTTGACTAAGCGACAGTGCTACGAAAGCCCAAAATAAAACACCTCGCCTGCAAGCAAAACGTTATATGTAATTGCCGCAGAGCAGTGAAATCAATGGAATGAGCGTTTCTCAAGACAAGGATTAAAAAATATTAGAGACAATTCATGAAGAGCAAGAATCTATTAATTTTAAATAACAAAAGGTTATCAGCAAGCATATGAAACAACTCAAATTAATAGTATTATTAATTCTGACAATGACTTTAAGTAGTTGTTCTTGGTTGTCATCTTTTTTTATAATCAATAAGACTTCAGACAAAATTATTATTACCTACTCCTTGAAACCAACAGCAGAAAAGGATTATGATTATGCTCTTAAAGACACATTAGAATTTAATAAACTAAAAGCAGACAAGGACATAAATGATGACCACATTATTGGAGACAATTTTGAACAAGATTTTTCAAAAAAAATAGTTAATGGAAAGGAGTTATATTCTGTAATAATTATGCCAAATACTGCGCTGTGTGGTGGCTATAATATGCCATTCTTTAAATTCTCATGGGCAGAAGAAAGGCACAGAGTTTTTACAAACGTAATTGAAATGACAATAATAAGACTTGACACGAAAGACACAATATATCTTAATCCTACTCTTCTTGCGGATTTTTCAAGACAATTTGGCGAACATCATATAGCACTTATTTTTGATTGATGCTAAACAAACCGAAGTGGCGGCAACTACATATAACAGCGGCTACCAGATAAATTTTATTTTGGGCGGACAGAAGGTTATCAAACTGATTACCTCGCTCCTACTTTCTGCAAGGAAAATATTGCAATATAAATTTCGGTAAGTAATTTTTCTATCTTTATTGCAATATTTTTGACGAGACGACACTGCCACGAAAGCCCAAAATAAAATCCATCTGGTAGCCGCAAAACGTTATGCCCAATTTTTTTGAAAAATGAAAAATCTATTTATAGCGCTGACACTCTTGCTTTTTCTGGAAGGTTGTTATGAGAATGAAGATTCAGTGCAAGAGAGTGAAGAAGAAACAGAAGAAAAAAAAGATACTAAAACCTATGGCTACGAAGACGGGACTTATTGCGCAGAAGTAGAATATTATTATTCTAAAACTGGTACACGTTCAAAGTATACTTTAAAAATTGAAATAGCGGACAATTATCTTGTTAAAATACTTTGGCCAAATGGTGGCTGGCTTGACGACTCCCATTACACTCAACCGGAAATTGATGACGGCACCGCAGAATTCACCAGTGATGCTGGAGTTGAATATACTGTGGAGGTTACCGGTAAGGAGGACGACTGTGATATCTCTAATAATGTCACAACAGAAAATGACCTGATAAATCAATACAATGATGAGTTAGACCAAGAAGACGCAGAAAATCAGAAAAATTTAGAAGAACAAGAAGAAACAGAAAATCAAGAAAATAATAATTAATGAATCTTAAAGAGGTTGTTACTTACATTAAAGCTCGATACATTCAGGAAGAAGTTCTACTAAGACAATTTGATTATCACCAAGACCAATTCTATCTAAAACCCAATCCTAAGTATTTATTTAGAGGTGAACAGAAATATCCTTCAACAAAATCAAGCTATCATAGGCTAATAGATAATGAGCCAAAATTAGTTTCTGAGTTAACTAATTTCAGCCTATCACTAAGCACTTATTTACTGCAATATTTATATCCTAACATTAGCAGATCGAATTCCAATTACTGGCCAACAATTAACGAACTTGGCACATATCTCCAGCATTACGGTTTTCCTGTCATGTTTCTAGACTTTACTCAAAATATTAATATCGCAGCATTTTTTGCCTCACACAATAATGATTCTCAGAGCGGACGAATTTGCATCTTAGAAACTTCAACACTTCTCGATAGTAATGAATATATTCTTAAGCTCTCAAACAGCAATGCGCAAAGACCTAAGCTGCAAGAAGCGTTTTCGTTAAGAATGTTTGATGACAAACCTGATTTGAAGAATTCAGACCATTTCAAGACTGTTTGGATTGATTTTGATTTAGCTCAAACCGATGTTATTGAATTTTCCAACCCAAAGTTGCTGAGTACAAAGGGT
Organism: Bacteroidota bacterium; assembly: GCA_016721765.1. Classification (NCBI taxonomy): domain Bacteria; kingdom Pseudomonadati; phylum Bacteroidota; species Bacteroidota bacterium. The sequence continues at coordinate 6,268 of JADKHO010000004.1, forward strand.
GACAAGATTAGTGACTTAATTATATCATATCTCAATAACCACAAACCGACCAGCAAAAGTTTAATGCTCAGACTAGAATCGTTAAGAAATGATCTTCTCGTTAAAAAAAACTGGGCATAACAGCTGCTTAGCGCAATGCTTTATTTGGGGCGGACAGAAGGTTAATTAACTGATTACCTCGCTCTAAGTTCCTGCTACAAAATATTGCAACATAAATTTCTGTAAATAATTTGTTTATTTGTTGCAATATTTTTAACGACAAGACACTGCTACGAAAGCCCCAAATAAAACACCGCGCTAAGCAGCAAACCGTTAGCAGCAAAGGGTTCTAACGTTTTTAGAAATATTTCCGGTTGACAATTTTTCAGTTGTTTTCATAAACCCATTGCTTTTGCAGTTTTTGTTTTGTTTTCTCCATGCATTGCGTGAAGAATAGAATTTGACAAGCACTATTTGACTTTTTGAACTTGGACGAACTTTCAGAAACCAACACTTGACGTTTGACTCAAAAACCTATGCTTGTGTTTGTTTGCTTGGTTTGTTTTCGTGACTCCCACAGTTGACGTTTGACTTTGAAAGTATTACTTATGCTAAACTTAGCGTTGTACTTGACGTGTAGGAGTTCTAAAACTTTGTGTGACAAGCAAAGTGTGACGATTACTGTTGAAAGTTGGACTGCAAAAGCGCTGTATGCGTGGCGTGAACCCTCAGCTGCTAACAGCGTGCATGCAAGATGTCTTATTTTGGCGGACGGTAGGTCTATTAGCTGATTACCTCGCTCCTAGTTAGTGCAAAAAAAATATTGCAATATCCTATTCGGTAAATAATTTGTTTATTTTTATTGCAATATTTTTTAACGACAAGACTGTGCTACGAAGCCAAAATAAAACACCTCGCATGCACGCAAAACGTTATCAGCAACCCTAAAACCCGACAGTGCGACCATTAACCGACAGACATAACCCGACAGACAATGCAATTTTCGGCAAAGCCGTTTGGCTATCCCTTCGCAAAATAAAAAGAGCTGCAAAGCCACCCACAAGCCGACCCACTTTTGCAGCACATTTTATTTTGCCCAACCGCACCAGTGCCACCCGACAGAATTGTGCTAAACCGACAAATTTTTTCCCTACATTTGCATCGTGAAAAAAGTTTTGACACTCTTATTTAGTTTTTACTTGTTGGCATTGGCTGTTATGCCGTGCAGCGACAAGGACGACTGTAAATATATGAGTGCCGACCAATCCACATACACCACCACAGACCATTCCGACCACGACAGCGACACCGAAAATTGCTCACCTTTTTGTATGTGTGCTTGTTGCGGACAAACTTTTAGTAGTTCTTTTACTAATTACAGTTTAGCCCTTCACGTTCCAGTTTCAGTAGAAAAATTCCCACTTTACAACGCCTCATTTGCTTCGGAGGTGTATTTGTCTATTTGGCAACCGCCAAAACTCAGTTAATGAATTTCTGATGTTCCGCTAATGCGGAACAAAACAAAACTACTTACGGTGCTAACGCACCGCAAGTAATCGTGTATTCATTCATTAAACTGATTAAAATAATGTTAGACAAAATAATTGCGTTCAGCATAAAGAACAAATTCATCATCGCATTGATGACACTTGCACTCATTGTTTGGGGAGTGTGGAGTGCAACAAAACTGCCCATAGATGCAGTTCCCGACATCACCAACAACCAAGTGCAAATCATTACGGTTTGCCCCACCCTTGCAGGACAAGAGGTGGAACAGTTGGTTACTTACCCCATCGAACAAAGCATTGCGAACCTTCCCGATTTGGAAGAGTTGCGGAGCATTTCCCGTTTCGGACTTTCGGTAATTACAGTTGTGTTTGACGACAAAGTGGACATCTACTTTGCCCGACAACTCATTAATGAAAGGCTAAAGGAAGCGGAAACTAAAATCCCCAAAGGTGTTGGCACACCCGAATTAGCACCTGTTAGCACAGGTTTGGGCGAAGTGTATCAATACATTATTCACCCCAAAAAAGGTAGCGAAAGCAAATACACGGCTATGGACTTGCGAACAATGCAAGACTGGATTGTTGCCCGACAGCTTTACGGAACAGCAGGAATTGCAGAAGTAAACAGCTTTGGCGGGCAAATGAAACAATATGAAGTTGCTGTAAATCCTGACAGATTGATTGCAATGGGAATAACCATTCCCGAAATTTTTACCGCTTTAGAAAAAAACAACGAAAACACAGGCGGGGCATACATTGACAAAAAGCCAAATGCCTATTTCATTCGTGGTGTGGGTTTGATTGGTTCGTTTGACGACATCAAGAATATAGTCGTAAAAACCAATCCAAACGGCATCCCTATTTTGATAAAAGATGTTGCCGAAGTGCATTTAGGTAGTGCCGTGCGATATGGTGCAATGACTTACAACGGTGAGGTAGATGCCGTTGGCGGTGTAGTAATGATGTTAAAAGGTGCAAATAGTGCCGATGTGGTAAGCCGTATTAAAGATAAAATGGCAACTATTCAAAAATCATTACCAAAAGATGTAGTAATTGAACCCTATTTAGATAGAACCGATTTGGTAAACCGTGCCATTTCAACAGTAGAAAAAAATCTGATTGAAGGAGCTTTAATAGTAATCTTCGTTTTGGTTTTATTTCTTGGAAACCTTCGTGCAGGTTTAATTGTGGCTTCTGCCATTCCTTTATCAATGTTGTTTGCTTTGGGCTTAATGAATGTATTTGGCGTAAGTGCCAATCTAATGAGTTTAGGAGCAATTGACTTTGGTTTGATTGTGGACGGAGCAGTAATTATTGTAGAAGCCACCTTGCACCATTTAGGAATGCGGAAAACAATTGGCAAACTTTCACAATCAGAAATGGATAATGAAGTGTTTGTTTCCGCATCTAAAATCCGAAGCAGTGCCGCTTTTGGCGAAATAATTATCCTTATTGTTTATATTCCAATTCTTACCTTGGTAGGTATCGAGGGCAAAATGTTTAGCCCGATGGCTCAAACAGTTTCTTTCGCCATTGTTGGAGCGTTGATTTTATCGCTTACCTACATTCCAATGATGTGTGCAGCTTTCCTTTCTAAAAACATTTCGCACAAACAAACATTGAGCGATAGAATGATGAATTTTTTCCAACGACTTTATGCACCGTTATTAGAAAAAGCAATTCGTTTTAAAAAAGTAATTGTAGTCGCAACCGTTGCGGTATTTGCAGTTTCCGTATTTCTATTTTCAAGAATGGGTGGTGAGTTTATTCCAACCTTGCAAGAAGGCGACTTTGCATTTCATTGCATTTTGCCACAAGGAACTTCACTTTCTCAAAGTTTAGAAACCAGTATGCAAGCATCACGGCTAATTAAAGAATTTGACGAAGTAAAGATGGTAGTCGGAAAAACAGGAGCAGCCGAAGTGCCAACCGACCCAATGCCACCCGAAGCCACCGATATGATGATAATTCTAAAAAGCCCTGATGAATGGAAACGTGATATTTCATATGATGAATTGGCAGAAGAATTTGAACAAAAATTAAATACCATTCCTGGGGTTTTCTTTGAAAAAAACCAACCCATACAAATGCGGTTTAATGAACTTATGACTGGTATTCGCCAAGATGTTGCTGTTAAAATATTTGGTGAAAATATGGACACACTTTTAAGCTATGCTAATAAGGTAAATTCAGTTGTTCAAAGTGTGGACGGTGCAACTGAACCAAGCGTTGAAAGGGTTGCAGGACTTCCGCAAATCGTAATTAAATATAACCGTTCGCAAATTGCCAATTACGGTTTAAACATTGAGGACATCAACCACATTGTTTCTACATCATTTGCTGGTGGAAGTGCAGGAGTTGTGTATGAAAACGAACGCAAATTTGATTTAGTGGTTAGGCTTGACAGCACACACCGAAACAACATTGACGATGTAAGTCATTTATATATCCCAACTGCCAACGGAACACAAATTCCATTATCGCAAGTTGCGGAAATAAAAATGGAATTAGGCCCTGCACAAATAAGCCGTGAAGATGGTAAACGCAGAATTGTTGTGGGCTTCAACATCAAGGGCAGAGATGTGGAAAGTGTTGTTACCGATATTCAAAAAGAACTGAATGAAAAGGTAAAACTTCCCGAAGGATATTATTACACTTATGGAGGAACTTTTGAAAATCTGCAAGCGGCAAGTAAACGCCTAATGATTGCTTTGCCTGTGGCATTGGCACTCATTTTTATGTTACTCTATTTCACCTTTGGTTCAGTAAAACAAGCAACGCTAATTTATACCGCAATTCCAATGAGTGCAATAGGCGGTGTATTCGCTTTACTTCTTCGTGATATGCCTTTCAGCATTTCGGCAGGTATTGGTTTTATTGCCTTGTTTGGTGTAGCAGTTTTAAATGGCATTGTGCTAATCGGAACTTTTAACCAATTAGAAAAAGACGGAATTACGGACATATTAGAACGAATAAAAGAAGGAACTAAAATCCGCTTGCGACCTGTGTTAATGACTGCCACCGTTGCATCATTAGGATTTTTACCAATGGCACTTTCACACGGTGCGGGGGCAGAAGTGCAAAAACCTTTGGCAACGGTTGTGATAGGAGGTTTGCTCACCGCAACTTTCTTAACCCTGTTTGTTTTGCCTTTGCTGTATCTTATATTTTCTAAAACTAAAAAAGCAAAAAGCAAAGTTTCAACAACAGTAATTTTAGTTTTTGTATTGCTTTCATTCAATGTTGCCAATGCTCAAACGCCAACATCTAAAACCATTTCGGTTGAAGATGCAATAAGCACCGCATTGAAAAATAATTTAGAAATTCAATCACAACAATTCAATGTGCAATCTTCCACCACTTTGAAAAAATCGGTGTTTGAATTACCCAAAACAAATGTCAATTTTCAGTTTGGGCAATACAACAGCATCAATCAGGACAAGGCTTTTCAGGTTTCGCAAAGTATTCCGTTTCCTACCTATTTCACTGCAAAATCAGGTTTGTATAAAGCCGAATTGCAAAGTAGCCAATTGCAACAGCAAGCCACAGCAAGCGAAATAAAAGCACAGGTTCAATACTGGTTTTATCAGTTGCAGTATTTGCAAACCACTAAAAAGCAACTGCAATCTTTAGACAGCTTGTATAACGATTTTGTGAGTGCAGCAGCCTTGCGATACAAAACAGGCGAAACAAATTTGTTGGAAAAAACCACAGCCGAAACCAAACGTGGACAGCTTTCGCTTTTGCTCAAACAAAATGAAACGGACTTTGCCACGGCTTACAATTCTTTAAAAATGCTAATGAACACAAGCGAGGATTTTACGATTGACAACAACGGAAACTTTCAACCGCTTGTATTAAGCAGTTCGCTTGACACCACGCTTATTGCAAATAATCCATCGCTGAAAGTGTTGTATCAGCAAGCCGTTATTGCCGAGCAAAACAAAAAAGTTGAAACCGCATCTACGCTACCCGATTTCAATGTCGGTTATTTCAACCAGTCCTTAATTGGTGTGCAAACGATTAACGGAGCAGATGTGAATTTTGACGGTAGCAAACGCTTTCAAGGTTTTAATGTTGGCATAAGTATTCCGATTACTTTTTTCAGCAATGCATCAAAAGTAAAATCACTTGACTACAAACAGCAAGCATTGCAAAAAGAAGCCGACAACGGAAAACTGGTTTTACAAAATCAACTGCAAAATGCTTTTCAGCAATACAATCAGAATTTGTCGCAATACAATTATTACAAATCAATCGCTTTGCCCAATGCCGAAATAATTATTAGCACGGCAAAAGTTGGTTTCAAAAGTGGCGACATTGGCTACATTGAATACTTGCAAGCATTGCAAACCGCTACTGATGTGCAGTTAAATTATCTGCAATCGGTAAACGCACTCAATCAGAGTATTGTCAATATTAATTTCTTAACTAACAAATAAAATTTCAGAACAATGAAAAATATAATATTTATAGCAGCCATTGCAACATCCATAATATTTGCATCCTGCAACAGCAATAAAACCGAAACGCACGGAGAAGAAACCGAACACCACGATGAACACGAAAACTCCAACACGGCAATGCTTACAACCGAGCAAATGAAATCTATAAAAATAGAATTAGGTAGTATTGAGAAAAAGCAATTAACCGCTTCGTTAAAAGCCAACGGAATTTTAAAAGTGCCTAATCAAAATCGTGCCAATGCCACAGCTTCATTGGGTGGAGTTGTCAAATCTATTTTGGTGCAAACAGGCAATTCGGTAGGCAAAGGACAAACCATTGCTACCATTTCAAACAATTCTTTTATCACAATGCAAGAAGAATTTTTAAGCATTTCTTCAAAAGCGGAATTGGCACAATTAGAATTTGCCCGTCAAAAGGAATTGCAACAAGGCAATGCAGGAGCATTGAAAAATTTGCAGTCAGCCGATGCAGAACTTAAAACACTTAAAGCCCGAAAAGCAAGTCTGCAAAAACAATTAGAGTTAATCGGTATCAACACCGCTTCACTCACAAGCGAAAATATCCAGTCCGTTGTAAATATTTCAAGCCCAATAAACGGCACAATTAGCATTGTAATGGTAAACATTGGCAGTTATGTAGATGCCAACAACCCCATTGCCGAAATAGTGGACAATAGCCAACTGCACCTTGACTTGTATGTGTATGAAAAAGATTTGCAAAAACTAAAAGTTGGGCAAACCATCCATTTTACACTCACCAACAATCCGGGTAAAGAATACGATGCAGATGTTTACGCCATTAGCAACACCTTTGAGCAAAACACCAAAGCCATTTCGGTTCACGCAATGGTAAAAGGCGACAAGCAAGGCTTAATTGACGGAATGAGTATTACCGCTTTGGTTAGTTTAGAAAATGCTACCGTTGATGCCGTGCCTACCAACGCCATTGTAAACCACGAAGGGCAAGACTATATTTTTATCGTAACCGATGCCCACAAAGAAGAGGAACATCATTCAGAAAAAGAAACTGCCGAACACAAGCACGATGAAAGCGGACATCAGCATAGCGAAAAAGAAGAACCCGAACACAAGGAAGAAGGAACAACATTTGAAAAAATCCCTATTCGCAAAGGGACTACTGATGTTGGTTACAGCGAAATTACTTTACTTAAAGAAATTCCTGCAAAAAGCAAAGTAGTTGTAAACGGAGCATTTTTTATTTTAGCTAAAATGAATAATAAAGGCGAAGCACATTCACATTAATCACCTAAAATATTTTCAAAAATGAAACTTCCAATCAACGACAAAAAATTTCTCTTTCTTCTTTCGGCAATCACAATTGTGGTTGCCTTAGAAGTTTTATCCATCATCGGCATACATATACCAATGCCTTATGCACCTTTTGTTTTCGCCATTTTCATTTTAGGCATTGGCTACAATGTTTTATGGAACGGAGTAAAAGCAATCTTCAAACTCAAATTCAGCAGCATTAATTTATTAATGACAATTGCCGTAATAGGTGCATTTTATTTGGGCGAATACCCAGAAGCAGCAGTAGTAATAGTGCTATATGTTTTAGGCGAACGCTTAGAAGATATTGGCATTGAAAATTCAAAATCGGCATTAGATGAATTGGTAAGCAAAGCACCCAAAACAGCATTTGTAAAAACAGAAAACGCAAATGTTGCTATTGATAAAATTGCAGTCGGCACAATCATTCAGGTAAAAGCAGGTGAAATGATACCGCTTGACGGCAAAATTATTTCTGGCGAAACAATGGTTGATGAAGCCGCCATAACGGGCGAACCCATTGCAAAAGACAAACGCACAGGCGACAATTTGTTTGCAGGAACGCTAAACAAAAATGGTTTTATAGAAATGAAAACAACCAAACTTTCTGTTGATACCACTTTCTCAAAAATCATTCGACTAACTTTTGAAGCACAGGGCAACAAAAGTGAAACACAAAAATTCATTCAACAATTTTCAAAGTATTACACACCGTCAATTATTGCAATGGCAATTTTAGTTTTTGTCATTCCTGTATTTGCAATGCAATTAGATTTTAACCATTGGTTGCAACAAGCCATTACACTTTTAGTAATCGCTTGTCCTTGTGCATTGGTTATATCCACACCAGTGGCAATTTACGCAGCCATCGGAAACGCATCAGCAAAAGGAGCATTGGTAAAAGGCGGAAAATATATTGAAGCATTAGCAAGCATCAAAGCAATTGCATTAGACAAAACCCGAACCATCACTTTTGGAAATCCTATTGTTTCAGATGTGTTTCCGTTAAACGGAACAAGCCGAGAAGAATTGTTGGCTTGCACCGCAGGAGCAGAAATATTTAGCGAACACCCATTGGCACAAGCGATAGTAGATGCAAGCAAAAAAGAAGGATTTGAACCACACAAAACCGAAGGTTTCAAAAGCATTATGGGCAAAGGAGCAACCGCAAAATGTTTGGTGTGTGAAGACGAAACAATTTATGTAGGCAAGTTAGATTTCATAAAAGAACATCAACCCGTTGACAAAGAAGCCGAGAAAATTGTAGCAGAACTTTCAGCACAAGGCAAAACAAGCGTAGTAGTAAGTTTTGGCGAAGGTGTGGCAGGTGTTATTGGTTTAATGGACGAAATAAAACCCGACAGTGCAGCAGCATTAAAAGAAATAGAAGCAATGAACATAGAACCTATTATGCTTACAGGCGACCACGAAAAAGCAGCAAACTATGTAGCCCAACAAGTAGGCATCAAAAAAATATTCGGAAATCTTTTACCCGAAAACAAAGCTGAAAAAATTAAAGAACTTTTGCAACAATATAAATTTGTAGCAATGGTAGGCGATGGCATAAACGATGCACCAGCATTGGCACAAAGCACCATAGGCATAGCAATGGGAGCAGCAGGAAGCGACACAGCAATTGAAACCGCAAACATTGCATTGATGAATGATAAACTTTCACTCATCCCTTTTTTAATTCGGTTAAGTCAAAAAACATTACGCAGAATAAAATTCAACACCATCGGAGCAATAGCGGTAAAACTTATATTCATTACACTTGCATTTATAGGTTACAGCAATTTAGTTTTTGCCATAGCAGCAGATGTAGGAGTAACACTAATTGTAATTTTGACAAGTTTAAATTTGATGAAATTTGAAAATACAATTGCAAGCAATTGATACGATAAAAATTTTCTGTAAAAAAGAATTTCCTTTAAATTTGCTTCACAAAATCAAATCAATATTTACTAACCCAAAAATAATTTAATTATGGCATCAACAACTGAAACTGGTCACGCAAAGAATGTAGCCAACTTTGAAGACCTAATCTCATTCTGCACTGGATATGGTGCAAGCTACAACCCAAGCAAAGCAGCCATAGCAATAGCGGCTTTATCAACCATTCACACCAACGCTTTAGCAGCTTTGGCAAACATTAACACACTACTTCCTGCCTACACCAATGCCATCAACGCAAGGGAAGCAGCATTTTCACCATTGAGCAAACTTATTACAAGAGTAGTAAATGCAGCCGATGCAAGCGATGTGAGCAAACAAGTAAAAGCAGATGTAAAAACCATTGCACGGAAATTACAAGGAAAAAGAGCAACGCCTAAAAATGATGCACCTGCACCAAATCCATTAGCACCAGCAGAAGAAACCACCAAAAACATTTCAGCATCACAAATGAGTTTTGACCAACGAATAGAAAACTTAGACAAACTCATACAACTTTTGGCGGCACAACCTGCATACATTCCAAACGAACCCGAATTAGCCGTTGCAGGACTTACAGCAACCCTAAACACAATGCGGACAACAAACACAACAGCCGTAAACGCATACACACCAGTAAGCAATGCAAGAATAAATCGTAACACTATATTATATGCAGAAAGCACAGGACTGGTTGACTTAGCAGGCGATGTAAAAAGCTATGTAAAATCCGTATTCGGTGCTACAAGTCCACAATACAAACAAGTAAGCGGACTAAAATTTACCAAAGTAAAGCCATAACAAATAGCACACGACTAATATTAAACAGGTTTCTCCCTCCCTATTTTTGGAGAAACCTGTTTTTATTTGAGAAAACAACTACTTAACTTTATAAAAGTTAAACTGCAACAAGTTTATTGCTTACTGACAACTGAAAACGAGCAACTTTACTTTAGAAAAACAAAACTGCAAAGTAGAAAAATGCAACTGCAAAAAGAAAACAACATAATTACAAAAGGAAACAGCATACTGCAAATTAAACAGACAGTGCATCTAAAGCCCACGCCTTTGCACTCACATTTGCGTTTGCCACCCCACACAGGCAAACGCAGCAAAAGCAAAAGAGAGTGCAAGCAACCGCACGGGGACAGTGCATTCATACCCGACAAAACCCAACCAACACCACTTCGGACAGACAGAAGGGCAGCTGATAACAGCACATTTGCAATAGGCGGGGTTCCGTTCTCCGCAGACAGTTTAGTGGTAGCCGAAAGTTTTGTGCTCCGTATAAAGTTCAGTGGTAAAAATCCCGCCCATCGCAAATCTGCAAAACGTTATAAGCAAAGCGGTCCGAAATTCATTTCATACTTTCGTTCAGTCAAAAACCTTACTTGAACAATGAAATAAATTGGACATTTGAATAACAAATAAATTCCTAAATTTGACGAATGGGGAATTAGCTTAATTGGTAAAGCCAGGGCACCGAATTATAATTGACCACCTCAATGACATTGCCCAGGATGTAGGTTCGAATCCTGCATTCTCCACAAATAGAAAATGAAACAATCAAAGGCGTACAAAGATTTCAAGGAACGTACACAGGAAATTTTCAATTTTGCAGTCCTTGTAACTTTAAGTGTTCCGGTCCTAAAACAAAACATCAAATTATTCAGCGACAAAAAAATAAAAAGACTGCCTGACCCTGATTATTTTGAGCCTTCAGTAGTCTACGAAATTAGCCAAGACACAATTGATACTCTAATTGAAAAAGGTTTAGAACTAGAAAAAGCTGAGAAATTAAAAAGTTTAATTGACCTTCCATTAAATAGTTCGGAATTTAAAATCAAAGTAATTGATGCAATTGGCGAAACCGACTATAAAGCAAACAGAAATGAAATTAAGCGACAATCAAAGAACTATGCAGAAAATATAACGAACTGCACAACTAACTATCAAGCCAAATTAGCGTCTTATCTCTATTTTTCAACATTCTCTTACTTTGAAGCATTTATAATGGACATCGCCATTGAAATGACAAAGAGTATTAGACCATTTGACAGAGAAAAATATGTAAATGAATTTCTGCAAAATCAGGATATAATTTCCGATATGGTTAAACTAGACAAGGAGTTTGACCCAAGAAAAATTAATAGATATAAAAAGTTCTCTACAAAACTCCAAACACAAGGATATAGAGACTCAGAAGAACTTATTTTTGCTTCTCTACTTGACATTTACAACAATAAAATAGAAAACTTAAAGGCGAATGAAATTCCTGTCTTTTTAGAAAAAACATTAATGTTTAAAATGACAGATGATGAATCTAATACTTTTCACGTCATAAGAGGAAACAGAAACACAATTGGACATGGTGCCAAACATTTTAATCCTAATTTAAATGATGTTATTAAGGCTAATAAATTTTTCAAATCACTTAGTGACAGAATTGACAAGCACGTGACTTACTATTTTTTTAAGTTAAAAAATTACAAGGGCGAATGAAACCAAATACCGGGAAGTGACAAGCAGGGCGTGACCGCTCAGCTTATAACAGCGGCTTAGCGCAATGTTTTATTTGGGGCGGACAGAAGGTTTATTAACGGATTACCTTCCTCTGAGTTCCTGCTACAAAATATTGCAACATACTTTCGGTAATAATTTGTTTATTTGTTGCAATATTTTTGGCTGACGGACACTGCTCCGAAAGCCCCAAATAAAACACTGCGTTAAGCCGCAAAACGTTAGCAGTAATTTTTTTTTATGTGCTTAATTTGGATTTTTTGTAACTTTGGGTAAACGAAGAAAAAGCGATGAGCACAACCGAAATAAAAACTGAAATTCAAAAGGTACTGGACAATGTTCCTGAAAGTGTGTTACAATCTGTTTTAGATTATCTTAAGAGTATTATTCATACTGAGACAGACAGCGTTAAAATGGCTAATAATCTTAGACAAATTCTTACTGAAGACAAAGAACTTCTTCAAAAATTGGCTGAATGATTACACTGAATGAAGTGATAGCCATTCACGAAGTGCTAATTGACAAATTTGGAGGTACCCAAGGTTTAAGAGACAGCAACGCCTTAGACGCTATTATTAACAGACCACTCGCTACTTTTGACGGAAAGGAATTATACCCAAATGTTGTTGATAAAGCAGCCGCAATCCTAGAAAGCACTTTAATAAACCACCCATTTATAGACGGAAATAAAAGAATTGGTTATGTATTAATGCGACTCATTCTTATGAATCAGGGATTTGACATTTCAGCAACTCACCAAGAAAAATATGAACTTGTTATTGAAGTTGCAGAGGGAAAGCAAAATTTTGAGGAAATTAGAAGTTGGATTTCTGCTCACATTGAAAAGCACGTTTGAAAAAATCCAACTGCTAACAGCAGCTTAACGCAATGTCTTATTTGGGGCGGACAGAAGGTTTATTAGCTGATTACCTCGCTCCTAGTTCGTGCATGAAAATATTGCAACATATTTTTCGGTAAAATTTTGTTTATTTGTTGCAATATTTTTGGCTGTCCGATAGTGCTCCGAAAGCCCCAAATAAAACACTGCGTTAAGCCGCAAAACGTTATGTGCAATAAGCGCAGGTGACTGAAAATTAAAATAATATCATATTAAATGTGAGCAACCAAAAATTCAATATTAATCTCCTTAGCATTCAATGGTTAGACAATTTTGACGACCCAGACGACAGATGTGCTCACGGCAAAATTCTAGTAATAATTGACAATGAAGTAGTGGCTGACAATTCAGACGAACCAAATGATTGGTGGACACTAAGTGCGGCATCATTACATCTTCTCCGAACATTGGAAAGAAATCATACAAAAACCTCTCCTGTTGCCCCTTGCTTAATTCCGGGTGAAGGCCACCATATTGATCATCAGGAAGACAGTCCTATAGTTCATATAGAAACAGTATATCCCATTGTCAAAGGTGTAAATTGGTGGGTGACGCATTCAGACAAGGAAGTTCATCTTGATACAGCAAGCGGTAATTCTATAACAGTTCCATTTGAAGTTTACAAGCAACAGATATTATCATTTGTTGACAAAGTTGAAGCGTTTTATAAAAGAAGTAAGCCGAAAAATTTACCAAACATTAAATATGACAGAGACGCATATATTAAATTTTGGGCTGAATGGAAAAAAATGCGCGAAACTTGGAATTAGTTCTTGTATTGATAAATAACCATTGTAAACCTACGTAGCGCTTACTGCACATAACAGCGGCTTAGCGCAATGTCTTATTTGGGGCGGACAGAAGCTTTAATAACTGTTTACCTCGCTCCAAGTTCGTGCATGAAAATATTGCAACATATTTTTCGGTAAAATTTTGTTTATTTGTTGCAATATTTTTGGCTGACGAACAGCACTCCGAAAGCCCCAAATAAAACACTGCGTTAAGCCGCAAAACGTTAGCAGCAAAGGGTTCTAACGTTTTTAGAAATATTTCCGGTTGACGATTTATCAGTTGGTTTCATAATCCCTTTGCTTTTGCAGTTTTTGTTTTTGTTTCTCCAAGCATTGCGTGACGATTAGAACTTGACAAGCACTATTTGACTTTTAGAACTTGGACGAATTTGCGTAAACCCAAACTTGACGTTTGACTCGTAAATTTTGCTTGTGTTTGTTTGCTTGGTTTGTTTGCGTGACTCCCACAGTTGACGTTTGACTTTGAAAGTATTACTTAGGCTAAACTTAGCGTTGTACTTGACGTGTAGAAGTTCTAAAACTTTGTGAGACAATTATGGCGTGACGATTACTGTTGAAAGTTGGACTGCAAAAGCGCTGTATGCGTGGCGTGAACCCTCAGCTGCTAACAGCGGCTACCAGATATATTTTTTTTGGGCGGACTGAAGGTTTAATAACTGTGAAGCTCGATTGAAGTTCGTGCAAAAAAATATTGCAATATATTTTTCGGTAAGTAATTTTTTTATCTTTATTGCAATATTTTTAGCGGACTGACAGTGCTTCGAAAGCCCAAAACAAAATCCATCTGGTAGCCGCAAAACGTTAGCAGCAAGCTCTTAGAATGAAACAACTCCTAGGAATATTTTTGTTAAGCTTAATTGGGTGTTCTTCAGAGAACACCCAAACAAATATTCCCCGAACCAAACTAAAAAATGACCTTGCCGAAAATCTTGTCAAACAGAAAGATTCCATTCGATTTGACCAATTCATATTCGGTAAATTTTGCGGAGAATGTTCTGGAATATGCGCACCCATATACAAATTGTCAACTATTGGTAATGCTTCGACTTTATGGGTTGATCTAACTAATGATTACTTTAGGAAGGGAAGTAATTTAAAATATTCTACAAATGCCTCAAGTGCCGATAACATTAGTATTGCCTACAACTTAATGTGGAACTTACCCAAAGAGTTTGTAGAATATACTTCTACCGACAGTACATACGGCTGTCCTGACTGCACTGATGGTTGCGGAATTTATATTGAATTTCGAAGATCACTAATTGAAAGTAAGCCCAAAAGGTTTTTAATTGACCTGCATCGACACGAAGGTATTTCAAGTGAAATATATAAATACGGACAAACTGTAAATACAGCAATCAATAAACTTCGGAATTGAGCCAGCTGCTAACAACGGCTTAGCGCAATGTCTTATTTGGGGCGGACAGAAGGTTTAATAACGGATTACCTCGCTCTAAGTTCCTGCTACAAAATATTGCAACATATTTTTCGGTAAAATTTTGTTTATTTGTTGCAATATTTTTGGCAGACCGACAGTGCTCCGAAAGCCCCAAATAAAACACTGCGTTAAGCCGCAAAACGTTATTGGCAAGTTGATTTGGAAATTTTCGTTACCTTTGGAATATTAAAATAAATGACAATGCTAGTTGAAAGAACAACCAATAATCAAATAACAATTACTGTCTCTTCTTCAGTGGACAGCTTTGGACTACAAAGAGTAATCGATTATGTGAAATATCTAGAAGCAACTTCCAAAAGCAAAGCGAAACAATCTGACATTGACAAGCTTGCAGACGAAGTTAATGCTTCTTGGTGGACTAAAAACCGCAAAAGGTTCATCAAGTGAAGCTAATCGTTGATGCAAATATTGTATTCAGTGGTATTCTGAACTCAAATGGAAAAATTGGAGACCTATTAATTAATTCTAAAAAAAAGTTAGACTTTATTGCGCCAGATTTTTTACGCACCGAAATTTATAAACACCATTCAAAGCTTTGTAAAATTTCAAAAATGACACTTGAACAAGTGCGAGAAGCTGAATTTCTTATTTGTAAGGACATTAACTTTATTTCAGCAGAACAAATAAAAAATTCACATTGGTTAGTGGCAGAAAAACTTGTTGCAGACATTGACCCAAACGACACTCACTATATTGCATATTCAAAACATTTTAGATGTAAAATCTGGAGTGGAGACAAAGAACTTATTCGAGGACTTGCTAAAAAGGCTTTACCAATTTCATTTCCACAGAAGAACTTTATAAACTGAGATAGTCTTGGCTTGAATTCTATGATTAAAATTGCGATATCAACCAGCCAATAACAGCTTGCAAGCGAGATGTCTTATTTGGGCGGACAGCAGGTTTATTAAGTTTGAAGCTTGAATATAGTTCCTGCAAGAAAAATATTGCAATATAATTTTAGGTAAATAATTTGTTTAATTTTATTGCAATATTTTTAACGAAACGACAGTGCTTTGAAGGCCCAAAATAAAACACCTCGCCTGCAAGCAAAACGTTATATGCAAGCGCATCGGAATGCCGAAAACCTAACGAATCAACATTGAAAAAAGTAATATTTATAATCGGAATTTTTGGACTGACAATTTTCATTGGCTTTTATACGAAGCGAAAATTTTATGACTCAAGACATAAACTTGATAATGCAAAAATTGAAGTAAAGAATCTGGCCGACAAAGACGAAATTAAAAATGGTGACTTAATTTTTCAAACTTCACTCTCAGGACAAAGTAAAGCCATACAACTTGCTACAAAATCACAATATTCTCACTGCGGACTGATTTACAAAGACAACAACAGGTTTTTTGTTTTTGAAGCCGTTCAACCAGTTAAACTAACTCCTTTAGACAAATGGATTGCGCGAGGACAAGACGGAAAATTTGTAATTAAGCGACTTAAAAATGCTGAGCAAGTTCTTACTTCCGCGACACTTCAAAAAATGCGACAAGTTGGTGACAAATTTATTGGTAAAAATTACGACCTTATCTTTGAATGGTCAGATGATAAAATTTATTGCTCTGAACTTATATGGAAAATATATCAACGTGCGACTGGACTCGAGATTGGGAAACTTGAAAAACTTAGTGATTTTGACTTATCCAATCCAGCAGTTCAAAAGAAAATGCAAGAACGTTATGGTGAAAAAATCCCAACAGACGAAATTGTTATTTCACCAGCAGCAATTTTTGACAGCGAATTATTGACTACTGTGAATGCTAACTAGTGACAACCACTGTAGATGCGCCAGCATATAACAGCGTGCAAGCAAGATGTCTTATTTTGGGCGGACAGAAGGTTTAATAACGGATTACCTCGCTCCTACTTCCTGCAAGAAAAATATTGCAATATAAATTTCGGTAAGTAATTTTTTTATCTTTATTGCAATATTTTTGACGAACCGACAGTGCCACGAAAGCCCAAAATAAAACACCTCGCTTGCACGCAAAACGTTAGCAAAGGGTTCTAACGTTTTTAGAAATATTTTCGGTTGACGATTTTTAAGTTATTTTCATAAACCCATTGCTTTTGCAGTTTTTGTTTTGTTTTCTCCATGCATTGCGTGACAATTAGAACTTGAAAAGCACTATTTGACTTTTAGAACTTGGACGAATTTGCGTAAACCCACACTTGACGTTGGACTCGAAAATTTCTACTTGTGTGTGTTTGCTTGGTTTGTTTGCGTGACTCCCACTGTTGACGTTTGACTCTGAACTTTTTACTTATGCTAAACTTAGCGTTGCACTTGACGTGTAGGAGTTTTAAAACTTTGTGTGACAACCATAACTTGACGACTACTTTTGAAAGTTGGACTGCAAAAGCGCTGTATGCGGGGCGTGAACCCTCAGCTGCTAACAGCGGCTACCAGATATATTTTTTTTGGGCGGACTGAAGGTTTAATAACTGTGAAGCTCGATTGAAGTTCGTGCAAAAAAATATTGCAATATATTTTTCGGTAAGTAATTTTTTTATCTTTATTGCAATATTTTTAGCGGACAGACAGTGCTTCGAAAGCCCAAAACAAAATCCATCTGGTAGCCGCAAAACGTTATAGCCAATGGCAGGAATAACCGAACATAATCATTGGCACTGTTCTTCGACTAATATTCATTCACAACCTTATGTTTATCAATATCGAACTCTTTAAAAATTAAGAATCCATTTTAAATTTCTAATAAACAGAATGCTATCAACTCTGATTTTTTATCTTTTCATATAGCTTCACCATAGATTTCAAAAGTTCGACCGGAGAAGTTAATATCTGATAATGATTTTGACCAAACATTTGAGGTAAATAATACTTTGCCTGCGCTTCAATAGCCAGAGCATAAGCATTAATGTTGTCTTCTTTTAACTCGCGCAAAGCCTGCTTAACATCGTTAATACCATACTTGCCCTCGTACTTATCAAAGTCATTTGGCTTGCCATCAGACAACAGAACAACCCATTTATTCTTAGTCTGTCGTTTACTGAGTAATACTCCTGAATGCCGTAACGCTGCTCCAATTCTTGTATAACCATCAGGCTCAACAGCACCAATTACATTCTTGGCAATGTTCCATTCTGTATCAAAATCCTTAAGCGTTTGATAGGTAGCATAGTTTCTTGTTTTTGAATAGAAACTATTTACAGAAAAATCAACATTGAACTCATTTAGTATTTCTCCAAACAAGATAGAAACCTCTTTTTCTACATCAATAATCCGGCTGCCATCAGCATATCCGTCACTTGATAAACTTACATCCAACAAAATAAGAATGGATAAATCTTTTTCTTTTTTTCGATTTGAAATGTAAATATTTTCCGAAGGCGTATGCCGTGTATGCACATCAACAAACAAGTCAGTAATGGCATCCATATCAAATTCATCACCTTGCGTTTGCCTACGTTGCTGTTGCATTTTGTTATTTACATTTGTTAGCATTTTGCGCAAGCCAATTAATGTAGTTGTATTTTTGGTTACAGTGTTTTTATAATAGTTACTATCGCTTTTAAGTAACGTAGTAGGATACACTTTACAAAATTTTTCCTTGTAAGCATTCTTCGAAAAATCCCATTCATTATATTTTAAATGATACCCTTTTTCATCAACTTCTGAACTTTCAGAGATGGTGGTATTTTCAATAAAATCGGCTTGATAAACGGAGTGAGCAGTATCGTCAACACGAACTGTAAACTTCATATTTAACTTGTCCAGAGCCTCTTCATGATCTTTCAAATCATCCTCGCCATCAAAGTCACGCCACACTCCATCAAACTCTTCGGCAGTATCCACCTTTTCAAAATTATGGGTAAGCACATAATCTTCCTGCTGCTTTTTATCTATCGTAAGACTAACTACTTCTTCAACAGCTTTTGCTTTTATGGTTGTAAGCGCTTTTTCAATAGTTGCTTTTTTAGTAGCCTCCGAAAAATTCTCTAATGGTTTGGCGTTGTTATCCTTAGCAGCATTCAACATCCATTTTCCATAAAGCCAGGTGGTGTCAACAGGTTGTTTTTCCGTCTTTAAAAGTTGAAATTCATTTAAAAAAGATTGATGCCATTCTTGCGTAACCGGATATTCCTTAAACAATTCATCAAGAATAACAGCGGAATTATCCAGTGCTTTTTGTTGCGATAATTCAAGGTTTGATTGTTCGCCCGGTAGCCAGTTCAGGTTTAATTTACTTTGTACGGATAAATAAAGAATACGAAAAAAATAAAAATTATTGTTCTGGATTTTTGATTTACAAACAGAAAATGAAGCAGGTAAAAAAAAGGAGTTGTTCTTATATCCGCCTTCTCTTTCTGCCTGAAAAATTTCAATAGAATGCCCGGTAAGTGCTCTCGAAAGTATGGTTAACTTCTCTTTGATATCATCCAAAAAGACGGTTCTTTCCAATACTTCGGCAGGTTGTTTCTTGTTCTTTTTTAAGTAACCCGAAACCTTACCATACAAGTATTCATCTAATGGCATCGTTATATAATTAGGTTACACAAATCAGCCAAAGCTTCAATAATTTGCAACTCATCGGTGAGCGGTTCAACAATGGCAACGCGTGCTGCAAGTCTTTTTGGCAAGCCTGTATAAATAAGTTTACCTGCATCAACTAAGAGCCTTGTAGAAACCGTTTCAGTTAAACTAAGCTCTGTTAAGTTTCTGATTTTGTTTGCAATGGTTACCAGTTTTTTTGCATCATCAGCATCAACATTGGTTTCATTAATGATAATCTCTGTTTCAATAGCTGCTTCTGGATAATTAAAAGACAATGCAATGAAACGCTGACGCGTTGATGGTTTTAACTCTTTAAAGCCGCGTTGATAGCCCGGATTAAATGAAGCCACCAACATAAAATCATGATGTGCTTTATGGGTAATTCCTAATTTGTCAATATATAATTCGCGCCTGTGATCGGTAAGCGAATGTATGGCCACAATCACATCAGGACGGGCTTCTGCTATTTCATCTAAATAAATAATTGCACCCTCTTTTACAGCTAGCGTGAGTGGCCCATCAACCCAAATGGTTTCGGCACCTTTAATTAAGTAGCGCCCAATTAAATCTGTTGAAGATGTTTCTTCATGGCAACTGATGGTAATTATATTTTTACCCAACGTATGAGCCATGAACTCTACAAAACGTGATTTACCCGTTCCGGTTGGACCTTTAATTAATATGGGCAACTGATTTTGATAAGCATGTTTAAATACCTCAATTTCTTTGCCTGTTGATTTGTAATAAGGAACAGTTACCATAGCTTCAATTAAATCTGTTACAGCATTCATACTCGTTTAGTTTAACAACGATTTTTCAATTTCAATAGCTTTTGGAAAAAGGATATTGTTTTCAAGATGCACATGAATATGTAAGTCTTGTTCAAACTCATCCAGCTTTGCATACAACGCTTTAAACGTGTTACAAGCCCATTCGGGTGGAGTATATTTATTACTTATCAATGCTATCTGTTTCAATAAATCGCCAACGGTTTCATGCTCATGTTCCATCATATTGATAGGATTAACAACCGTAACAAAATGTGGTGCAGACCAAACTGTTTTTTGTTTTTGAGATGTAACCAAATATTTAATATAAGGGAAAAGAATATTTTCTTCTTTATGCATATGGGAAGTCAGCTCTTCGGCCACCGTTTTAAAAATCTCATATATTTTAACCACTGCAGGCTCAGCAGCACCATGCACATTAGCAACCTTAGTTGCATACTGATCAATAAGATCAATTGCCTCTACAACATAAACGTGATGCGTATTAACGATATAGTCAATCAGGAAATCCAGTTCCCAGTTATTGAAATTTTGTGATGGCAATACTTTACTGTCGATGTTATTTAGGTCTTGCAAAAGTGTGTTTAAATCAACATTCTTTTTTTTGCAAGCTTTTTCAATTGACACCCCTCCACCACAACAAAAATCAATTCCATGTTTTTTAAAAACATGTGCAGTTTTAATATTTGATGCCACTACATCGGCTACTTTTTGTTCAGATAAATTCATGATTTATATTTTTTATTAGTTATATATTCCTATAAATTTCTTATCACTTTTTGGTCTTACGATAAGCATTAAGTAAGCCCAGTTCTGTGTCTTAGATGCACTTGACGATTCTAAATATTTGATAGTGCTTGATGCAAATAGTTGACTATAACCGGCCTGTAATGAAATGTTTTCATTAAACACATAGCCACCTGTTAGGTCTAACTCAGCTCCAAGCTGTTGGCTCAATACATCATTTGCGTTATACACATTAGCATTGGTTAAAAAATAATGCAAATCTGTTTGAGCAAACCATTTCTTATTCATGTCATAACGAAATTTCAAATACAAATCGTTAAGACCCACTGAGTTTTCAAATCGTCCGCTCACGTAAAAATAATCCATATAACCATTGTACATGTGATTAGTTCCATACATTGGATTATAAGAATTATTAGTGTTAGCTGTGTTATTAGTGTTGGTTCCGCTTAACATTTCAACTCCAAGGGTAACCTTAAAAGTAGATATTTTCTCAGCATTTATATCAAATGTTTGTGCTCCCTGAATGCTGATATCATAACAGCTTAAATCTCTATTGTTTACATCTTTTCCTGTTTGGTAATAGGCAAAAGCCGACACCAAATTATTTTTCATAAAACTATATTTGATAGTTGGTAAACCAATAGTTTGTGAATACCTAACTGCTCTATGACCGGTTGTGGTATCTTGTTTTCCATTGTTCCAAAACAAAATCGACAATTCTAGATCATTGTGTTTATAATTATACCAAAGCATTTGGGCAGTTTTATATTGATTTGCAGTTTTATAATAATCACCGCCATAAATAGTTTCAGCATCTTGATTATATCCTCCACCTATATGAAGTTTATGATCGTTTTTAGAGAATTTCAATAAGGCAAAATCATGGGAACGAGCTTGCATAGACCAATCAACATTGCCTAAAAAACGAGAGTTATCATAAACTAACTCTTGTCTTCCTATTTTTACACTCCACATGGTATCAATAGGAATTTCAGCCCAACCTTCATGCATCGACAATAAATTGTCGGTAGCGTTAAGTTGCGAAGTACTTCCCCAGGTTCTTACATCTTGAATACTAGCAAAAAGCTTAACGTATTTGGTGTTGTAAGTAAATTGAAATCGTAATCGCTGGCTAATAAAAGCTGATGGATCAACAGTATCCGGAATTAATTTGCCATATCCATGTCTGTATTCAACACGTTGAACTAATTGCCCATTGAATTCAAATTGAGCTGTAGCACTGTTTTTAAACACCAATCCCATAAACAGTATTGCAATAAATTTTAGTGATGTTATTTTCATTTGTTAATTTCATTGATAATTATTTCTACAGTTTCTTTATTGTTTACACCTAAACCTTCTTGTTGATGAATTAATTCACCTTCGGTATTAAAAACACTTATGATATTTGAGTGCGAAAAATCCATAGGTGCTATTTGTTTGTATTTTACTGCCAGCACATTTGCAAATTCTTGCACACTGGTTTTTGTTCCTTGTAAAAATGTCCAATGCGGAGCATCCATTTCATTTGCAATTGCAAATGCTTTTAGCCTTTTCGGATCATCAACTTCGGGATCAATACTTACCAAAGCAAAGTTTAACTTGTTCAATTTATCTTTTGGCATTTGACTCTCAATATTTCTCATGTCGGCCACTAAACGTGGGCAAGCCACTTTGCAACTGGTATAAATCATCACCATTACCAGTACTTTTCCTTTAAGTTCGCTTAAGGTAATGGTATCGTTATTTTGAGTATGCCAGTTACCTGTTAAATTGAAAATGGACTCGCCAGAAAAAGTATCAGCAGTGGCTGTTTTCTTTTCAAGATCAGCATCTGTTTTGGAATTAGTACTGCATGCATTAATGCTTAAAAAGAAAGCTATAAAGAGCATTAATTGTATCGTTTTTCTTGCCATTCTAGTTGCTGATAATTGAATCTTTAACACATCTAAAACCTAAGTTCTGGATTGAGAAATTTGCTTTTAAACTTCCTCTGAAGGCATAGCGCATAAAGGCTGCATAATTCATTAAATCAGTGGCGTTTATTGAGCCGGTTCCACAAAACAAATTTTGATCTGTTTTTACATCATTCCTGGATTCTCCTGTTAAAAGAATTGAACTAAAATCGCTTGTCCATTCCCAAACCAAACCGTGTAAATCGTAAACACCCCAATAGTTTTTAAAAGTTTGACCAATAGGATTTAAACTTGTTTTTGGCTTTTCATACCAATCTAAAATATATTGATTGTATGACTTCACTTGACGAGCATCTTTCTTATCTTTATTTGCCATTGCTACATATTCCCATTCATCCACTGTTGGCAATCGTTTGCCTTGACATTCACAATAAGATTTTGCAGCATACCATGATACATTTGTAATAGGACTGCTGGGCTTCATTTCATCGCCAATAGTGGTATCGTTTTTCCAACGAAATAAGTAATTGTCATCAGCAAAAATCTTTTTCACATTTGATTTTCTCCAGCGTTTATTAGTTTTTGCAAAAGCTGCAAAATCAGCATTAGTAACCGGTAATACATCCACCAAAAAATCATTGATAACAATTAATTGTGAGTCTCTTCCATATAATGGCACATAATTGCCACCTTTAATCTTTGCCATAGTTGCAGTTACTCCAAATGTGGTATCATTTGGAGTAACCACTGCTATTTCTTTATTGTTTTCAATCATTTCCAAATTCATTTTCTTGTTTGAACAAGAAATTATAAAAATGAAAAAACAAAAGGCAGGCAATATCTTTTTCAAAATCTATTTAACCGTTTTACGTACAGCAGCAACCATTGCCGGTGTAATTTCCTTTTTACTATTACCCCAACTGTTGTAAACAAATGTTAACACATTGGCTATTTCATCATCGGTTAAAACTTGAGCAGTCATTACACTGTTGTATTTTTTACCATTAACTACTATTTCACCGGTTTTACCTTTAATGATAAATTCAATTGCACTTGTAGGATTAGCATTTAAATAATCAGACTTAGCTAACGGAGGGAAGGTATTTGGCAAACCTTCACCATTTGGCTGATGGCATGCAAAACAAGTTCTGTTATAAATTGATTTTCCATCTTCAATTCGTTCAGCTAAAGATGTTGGTTTTGGTAATTTTACAGCATTCGCATCTTCCGGCATATTCTGAATGGTTCCACCTTCAGCGTGATAAACTTCATCAGTTTGTTTACCAGAATAAATTAATTTGTTTTCATCACCGGTAACTTTTAACATACCTAAACTACCCTTGTTAAATGTTCTGAAAATTGAATGATCAACAATGATAAATGTACCGGGAACTTCCACTTTAAATTCAACTATTGAAGAACCGCCTGCAGGAATTAAAGTTGTTTGCACATCATGGTTAAGTAATGTACCACCTTCTATATTTACATTGTCAAAAATTTCACCAATTACATGGAAAGATGAAACCAAATTAGGGCCTCCATTACCAACAAATAAACGAACCGTTTCGCCTACTTTGGCAGTGATGGCATTGTCACCTGTTAAGGAACCAACATGACCATTAAATACAACATAATCCGGTTCTTCATTAACAGCTTTAGTCATATCAAAAGGTTGCAAACCTTTTTCACCATTAGCACCTTTGGTATAAAAATCGCCTTGCATAATGTAGTACTCTTTATCTACTGGAGGCAATCCACCTTCAGGTTCAACTAAAATTAAACCGTACATACCATTGGCAATGTGCATTCCAACAGGTGCTGTAGCACAATGATATACATAGAGACCTTGATTAATTACCTTGAATGAAAAAACAACTTCGTGACCGGGTGCAACAAATGATGAAGCAGCGCCACCTCCAGGTCCGGTTACAGCATGTAAATCGATGTTGTGAGGCAACTTATTATCGGGATGATTCTTCAAATGGAATTCAACTTCATCGCCAATTCGTGTTCTGATAAAACTTCCGGGTACCGAGCCACCAAATGTCCAATAAATATATTTTACACCATCGGCCATCACACCTTCTTTTTCTACAATTTCTAAATTAACAGTAAGTTTTGTCGCCTCTCTGTTACCCACAGGTTTAGGTACTAATGGCGGTGATGTTAGTTCCGCAACCATAGTGCCCGTTACTTTTATTTGAGTTGGGTCTACATTTTTAGCCGGCTCATTTGATGAGTTGCAACTTGTAATAACTAAACTGCTGAGGCTAATAATAAAAGTCATTTTCAGCACTGATAAATATATTTTCTTATTCATAATCTTAGGTTTTATTGTTTAGGGAAATAGTTTTATTTTTTAATTAATAATGCTTCCAATGCTTCGTCAGTTGGTTGACCGTATCGCACAAACTCGATGATGTAACAAATTATGCCTACTGTAAACATGGTTGCACAACAAACAAGAATGAAGAAATGCACTTGTATTTCTTTCTGCACATCGCCAAACTCTAAACCTACTATTCGCTCAAGGTAAACCTGTGCAACACCTGCAACACCAAAAGCTACTGTCATACCTATCATGCCAATATTCGACAGCCAAAATGCAAGTAAACCTGTTGTGGTATCAAATAATTTGCGACCGGTTAAATTTGGTAATGCATAGCTGATAATGGCTAAGACTATCATTGCATAGGCTCCCCAAAAAGCAAGGTGACCATGCATAGCTGTAACTAATGTACCATGTGTGTACATGTTAACCTGTGGTAAAGTGTGTGCTAATCCTAATAAACCGGCACCCACAAAAGATACAATTGCAGTACCTAATGTCCAGTTTAAAGCAATTTTATTAGGATGTTTTTTCTCGCCTTTGCGGTACATTGAAATGGCAAATAATGCCATTCCTAAAAAAGCCAGTGGCTCCATTGCTGAGAATATTCCACCTACTATTAACCAAACTTTTCCAACGCCTATATAGTAGTAGTGGTGACCTGTTCCTAAAATACCGGAAATGAAAGTTAAACCCACAATTACGTATAGCCACTTCTCAATTACTTCGCGGTCAACACCTGTTATTTTAATCAATAAGAATGCTAAAATACCACCCATGATTAATTCCCAAACACCTTCAACCCATAAGTGAACAACCCACCATCTGAAAAACGAATCCATGGTTTGATTGTCAAACCATATCATACCGGGCAGGTACAATAAGGCCGCAAAAAATAATCCCATTGATAAAACCAATGCAGTGGTTGTTCGCTTTTTACCTTTGAATAAAGTAACTAAGATCAACCCTAAAAAAGTTAAGACATTTACGACAACCAGCCAATCTAACGGACGAGGAATTTCTAAAAACTTTCTGCCTTCCCAATAATTAAAGTGATAGCCAATTATTGCAACCACACCAACCAACGCTAATGTAATTAACTGAATATAGGCTAGCTTTACATTTACCAATTCATGTTCAGCTTCTTCGGGAATAATGTAATAAGCAGCTCCCATAAAACCACTAAGCAACCAAACAACTAATAAATTAGTATGTACCGCTCTTGCAGTATTAAACGCAATAACCGGGTGCAATACATCATAACCCATGTGGGCAAATGCCATTATAAAACCATACACTATTTGTAATGATAACAGCAGCATGGAAAGTGCAAAAAACCAATACGCTACTTTTTGTGATTTATATTTCATATTATAAATGTTTAGTAGTTAAATTATTTCTTGTATTGTGGTTTAGGTGGAAATCCATTTAAGTCAACTTCGCCAATCCATTTTAAAAAAGCAACTACATCATTGGCATCCTGCTCAGTCATAGCATAGGCAACCATTTGACGGCCACGCGGAGACCATGGTGTTTTTGACATCAAGGCAGCTTTAATATAGCCTTCTCCCCTGCGGTCATAAACCTTAGTAAGTTCAGGTGCATAATAAGCGCCTTCTCCTAAAATAGTATGACACCCCATACAGTTGTTTGACTCCCATATTTCTTTACCGTGAATAACTTGAGGCGAAAGATTTTCTTCATGAGTACGTTTGGGAACTTCATTGCTTAATGAGTTCCATGACAATCCTAAAAAGATACCAAATGTAACAATGGTGCCTCCCAGGAAAAAAGCTCGGGCTTGTGATTTTGATAGCATATTGAATTAATTTAATTGTTTATAAATGATTATTGGTACGCATAGTCGATGTTAATCATGAGTGCTTAGTTTTCATTTAAGTGATATATATTTTTTCTTAAGTAATTTTGAAAATTGGTTTATGCTTAAATTCAACAAATCCGTTAATAGGATTTCTCTGATTCGTGAGTAGGTTGCATGTGCAGGGCAAGGATTGGCAGACGAGCAAACGTTTAGGCCTAAAATGCATTTATTGAAAAAGCCATCGCCATCAATTGCAATTACTATTTCCTTAATGGTGATTGATTTATTTTCTTCAATTTGAAATCCACCTCTTGCTCCAATCGTTGAAATAATCAGCCCGCTTTTTCTAAGTTTCTGTAAAATTTTTGCAGTAAAGGCAACAGGTGAATCGATTGCTTCAGCTATTTCATTCAAGCTGATTTTTCTGGAAGCACTGCTTTTTAATTCTATAAAAATCATTGCCTTTATGGCGTATTCGCAAGCTTTGCTAAACATATTTATACTATTACGGTGCAAAGTTTGCAATTAATTCCTTAATTCGGATAAAAATATCCGAAATAATTTAAAACCTGATAATTATCATATTTTTGGAGAATGAAATAGTTGAAATTTTACGGGGAGCAGGACTTATAGAAATGGATAGAGCAAGGGCTCTTCAATCATATGCCTATATAGTAGTATAATGTAGAATGTAAGGATCCTCGAAACTTGCTAGTTCAATCAAAAACCACCCTTGAAGACTGTATCACTAAAGGATTGTTATATAAAATTTCAACGCTTTAAAAATAACGCAACGCACAGCCGAAACGACAATGACACAGAAACTCAATACTGACAAAGGTTTGCTAGGACGGTGTACAAGAACCACTGGCTATAACAGCACCTGCCCAAAAGGCGAGGTTTCGTGTTCCAAAGACAGTTTAGTATTTAATCAAACATTAGTTTTTCAAATCAAGTTTTGTGGCAAAAGTCCCGCCCTTCGGGTAGCTGCAAAACGTTATATGAGATTTTTGCTGAACGGTCTGCTGCGATTGACTTTTACTTTCTTACCAACTGAATACGAAATGTTGGAAAATGGAGTTTAAAAATTACATAATGAAAATAAGAGGTAGTTCCATTATTATATTTTTGACCCTTAGTCTATTTATTATGTTTTTCACAGTTAGCTGTAAAAAATATCCTGATGGACCAATTTTTAATTTTACTTCAAAGTATAATAGATTAGAGAAAGCTTATTGGGTATTAGATTACCTAGAAATTGGAGGAATTGATTCTACCTCTGATTTTCTGGCAGCAACTGATAGTGGTTATGTTTTTGAAAGCATGGAGTTTTTGAACCGGATAAAGGAATATCTGCCATTAATTACAAATCACCTTCTCATCAATCAGCCATTTATTTTACTTGGGGCTTTGCTGATAGAAAAAGGAAATTGGCAGTTCAAGTTACATCTTATTCAAGACCCTTTTTTACGAAAAGCGATTTTATTGGACCTTTATGGGTTAATGAGAGAATTGAATATAGAATTATGAAACTAACCAAAACAGAACTCTGGTTAGAGGTTACGTATAATGGAAAATTAACAAAGGTTCATTTTAGAAGTGCCTAACTAAATTTTGACGGACACTTAAAGCCTCCATTATACTTTAACCTTTCCCTCCGAAACAAAAACCTCATATAACAGCTTGCAAGCGTGATGTCTTATTTTGGGCGGACAGAAGGTTTATTAACTTTGAAGCTCGATTGAAGTTCTTGCAAGAAAAATATTGCAATATGATTTTCGGTAAATAATTTTTTTAATTTTATTGCAATATTTTTAACGAAACGACAGTGCTTCGAAGGCCCAAAATAAAACACCACGCCTGCAAGCAAAACGTTAGCTGCAATAATCTCTGTAAGGCTTGGCATAATTAGGTTTCAGCCATCAAGTATTTTTTGACTTACGCTTCCCAAACGCGGACTTTTGACAACACTAAAAAACTGAAAAAGAGGAAAATTAAACGGGAAGTGTGTCATTTTTTTTTATTGGCGTTAAATCCCTTCCGATTTAAAGACGATCAAAAAAATGACACATCGAAGTCAGGAATTTTTCCTCTCTTTCAATTTTCTAGCATCGCATAAAGAGATGATTTTTTGGAACTGTGGGACAAAATTCGCTCGTAGAACGCTGTTTTGACCCTTGACGTGAAACCACATCCGACGGCAGGGGCGTGAGATTACAGCAGCTAACACCGGTTAAGCAAGATATTCCATTTGGGCAGGACTGTAGGTTTATTAGCTGTGAAGCTCGATTGAAGTTACTGCAAGAAAAATATTGCAATATCCTTTTAGGTAAATAATTTGTTTATTTTTATTGCAATATTTTTAACTGACCGACTGTGCTTCGAAGCCCAAATGAAATACCTCGCTTAGCCGGAAAACGTTAGCTGCAAGTTTTCACGAAAAATCAATGCTACCATGACTCACACTCTTTTGAAAGACTCCTTTAAATGATTGAAAATGTAATTTGTAAGAATTGTCAATCAACTAATATGAACAATGCAAAATATTGTTCAAGTTGCGGCTACGAATTACAAAATAAAATAGTTGATGAATTACAAGCTAATAAAGACCGCAGTATTTCAAGTGAAAATCTCAATTTAACTTCCATAGACAACAAAAAATTTAAAATTTCAATTTTACTTTTCAGCATCCTATTATATACTATTTCGCTCACTCAAGATGGTTTTTACCATCACCATGAGAAGTCAGAAGGTCCTGGTATCTTTCTTCTTCTGTTTGGTGGAATTAATGCTATTTTAACAGGAGGTGGTGCTTCAATAACTTGGTTTGCAAATCCAATTCTTTTTTTCTCATGGATTACTATAAATGAAACAAAACCATCATTTATTGCCAGCATAGTTTCAACTCTTCTTTCCTTGTCTTTTCTATTCTTTGACAGGGTAAAGGAATTTAATTTAATTATTACTGGTGATCAAAATGATGATCCACTTTATCGCTATCAGACAGTAACCGGTTACGGGTTGGGGTTTTATTTGTGGGTTGCAAGTTCTTTAATTTTAGTTCTCGGAAATTATAAAAGGATCCACTCGTCTAAACTCAAGTATATAGCTTAATCCAAACGGCAGTGCTAGAAAACCAGCAGCTAACAGCGGCTACCAGATAAATTTTTTTTGGGCGGACAGAAGGTTTAATAACTGTGAAGCTCGATTGAAGTTCCTGCAAAAAAATATTGCAATATATTTTTCGGTAAGTAATTTTTTTATCTTTATTGCAATATTTTTAGCGGACTGACAGTGCTTCGAAAGCCCAAAACAAAATCCATCTGGTAGCCGCAAAACGTTAGCAGCAAAGGGTTCTAACGTTTTTAGAAATATTTCCGGTTGAAGATTTTTCAGTTATTTTCATAATCCCTTTGCTTTTGCAGTTTTTGTTTTGTTTTCTCCATGCATTGCGTGACGATTAGAACTTGACAAGCACTATTTGACTTTTAGAACTTGGACGAATTTGCGTAAACCCACACTTGACGTTGGACTCGAAAACTTTTGCTTGTAAGTGTTTGCTTGGTTTGTTTGCGTGACTTCCACACTTAACGTTGGACTTTGAACTTGATACTTAGTCTAAACTTAGCGTGGCACTTGACGTTTAGGAGTTCTAAAACTTTATGTGACAAGCAACGTGTGACGATTACTGTTGAAAGTTGGACTGCAAAAGCGCTGTATGCGTGGCGTGAACCCTCAGCTGCTAACAGCGTGCATGCAAGATGTCTTATTTTGGCGGACGGTAGGTTTATTAGCTGATTACCTCGCTCCTAGTTCGTGCAAAAAAAATATTGCAATATCCTTTTCGGTAAATAATTTGTTTATTTTTATTGCAATATTTTTTAACGACAAGACTGTGCTACGAAGCCAAAATAAAACACCTCGCATGCACGCAAAACGTTAGCAGCAAAGGGTTCTAACGTTTTTAGAAATATTTCCGGTTGACGATTTTTCAGTTGGTTTCATAAACCCATTGCTTTTGCAGTTTTTGTTTTTGTTTCTCCAAGCATTGCGTGACGATTAGAACTTGACAATCTCTATTTGACTTTTTGAACTTGGACGAATTTGCGTAAACCCACACTTGACGTTGGATTGAAAATTTTTGTTTGTAAGTGTTTACTTGGTTTGTTTGCGTGACTTCCACAGTTGACGTTTGACTCTGAATTCTTTAATTAGGCTAAACTTAGCGTTGCACTTGACGTTTAGAAGTTCTAAAACTTTGTGTGACAAGCAAAGTGTGACAATAACTGTTGAAAGTTGGACTGCAAAAGCGCTGTATGCGTGGCGTGAACCCTCAGCTGCTAACAGCGTGCATGCAAGATGTCTTATTTTGGCGGACGGTAGGTTTAATAACGGATTACCTCGCTCCTAGTTCGTGCAAAAAAAATATTGCAATATCCTTTTCGGTAAATAATTTGTTTATTTTTATTGCAATATTTTTTAACGAAAAGACTGTGCTACGAAGCCAAAATAAAACACCTCGCATGCACGCAAAACGTTACAGGTAATTGTATGACACCACCTAGTATGTTTAAAAATTTAGTACAGCAGATTTTAAAAATTGCGTTAATTTTCATCTTCTTTACAGATTGCAGAGAGATTTCTTCTGACAAGAAAGCTAAAAAGGTGAACTTGGTAACATCTGACAGTTCAATTGTTATTAAAGAAAATATTTCACATCAGGACAACTTAGAAATTGCTAGACAATTTGCCGTAGATTTTTTGCCTGATACCACAATGCAAGGCGGAATGAAAAAAATGAACAACTTTCCTGATAGCGTTGTGAAAGCATTTAAGGCCATACGGTTAGACCGACATAATCAAGAAAAATATTTAACACTATTGTATTTAAAGATATACCGAGGACATTTGCAATGTTGCCATCAATCCTATGAACTTAGAGTTAAACCAAATGTCGTAGGTATTGACAGTATTGCAGACCCTTTGGTTTTTGAATTCAATTTAATAACCAAACAGTTTGACAATAACAAAAGAATAGAAATGATTACTTCTGGTTTAGCCCATTCTTGGGTTGAAAGCAATAAAAGACTTCTTAAATATGACTTAATTAAAAAAGAATATAAAACCATTAAGGAAATTGAGGAAAATATCACAAAGAGGAAATACCGGTGACAGAACACAACTACCTGTAACAGCAAGCATAAGCAATGCTGGTTTTTTGGTTGTGAAAGTGTGTCGTTCCTACTAAATTTGTAGTGAGTGAAAGTTGGTTGGCTCCGAAGCCGCACTGCTCATGCTCGCAACCGTTACCTGCAAGTGTAGCAGACGACACAGCCAACATAAATAGACGACTACTTTGACAGAAATTTTGACTGTTGAGAACTTTTATTTTACTTTGTTAGTTATCCTAACTATATTTGCACCGACAATAATGTCATAACAATTTTAATTCATAATCAAATGAGTAAATCAGTTTTCTATCACGCAGGTTGCCCTGTTTGCGTTAGTGCAGAGCACGACATCATTAACCTTTTGGGTGCAGACAAAGTTGAAGTAGTTCACTTTGGAAACGACAAGTCAAGAATTGACGAAGCAGAGAAAGCAGGTGTAAAATCTGTTCCAGCCTTGGTTACCCCAAACGGAAATGTTTTGCACATCAACTTTGGTGCTTCCATGGCTGACGTAAAAGGTTGAAAAATTTGCCTCACAAAGTTAGGACAACTACCTTTGTGAGGCATTTTATTTTAAATCAAAAGAAATGAAATTACTATTAAACATTGTTTTGCTTCTAACCTTTATACCAGGTTGCAGCCAAACACAAAATAACACAACAAGTAAAATGAAAGTAGCAGTTTGGGACACCTATGTAACTAAAAAAGACGGATCAATAATGCACTTTGACATTCTTGCACCTGAAGAGATTAAAGATACAGTTGTAATTTATGATTATGGCAAAGCGTATCTAAAAACAATAGGACAAGAAGGCCAACCTTTGACATCAAAAGAATGCAGGTTTTGTCACGTTGAGACTTTAAGACCTAATTGGGAATCCGACATTAAGAAACAAGGTTATTTTATAATCGAAATGGAAAATTGCAAGTAAATTTTAATATGGAAAAATCAGCGTTTGATTTAGCACATCAGAATTCAAGTATTGAAAGCAAAATTGTTGCTTCTTTGGAAAGAGTGTCACAAGCTTTTAGGGTTTTACTTTGGAATGAAAGCAAAGAATTTTCATTAAGTCCAATTCAAGTTCAAGTGCTTATCTTCTTGTTGCATCACTCTGACGAAAAAAGAAAAG
Organism: Bacteroidota bacterium; assembly: GCA_016721765.1. Taxonomy (NCBI): domain Bacteria; kingdom Pseudomonadati; phylum Bacteroidota; species Bacteroidota bacterium. Next base: position 39,569 of record JADKHO010000004.1, read on the forward strand.
TAAGTTATTTGGCTGACGAGTTTAATATGACAAAGGCAACCATCAGCGACACTATTAAAACGCTTGAACAAAAACAGCTTATCAAAAAAGAATACGAGCAACACGACACAAGAAGCTATGTTATTAACCTAACTAAAAAAGGAAAAAACATTGCCGAACAGACATCTTTATTTGCAAAACAAATACAAGTTCCTATTGGCAAACTACATTCAACCGACCAAGAGAATTTACTATTAAGTTTGTTGGACATTATTAATCATTTGAACAAAGCGGGAATTATAACCATACAAAGAATGTGTTTTACTTGCCATTTTTACAAAGCAAACAAAAACGGACAAGAACATTTTTGCGGCCTCTTAAATACAAAACTTGCTGACACAGAATTACGAATTGACTGTGCAGAACACAAGCTGAAACAAACAGTATGACAGAAACACCAGCAGGTAACAGCACCTACAAGAAATTGGCGGTTCAGTGGTTAAATGAAGCTTTGTGCTTCGTATCAGGTTCAGTGGTGGCAGACAGTTTAGTGCTTCGAAATCGCCAACTTCTTGTAGCTGCAAAACGTTAGCCGTAATGCCAAAAAAAAACTCAAATCCATAACAAATACGACATTAATGCCCTAAAATCTGAAATAAAATCTCATTAACCAAAGAGAAGAGAATCGAAATAATACTAAATTTGCGACCTAAATTATAGAAATGATAAAATCAATTCAAATAAAGAATTTCAAATCCGTAGTAGATCTTTCTCTTGACTTAGGTAGTTTCAATGTTCTTATCGGAGAAAATGGATGTGGAAAATCTAATATTCTAGAAGCAATTGCTTTTGGGAGTGCTGCAAGTGCTGATAAACTCGATTTTGAATTTTTAGGAAGTCGAGGTGTTAGAGTTACTAACCCTGAATTTATGTATTCCGCTTTCAAAAATATAACAAATAGAAAAATTGATCTAATATTTAAAACAGATGACACACTTTTTAACAATATTAATTATTCTCTCACTAACCAGAATAATAATCAAAAAAAGTGGACAAATGAATTAAAAGAAATAATAGATAAATCTACCGGGGACAAACTTGCAACTATTCTCTTCGAAAAAAATAATGTGGAAAGGAAAAGGGAATTAAAGAAATTTTTGGGAAATGAAAAGCATATTGAGATGTATGAATCATTGGCCGAAAAAATAAAAAAAATTTCAAAGGAAGAGGGAAAAGAAAATGAAAGTATGGCTATTTTTAAATTCATTTTCAACCGTTTTTTAAATGACCGGTACACTAATCAAAAAATCTCAGATTATATTATCTATTCTCCAGAACAAACTAGTTTAAGAAAATTTGAGGAAACAACTCAAATCTACCCACTTGGAATAAAAGGAGAAGGACTTTTTCAGTTCTTGAAGGAATTGGCATTAAATAAAAAAACTCAAAATACACTTTTAGCAATAAAGCGTAACCTTAATTTGCTTGACTGGTATGAAGATTTTGAATTGCCGGACAATCTGATGCAAAATGAATATGCATTGAGAATTAAGGACAAATATCTTTTTGAAAAACTTCAATATTTTGACCAACGAAGTACCAATGAAGGATTTTTATTTTTGCTATTTTATTCAACTTTATTTATTTCAAAGACGACTCCAACTTTCTTCGCAATAGACAATCTTGACTCATCTTTCAATCCAAAATTATGTATCCAAATAACTAGAAACCTCGCAGCGTTAGCTAAGAAACATAAAAAGCAGGTGATAGTTACAACTCATAACCCTGCGATACTCGATGGTTTGAATTTAAAAGATGACAGCCAGCGCTTGTTTGTAGTGAGAAGGAATGATGAGGGGCACACAAGAGCAAAACGTATCGAATACAAGCCAGAAAGAAAAATGAAACTATCTGAATTATGGACAAATGGCTTTATTGGTGGCTTACCAGAAAATTTTTGATTTACAATTTTCCTTAATATTATTAATATGAAATTTGCATTAATAACCGAAGGCCCGTCAGAGCATAAAATAATCAAACATATCTTGTCCAAATACTTTAAGGGTTTTGACCCAGAAATAAATCAAATTCAACCCAAAATTGTTGATGGTAAACAAGACAGCAAAACTCCTGGTGGTTGGAATGAAGTATTAAAATATTGCGAAAGAAAAGAGTTAAATGACATCCTGATTGAGAATGACTATCTTATAATCCAGATAGATACAGATCAATCTCAGACTTTACCCTTTAATATTACTCATGCTCATAAGGATAATTCCACAAAATCTATTGAAGAACTTTCAAATGATGTTAAACAAAAATTGCATGGACTAATTAGCAAGAATACTAAAAGCAAAAATGGAGATAAAATATTCTTCGCAATATGTGTTCATACTATAGAATGTTGGCTACTCCCAATCTTTTATACGACTAGCCATAAAACAAATACTTTAAATTGTCTTGCACCACTAAATATTGCTCTTCGCAAAAAAGATATTAATATCATAACAGCCGCAAACAAAAATGAACCTAATGGAATTAGATCTTATGAAGCCGCTTTAAAATATTGGAAAAAAAAAGAAGATATTTATTTTGCAGCTCAACACAATTCAGCTTTTAAAAACTTCCTTGATTCACTCACAGCAATACCAATAGCAGAATAGTAATTTCAAAACAATCATCATCGACAGTTTAGGCACAACGGCTAACAGCGGCTTAGCGCAATGTCTTATTTGGGGCGGACAGAAGGTTTATTAACTGATTACCTCGCTCTAAGTTCCTGCTACAAAATATTGCAACATACTTTCGGTAATAATTTGTTTATTTGTTGCAATATTTTTGGCTGACAGACAGTGCTCCGAAAGCCCCAAACAAAACACTGCGCAAAGCCGCAAAACGTTAGTAGTAATGCCCTAAAAAAAATCAGTTGACCAAGCTTATTAAGACATTCACGAGACTAACAATTATTTTTCTCTTTATCTCACCAGCGCTTTTTGGCCAAAATTCAGAGATAGAAAAGCTTGCAGACGCTGGACTTAAAATGACTTTTCCGAGCATTTATTTTAAACTAAATTCCACAGACTATGCATCAATGCCTTACTTGGTAGACAAATGCTTTGAATACATAGCACTCAATTTTAAGAGTAATATTAATAGTCTAGTTATTTGGCGTGACAGTATCGAGACAGAGAAATTGACAAGTAAACGCATTAAAAAACTGGACACTGAATTAAAAAGATATGTTCGAAATAGAAAATTTGAAATCCATTCAATGGGCATTGAACAAAAAATTTCAAGAAAGACAATTAATGCTGCTTCCGACAGTTCAACAATTAATTATTTACAAAGCTTGAATAGTCTGTTAGAAATGTCAAAAACTCGGTTGCCTTCTGAAAAGAAAAAGAAAATTCGCCCATACTTAGTTTGGACTGGATGGAAACATGGATTTCATTGGAGTGATTGAAGGAGTTTGCAGTAATTTTGAACTTCGCAGGACGGGCACAACTACTAACAGCAGCTACCAGATAAATTTTTTTTTGGGCGGACAGAAGGTTAATTAACATTGAAGCTCGCATAAAATTCCTGCAAGTAAAATATTGCAATATAAATTTCGGTAAGTAATTTTTTTATCTTTATTGCAATATTTTTAGCGGACTGACAGTGCTTCGAAAGCCCAAAACAAAATCCATCTGGTAGCCGCAAAACGTTAGCAGCAAAGGGTTCTAACGTTTTTAGAAATATTTTCGGTTGACGATTTTTAAGTTAGTTTCATAAACCCATTGCTTTTGCAGTTTTTGTTTTGTTTTCTCCATGCATTGCGTGACGATTAGAACTTGACAAGCACTATTCTACTTTTAGAACTTGGACAAATTTGCGTAAACCCACACTTGACGCTGGACTCGAAAACTTTTGCTTGTAAGTGTTTGCTTGGTTTGTTTGCGTGACTCCCACCGTTGACGTTTGACTCTGAACTTTTTACTTATGCTAAACTTAGCGTTGTACTTGACGTGTAGGAGTTTTAAAACTTTGTGTGACAACCATAACTTGACGACTACTGTTGAAAGTTGGACTGCAAAAGCGCTGTATGCGTGGCGTGAACCCTCAGCTGCTAACAGCGTGCATGCAAGATGTCTTATTTTGGCGGACGGTAGGTTAATTAACATATTACCTCGCTCCTAGTTCGTGCAAAAAAAATATTGCAATATCCTATTCGGTAAATAATTTGTTTATTTTTATTGCAATATTTTTTAACGAAAAGACTGTGCTACGAAGCCAAAATAAAACACCTCGCATGCACGCAAAACGTTAGTGGTAATGGCAATTTTGAATTCCAGCTATCTTTAAATACATTTGTGTTATGAGAAGTTTGACAGAAATTAAGGAAACATTAAAAAGCAACAAGCTGAGACTGACCGAAAAGTATGGCCTAAGCTTATTAGCTATTTTTGGTTCTTATGGACGAGGACAGCAAACTGAAACCAGCGATATTGACATTTTAGTTGACTTTCAAAAACCAATAGGTGTTGAATTTATTGACTTAGCTAACGAACTAGAAAAACTCCTTAAAACTAGAGTTGACCTTGTCTCAAAAAATGGCGTTAGACCCCAGTATTTAAAACAAATCGAACCAGACTTGAACTATGTCTAAGCGTGACTCCAAACTCCTCCTTTCTGATATCCTAGACGCAGTTATTAAAATTAAGAGATATACATTCGGTCTTACCTACGACACATTCATCTTTGACTCCAAAACGTTAGACGCTGTCATTCGCAATTTTGAAATTATTGGAGAAGCGGCAAATAGACTTCCTGATGAGTTTAAGGAGAAATACGAGTCAGTTGACTGGTTCAGAATTATTGGTTTTAGAAATCGCATTGTTCATGACTATATGGGTGTTGACTACAAAATTGTTTGGACAATTATTGAGAAGGACATTGATAAATTAGCGGAGGAGATTGGCAGTATTTCCAAAAGCCTGTAGTTTTGCCACAACCACTAACAGCAGCTTAACGCAATGTCTTATTTTGGGCAGACAGAAGGTTTAATAACTGATTACCTCGCTCCAAGTTCCTGCTACAAAATATTGCAACATATTTTTCGGTAAAATTTTGTTTATTTTGTTGCAATATTTTTAACGACAAGAAACTGCTACGAAAGCCCCAAATAAAACACTGCGTTAAGCCGCAAAACGTTATATGAGATTTTTGCTGAACGGTCTGCTGCGATTGACTTTTACTTTCTTACCAACTGAATACGAAATGTTGGAAAATGGAGTTTAAAAATTACATAATGAAAATAAGAGGTAGTTCCATTATTATATTTTTGACCCTTAGTCTATTTATTATGTTTTTCACAGTTAGCTGTAAAAAATATCCTGATGGACCATTTTTTAATTTTACTTCAAAGTATAATAGATTAGAGAAAGCTTATTGGGTATTAGATTACCTAGAAATTGGAGGAATTGATTCTACCTCTGATTTTCTGGCAGCATCTGATAGTGGTTATGTTTTTGAAAGCATGAAGTTTTTGAACCGGATAAAGGAATATCTGCCATTAATTACAAATCACCTTCTCATCAATCAGCCATTTATTTTACTTGGGGCTTTGCTGATAGAAAAAGGAAATTGGCAGTTCAAGTTACATCTTATTCAAGACCCTTTTTTACGAAAAGCGATTTTATTGGACCTTTATGGGTTAATGAGAGAATTGAATATAGAATTATGAAACTAACCAAAACAGAACTCTGGTTAGAGGTTACTTATAATGGAAAATTAACAAAGGTTCATTTTAGAAGTGCCTAACTAAATTTTGAAGGACACTTAAAGCCTCCATTATACTTTAACCTTTCCCTCCGAAACAAAAACCTCATATAACAGCTTGCAAGCGTGATGTCTTATTTTGGGCGGACAGAAGGTTTATTAACTTTGAAGCTCGATTGAAGTTCTTGCAAGAAAAATATTGCAATATGATTTTCGGTAAATAATTTTTTTAATTTTATTGCAATATTTTTAACGAAACGACAGTGCTTCGAAGGCCCAAAATAAAACACCACGCCTGCAAGCAAAACGTTATTGGCAAGGCGTCCGGAGAAATTTTCCAGATAATCTCATTTGACCTTAGAATAACTAAACCCTAATATTTAACCTGAAAATAAACTCCATTTTTGTTATATTTGTATTGTAATAATTATAGACAACAATGAAAGCAATTGACATAAATACAACCCTTATTGACGGCTATCTGCAACTGCTTAACAATCTTAGCCCAAATAATAAACTAGACCTTATTTCTAAGCTCACTCAATCGGTGAAAACTGACATAGGTGAACGAAAGAACTCCTTTTATAAATCATTCGGAGCTTGGGAATCTAAGCAATCCGCAGACGAAATAATTGCTAATATTCGAAATAGCAGGACATCTAACCGTCAAATAGAGAAGTTTTGAAAAAATATCTTATTGACACCAATACTTGTATTTATTTTATCAAAGGAAAATTCGATCTCAAGAAAAAATTTGAGAAAGTTAATCCTGACAACTGTTTCATATCTGAAATAACTCTGGCTGAACTTAAGTTTGGAGTTGAAAACAGTGACAGAAAAGAGAAAAACCAGACAACACTTGACAACTTCCTATCAGGAGTGAAGATTGTTCCCATTTTTCACTCACTCGACTTATACGCTAAGGAAAAAGCTCGTTTAAGAAAAGCTGGAACTCCCATTGACGACTTTGACATTTTAATTGGTGTAACTTCAATAACGCACAACTTAGTTATGGTTACAAACAATACTAATGAGTTTAAGCGAATCAAAGGAATCAATCTGGAAGATTGGACTAAATAGTTCTTAATTGAGCAATCTGTAATACGGAGTGTGGCCGCCCAGCCAATAACAGCTTGCAAGCGAGATGTCTTATTTTGGGCAGACAGAAGGTTAATTAACTGTTTACCTCGCTCCTACTTCTTGCAAAAAAAATATTGCAATATCCTATTCGGTAAATAATTTGTTTAATTTTATTGCAATATTTTTAACGAACCGACAGTGCTTCGAAGGCCCAAAATAAAACACCACGCCTGCAAGCAAAACGTTAGCAGCAAAGGGTTCTAACGTTTTTAGAAATATTTCCGGTTGACGATTTTTCAGTTGGTTTCATAAACCCAGTGCTTTTGCAGTTTTTGTTTTTGTTTCTCCAAGCATTTCGTGACGATTAGAACTTGACAAGCACTATTTGACTTTTTGAACTTGGACGAATTTGCGTAAACCCACACTTGACGTTGGATTGAAAATTTTTGTTTGTAAGTGTTTACTTGGTTTGTTTGCGTGACTCCCACAGTTGACGTTTGACTCTGAATTCTTTAATTAGGCTAAACTTAGCGTTGTACTTGACGTGTAGAAGTTCTAAAACTTTGTGTGACAAGCAAAGTGTGACAATAACTGTTGAAAGTTGGACTGCAAAAGCGCTGTATGCGTGGCGTGAACCCTCAGCTGCTAACAGCGTGCATGCAAGATGTCTTATTTTGGCGGACGGTAGGTTTAATAACGGATTACCTAGCTCCTAGTTCGTGCAAAAAAAATATTGCAATATCCTTTTCGGTAAATAATTTGTTTATTTTTATTGCAATATTTTTTAACGAAAAGACTGTGCTACGAAGCCAAAATAAAACACCTCGCATGCACGCAAAACGTTAGCAGCAATGCGGTCAGCGCGGTTTTCATGAAATTCACTTTGACGATTTTTTTCTCATTTTTTAAGCCCAACGCTTTTGCAGTTTTTTGTTTTTTTCTTTGTTATGCTTTGCGTGACTTTTAGAACTTGAATAGCGCATTTTGACACGCAGAAATTGGGACGAACTTTCGGTAATCCACACTTGACGTTTAGTTTGGTGTGTTGAAATTCTTTGGTTTGCGGGACTTTTGTTGGCTACTTCCAAAGCTTGACGAATGAAACGTATTTTTTATTTTCCCACACTTTGCGTTACTCTTAGAACTTTGCAAACGATTTTTATAAGTTGAACTTTGGACAAGCTTCCGGAATCCAATACTTGACGTTAAGCTTGACGTTTGCAAGTACCAAAGCTTTGCGTGACGAATTTAGCTTGACAAATACTTTTGAAGTTGGACTGCAAAAGCGTTGTAACCCATCGTAGACCGCCCAGCTGCTAACAGCTGCTTGCCATTAGGCGGGGCAACTGCATATTTGTTTCTTTGCTTTTCATTTGTAAGTTTGTAGTAGGCTGACACTTTGGTGCTTCTAATTCCCGCCCAACGGTAAGCAGCAAAACGTTAGCTGAAACCCTTCAAAAAAACTCAGAAATCACAAAATGAGAAAATCGGACATTTACGAAATTGCAATTAAAATTCTTGGACTGTATTTGTTTTTTATTTCCATCGGACTACTTCGTGAAACTTTGACAACTTATACTGTAATGTTAAAATCGAATCAGACACCTGACTCATTTGGCAATTTTGACCAGAAACCTTTTTTTATTCTGACACTTGCGAATTTTGCGTTGCAGATAGTTTTTGCATCAATCCTAACTTTTAAAACTAAGACACTTGCCAAACTTATTTGCAACCCAACAGACTACAACGAAACTGCAAGACTTTTCGCAGACAGAAAAGTAATTTATGAAATTGCACTAGTTATTGTTGGGCTTCTCACAATAGTTTGGACACTCCCAGACTTTGCAATTAAATTAAAAGGACACATTCAACTTGTACAAAACAATTTGCAGACAAAGGAAAATGACACAAACTTTATTATTACTTCCGCAATTAAATTAATAGTTGGACTCATTGCAATTATTTACGCTAGACCCATTTCGAAAAGTTTTGCAAAGAACGATAGTACCGGACAACCAGAGTAGAAGGGCATCAGCTAACAGCAGCTACCAGATAAATTTTATTTTGGGCGGACGGAAGGTTAAATAACTTTGAAGCTCGTATTAAGTGTGTGCAAGAAAATATTGCAATATAAATTTCGGTAAGTAATTTTTTTATCTTTATTGCAATATTTTTACGAAGCGACAGTGCCACGAAAGCCCAAAATAAAATCCATCTGGTAGCCGCAAAACGTTATCAGCAAAGGGTTCTAACGTTTTTAGAAATATTTCCGGTTGACGATTTTTCAGTTGGTTTCATAAACCCAGTGCTTTTGCAGTTTTGTTTTTGTTTCTCCAAGCATTTCGTGACGATTAGAACTTGACAAGCACTATTTGACTTTTTGAACTTGGACGAATTTGCGTAAACCCACACTTGACGTTGGATTGAAAATTTTTGTTTGTAAGTGTTTACTTGGTTTGTTTGCGTGACTCCCACAGTTGACGTTTGACTCTGAATTCTTTAATTAGGCTAAACTTAGCGTTGTACTTGACGTGTAGAAGTTCTAAAACTTTGTGTGACAAGCAAAGTGTGACAATAACTGTTGAAAGTTGGACTGCAAAAGCGCTGTATGCGTGGCGTGAACCCTCAGCTGCTAACAGCGTGCATGCAAGATGTCTTATTTTGGCGGACGGTAGGTTTAATAACGGATTACCTCGCTCCTAGTTCGTGCAAAAAAAATATTGCAATATCCTTTTCGGTAAATAATTTGTTTATTTTTATTGCAATATTTTTTAACGAAAAGACTGTGCTACGAAGCCAAAATAAAACACCTCGCATGCACGCAAAACGTTAGTAGCAATGGGTTCTAGAAAATTCATTCATATTTTCGTTTATGATTATTGCTATTTTTAAAGTCTAGTTAAAATTAATTATGAAAGGAAAAATAGTTTTGATATTTATTCTGCTTGCAATTGCTTCATGTAAAAAAATAAGTAATAGTAAAATTGATGCTAAAATTTATGTCAAGCAATATAAAACTGAGGAACCTATTGTGAATTCTGAAGTGCAAATATTTAGAGGAAAACCAGGAACTGGATTCGGTACCGAGCTAGTTGAAACTATTTATACAAATACTGAAGGAATTGCAAGTTATAAAACTTCAGTTGACAAGGACTTTGACTATTACGCTTTTGCCAAAGCTGACAATTATTTTAATGATGGAGATCAAGTGATTCTTGAGCGTGGAAAACGGCATTTTAAAACAACAATCTATAAATATGCTAATTCATATGTAAAAATACATATCAAAAACGCAAATCCTTATAATCAATATGATTTAATACAATTTAGTTCTGCTTGTCTTTCTGGACATTATCAATTTCAAGGTTCAAATATTGATACAACTTTTCTATGGTGTGATGTGTGCGGTTGTTCATGGTATGGAAGTTACCCATATCAAGGCGCTGGATTAGTCACTAAAAATGGAATTGAGGTAGGAAATTTTTTTTCTTTTACACCAATCCCGTTTGATACCCTGACAATTAATATAAACTATTAACCAACTTCTTCAAAACTTTGCAAGTGATTTCCTGACGGCAGGACGTGAACCCACAGCTACTAACAGCTTGCAAGCGTGATGTCTTATTTTGGGCCGACAGAAGGTTTATTAAGTTTGATGCTCGCTCATAATTCATGCAAGAAAAATATTGCAATATGATTTTCGGTAAATAATTTGTTTAATTTTATTGCAATATTTTTAACGAAACGACAGTGCTTCGAAAGCCCAAAATAAAACACCACGCCTGCAAGCAAAACGTTATAAGTAAGCCACCACAGCAGAATTAAAATTGAACTTTAATGCCAAATAGTAATTCATTACCTACAGAAATTTTAGAGCTGAATGTAAAATCTGACAACGAATTTGGGTGCAGACAATCCGACTTTATACAAACCGTTGAAAAAGCTCGAGCGAATGGATTAGCAATAATAGGTGGACAAGTACAATATGTTTTTACAGACGGGACCTGCGAATTATACTGGTTAACTTACGACTCAGAAGCTCAAAAAGCTAATGAAGACAGAAGAGGATATTGTGAAAGAACAGCCAAAGAAACTATTGAAAAATTTAACTTGCTAATCAAAACTAAAGACTTTGAAAGTGAAGCACTAGAAAATTTTGAATTTATCAGAGACAAAAAGCAGAATGGTTTGAATTTAAATGATCACTTAACATTTGTTATATACTTTGAAAGCGCTTCTCACCCAGAGTAGGTGGCCAACTTATAACAGCTTGCAAGCGTAATGTCTTATTTTGGGCGGACAGAAGGTTTATTAAGTTTGAAGCTCGATTGAAGTTCTTACAAGAAAAATATTGCAATATAGTTTACGGTAGAAATTTGTTTAATTTTATTGCAATATTTTTAACGAAACGACAGCGCTTTGAAAGCCCAAAATAAAACACTACGCTTGCAAGCAAAACGTTATTAGTAATTGCCGCACTGCAGAATTTCACATCAAATTCTATCACACAAATTGAAATTGAAAATAATTTATTCAGTTTTAATTATTTTTTTTGTGACGACCTTATTATTCGATTTAATTTTAAGAAAATAGATTCCTGAATTATAGCTTGACATGTCGAAAAAAAACTCTTTTGATTTGGGAGAATCAAATCTTTTTAACAAACCTCCTTGGTAATTATATAACTCTGCATTAGATTCAGAAGAGAACTTTTTTGTTATGTTAACTATTCCTGAAGTAGGGTTTGGTGAAATATCAATTAATTCATTTTCAAAACTTTGTTCACTAATTCCGACAGAAGAACTTGTATCTGTTACGGAAGCGATCCAAATATCATTAAAACCGCCATAAAAGACAGTAACATTTCCACCAACTGAACCTGGATGACTAATAAAATAAAATGTTCTCGAATCATAGGTAACAATACTTGTCTGACTGCCCTCAGCATTATTGCTTCCAAATTGCTTTGACCAAATGATATTGCCCATCGAATCAATTTTAAAAACCCATGTCCCTCTATAACCAGTAATTCCAGTTAAATCGCCATCTAAGCTATTTCCTGAAGCCGTTACTATCGTATTATTACCCTTAATATTTAGAAAAGTATAATTAATCTCGAAACCTGCACCTCCAAAACATTTTTTCCAAATTATATTCCCGGAAGAATCCAACTTTAGAATCCATACATCCTCATTACCAGGCAGACTATGATTACCTATTACATCACCATTAAATGAAGATGAGTAGCCAGAAACCAATATATTGTTATTTATACCACTTACTTTATAAGTAATATCTGAGCCTGAACCTCCATAAATTTTTTGCCATAACAAATTGCCACTCGTATCAATTTTAATTATCCAGTAATCGTTTGCTCCATGATTAACAGAAAATGCACTGTCTGTTGAATTTGAATACCCAACACAAACAAAATTACCATCTGTGGTTCTGGTTATAGATGTAAACCTGTCTCCAAGGTTACCCCCATACCGCCTAGTCCAAATTACACTCCCTAATGAGTCTACTCGAGCTATCCATGCATCATACTGTCCATGTTGAGTCATCGGCATACCACTTATGATAATTGAATTGGTATAACCGCAAATTATAAAGCCGTGGTCGGGCATTTCAATAAAATCTAGTCCTGATTCATCGCCCTGTCCGCCAATGCATACCTGATTTATAATGGTGTCATCTTTCGTCCGTACTAACCACGCATCTCCAATTCCGTGGTTTCCACTAACATCACCATCGTTCGAGGATGTTCTACCTAAATAAACTTTATGAAACCCATTGCCGGTTTTCTGATACTTGGCTTTATTAAACTGGTCATTGCCACTGCCACCATAAGAGAAGCAATCACTTAAAGTTCCAAAAGTCGTGAACTTTAAGACCAACGCTTGATTGTTACCGGCTATCAGGCTGTTGCAGTTGGTAAGGTTACCATCGTCTGATTTTGTGGTGCCAACCAATGTTAGTGGACAACCAATTGTACATTGAAAAATCAAAGAGTCAGGAATAGCAATGTCGTATATTATATCATCATCACTACCACCCGCAGACGAACCCCAATTAAAAACCGGAGTTTGTGCAAAGCAACTCAAGAGAGGAAGTAGTAAGAAAAAAAATGCTCCTTTTATCACAGAATAAAAATTACTCTACGAAGTAACCACTTTTTTGACACTCAGTAATCATTATACTCAATTTTCAATTTAACATCGTATTCCATATTAATTAAATAGTAGACTCATGAAAGCGAGGCAAACCACGGTAGCGGCAACTACTAATAACAGCGGCTTAGCACAATGTCTTATTTGGGGCGGACAGAAGTTTAATTAACGGACTACCTCGCACTAACTTCCTGCTGAAAATATTGCAACATACTTTTCGGAAATAATTTGTTTATTTGTTGCAATATTTTTGGCTGACGGACAGTGCTACGAGAGCCCCAAATAAAACACTGCGTTAAGCCGCAAAACGTTATATGTAATGCCCAAAAAAAATTCTAGTCCTTTTGGCTCAACAATAATTTTTGTAATTTAGAACCATGAAACATTATTCTGAAATTATTACAATTGACGCTCAAGTTCGATTTGGAAAGCCCACTATCAGGGGAATGAGAATTAGCGTATACGATATTTTGGGCTGGTTTGCTTCGGGAATGACCTCTAAGGAAATTATTGAAGACTATCCTGAGCTGACAGAAGAAGACATTAAAGCTGCGCTTTCTTATGCTGCTGACAGAGAACACAAAATACGAATTGCTTCGTGAAACTTCTTTTTGACCAAAATATCTCATTTCGTGCTGTTAGACAAATCAGCAGACAATTTCCGCTTTCCAAACAAGTCCGTGAATTGCAACTTGAAAATGTAACCGACAGACAAATTTGGAATTATGCTAAGGAATCACAATACTCAATCGTAACATTTGACGCTGACTTTTATGACCTTGTTACTTTATATGGACATCCTCCGAAAGTCATCTGGTTAAGAATTGGGAATACATCAAATGAAAATCTTGTTAAATCTTTTGAAACACATTTTGAAATTATAAAAGCCTTTATTACAGACCCAAGTTACAAAGACATCGGCTGCTTGGAAATTGACGTTTAGGGCACTACATATAACAGCGCCTTAACGCAATGTCTTATTTGGGGCGGACAGAAGGTTTATTAACAGATTACCTCGCACTAAGTTCGAGCATCAAAATATTGCAACATATTTTTCGGTAAAATTTTGTTTATTTGTTGCAATATTTTTGGCTGACAGACAGAGCGCCGAAAGCCCCAAATAAAACACTGCGTTAAGCCGCAAAACGTTATATGCAACTCTTTGACACCAGTAGAAACTTCAAATTTTCGATTATTAAATTCACATGCTTAATCTTCTTAAACAGACTGCAATTTTTCTATCAGTAAACTTTACAAAAGGACAGTTCAGATATTCCTTTCTAATTGTAAATCTAATCCCGATATTTTTACATTTATTCTTATCATTCCCTGCTAAAGACCTAATCAATTATTTTATTATTGAAGCTGTTGCTTATTGCTTTATGAATATTCTTTACATAAAAGTAATTGACTTTTCCCCGACAACAGTAAAGTTCATCCTTTTATTACTTTGTATTGTCCTAATTTCGTTACCTGTTTATTTTATTCCCGAATGGAACAAGGACGAAGAAATAGAGAACAGAATTGCCTTTTGGAATTATGTTGCAATCCTATTTTCCTTTTACACTGCTGACTTTTTTTTAAACGCTGATAAGTTTTACGACACAGAGGAATATCAATTAAAACGAAACGTTGTTATAAAGTTTGGTATTTTAGTTTTTGTTGCAATTGTTGGTACTTTGACAAGTAAGTTCATAAAAAGTAACATTGCGTTTCTTTTGACAATAGTCATTGTAAAAACAATAATTGATACTGTGACACTTCAAAAAAACTCAGCTGAAATATAATTGCAAACTTAAAACGAATCTGCAAAAGACGAATGACACTGCTAACCCTAGGCACAAAGAGCAGCATATAACAGCGGCTACCAGATAAATTTTATTTTGGGCGGACAGAAGGTTAATTAACTTGGAAGCTCGTAAAAAGTTTGTGCTACAAAATATTGCAATATAAATTTCGGTAAGTAATTTTTTTATCTTTATTGCAATATTTTTGACGAAGCGACAGTGCCACGAAAGCCCAAAATAAAATCCATCTGGTAGCCGCAAAACGTTAGCAGCAAAGGGTTCTAACGTTTTTAGAAATATTTCCGGTTGACGATTTTTCAGTTGGTTTCATAAACCCAGTGCTTTTGCAGTTTTTGTTTTTGTTTCTCCAAGCATTTCGTGACGATTAGAACTTGACAAGCACTATTTGACTTTTTGAACTTGGACGAATTTGCGTAAACCCACACTTGACGTTGGATTGAAAATTTTTTGTTTGTAAGTGTTTACTTGGTTTGTTTGCGTGACTCCCACAGTTGACGTTTGACTCTGAATTCTTTAATTAGGCTAAACTTAGCGTTGTACTTGACGTGTAGAAGTTCTAAAACTTTGTGTGACAAGCAAAGTGTGACAATAACTGTTGAAAGTTGGACTGCAAAAGCGCTGTATGCGTGGCGTGAACCCTCAGCTGCTAACAGCGTGCATGCAAGATGTCTTATTTTGGCGGACGGTAGGTTTAATAACGGATTACCTCGCTCCTAGTTCGTGCAAAAAAAATATTGCAATATCCTTTTCGGTAAATAATTTGTTTATTTTTATTGCAATATTTTTTAACGAAAAGACTGTGCTACGAAGCCAAAATAAAACACCTCGCATGCACGCAAAACGTTAGCAGCAAAGGGTTCTAACGTTTTTAGAAATATTTTCGGTTGACGATTTTTCAGTTATTTTCATAATCCCTTTGCTTTTGCAGTTTTTGTTTTTGCTTCTCAATGCATTGCGTTACGATTAGAACTTGACAAGCACTATTTGACTTTTAGAACTTGGACGAATTTGCGTAAACCCACACTTGACGTTGGACTCGAAAACTTTTGTTTGTAAGTGTTTGCTTGGTTTGTTTGCGTGACTTCCACACTTAACGTTGGACTTTGAACTTGATACTTAGTCTAAACTTAGCGTGGCACTTGACGTTTAGGAGTTCTAAAACTTTATGTGACAAGCAAGGTGTGACGATTACTGTTGAAAGTTGGACTGCAAAAGCGCTGTATGCGTGGCGTGAACCCTCAGCTGCTAACAGCGTGCATGCAAGATGTCTTATTTTGGCGGACTGTAGGTTAATTAACGGATTACCTCGCTCCTAGTTCGTTCAAAAAAAATATTGCAATATGCTTTTCGGTAAATAATTTGTCTATTTTTATTGCAATATTTTTTAACGACAAGACTGTGCTACGAAGCCGAAATAAAACACCTCGCATGCACGCAAAACGTTATAACTAATAGGGCGAAAAAACTCAGAACTCAAAACTTTCGTGAATTATCTAGTCAATTTTGCTTCAATTATTTTGACTGACTTTCGCTTAATTTTCTTAAATTTGAACTATGAGTAAAACTAGACATAAGCCTTTAGAATTCATCATTGACAAGCTAACTAACTCAATCGAAAACACATCGACAGGTGAGGTTTTTGACACAGCGGTTGTGAGAATGACTCTTAAAAATTTGAATGAAATTAAGAAGCCAGATTGGAATTTTGACTGGGCTAAGGAAATCAAAGACAAAACTAAAGAGGTTTATAAACTTACAACATATAATAACCCAACAATTATTCAGGGACTTGTTAGTATTGAAGACAAGCAAGACCACATTTTTATGCATCTTATTGAAAGTGCAAAATTTAACAAGAATAGAGACAAAGTTTATTTAGGAGTTCCGGGAAATCTTGTTGCTTATGCATGCAAGGTTTCTGTAGACAAAGGTTATCAGGGATTTCTTGCCTTTGACGCTAAGACGGCATTAATCAAACATTATCAAGAATCACTTTATGCAACTCATTTTCGTGGACTAAGAATGTTCATTGAAACTAAAGCTGCATTAAGACTAATTTCACAATATTTTAAATCGTAAACAAAATGGGACTAATTAGAGAACCGAAAAATGTTGATTTTACTGTCCAATCAAAACCTTGGTCAGAAATTGAGCTTCGCGATTTCAGAAAATTAATGAATCAAATTAAAGCTAAGAATGCTAAACCCAAAGTCAAAATTTTGACGGGGAAGAAAAAAGTTACCGCTTAATTCTATTCAAGAATTGACAACCACGGCACGCCCTACTAGTTATAACAGCTTGCAAGCGTGATGTCTTATTTTGGGCGGACAGAAGGTTTATTAAGTTTGAAGCTCGATTGAAATTTGTGCTACAAAATATTGCAATATAGTTTTCGGTAGAAATTTGTTTAATTTTATTGCAATATTTTTAACGAAACAACAGTACTTCGAAGGCCCAAAATAAAACACCACGCCTGCAAGCAAAACGTTAAGGGCAAGCTTAAAAAAGTTCAAGAAATAAAATGACAGCGAAACGTAAAATTTGTAAAAGAACACATTCAAATGATCAACATTAAAATAGTCTTAATCGCTCTATTGGCGCTTATTGTAAACGAAACTTTCGGACAATTAGTAATCAATGAAGGTAGTAATAAAAACTACTCAACCATCAGTGACGAAGATGGTGATTTTGAGGATTGGATAGAAATATACAATTCTGGTGCAACCGCTATTGACCTATTCAATTACAGTCTAAGCGATAATTCGAATCCCGGTGAATGGGTATTTCCGCATCAGATTATTCAGCCAAATCAATTCATTATAGTTTTTTGTAGCGAGAAGGACAGATTTTCATCATCTCCATTTACAAATGTTTTAACAGATAGCACATTTACACCACAGGCAGGTTGGAACACCCATCATTTTTCAACACCCTTCTATTGGGATGGCGTATCTAACATTATTTTAAATCTTTGCACTTATAACCCGTTTTACCAATGCAATACTATTCATTCCCAAAGTGCCACAACCTATAATTCGGCTACAATTGCATTGAATTACCCAAATTCCGCGTGCGGCTTCAGCGGAGGAAGTAACGCCCAGCAACGCCCCAATATACGCTTTAACTCCTCTATTGTTGGAACTGGCATCATTCAAAATGGTTATTATGACTATCCATCGGCTTACAGCAACTGGTACGAAGGTGCTCGCCAACAATACTTGTATACAGCAAGTGAATTGGTATCAGCTGGCCTTTCAGCTGGAAACATCGATTCTATGGCATTTGATGTAATCGCAACATGTCCAACAAATTTCCAGTTGTTTGACATTAGTCTAGCAAATACCGGAATTAATTCATTACCATCGAACTTTATTACTGCCAATGGGAATTTCAATCATACCAATTTTAAAATCAGCTCCAATGGCGAAACCATCAAACTATACAACCCTTCGAACATACAGATAAGTTCACTTAATGTAAATTGCGGGCCCGGTTACGATGTCAGTGCCGGAAGCTTTCCTGATGCAACAGTTACAATTAAGAAATTTAGTGAGCCAACTCCCGGAGCCTCAAACAACGGATCAATACCTGCCGTCAACTATGCCATGGCACCTGTTTTATCAGTAAGCAGTGGGATTTATACAAGTGCTTTTTCAGTAAACATTTCAGACCCCAACACCCCTGCTGCTTCTATATACTACACACTCAATGGGTGCGACCCCGACACTAACTCTATTTTATGGAACGGCATTCCAATATCAGTTTCTCAAACAACTATACTTAGGGCAAGATCCTTTCTAAATGGATATATTCCAAGCACAATTACATCTGCCAGTTATTTATTCAATTTAAATCATACAACGCCAATCATATCAGTAATAAGCGATTCGCTTAACTTATTTGGACCAACAGGTATGTTCGACAATCCAACGCTGGACTTACTGAAAGCCTCTTCCATTGACTACTTTGATTCTACAGCCAATCACAACCTGCTTTTTTCAAGGAGAGCAGGTATCATTATGGATGGTGGCTGGGGATCAAGAGGCAATCCGCAACGACCATTCAGAATCAAACTTGACGATGGCGTTTTAGGTCAGGGACCAGCTATAGGAACTTTTCTCTCTGACCGTCCTAATCGCAACCAATACAGTGATTTTTACCTTTTCAATGGTGGCGGAAATTATATGGTCTTACCCTTTAAAGATGCCGTCCAAGTAAAAATGATGGGAGAGGGTACAAATTCCTATTATGCTGCCAGCAGGCCAGTAAGTGTTTACATAAATGGAGAATATTGGGGATTATATGACATGAAAGAGAAATTCAATACAGAAATGTTTGAGATATACGATGGAGCTATCGAGAATACCATCGATATATTAGGTTCAAGCGCTAATTACGGCTTTCAGTTAAGAGCCATTGAGGGAAATGTTGAACCTTTTTTTGAAGCCAACGATTCGATTTCTCAAATAAATCCTTTGGATAGCAATTTCTGGACACAAGCTGATCAGTATGTGGATATGATCTATTATAATGATTACATCATTGCTGAACTATGGATGAATAACGTTGATTGGGGGGCAAACTATAACAACATAAAAATTTATCGCTCCAACGCTACAAATTATAGGTGGCGTTATTGTTTGTTTGATCTTGAATATGGCCTGCTACCCAATCATGGATGGCTCAATGGTGCAAATAACTATAACTGCACTACTGACCTACTTGGAGGGATAATCAATCATCAAACTGTAGACCCGGGAAATCCCCATTTCAATGTCTTTTGGAGAGGACTTCAAAACGATCGCTTCCGCAATTACTTCATAAATCGCTTTGCCGATCAAATGAATACAGTGTATTTGCCATCTCGACTTTTGGCAATTGAAAATTCAATGTATAACCAGACACTACCCGAGATGCCTGCTCATTTTGCTCGTTGGGGTGATCCTAATAATGTCTCTGCTCATATGAATGGCTATTTGCAATATCATCAGTTGTTTTCTGATGAGTTGGCTTGTCGACCTGACAATATGAGAAATCAGATACAAAGTAATTTCAACCTACCCCAACAGGTACAAGTTGAATTAGATGTATTTCCTTCCAATGGAGGGAAAATAAATATCAGCACCATTTCACCTGACAGCTATCCCTGGAATGGAATTTATTTTGATGGTGTACCAATTCAAATTGAAGCTCTTGCAATGCCTGGTTATCAATTTTCGCATTGGGAATCTAATGGTCTAATTACTGATACATTAAATGCTGTTTTTCTTGACACTTTGACAATAGCTGCTATCAACTTCAAAGCTCATTTTGTTTCAACACTTGGAATTGATGAATTAAAGCCCTCGGTATTTCATATTTATCCAAACCCAACCTCTGAACATCTTACAATTAAACTAAAAGAAAATATTGGAAAGATAAATCAATTCAGTGTTTATGATGTTCTGGGTAAAGAATACCATCTAGACAACAAACAAAATGGCACCACTGAGTATTGGATAAATGTTTCGTCACTTGGCCCAGGATTCTATCTAATAAAATGTCAAACCGATGATGGCAAATTATACCATGGAGTATTTATTAAACAATGACAAATAGCCAAGAATAGAAGTGAAGCAAAGCCAGCCCTTAACAGCACCTACCCAAAAGGCGGGGTTTCGTGTTCCAAAGACAGTTTAGTGGTTAATCAAACATTAGTTTTCCAAATCAAGTTTTGTGGTAAAAGTTCCGCCCTTCGGGTAGCTGCAAAACGTTATGTGTAATGGGGGCTCGGAATTTTCTTTATAATTTCGTTATGAAAATCAAAAGTTCTATTAACCCTTGAAAAAAAAATCTAACCTACTATAAGAGACATTTCAATAGTAATTTGTTAGCTGTGACGACCAGTGAGTTTGTTAATCTTTAAAAACAAAAAATGTCAGTAATTATATACCTCCTTCTCTTTCTTCAATTCCTCCTGACGATATTTACACTTATTAATGTTGCAAAAAATAAAAACAGGAACCTTGCAATACTATGCTCCTTCTGCTTTTTATTTCCTGCCTTTGCCTTCGTTGTGGCTTTTCTCCTTCACATTGAACTGTTGCATCAAAATCATTATTTATCAATATCTCTGCTTGGTTGCTTACTACTACTGATAAGTTCTATTTTACTTTCATTTTCCAAAAAAATAAAACCTACGATAAAAATCCTTTCAACTATTACAGGTTTGGGTGCACTTGCATTGGGATTTATTTTAGTAATGATCAATAGAGAATTTAGAAGCGAAATCCTATTTAAGGAGAGAATCTATGAAAACTTCTACCTTACTTTTTTTATTCATAATGATGGTCAGTTATGTTCAACAAAAATAACTATAGAAAATGCAACTTATATCAAAAGAAACATAAATCAGGGAGGAATATATGGCTGGGAGATTCCTGATAAAATAAAGTTTATTTCATTTAAAGATTCCATTTTGAAATTTTCTATCGCAATAAATAATGAAGAAAACATCGCTATTGTTGACACCCGTTTTGATTATATAAGTAATCAATTTAACGGAGTTCGAGTTGTTAGGCGAGACAGAGCACACGGTGTAATTGATTCAACAGGTAAAATTCTCATTCCATTTGGTAGATATGATTATCTTGGCCATAACTATAATGGCCTTTTGTATGCGCAGAAAAACAATAAGGTTGGTTATGTTGACAGAAATGGAAACATATTAATTCCTTTTAAGTTTGATGGAGGAGGAAATTTTTTATCTGATTCGGCTACAGTTCGTTTGAACGACAAATCCTATTGGATAAACAAGAAAGGAGAAATACTCTCCTTACACAAATGATTAAATCTTCTGTTTTAGATACTTTAATGCACTCCAGGAATAGCAGGTGACGGCAGAACGTGCCCCCACTACACATAACAGCGGCTTAGCGCAATGTCTTATTTGGGGCGGACAGAAGGTTAATTAACCAATTACCTCGCTCCTGCTTCCTGCAAGTTAAAAATACTGCAATCTGATTATCGGTAGAAATTTGTTTAATTTGTTGCAGTATTTTTACGACAAGACTGTGCCACGAACCCCAAATAAAACACTCCGCAAAGCCGCAAAACGTTATATGAGATTTTTGCTGAACGGTCTGCTGCGATTGACTTTTACTTTCTTACCAACTGAATACGAAATGTTGGAAAATGGAGTTTAAAAATTACATAATGAAAATAAGAGGTAGTTCCATTATTATATTTTTGACCCTTAGTCTATTTATTATGTTTTTCACAGTTAGCTGTAAAAAATATCCTGATGGACCATTTTTTAATTTTACTTCAAAGTATAATAGATTAGAGAAAGCTTATTGGGTATTAGATTACCTAGAAATTGGAGGAATTGATTCTACCTCTGATTTTCTGGCAGCATCTGATAGTGGTTATGTTTTTGAAAGCATGAAGTTTTTTGAACCGGATAAAGGAATATCTGCCATTAATTACAAATCACCTTCTCATCAATCAGCCATTTATTTTACTTGGGGCTTTGCTGATAGAAAAGGAAATTGGCAGTTCAAGTTACATCTTATTCAAGACCCTTTTTTACGAAAAGCGATTTTATTGGACCTTTATGGGTTAATGAGAGAATTGAATATAGAATTATGAAACTAACCAAAACAGAACTCTGGTTAGAGGTTACTTATAATGGAAAATTAACAAAGGTTCATTTTAGAAGTGCCTAACTAAATTTTGAAGGACACTTAAAGCCTCCATTATACTTTAACCTTTCCCTCCGAAACAAAAACCTCATATAACAGCTTGCAAGCGTGATGTCTTATTTTGGGCGGACAGAAGGTTTATTAACTTTGAAGCTCGATTGAAGTTCTTGCAAGAAAAATATTGCAATATGATTTTCGGTAAATAATTTTTTTAATTTTATTGCAATATTTTTAACGAAACGACAGTGCTTCGAAGGCCCAAAATAAAACACCACGCCTGCAAGCAAAACGTTATAAGTAAGCGGCATTTTCGTTCCAAAATTATATAGTACTGTTTGCAGTGTCGTGACATTTTTATAAATTTACAGCATGACAAACACATCCTTAAAAATAGAAATCAACTCACTTCCAAAGTCGCTTCGGGACGAAGTGGCTGATTTTGTTGCGTTTCTCAAAAACAAGAGTAAAGCAAAATCATCAGTCAAACAGCGAGAATTTGGTTTTGCAAAAGGAAAAATTCAGCTTTCTAAAGACTTTGATGAGCCATTAGACTTGTTTAAAGATTACGTATAATGGCTTTCTTGCTCGACACTCACGCTTTTCTTTGGTTTGTTTCTGGCGACAAACAGCTTCCTGAGACTGTCAAAGCTAAAATCATGGACATTAATGAACCATGTTTTTTGAGTGTAGCAAGTTTGTGGGAAATTACTATCAAAAAACAAATTGGTAAGTTGACACTTGACATTTCACTCGAAGAATTATTTGAGTATGCAGAAAGAAATCAAATTGAGATAATTCAAATTACCTATGATCACTTTTTAACCCTTGAAAAATTACCAGGACATCACAATGATCCATTTGACAGGTTAATAGTTTCTCAAGCGATTGCTGAAAACTTAACACTTATATCGAAAGACAAAGGACTTAAAAAGTATAAGATTAAACAGCAGTGGACATAGATCCGCCTACTTATAACAGCAGCTTAACGCAATGTCTTATTTTGGGCAGACAGAAGGTTTAATAACTGATTACCTCGCTCCAAGTTCCTGCTACAAAATATTGCAACATATTTTTCGGTAAAATTTTGTTTATTTTGTTGCAATATTTTTAACGACAAGAAACTGCTACGAAAGCCCAAAATAAAACACTGCGTTAAGCCGCAAAACGTTATAAGCAACCAATGTCAAAAATTCGTTTATTCATTTTGAAACTATTAATTTGCTCGATAATACAACTTGTGACCATTTTGGTAACGTATGGACAAATAAGCGAAGACGACTCAACCATTTTGTTGAAAGCATTCAGACAAGTTACCCTAAGAGACCAAATAGTTTATACGAATAAATTTACTCCTGAAAGTTATTTCGCGGACATGCTGAAAGGGAGAATTGAAAAAGGAATTATCACCGAAAACTCGAAGGACCCAAAATCCAAATCAATAACTCTGACATCTGAAGAACAAAAATATTTGCTTGGTCAACTTAAGCAACAGATAACTTGGGCCGACAATCTATTCTTGAACAGCAAACTTATTGACGCAGATAGTGTCTGGACTTACTCAAGTCAAATGAGTACAAATCACATTTCAGCGGTTAACCAGGCAATACTACTTAAAGACACTTTAAGAATTATTGAATTAAAAAAACACAACCCCTTTGTGTTTACTTTCCTTAGACCAATATATTTAAGAGACAAGTCGATTTGTTTAATCACATTCATTGCATTATGTGGAAATTCTTGTGGAAGAAGTGAAATGAGCTTTTACAAAAGAGAAAAAAATGACTGGAAGAAATGGATAGTAGTTTCAAATGGTCAGTTTTAGCATTGAACCGATTTTGCAAACCACACTTAAAGATCGATTAATTGGCAGCTTATAACAGCGGCTTAGCGCAATGTCTTATTTGGGGCGGACAGCAGGTTTAATAACAGATTACCTCGCTCAAAGTTCGTGCAGTAAAATATTGCAACATATTTTTCGGTAAAATTTTGTTTATTTGTTGCAATATTTTTGGCTGACAGACAGTGCGCCGAAAGCCCCAAATAAAACACTGCGTTAAGCCGCAAAACGTTGTGCGTCATGCTTGCAGATGCAGAAAAATTGAGTAAAATTGAGAAACTAATAAAAAATGGAAGAAAAAATAGACGATGAAGCTTTAGACAATTCAATGGAATCCCAAACAGAAAACCATTCGGAAGAAATTATTACTAAACAAAATATAGAAAATAATAAACCTTTACAAGAAAATACTAATATGGAAGTTCATCATCACTCTCATTCATCACACGGAAAGAAAAACTGGAAATCTTATTTCTGGGAATTTTTAATGCTGTTTCTTGCTGTGTTCTGCGGGTTTCTTGCTGAGTATAAATTGGAACATGTAATTGAAAATCAGCGGGAAGAAAAATATGCAGCTTCATTTTTAGAAGATATAAAGAAAGATACTGCATATCTCAGTAGGGAAATTCCGTACTGGAAAGACTTATTAAATCATATAGATACTGTAAGAGCAGAAATTGAAAAGCCTTACGGTAATAGAAATAACTTGAGTTTGTATAAAAGTATGTCATACATGAGAACATATTCAAACTTTGAATATCACGACCGTACGATTGAACAACTTAAAAATGGAGGTAATTTCAGACTAATAAGAAAGTCCATAGTTGCTGATTCGATTATAGACTATGATGCTTCGATTAAAAGTATACTTAGAGATCAGGAGTCTCAGTCAAATGATATTTATCGCAACTTGAACTACTTACAGGACAAGATTTTAAATTCAAAATATTCCAATATTGCTGTAAATAATCCAAAGAAGGCTGACTCCTTATTTAAAAATAATCCAAATGCTTTTATTATTTCTGCTCAAAAAGAAAGTGAATTATTCGAATATTATAACAGACTTGAGTTTTACCAACGGATGACTACTTACAGGGTTGGTTCATTGAATAGAATAAATAGAAGAGCTACGAATCTTATAAAACTCATAGAAACGGAATATCACTTAAATTGAAATTCCAACAAACATTAAACCTAAAGCACGAACGCACAACAGCCGTTTGGCAAGATTGCGAATTTTGTGGTAAATTCACGTTTGCGTTCCGCAAGAAATATTATCTTAGTGGAAAATAAACGGTTACGAAGTTCGCAACCTCGCCAAGCGGCGGGACGTTATGTGTAATTTTATGGAAAATTCAGATTTCATATTAAAATGGACAGAAGACTTGAAAGCTGAAAGGAATCTGTTAACTTTCAAGGAGGATGATTTACGCAGTGACTATTTCGGACTCACATATGACGTTGCATTAAATTTTTACAAAGGATTGATTTTATATGATTTTTCACACTTCATTAACAAAGGGCTTATTTCATTTGATAAAAAAATATTTGATTATAAAAGTCACGTAGACAGAATTGCGGAAATCGTAAAGCACCCAATATTAACAGCTAGCCACATTAATTCTCTAAATAGACGCTTCACTATTGACAGTTGGTCTGTTTTTGAACTTTGTGTTACAAGCCTAAGTGCAGCGCTTGCAAGCCCTGAAGAGACTGAGAAGCTATTAAATCATCAATATAATGACATATTAAAGAAAATAAAATCCACTAAATTAACCGATAGTGAAAATTCAGATATTAAAAAACTTTTAGTTAAAGAACACTTGACACATGTGCCTATAACTCGTAAGACAGACTTGCTGTTTAAGAAATCTAAGGGTTACAGTCGAAATGAAAAAAATGATAAAGAGTTTCTGAAATTTCTAGGCAAGTTTAGGAACACTATGCATACGAATTATATTTATTATGGAAACGATTATGAATTCAAATATGGAGATGCACATTTTGTTTTTAAAAACGAAAAAACAGTCGTATGGCTCGATCCGTTTCCTTCTACACCCAAACTCTTCTTTTACATTATTGGTAACTTGAAAGCGATTTGGAAAGAATTAATAATTACAATTCCCTCTCCCGAGTTTATTCCATATCCTGACCTTTCTCAAGAGTGACGTTATAAAACTACACATAACAGCGGCTTAGCGCAATGTCTTATTTGGGGCGGACAGAAGGTTTATTAACAGTGAAGCTCGATTGAAGTTCCTGCTACAAAATATTGCAACATATTTTTCGGTAAAATTTTGTTTATTTGTTGCAATATTTTTGGCTGACGGACAGTGCGTCGAAAGCCCCAAATAAAACACTGCGTTAAGCCGCAAAACGTTAGCAGCAAAGGGTTCTAACGTTTTTAGAAATATTTTCCGGTTGACGATTTTTCAGTTATTTTCATAATCCCTTTGCTTTTGCAGTTTTTGTTTTTGTTTCTCCAAGCATTGCGTGACGATTAGAACTTGACAAGCACTATTTGACTTTTAGAACTTGTACGAATTTGCGTAGACCCACACTTGACGTTGGACTCGAAAACTTTTTCTTGTTTGTGTTTGCTTGGTTTAGTTGCGTGACTCCCACAGTTGACGTTTGACTTTGAAAGTATTACTAGGCTAAACTTAGCGTTGTACTTGACGTGTAGAAGTTCTAAAACTTTGTGTGACAACCATAACTTGACGATTACTGTTGAAAGTTGGACTGCAAAAGCGCTGTATGCGTGGCGTGAACCCTCAGCTGCTAACAGCGGCTACCAGATATATTTTTTTTGGGCGGACTGAAGGTTTAATAACTGTGAAGCTCGATTGAAGTTCGTGCAAAAAAATATTGCAATATATTTTTCGGTAAGTAATTTTTTTATCTTTATTGCAATATTTTTAGCGGACAGACAGTGCTTCGAAAGCCCAAAACAAAATCCATCTGGTAGCCGCATTCCAAGATCAAAAACAAGTTTTTTCGCAATTATTTTTAAGCAGCGAATTTATTTATCTCCACATAGGGTGTTCCCCGTTTAACTGTTGCAAATACTCTGGATACAATTTTGTTCCTGATAATATTTAGTACTACCATCTTTGGCTTTCCTTCTTCCACTCTTTTTTGATAATAAATCTTAAGTTCTGAATCATGTTGTATTGCACTTATTGCTGACATAGATAATAAACTTTTCATCTTTATATCGCTAATTGCATGAATGCGTTTTCTTCCATGTATACTTGTTCCGGATTGGAAGGGATATGGAACCAATCCACAGTAGGCCGAAAACTGTCGCCATTCTTCAAACCTTGTATAGTTATGCGTATGCAAAAGCATTTGTATTGCCAGGATTCGACCCACTCCTTTTACGCTCTTGGTCAGTTTGTAATTGCTTTTCATTTTGGGTTCGCTTGCTATCAATTCCTCCATCGCTTTTTCTATTTTCTGTATTTGCTGTTCAAGTTGTTTTATAGATTGCCTAACAGCCTTCAAACCGATATCTCCAGTGATTTTTTCAAGAGTTACCAATAAGCCCTTTTCTAAATTTTTAAGTGAAGTGCTTTGTTTCACAAATTGCTCCCGCACACTCATAAGTCTTTGCAGTTCCAGTAAACTTATAGGAAGTGGAACTGATGCCTTTAACTCCTCCCTTCTTAACCAGGCAAATCTTGCAATCTCATAGGAATCTGTTTTGTCTGTCTTGCCCCTTTTAAATCCCATAGACCGTTTTATTTCTATCGGATTAATACAGCAGTAATACATCCCATGATCATGTAAATATTGACTGAGTAAAAGACAATACCAGCCGGTATGCTCAAAGCAATAAATTAAATCAGTTAAACTATGCTGTTCCGACTTAACCCATTTTTGCATCTCTAAAAAGCCCTTGGCCGTATTTGAAAATTGACGATGATTCTTTTTGTTGTAAAGAAATACATCTAGCGTTAGTTTTGAAACATCAATACCAACACTTTCTACAAACCGTTTTACTTCTTTAATTTTTTCCATAATTTCGTTTTTAACATGAATAAAAAACTTATTGTGCGATTGCCTTTAGCAGGCCTTGAAGCCTATCATTCCAATGGCTCTGACAAGTCTGATGAAAGGAAACGGGACTAATGCGGCTATTAGATCTTCGAACCTACAAAACGTTTTAGTTCACCCGTTTCCTTTTCAGTTAATTTATTGTATATATATTTGAAATACAAACTAAAGGCAAATCGTTACCGGTAATTTAGTAAAAACCCAAGAAAATATAAGTTAGATATGTCTAGAACAATTTCAACAATAATTCTTTTGTTTTTCGCTCAAATTACTTATGCTCAAATTTCTGGAATGTGGCATAACTCACAATATGATGTGCCTTTCACTGATTTTAGTATGAAATTGAAGGGGAATGTTAAAACCTGGACAATGACCCAATCAAACGGACAGTCTCGAACCATGACTTTTGACAAAAGTGGAAATTTAATCACAGACACTTATTCTGGAACCCGTCAAACATTTATACCTCCAGATTTTACCTTGATTAAGCTAAAAGGCGACTTGGAGAAGCCGCATTCTACAAAAGAAAGTAAAGACACTTCTTGTATTTACAATGACAAAATGCAACTAGTGGAAAGAGGAGGAAAAAATTCCTTTGAGAAAAATTTATTTGATAGCAGTGGTAAAATTATGATTCATCAAAAAGCATTCACATATACTGAAACAAGGGCATGGAACTCAGATGGACATCTTGAGCCTACCTACTCTTATACCATTAAACCAAGTATTTTGGCCTTCTTTAAATACAGTGCTCAGGGAAATTTAAAAGAAATTTCGTACTTTAATTCTGATCCTTTTGATAACCTCAGGATTGTTTATATCTATGATGAAAATAACAATATGATTGAAACAAAACGTTATGACCACCTTAATATTGAAGTTCACAACATGAAAGATAACTATATGGATACCATTATGAAATCAGCAGTTGACACTAATTTTTCAATTGAAGCTTTTTATCCTAAGTATTGGGGGGTCGGATTACCAGCTATTAACAAATGGAAGTATAATGATAAGGGACAAAAAATTGAATACGATGCTTATGGTTATAAACCTAATGGAGGTACTGCCGTAATCAGCTTTATCAGCAAATGGGAATATGATGAAAAAGGGAAACTTAATAAAGAAATTCAATACGGTTTTATGACAAGTAGGATGATTGAGCTTGATCATATTATTAGGATTATTGAGTTTGATCAAAATGGAAATGTGGTTAAAGAAAATCAATTGGGATATGCCGATATAAAAGATAAAATATCCGAAATGAAAATTGAATATTATGAGAAATAAACGAACGCATAACAGCACCTACCCAGAAGGCGGGGTTTCGTGTTCCATAGACAGTTTTGTGTTTATGAAACATTAGTTTTTCAAATCAAGTTTTGTGGGAAAAGTCCCGCCCTTCGGGTAGCTGCAAACCGTTATTGGTAATAAGGCAAAATGCATCGACAGGCTAAACAATAAATATTTAAATTTGACCAACTACAATTACAACTTCAAAACAAACAATCAAAATCAAATAACATGACAAAACAAATCAAAACAGTTATAACAATTGCACTTATGCTTTTTGTCAACCAACTTTCTTTTGCAGGTGCAACAGAAGATATATGGAAAGCCCTAAAAGCGGCAAACGACAAAGACGCATTAGCTGCAATAGCTGTGGGTGCTGACGTAAATAATGTTGACGCTTCGGCATCAACACCTTTAAGTCTTGCGGCATGTTTTTCAGGCGGTGATGTAGTGAAAGCTCTGATAGATGCGAAAGCTGATATAAATTATGCGCAACCATCAAACGGTTTTACACCTTTGTTTAATGCAGCAAACTGGGGTAATACGGATGCGGTAAAGTTACTTTTAGCAGCAGGGGCTAATGTTAAACCTAAGGCTAAAATCGGACAGACACTTATGTGGGTAGCTATTAGCAGTGTAAAATTAGAAATAGTAAAAATGATAGTAGATGCAGGTGCAGACCCACTTGAAAAATTTGACATAGCAAGCAGCAAAGGTCTTACACATATGAATGCTGTTATTGTAACCTATTCACCAAAAGAAAAAGTTGCAAATCTTGCAGCTAACCGACCAGGCTTAGAAAAATATGGACTTACTTATCCTGAGCGTTTGGTAAATACAAAAGAAAGCGATTTCACTCCGCTTCAAGACATTGCAGCCTATTTACTAAGTAAGGGTTTAGACCCTAATCAGCAAGTGGAAGGAACATGGCGCAATATTCTATTTCAATCAATAGAATTTGGGAAAACAGGTGTTGCTTTGGCACTGATAAACGCCAAAGCCGACATTGAGGCTAAAGGATATATAATGGGTGGTGCAGTAGGCAAACAAAACACGTATGAAGTAACCCCACTTATGATTGCATCAGCAAAGGGCGACAATGCAGTGGTAGAAGCACTACTTGCGTTAGGTGCAGATGTGAACTTTCTTGGGGTTCAACATAAAGGGACTGTTACTCAATCGACAGTTTATGGTAGCAATTCTTCAACCACTACGACCACAATTGAAAATTCATGGGAGTATAACACAGCTTTATCTCTGGCAAATGACAACAAGCATCCTGACACAGCAGCATTGCTGACTGCAAAAGGTGCTTTAGGACCAAAGGAAGTAAAGAAAATGAAATAGTTAACGCTGTAAAAAAGGACGACATAACTCATAAGAGGACAGAAGAGCAGCCGCCAACAGCACCAAAAAAAAATGGCGGCTTAAGTGCAAGTATAAACAGTTTTGCAATTAATAAACATTGTGCGTTAAGACAGTTTAGTGTATCTAAGCCGCCACTTCTTTTAGCCGTAAAACTTTAGTGCCAAGGCGTCCGGAGGAATTTCCCAGATTATCACGTTTACCGCAGAGACAAAATAGTAACACCTAAATTATGTTTCGAATAAAAAAAGGGAAAGCCATTTAAATGACTTTCCCTCATTATTCTTAAAAACAAAATTAGCTATCAAAGCGATCCAGATTCATTACTTTATTCCATGCTTTTACAAAATCATGTAGAAATTGTTGCCGGGAATCTTCGCATCCATAGAATTCTGCAAGTGCTCTTAACTCTGAGTTTGAACCAAAAATAAGATCTGCTCTCGTAGCTTTCCAAAGTAATTTTCCGTTAACACGATTGCGACCTTCGAATACATTTTGTGATTCCGTTGTTGCATTCCAAGTTGTATTCAAATCAAGAAGATTCACAAAAAAATCATTTGATAGTGTCTCGGGTTTGTTCGTAAACACGCCCAAATCTGACTTATCAAAATTAGTATTCAATACGCGCATCCCTCCTATTAACACTGTCATTTCAGGTGCGGTTAAAGTCAATAATTGTGCTTTGTCGAGGAGCATTTCTTCGGCTGATACATTATTGTTATCCTTCAAATAATTTCTAAATCCATCAGCAGCAGGTTCCAATACAGCAAAAGAATCGATATCAGTCTGTTCTTGAGATGCATCTGTTCTTCCCGGAGTAAATGGAACCTCAATAGATTGACCTGCATTTTTAGCAGCAAGTTCCACACCTACACCACCACCTAAAACAATTAAATCGGCTAAAGAAACTTTCTTTTCAGCAGAAGCAGAATTAAATGCTTTTTGTATTTCTTCCAGCGCATCAAGTACTTTTTTTAATTGACTTGGTTGATTCACTTTCCAGTTTAGCTGTGGCGCTAGGCGAACACGTGCACCGTTGGCTCCACCGCGCTTATCGGAATTGCGAAAAGTGGATGCGGAAGCCCAGGCCGTAGAAACCAATTCTGAAACACTTAATCCAGTTCCAACAATTCTTTGTTTCAATTCCGCAATATCCTTCGCATCAATTTTCTTATAGGTAGCAGCAGGAATTGGGTCTTGCCATATTAATTCTTCCTTTGGAACTTCAACACCAAGGTAACGATGAATTGGCCCCATATCTCTGTGCGTAAGTTTGAACCAAGCTCTTGCAAATGCATCTGCAAACTCGTTTGGATTTTCAAAAAAGCGTCGAGAAATTTTCTCATACAACGGATCCACTTTTAAAGCAAGATCAGTGGTGAGCATTGTTGGTGCATGCTGCTTTGTTGCATCGTGTGCATCGGGTACTGTGTTAGCGCCGGCACCTCCCTTTGGTTTCCACTGTTGCGCACCGGCCGGGCTTTTTGTAAGCTCCCAATCAAAGCCAAAAAGGTTCTCGAAAAAATTATTGCTCCATTTGGTAGGAGTAGTTGTCCATGCTCCTTCCAAACCGCTTGTAATTGTATTGACACCATTGCCACTACCAAAAGAATTTTTCCAACCTTGGCTTTGCATCTCAATACTCGCAGCAGCCGGCTCAGGGCCAACATATATACCAGGGTTGGCAGCACCATGCGTTTTCCCAAATGTATGCCCCCCGGCAATTAAGGCAACTGTTTCTTCATCATCCATTGCCATGCGACCAAAAGTTTCGCGAATGTCGCGTGCGGCTGCTATTGGATCTGGAACACCGTTGGGCCCTTCGGGATTTACATAAATTAATCCCATTTGAACCGCAGCAAGTGGATTCTCAAGTTCTCGGTCGCCTGAATAACGTTTATCTTCCAACCATTTGCCTTCCGGCCCCCAATAGATTTCTTCTTCTGGTTCCCAAACATCTTCACGACCACCGCCGAAACCAAATGTTCTAAAACCCATAGACTCCAAAGCGCAGTTACCTGCAAGAATCATTAGATCGGCCCAGGAAATTTTTTTTCCATATTTTTTTTTGATTGGCCAAAGTAAAAGTCGTGCTTTATCTAAGTTTGCATTATCCGGCCAACTGTTCAGCGGAGCAAAACGTTGTGTTCCGGAACCGGCTCCACCTCTACCATCCGAAATGCGATATGTACCGGCACTGTGCCAAGCCATTCGTATAAAAAATGGCCCATAATGACCATAATCGGCCGGCCACCACTCTTGAGAATTGGTCATGAGTTCAAACAAATCCTTTTTAACTTCACTTAAATCTAGTTTCTTAAACTCTTCGGCATAATTAAATTTAGGATCCGTTGGATTCGACAGACTCGAATGTTGTCGAAGTATACTTAACTTTAATTGATTAGGCCACCAATCACGATTTCGTGGACCTGCGCCGGCACTTTGTTTGAGTGCACCTCCGTGAAAAGGGCATTTTCCTGCTGCTGTATTATTTTCCATATTTATTGATGAATTATAGTTTGAAATGGTGTGCTCTATTATTTTAAAAATTGCTAATTGTAATTTATAATTTTAAACAACAAGTATACTGAATAATGCTATATCTTAAAAGAAACAATCAGATGAATGATGGTCACCATTACACTTAATTTTATAAACACGAATTAAACTAGATTCCCTTTTTCGCAATAGGAACAATAATTATCATTGCAAGGATTAGCCTAAACACACTATTGGAGCCTATTGTAGGAAGTGCTCCAATTCCTTACACAATTACATTTAAGATTTAACATCAACACTTCAAAATATTTTTTGCATCAATTAACTAAGTCAATAAAAAAGTTACTTGCCTTCATTTCCTACTTTGCAGTATTTGCACTTTATATGTGAATTATGTAATTTTTAACAATGAGGATGTAAGATACAAACGCAAAAAGTTGAGCTATTTTACGTCATCGTTTAGCCTCTGCTGAATTCAGAAACAAGAATACATTTTACCATCTATTCAACGAGAGTTTGTTTGGACCCCTAATCAAATAGAATTATTGTTTGATTCAATAATGAGGGATTATCCAATTAGTACTTTTTTATTTTGGAATGTAAAGGCTGAAAATATTTCCAAATTTAAATTTTACCGATTCTTGTCCAACTATCATGAGAGGGATAAAAAGCATAATGATCCTGCCGAATTAATTGGAACAAAAGACCGAAAAGCAGTACTTGATGGACAGCAACGACTTACTTCACTCTATATAGGCTTGAAGGGTTCTGATTCAAGAAAAATCGCTAAGTACAATTGGAAAAGCGATCATGCTTTTCCTTTAAAAAGGCTATATGTTAATTTACTCAAAGGTTCTGAAAGTTCTGATAAGGAATTTGATTTTCGATTTTTAACTGAATTAGAGGTTCAATTATTTCATGAAAAACATGGTACTGAATTTCACTGGTTCAAGGTTGGTGATATTCTTGACATGAAAAGTGTTATGGAAATAATGAATTACTTCACCCTTCACCGGTTAATGGATACTTCCTTTAGAACAAGTGAACAAACCAGTTTTGCTTCAAAAACCTTATCAAAACTTTTTCAAGTAATTAATGAGCAAGAATCGATTAATTTTTTTCTTGAAAAAAGTGACAGCCTTGACAAAGTGCTACACATATTTATCCGAATAAATAGCGGAGGCACCAAATTGAGCTATTCTGACCTTTTGCTTTCTATAGCAACTGCTCAATGGAAAAAAAGAGAAGCTCGCGAAATATTACACAAGTTTGTCGATCAAATTAACAACATTGGTAATAAATTTAACTTCAATAAGGATCTTGTTCTTAAAGCGTGTCTTGTCCTTACTGATTTAAAAGATATTCGATTTAGAGTTGATAATTTCACCTCTGAAAACATGTCAATAATTGAAAATGAATGGGACGATATTGATTTGGCCATATCAACCACAGTTAGGCTAATTAATCAATTTGGATTTTCAGGACAAACCTTAACTGCAACTAACGCTATCATACCTATTGCCTATTTCTTGAAAAAGAATAATATCGGAGAAAAAATATTAACACATTCAGAACATCAAAAGAATAGGGACCTTATTAAAGAATGGTTGATGCGTGCATTACTTAAAAAGATATTTGGCGGCACTCCCGATAATTTATATCCTACCTATCGGGCAATTATTTCAGAAAATATTGGAACATTTCCTCTTCAAAAACTTATTGATAAATATAAAGGATCGAATAAATCGCTCGACTTTCATGAAGACAATATCGAACATCTACTAACTACTCAATATGGAAGTTCATTTGCTTTTATGGTGTTAAGCTTGCTTTACCCTCTAAATCATAATTATGTTTTCCACCAAGACCATATTCATCCAAAATCACTTTTTAATAAAAAGAACCTTGAGAGCATAGGTGTTAAAGGAGAAGACTATAAAGAGTTTATTAATAATTTCAACTCACTTCCGAACCTTCAACTAATTGAGGCCGTTTCAAATATCCAAAAAAGTGCAAAGCCATTTAATGAATGGCTTATTCTAACCCATCCTTCTCTAGAAAAACAGAATAGCTATAAAATGCTTCATTTTATTCCTGAAAGCATAAACTTAGAGTTAAAGAATTTTGCAGAATTTTTTAATCTAAGAAGGGAATTAATAAAAAAAGAATTAATGATAAGACTTAATGCATCGCCAAGATCAACTGCTACAGTTGAGGATGTCGCATTAATTAACCTTGAAGAAGAGTCAGAATGAACCAAAAAGAATTAGAAACTTATCTATGGGGTGCAGCCAAAGTGCTACGTGGCACCATTGATGCCGGAGATTACAAACAATACATCTTCCCATTATTATTCTTCAAAAGAATATGCGATGTGTATGACGAAGAATTTGAAAAAGCGTTGAAAGAAAGTGATGGAGATTTGGAATATGCCTCCTTTGCAGAACATCATCATTTTATTGTTCCTCAAAATGCACATTGGAATAAAGTTCGTGAAACTACCACAAATGTTGGAATGGCTATTCAAAATGCCATGCGTGAAATTGAAAAGGCCAACCCTGATACCTTATACGGTATATTTGGTGATGCCAGTTGGACTAACAAAGACCGACTTTCGGATGCTACTCTAATCAATTTGATTGAACATTTCTCTCAGCACAAACTCAATTTGAGCACTGTGGCTGATGATAAATTGGGCAATGCTTATGAATACTTAATTAAAGAATTTGCAGACGATAGCGGACATACTGCTGCAGAGTTTTATACCAACCGCACTGTAGTAAAACTCATGACCATGATTATGGACCCGCAACCGGGCGAGAGTGTGTATGATCCAACTTGTGGCTCAGGTGGACTGTTGTTGAACTGCGCTTTGCATTTGCGTGATGAAGGTAAAGAATACCGAACGCTCAAATTATACGGACAAGAAATTAACCTCATTACCTCGGCCATTGCGCGCATGAATATGTTTATGCACGGCATTGAGGAATTTAGCATTGTGCGTGGAGATACGCTTGCACAACCTGCCTTTTTAGAAAATGATACCCTTAAAAAGTTTAATGTCATCTTAGCTAACCCGCCATACTCCATTAAAGCCTGGGATCGTAAAGGTTTTGAAAATGATCCTTACGGAAGAAACCTTTGGGGAACGCCTTCACAAGGCTGTGCCGATTATGCTTTTCAACAACACATACAAAAAAGTCTGAACGATAAAAATGGGCGTTCCATTACGCTTTGGCCTCATGGTGTTTTGTTCAGAGATTCAGAATCGGATATCAGAATGAAAATGATTGAACAAGATTTGGTAGAATGTGTAATTGGCTTAGGACCAAATTTATTTTACAACTCTCCTATGGAAGCTTGTTTATTGATTACTAAAACAAATAAAGCCAATAATAGGAAAGGTAAAATACTTTTCATTAATGCTGTCCATGAAGTGAAACAAGAAAAAACAATTGGCTTTTTAGAAGATAAGCATATTGACAAAATTTTTAATGCTTACCAAAACTTTAAGGCCATTGAAAATTTTGCTGCTGTTGCCTCTTTGGATGACGCATTTATTAACAATGGAAACATGTCAATTAGCCTTTATGTGCGACCTGATAATACAGAAGCAAACTTTGCTTTATCATTTGAAGATGCTTATGAGAATTGGAATTCAAGTGGAAAAGAACTTAGAAATAGTATGAATGAATTATTTCAAATCATAGGAAAATAATAGAAGCAGTAATGAATCATACAATTTTAAAAATAGATAAAACTAACTGGAAACCTGTAAAGTTTGGGGATATCGTTGCAGAACCAAAAGAAATTTGTAAGGATATTGTTGCAGAAGGCATTGAGCATGTTGTAGGTTTGGAGCATATTGATACAGGTGATTTGCATTTAAGAAAATCGGCAACTATTGAAGAAAGTACTACATTCTCAAAGAAATTTAGAAAAGGAGATGTATTGTTTGGAAGGAGAAGGGCTTATTTAAAAAAGGCAGCCCAAGCTGATTTTGATGGAATTTGTTCAGGTGATATTACGGTGCTCAGAGTTAAAAAAGAATTGTCATCCGTCTTGCTTCCCTTTATCGTGAACAATGATAAGTTTTTTGATTACGCAGTTAAACATTCTGCTGGTGGCCTTTCTCCACGAGTAAAATTTAAAGATCTTGCGAATTACGAATTCCTACTCCCATCCAAAGCCGAGCAAGCCCGTTTGGCTGAATTACTCTGGGCAATGGATGAAGTGATTGAGAAGGAGAAGAGGGTGTTGGATAAGCTACAAATAGGCCTATCTGCAAAATCTTCCGACATCATTTGGAATTCTAAACATGAAATGAAGTCTTTAATTTCATTTGCAGAAAAATCAATTGGTAAATTTGTAGATGGTGATTGGATAGAATCAAAGGATCAATCTGAAGAGGGTATCAGATTGTTACAGTTAGCAGATATTGGCATTGGCGAATTTATTAATAAATCAAGAAGGTATATCAGCCATGAAACATTTAAACGATTAAGATGCTTTGAAGTTTTACCAGGGGATGTTTTGATTGCGAGGATGCCTGATCCAATAGGTAGAGCTTGTATTGTAGAGGACATTGGGTCAAAAATGATTACAGCTGTTGATTGTTGCATTGCAAGAGTCAATTCAAATGATTCTTCTAAGAAATATTTATTGTATTTATTGAATTCTTTCGAGTTTTTACATAAAGCAAATCTTTTAGCATCAGGGACTACAAGACAAAGGATTGCTCGAAAAAGTTTAGAAGAAATAGCAGTCCCAAAACCTATTTTAAAGACCCAATTAGAAATTGTTGAAAAATTGGAAATACTAGGTAATTGTATTTTGGAGGTTAAATCTAAAATCTCATCTTCTCAGTCCTTACTAAAAAGCCTCATCAACCAAATATTTTAAATATGGGATTTATTAGTAAGAAAAAATGCAAAATACCTAAGTCCATCCATTATCATCTAAAACTCGAGACAAGTAATAACCAACGCACTATTAAAGAAAAATCGATAAATAATGTTGTATATAAAAAATTCACTTTTCCAGTCACTAGCAATCACCCTAAAATATATATTGTTAAATCGGGGTCAGCGATAATTTATGTTGGATATACTCAAGACTCCATTACAAACAGATTAAGAATCGGACTATCACCCGGGCAGTGGAACGAAGAGAAAAATAGTAAATCAATTAATGGATATGCAGGTTATAAATGGAGAGTTCTGGATGAAGTAAATTATTATGTTTGTGTTTTTGAAGATATTAATACATCGGTTACCAAAGAAATGAAGTATCTGTTCGAAAACATTGAGGCTGAAATTGTTTTCAAGTTAAAAGCAAAGGGATATTGGCCAAAATACCAAAGCGAAATACATTTTTACAGCGAAATAAAGAATCAAAAACCGAAAACTTGTGAAGAGGTTTTTGGAAAGTCAATATCAGACGTGGCTCAACAAATTTTGGATAATTTATAGAACAATTGGATTCAACGAACTTACTAATGTAACAATTGAAAACAAATTTTCAGGTTGCAATAATATTTAATATTCCATATTCCGATATGGAATATTAAATATTAAAATATTGTATATTAACTAATAAAGTATTATTATTGCATATTCGAATATGGAATATGCAAATGAAAGAACAACAACAAACCTTAAGCCCGCTGGATATAGTTATCCTAATAAAGATAATTGCTTTAGGAGATAGCCCATGGTTGCAAAGTA
Organism: Bacteroidota bacterium; assembly: GCA_016721765.1. Lineage (NCBI taxonomy): Bacteria > Pseudomonadati > Bacteroidota > Bacteroidota bacterium. The sequence continues at coordinate 78,827 of JADKHO010000004.1, forward strand.
ACGTGGCTGAATCATTACACATCAGTCAATCAGAAGTCAGCAAATCATTAATGCGTTCCAAATATGCCGGGCTTTTAGATGCATCAGCTAAAAAAGTAAGCAGGCTAGCCTTAATGGAGTTACTACAATATGGTATCCGCTACATTTTTCCGCAGCAACCTGGTGCCATTGTTCGAGGTATCGCTACCGCACATGCAGCGCCACCACTTAACGCCAATATAAAAAGTGAAGAACCTTATGTATGGCCATCGGCCAAAGGTGATGTAAGAGGTCAAAGTATTTTACCCTTGTACCCATCGGTAATAGATGCTGTTAAAAAAGATGGTAAACTATATGAGCTATTGGCACTTGTAGATGCCATACGCGTTGGAAGAGCAAGAGAAAAGGAAATAGCCATCAAAGAACTGAAATCAAGAATTTTAGGAAATCCTGAATCCACTAATTCAAATCATGAAATATACTAATTGTAAAAATGGAAAATAGAACCATCAATATAGGTGTAGTGGCCGAAGTGGCTCAAGCTTTAAAGGATTTAAAAGAACAAATGGTATTTGTTGGCGGTGCTGTAGTAAGTTTATATACCGATGATCCGGCAGCTGATGAAATTAGACCTACAGCCGATATTGATATGACATTGAATGTGGTTAATTTAAGTAATTGGTCAGTCTTACAAGAAAAATTATCCTTACTTGGCTTTCATCCCGATCCATTTGGTCATGCCATTTGCAGTTATAAGTTCAAAAATATTCCGGTAGACATTATGCCTGCAGAAGATGGGCCATTAGGACCAGCCAACAAATGGTATAAGTTAGGGTTTAATAATTTATGGTCAGTAAAAGCCAAAGAAGAAGAAATTAAAATATTATCTGCACCCTGCTATTTAGCCACAAAATTTGAAGCATTTAATAACAGAGGAACAGATTTCAGAACAAGTCATGATTTTGAAGATATTATTTACATAATAGACAATAGAACCAGTATTGTAGTAGAAGTAAAAAATACGATTCCTGAAATTAAAAGTTATCTGCAATCTCAATTACGAAAATTGGAGGAAAACACTAATTACGAAGAAATTTTATCAGCCCATATTCATCCCTTAATTATTGCAGATAGGGCGCCAATTGTGAAGGAAAAAATCAGTCAAATATTAAGCTTATAAAATGGGATTTAACGAACTTAATAGCGTTGAACATTATATCATTCACCAACTATGTGGTGTGAATTTGAATAGTAATGTGGCAAAAGAAGCTAAAGTAGAATATGGTACACAATGGCAATATAAATCAGCTCCTGATTTAAATCGTTCGGTGAACGAGGTGCTCATCGAGCAAGAATTAAAAGATGCTTTAATTCGTTTAAACCCGGAAATAACTACGAAACCTGAATTGGCTGATGAAGTAATTTATAAACTGCGTGCAATTTTAATATCGGTAAATCAAATTGGGCTAGTCAAAGCCAACGAGGAATTTTTTAAGTGGCTGAGTGGAGACAAAACAATGCCATTCGGTGAAAATAATCGGCATGTACCAATTAGGGTTTTTGATTTTGAAAGCCTTTCACAGAATAGATACATCATTACAAATCAATTTCGTGTTCATCACCGTGAAACCAAAATACCTGATATTGTTTTATTCATCAATGGCATTCCCGTGGTGGTTGGAGAAGCAAAAACACCAATTCGGCCAAGTATTAGCTGGTTAGACGGGGCACATGAGGTTCACGAAGTTTATGAAAATACTATTCCTCAATTATTCGTTCCAAATATTTTATCCTTTGCAACCGAAGGCAAGTCTTTGTATTTTGGAAGTATTCGCTGCCCATTGGATTTTTGGGCTCCTTGGCGATTAGAAGATGATGATGAAAGCCTTGCACAAAGGTTAGGCTTAGGTGAAATTGGCAAGGAAATGGGTGATCTATTAAGCCCAGCTCGATTGCTTGATATACTTCAAAACTTTTCATTATTTACAACCAACAATAAAAAGCAACGCAGTAAAGTTATACCTCGTTTTCAGCAATATGAAGGTGCAAATCGCATCGTTGAAAGAGTTAAAGAGGGCCGTATTAAAAAAGGTTTGATTTGGCATTTTCAAGGTTCGGGTAAATCTTTACTTATGGTTTTTGCAGCGCAAAAATTAAGGCGAGCACCAGAATTAAAAAGTCCAACCGTTATTGTATTGGTAGATCGCACAGATTTAGATACACAAATCTCAGGCACCTTTAATGCTTCTGATATTCCAAATGTAGAAGCAACCGAAAGCATTAAGGATTTACAAAAAATGTTGGAACTGGATACACGTAAAATTATCATTTCGATGATCCATAAATTTCGTGATGCAAAACCCAACATGAATATGCGTGTAAATATTATTGTATTGGTTGATGAAGCTCACCGAACGCAGGAAGGTGATTTGGGAAGACAAATGCGAGCAGCCTTGCCAAATGCATTTTTATTTGGATTAACCGGCACTCCTGTAAATAAAGCTGATAAAAATACTTTTTGGGCTTTCGGTTCTGAAGAAGATGAAGGCGGTTATTTGTCTCGTTATACCTTTCAAGATTCCATTCGAGATGGAGCTACTTTGCCATTGCATTTCGAACCACGCTTGTTGGACGTTCATGTTGATAAAGATACTATAGATAAACTCTTCGCTGAATTTAAAGAAGATGCTGCTTTGTCTGATGAGGAGGCCGATGCCTTAAATAAGAAGTCTGCAAAAATGGCCGCCTTTTTAAAATCTCCTGAAAGAGTTGCAAAAATAGTAAGTGATATTGCTACTCATTTCAAGGAAAAGGTAAGTCCGCAAGGCTTTAAAGCCATGATTGTAACTCCAGATCGTTATGCTTGTGTTCAATACAAAGAAGAGTTAGATAAATATTTTAGTGTTGAAGCAAGTAAAGTAGTAATTTCTACAACTGCAAATGATAAGCTTGAATTCAAGCAAAAATGGGGTATTGACAAATCACAACAAGAACGAATTGTTGATGAGTTTAATGACCCAATTTCTGATTTGCAATTTCTTATAGTCACAGCAAAATTACTTACTGGTTTTGATTCTCCTATTTTGCAAACCATGTATTTAGATAAATCCATAAAGGATCATACTTTATTGCAAGCCATTTGCCGCACCAATCGTTTATTCCCAAGTAAAACATTCGGTCGTATTGTAGATTATTTTGGTGTATTTGATGACGCTGCGAAAGCATTAGAATTTGATGAAAAATCAGTAAAAGAAATTATTACAAACTTATCTGAACTACGTGGTCAACTGCCGCAAGCAATTAAGGATAGTTTATTTCATTTTGAAGGAGTAGATAGAAGTTTAATAGGGTTTGAAGGGTTAGAAGCAGCACAAAATGCCATCAAAACAGATGAACAAAAAGATGCCTTCGCTAAGGATTTCAAATTTTTAAGTAAGCTATGGGAGTCTTTATCACCTGATAACATTTTGAATTTATACCAAACGGATTACAAATGGTTATCGCAAGTATATGAGTCTGTAAGACCCCCAATAGATAATATTGGAAAATTATTGTGGATGACGCTGGGCGCACAAACTACAAAATTGATTCATGATAATATTCATGTAGGTGAATTACACAACCTTGATGAGTTTATTTTAGATGCAGATGTGATTGAGGATATTTTCAATAATCCAGATTCGAAAAACGCAAAGAAACTAACAAAAATTCTGATTAATCGGTTTAAGAAATTTGGAGATAACCCTACATTCAAAAAGCTAAGTGAACTGTTGGAAGAATTGCGTGATAAGGCGGAGAAAGGATTAATAACATCAATTGAATTTGTTAAAGAGCTTTGTAAAATAGCTAAAGATACAGTTCAAGCAGAAAAAGACTTGCAAACTGAGCAGCAAGGAAAATCACCAAAAGCAGCATTAACGGAATTATTCTTAGAATTAAAAACCGAACAAACACCATCAGTTGTTGAACGCATTGTATCCGACATCGATGCAATTGTTAGAATAGTAAGTTTTCCGGGTTGGCAAAAAACAACATCTGGCGAAAGAGAAGTACAAAAATCACTAAGGCAAGCACTATTGAAATATCAATTACATAAAGACCAGGTTCTTTTTGATAGAGCTTATGGTTATATTAAAGCGTATTATTAACCATATTAAGATTTTCAATTAATGAATTGGAAAATTAAATGTTGAAAGATTAACAAGAAAGCCAATGATGCAATTAACCGAAAAGCTAATTACAGGTCTCAAAACTGAGCTTCAAAATGCAGAAAAAATTTGGGTTGCAGTCGGTTTGTTAAATAAAGCAGGCCTTGATTTAATCTTAAAATCCATTCCTGCTAATTGCCGAATTAACTTTATTGTTGGTATCAATTTGCCTTCGGATCCTAAAGCACTCTTGAAACTTTTAAAGCATTGCATTGAATCTAGAGGTGAGGCTAAAATATCAACTGATAAATTTTTTCATCCAAAAGTGTACGTTATTGAACGAAAAGGTAGGTTAACAGCTTTTGTTGGATCTGCCAATGCTACAAATGGCGGCTATGTTGAAAACAGAGAAATGTCGATTCAAACAAATGACAGAAAGATTTGCATTGAGCTTATCAAGTGGTTTGAAAAAGAGCTAATTCCAAATTCAGAGAATATCACACTAGAATTTATTAAAGTATACAAGCCTAAATACGATAAGCGAATGCTAAGGCAAAGGCAAGATGAAAGTGATTTACTTAAAATAAAGCAAAAGGTTAAGGAAGGCCAACAGGCTGAAATGAAAAATGCGAAATCCTTAATCTCAAAATTGAAAATTTATCGTAAATCTAAAAAGTATTTAGAACACAAAGAATATCGAAAAAATGATATTAAGGGTTTAAAAGTTGACATTGACTATAGCAGGTTTACAAGATTTGATTTTGATACATTTTTCACAAAGAAGGGATTTTGCAGGGGAGCTCTCGGAAGTTTACAGGCAATTGTGATGAAGAGACAAATACTTAAAAACAAGCTAAAATTCACAAGTCTTCTAAAGTATATTTGTGATGATAACATACCAATTGACCAAAGAATAAACGAAGCACTTATTGGAAAATACTCAATGCCAGGAATAAAAATTGGATTTATTTCAAAGCTATTAACCTTACATAATCCTAAAAAGTACTATGTTCACAATGATAAATTTGTTGATGTGATAAAAAAATTTGGACTCACAATTCCAAGAGGAATTTCACCAGGCAAGAAGTATGAATTGACAAGGGATGTGCTAAAAAAAATATTAGAAACAACAAATATTGAAGATTTTGCGACTTTTGATTTATGGGTTGCTGTTCGTGAAGATTTCTAATACCCAATTTGCTTTAATTAATAATGTAGATATGGAATATTGTTGATTAGAATTAAATCTAAAAGCCTGCCTATACTAATTATAAAAGATGCTTAATCTTAGATAAAGCACAATGATAATAGTGAATTCCTTGATTTACTTTTTGTCATTTAGCCAATCATAAATCAAAGCACCAGCCAATAATATTCCAGTACCAACAACTAACCCCTTCGCATTTATATTAATTTGCGGTTGATTGACTATAGCTTTTTTAGGAATAGAATTTATAGATTTGGGCTTTGTCGGAAACATTTCTTCCAGTGGTTTCAATATAACCTTTGGGGCAGCTGTAATTTTTTTAAATCCAGCGAATTCAAACTTAAATTCCTCAACCTTATTTGTGTTTTTTTGATAAAGAGGTTCTTCAAAAATTTTGACTTCTGAAGCTGCACCAAATCTGCCTTCATGATAGGCTACCCCTTCAATAACCTTAATAATAAAATCGCAATTGTGAGTTAAAGACTGGTCACCTTTAAAATTACCTGATTTTGTTGCTTGTGTTATGGCCACGAAAGATTTGCTTGGGTTTTCATTTTTTAATAGTTCTAAAAACTCGCTCTCAATTCCAGCTACATTAATGCTGTCAATAAACACAAAATCAACTTGTTTCGTCTTTAAATAGATTTTTATTTCATCCTTATCTCTAGTTTCTAGTATAGTCATTTTACTTCCACCTATATCTTTAATTTTTTGTTGAAGTGTAACGCTCTCCCCTTCCTCCGCTGCGATGTAGACAACTCTGCCAAAATATTCTTCAAGGTAATCAGCAAAACGGATAGCAAAATTGCTTTTTCCACCTTTGGGTAAGCCCCAGATGATTGCAGAAAAATGCTTTTCGGGTTTACCTATCAATTCTAAAAACTTACCTTCAAATTTAAGGCTATCAAATTTTTTTTTTACCAAGTCATCCCCGCTAAATTCCTTACTGACTTTTTTCATATTGTCAGAAGGTATCTCCGGTTTCGCCCTAGAAATTGGATTGCTCTTATTTGCTTCATTCTCATCGTTCGCCAATCGTTCCGAACGCTTGCTGAATGTCTGTTCCGAACTGTTCGGAACGGTGCTATTAGCTGCTATTCCTTTTAAAAGCTTTTGCTCCTTCACATATGTATATCCAGTTGTTTTTCCTATTCCTAATCGAGTTGCAATTTCTCCATAACTTAGTCCTTGAAGGTGCAAAGCATAGGCTTGTTCTTGTATTTCCATTTTGATTTTCATTAAAATAATTATTCAAATATACGTTTTATTACTTTAATGTTATATATTTGCACTAACTTATTACTCACATACAGTCAACATGGATGAATCAAAATTTAAACTCGATGATATTAAGGAAAGAGTTTTTCACAATTTAAACCAAAAAATATTTTCGAAAGAATTTACACTAAAGGATTTAGGAGTTTCTGCTAGGGTACTTCAATATTGGTCGGTGAAAGGTATTACAACAGACGAAGAAAGAAAGGAAGATGAAAACCATAAATTAAACTTTATAGAATATGTGTGGATTAAAATTATTTTGGAATTACGAACCCTAGGTTATGCTATTCCTAAAATCAAAAAAGCAAAAGAAATTCTGCTAACAAAAATGCCGTTACCTAAAATTTTTAATGTAAACACGACCGAAGAAATAATAGAATTCATCAGAATAACGTTATCAAAAGCTGCTAAAAGCGAAATTCCAGTTGGTATAATAAAACCAACACCTGAAATTTTAAAGTTTATTCATGATACAAGAATATCCTATTTAGAATTCGCTATTCACTTAATGTTAATAAACAGGTCAGGTATTGATTTAGTACTTTTTGCGAATGGCGAAACCAAGTTGGTCTCTGAACTTGCAGATTGGAATAAGCCAGAAGAATTAAATTACATAAAAGAGAATACACACATCAGATTACCATTGCTAAAACTTATTATTAAATTTCTAGGCGATAGCACAAAGTTTGAATTTGTTAAGAAATATGCGATTTTAAATTCGGTAGAAACAACTGTTTTAGAACATTTACGAAAAGGGAAATACGATAAAATAACTATCCATTTTAAGAATAATAAACCCTTTGTTCTCGAAGCAAAGAGTAGGGTAAAATTAAGCGGGGAAGCAAGAATTTCCGACATTTTATTTAAAGGGGGTTATGAAAAAATTGAAATTGATACGGAAGGGGGAAATATTGTATACTCTTCTAAGGCAACAAAACATAAATTATAGAATACGCTACTGTTAAGCACTATAAATGACAGGAAATGAATACGTGTATCGTTAGTGTCGGACACAATTTTTTATGGGCTTCCTTATTGAATAAACAAGAGGCCAAGCATGTCTTAAAATCAGCATGCTATCAATCAATGAATGCAGAAAACTACTAAGTGAAGATTACCAGAAGCTTAAGGATGATGAAATAATGGAATTATGCAAGATGCTAGACACGCTTGCAGAGGTTGCAATTAATACCTATTATTATGATGGTAACAAAACTAAAACGGGCTGCACTAATGTGCAGGGTGAGCAGTGATGAACAAGTTAAAGGATATTCATTGGATCTTCAAGATGAAGCCTTGCGAAAACATTGTGAACGCCATAATATTGAAATCGTTTATACTTTCCGTGAAGACCATTCTGCAAAGGATTTCAACAGACCTGAATTTAAGAAATTCTTAACTTTCCTAAATAAGAACAAAGGTAAAGTTGATACTCTTTTGTTTACTACATGGGATCGCTTCTCAAGAAATATCACTGATTCGCTTATCATGCTTAGAAGACTTGAAAGCTATGGTATTACCTCTCATGCAATTGAACAACCCATTGACATGTCTATTCCTGAGAATAAAGCAATGCTTGCAATTTTTTTATGCTTACCAGAGATTGACAATGACAGAAGGTCAATTAAAATTAAAGGCGGAGTTAGAGCTGCTTTAAAAGCTGGAAGATGGTCAAGAATTGCTCCAATTGGTTACCTAAACACACGTGACAAGAACAATAAGCCGTTAATAGTGCCATCACCTGAAAAAGCTCCTTTAATTAGAATGGCTTATGAAGACGTTTTAAACGGAATTTCACATGTAGAAGTTATTCAAAAGCTTAAGTTAAATGGGTTAAAAACTAATAAATCAACTTTTTCAAGCTTACTGCGAAACCCTGTATACATGGGTAAAATTGAGGTGCCTGAAGAAGGAGAAGAAAAAACCACCTTAGTTGAAGGGCTGCATGAGGCCATAGTTTCGGAAGATTTATTTTGCAAGGTTCAATCCTTTTTGATTACCAAAAACAAAAGCAAGAACAAACCCTATTTTAATTCAAAAAGGGTGGAGCTTCCTTTGCGCGGTCAATTAATTTGTGCTCGCTGTGGCGAACACATTACAGGTAGTGCATCAAAAAGTAAAACAGGAAAAAGGCATTTCTATTACCATTGCAATCATTGTCACAGCATAAGAATGCCATCCGAAAAAGCAAACGACCATGTGCAAAACATTTTAAGGTTAATGAAATTTGAAGGAGATTTCGATGATCTCTACGCTGCCTTATGCAATAAAAAATTGAAAAATTCTAAGCCAATTGAAGAAAATAAGGCAAATAAAAAGGATAGAATTTCAGAGCTTAGAAACCGTTTAGCAAACACGCAAGACATGCTTGCTGACAAAAAAATTGGATTTGCTGAATACATTGAAATGAAAAACAGATACGTTTCAGAATTGGAGCAACTCGAAAAGGAAAGCAAAGAATTGGACATAATTTCAAGAGAAACAAAAGAGCGCATAAAACAATGTCATTCCATACTTACAAACCTCGACAACCTATATGAACAGGCAGACTTAGAAGGAAAACAGAAAATAGTGAGTTCGATTTTCCCTGAAAAAATCATATTTGGCGAAAAGAAAAGTCGAACTCCAAGATTAAATCAAGCCGTACTTCTATATCTCAATAATGACAAGCCATCCAAGAAAAGAAAAACCGAACAACTCTCTGAAATATTTGAGTTGTCCGGTTTAGTGGAGTCTACCGACCGAATGTCGAACCAAATGTGCCAAGAGATGTCTGCTCTTCTAGGTATAAAGAACTTTCTGTAAAATGCTCCTTTCATTAAAAAATCCAGACTTGACCTTTATTTGAAAACAATGTTCGGATTTCCATATAAGTGCATTGCAGCCCAGCCAGATGGTGCATAGAACCCATGATGCTCATTATAGCCTTTTAATGCTACTGAATAATTTGCCAAGTGTGTCGCTTTACTTACAATATTACCTTCAAAAATTGACTCCATAAATTTTGTTAACCAATTTCCAGATATAACAGGATTTAAACTCCAAGCGGGTGCTATTACTGCCCGATAGCCTAATGAGAGAATCTCATGAGTGAAAGCAATAAGTTTTTGAGCATATATTTCTTGTGAGATAGATGCCGAATTGCAGACAAAAAGTATTGCTATTTCTCCTTTACCGAAAAGTCTTTCAATACCATTTTTTTATTATTGCGTGACCTTCGGAATGCTTGGTATAAATTGTCCTAAAACCTTCAGTACCCTTTCCCCCGTGAGCTAAAAAAACATTAATGTTTGACGACAAAGGTTTATCGGGCAACACATTCTCATAAATTTTACCATTATACTTTTCAATTACAGGTTTTAGCCTTTCGTGACTCATTGCAATAACAATGTCTTCATCTACTATAGGTATCCAAGCCTCTAAAGTAAGCTCACTTACCTTCATTTCACAGTCTAGACCATTTTTTATATACCATTCTAAAGATACAACATTTGCTATTGGTAGGTGAAAGGCAAGAAAATCGTAACCGCTTTTCTGAATAAGTTCCTTTATTAATTCTTCGTGAAACCCAATATTCCTTTGGATATTATTTGAGCACTGCAACAGGTTATGAGGAAATGACGCAATGGATAGGCTTGTAGAAATCAGTAATTCTTCAAAAGGTTCATTAAAATCCAAACGGGCAAATGATAATTCACTTAGTAATTTGCAATATTCTTGTTCTTGGATATTTATCGAGAAATCTCCTTTATCATCAAAATAGAATTTTGAAATGTTGTTTAACCATGAATCCATTTCTTGCATTTTCCATCCGGTTAACCGATTAATTTGGATTTTTTTTTCAGCAGAGATTGTTAGCGCATAAACGTTGTTAAAAACTTGAAATATCCAGCAAAATAACTGGCCATGCTTCAAATTTAATTTTGAAATAATCTCTGTCGAATAGGTTCTTAGTTTACTCAAGTTTTCAATGTATTCTACAGATACAAATGCTGCCCCTTCTGGATTCGGTTCCTTACTAATAAAAGTAAGAGTATTATCATTTAGTACAATTCCAGCAAGTAGTAAATTGTCAATATCTAATGGATTTATTGATAAACTTGCTACGCTTTTGGCTAATAATTCAAGTTTATTAAGTTCCGAAGTAAAGTCATCTATATACCTTGTTTCAAAAACCTTAGCTAAAGTGTCATGAAATATGGCTTTAGTTGTAACATCAACAGGAAAAAAAATACTTTCCAATGACTCCATTGTTTTCTTATCAATTTCCTTAGAGAGTCTTTGAAAAAAAACATCAAATTGAGAAATGTCTTTAATTATTTGCTTTGACTGAAGAGCCTTAAGATTGCATATAAAAACCCACCAAGGAAGCGCTCCCTTTTGCCCATATTTAATAATCGAATCAATATTTTTGTTTAAGAAATTTTTGGCCTCATTTATCGTATCATCAATAGCATTAATAGAGTTCATTAATTTAGAATTAAAATGACTCAAAGTAAATTTATGGAGATCGTAGTCTTCAAGCTTCAATGGCTTGAGCGCGGCATAAATATTTTCTGCTACTTCTACAAATCCAAAATCTCGAAAGAATAGCATACTGCTGTATAAGCTGTCAATAATTTGATATTTGCTAAGATTTGAAGAGGCCGATAGAGATGATATATAAAGGCAACCATAATAAGAAGCATCAAAAATATTGTTCTGCTTAATATAGCATCTAAATAAACAGTTCCAACCTAGTAGAGGTGGTCTTTCATTTTTAAATGAAAAGTCTAAAATCTCTTCACAAACATCTCGAGCCTTCTGGTAATTGTAGTTATAGTTTAATAAGTCAACAAAATTTAAACAGCCTGCCGTGATATACTTTTCATACTTTTTCTTGCTTTTGGATAAGTTTATAAAAACTGACAAAAAAAGATAATTATTTACCAACTCTTGTTCTGAACAATACTTTAACTCAAGATTCGAAAGCAATTCGAGCAGGTATTCGATTAGATTCTCTATTTCTTCAATTGTCAGATTATGTGCGAACTCAGGATTTGCCAAACTTAATTTAGAAAACTTCTTAGAATCTAAAAGCTGATAAAAATGTTTTCTTGCAACTTCATGATCAACGTTGTACATGTTATCAGTCTTTGTATCATCTTCAACCCTTTTCTTTACTAATTCGTTTACCAAGTTATTATAAGCAAAAATTAGCTGTGACCTGCCAACCGTACCTGTCCTTTTAAATATGTTTACAACGTCTATTCTATTACTTCGATCACTTGAATCAATTGCAATAAAACTAAATATCTGAGGTAAAATATAATTTAATTGTTCCTGCATTTTCTTCTTTACAAAAGTTTCATTAGCCGATTCTTCAAAATAAAAAAGTTGTTTCAAGTAATATTCAGCTTCATTAACCAAAAACCAAATTGAAGACTCTAGTGAAATAAATTCGTATCCATCGCGCATGATTTGAGGAACCATTTCATTATGAACAATAGAAAATTCTTTCGCTTTCATCAATTTTCTAGTTTCAACAATAGGGAGAGGATCGAGGCAAAAACTTCGAAAATTTGAAGCAAATTCCTTTTCAGAATTGTAATATTTTAGATACGACACCTCTTGAGAAGAATTTTTTCCTCCTTCCGAAATGACCATACCCTTTTTAAACTTACCAACTTTCATATAGTTCTTTATTAGATAAGAATCAAGAACAAACACCCCTTCAATGTTTAAACCACTTAGTGAGGTATGATTAGTTGCAACAATTCCAATTATACTTTCAATTTTCAAATCTGTTAACTTATTAATATTGCCATTAATAAGCCTACAAACTTCATTTACTTCAGTTGCAGCTTTACCAAGTTCATTTAAACCAGTTGCATAGTCATTTGAATCAATGCAATAATTAAACACGCACGATTCAATGATAATTAATGTGGAGATCGTTTCATAAACTAATACTGTATTGCTTTTCACTCCCAATTTATTAATAATTGTAGCATCAACTTTCTTAAGCTTATAGTTTTCTGAAATGTCATGGTTAAGTTCCATTTCTAGAAGCTTCGAAAAAAAACGGGATTGTTTATCAAGCGAAATAACATTGTTAATAATATTATCTACTTGATATGTTAGATGTCCTTGAGCAATGGGTGTAAAAAGAAAATAATATGATCCGTTGATCCTTATAAGGGGTTTTTTCCAAAATTGAATTTCATCGTGCAATGTCTGACTCACAGTATTAAGAAGAACTTCAATAGTTTTTCTATTCAAAGAAGTCGCTGAAACTAAATACTTGATTAATCCAATTACTTCCACTTTTATGGGAATAGCATCACGATTTTGAGTCCTAACCGCATTTTCTATGATGGATTCCCCTTCAATACTTACAAAAAAATGCCTTAGAGCAACGATAAAGTCAAAAACTTCCGTAATAGTAATTGTAGTTGCAAATTTTAAAGGCTTTAAGTGGAGGTGAAAGTAAAAGGCAGAAAGCACCGAAAGGTGCAAATCGGAATGTTTATGCTCTTTTCCATTGTCATTAAGCGTTACATATATTTTACCTTTTTCAATTGTTGTGTGTGGAAGTTTGATAGTCTTCTTTGGTATTGTAGAAGCATATAGGCTAGATTCATAGATTAAATTATCTCCACGTTGTTTGCCGACAGACTTTATTGCACTATAAGCAACTGGATTATTCTTGAATTTTATTGTGTTATTGCTCTTTTCTAAATCACCGAATTCCTTTCTGTAAAACTCAACGGCTGTTTTAATATTTACAAGTAAGTTAGTAGTAATCATCAGCTTTCTAACTAGAGAAATTAATTCTTCTTCTGGTATTTTTCCCTCTTGTATATCAGGTTTTATCTTGATGCTTAAAATCAAATTAATAAGTTCATTACATACATCGGTATTAATATCCAGAGCATCTTGAATACCTATACTTTCACCAAAAACATTTTTAATCTTTGAACCACGGAACAAGTCAAAGTGAGTGCTATTATTCGCTAGAATTTCTTTCTTTTGTTCAGATACTAAGTTTTGATATTCAAAATTAGATATAGCTAATATTTCCTCTATTAAAGTAATTTCATCTAAGTTTATTTCAATTATCAAAGTTTCTATTTGAAACATTAATTCTTCATAAAAACTATTTAGCTGAATAATTATTTCAATAATTTCGGTACAACTTTTTTTTTCGATTATATTATAAGTCTTCGAATAATATTCTAAATCTAGTGTCAAGAGTTCGTTAAGCCTCTTTAAATTAAAACTATCGCTAAATGGATTGGCCTCATCATTACCTGAGATTGTTCGCTGAATTATTTGTTTTGCTGAAATGTTATACTTTTCCATATCGATGTTTTGTTAACTAAAGAATGAACTCAATAAGAATTCATAGTAGTTAAAATTATTTATTATTGGCTAAATCCTGGATATACTGATAAAGAAGAATATTTTGACTATTTAGAATTTGAGAAAAAATTTGGAGGTCAGGGAATGTTCACTAAATATTCAGGAAAGGAAAAACTGAAAAGATTTAATGTAATAATACAATTTCTTCATTAGTGGCAGTCAAATTAAAATATAGAGAGCATAAAATTATGAAAACCAAGAAAGAATTAAAGAAAGAGTTAACCCGCCTCACAAGAGAAATTAAAATAAATTCTATATCGGACATTGACACAGAAGATAATAGGAAGATAAAGAAGACCATAAAGAAATTAAAGCGCATTCTTAAAGAAATTTATGATGTCTAACTAACTCACTGCAATGGTAGTTCAATATTTTACTCCTTCACGAACTTAGTATTAAACTCTCCTTCCCTGCTCTTAATTTTTAGGTTGAATATCCCACTAGGTAAATCACTCAATTTTAGTGACCTATTATTAATTCCCTGTTTAATTTCAAACTCTTGAGATAATAAGATTTCTCCCAAAATGTTGGTAACAGTTAAAATCGAGTTCAAATTATTGTTTGAAAATAGCTTTAAGTTAAATGAACCATTATTTGGATTGGGATATAGCGATGCTGCCAATTTAGCTGTTGGATTATAATCTAACCCCAACACAATTTGAGTAATCGCATCATAAACTAAGGGCTTGTCCTCAATATTTCCAGCACTGTCAGCTGCAATACTATAAAATGCATAGGTACTATCATATGCACCGTGAAAATATGAGCTAGTATTAGAGTTATCAACTAACCATGGCAAGTACATTCCTCCATTTGTTGAAACATAAACCGAATAATCACGAACTCCGGAAAGGGTGTCACTTCCGCTCCAGGAAACAAGAAACGAATCAACAGAAGAAACGGGAAGCAAGGAACCCACCTCGCTGTGCGGTTTTTTAATGTCAACTATGTTTTGCCAAACTCCAGTATAAATCGGAGGATTAAAATCAAAAATAATGGTTGCTCTATTGAGAATAATATCCCCAGTTTGAAGTCCCTCCTTTGTCTTCACGGTGTATGACACATAACCTTGTCCTTTGGGAGAGGCTGTATCTGGAGGTAGAAAACCATCCAACACATTTTCAGTAATTTGGTTCGTTGTGGGGTCAATGGTATTAAATACCCAAGTAATTATTCCTTTAGTTGTGTCAATATGCGCTGTTACTCTAGCCTTCACTCCCATTGTACCAATGAAATCAAAATCTCGAATAAATGATTTGGGTAAACTCCCAAACTCAATGCTTGTATCTCCAATGGTAACAGAAGTAAAACCAAATGTGGAAACATCAAATTTTGTTTTATCAAGCGTATCAATTACTGTTACTGTTTGCGCTGCTGCATTAGCTGTGGTATCATTTTGAAAACCGATGGTATAAAAATACGGTTCATTCAAATTTAAAAAGTGATTGTTACTACCAGAACCCGGACCATATTTTTCATTTGGGTCAAATGAATTTACAACAGTAAACGATTGAATACTTTTGCATCTTTGCTTAAATGCTTTAATACAACTCGATATTGTAGATGCTGATTGCAAGCCTATATTAACTGCTTCAGAAACTTTGCTAAATTCTTCCCAATAAGTTAATACTGATTTAGTTATTTTAAGTAGCTTTGTTTCAGGCACAATTGTACCAAATGAAGCTGAGGCACAACTACGAATTAACTCTAATCCGCTATGTACCTCTTCGGTTAAATTAATTATTCCTTTCAGCCCTGCTGCTGTTTCTGTCGCCTCTTTAGAACTTATACCTACCCATTGGTGAAATATAGAAGAAAGTCCTGTAGCACATTGATTCCAATCATCTAAATCTAAAAAATCTATAACTCTATTAGAAACAAAATCCACTATACCATCATAACAATCTGTAAGGTTGTTACCTGAAGTGGTTCTATGTAGTAAAGATGTAGATGCCAGCAACGGCTTATCAGCAAAAACTTCAATAGTATAGTGCGAACCAAGCGGTGTGGTGGTAGGAGGTAAAATAGTAAATTGAATTGTTTCCGAACTTCTTGCTATTATCCGGGGTATTAAGATTGCCGTAAAGCTTCTCATCGTTGTTGAATCCAAAAATGTAGTAGGGATGCTATCCCAAATTATATTGAGTGAATCAATTGCCGGAATATTATCAAGAGAATATTCGGGATTCACAAATTTAATTTTTGAACCGGGTGGCAAACCTGTAATAAAAATAGGAACAGCCGCAAAATCATTATATGTTTTGTTTTGGCAAATCAATGTATATTTTTGACTAAAACCGAAACGCAAAATCCTAGTATTTCCCACAATTGATATAGCCATAGCAGAATCATTGGGTGAAGAAATAACCTCAAATCCTTGTGGTAGTATCAATGTATCTGTAGGCGTAATTACTTCAACATCCCAATATCCTGTTGCAACACCTGTTAAATTGAGTGTGGTTCGCATTAAAGTATGACTCAATAATAATAAAGTATCCCCTTCAATATCTGCTTCACCTATTTTTTTTAATTTAAATTTAGTACCAGTAAAAAAACCACCTCCTTTTATTTCAACTGTAACGGCTCCTGCATTCCCTCCGATGTTAGGTGAAATAGAGTTTAATCCCGTAATATCAATTGTTTCACATAAGGTATTTCCTGAAGGAGTGCAAACATTAAACACAGTTAAGCATGTATTAAAAATACCTGCTATAACATAAGAATGAAACGGATTCGCAATATTGCTTGTATCTCCATTACCAAAATTCCAATGATACCGTGTTACATTTTGTGAGGTGCTAGAAAAGTTTAAATCTCGATTATCTTGAACATAATTAAAATCAGCCAATGCACCAGCTATTGTGCAAACATTAAAGGTTCTGTCTAAATAATCTCCCCAATGCCCTGCAGTATTTTTTACTCTAATGTATAAACGATGAGTACCAAGCGGCAAAGAATCTGTATTTAAATTTACAATTGTATTTACAGTATCAGCCTGTGTAAAACTAAAAGTAGTTGCATTTCCTATACCTGGGTCAGAATCAATAAACCACTCACCACTTGAAAGCTTCGGTTGTGATTGTGAGTTTAGTGGAGGTATTACATAAAATAACCTCCCTTCAAAAGTGCTCCATATACCAATCGCATTTTTTACTCTAATAAACATATAATGGAAGCCAGATGATAAACTTCCCATACTCAAATTTACTGCCTGATTTACTGTGTCACTTGACGAAAATGCAATGGATGTTCCATTGCCAAATCCCGGGTCGGTATCCACAAACCACTCACACGATGAAATTGCTGGTTGCGAGGAGGATGCGGTTAACGGTGGAATAATATAAAACAATCTTCCTTCAAAATGACTCCATAGTCCAACAGAGTTCATTACACGAACATACATAGTATGGAAACCTAAAGATAAAGAAGATATGGAAACATTTATTGTCTGTGTTACAGTATCTGCTGCTGTAAAACTAAATGAAGTACCACTACCTATTGCAGGTGCTGTATCAAAAAAATATTCACCTTTAGTAAGCGTTTGCGCCTGCAAACCCAGCCCATATAATAACAGACAAAGCACTATTATGATTTTTTTCATAATGAATATTTTAGTTTGTTAAAATTAGTCTTGCTTACGAGCCTTAAAATTTACATTTAAAGTCCCTGCCGGCACTATAGTGGCATTCATAATATTCATGTCTAACATTTGGGGTATGGCTGGCATTGGAAAGTAACGATAGCGAGTATTGTCAGGATAACCTTCAACAAAAGGCGAACTTCCCCCATATATACCAATATCGGTTCCGTCTGTACCAAATAATAAACATAGCGAACTCGGCTGCAAATTAAAATTTGTAAAAGGGGCTGCCGAGGGTTGCGTTTGAGAGTAATTATAAAGTACTGTAGTTGTTGTTGTATAACTAACAAATAATGGGTCCTGATTTAATAGGTTATTACCACCTGTATTTGTACCATAAATAATATCGGCAGCGGTATAAGCATGAGCAGTACTTACAATACTATTATTTGATACGCTGCAGTAATTATTAGAAGCAAGACAGGAGGTTGAAAGAGTATTGTAAAAAATATTATTTGAAATGACTGCGCTTCTATTATTAGTAACCCCATAAAGTATAACATTATTAGATAATATCCATGAACCCAAAAACTCATCGCCCAATCCGGTAACCCACCAAAGTATATTGTTTTTAAAAACACAATTTCTAATTTTACCATTCCCTCCCGAACCCGTTATATTATAAATTACATTGTTGTAAAACAATATGTTATTATGAGCAAGTGCAGACGTTGTCGCTCCCTGATTAAAGTAAATATTGGTAATCTTGCATCTTGTGATAGTTACGTCACTAATACCTGGAATTGTGGAATAATTACCGGCATTAAGAGTTAAAGCCGTTATTTCACAACCAATTATTTTAGTTCCAGATGCCGTAGTTCCTCCAATCCCACTTGTGCCTAAGATTAAAGCGCTTAACTTCGTTGGAAAGGAAAAGTTCTTATTCGGCAAGCCTCCAGCACCAATTATGGTTAATGGCTTATTTAAAGTCACTGCAACAGTTGTATAGTCAATTGGAGAACCATGCATATATAAGGTATCTCCACTGGATGCTGCCGCTATCGCGTTATTTAAGTCTGTATATTGTCCTGGACTGTTTGCGGCATCACTCAATGTTAAGACTGTAGCCTGAGCCATTGATGCAGGAAAAAATAATACAAGGATTAAGATTGTTGCTTTCATGAGGTTTTAATTAAATTGCTAGTATTACAAACATAATCAATCTTTTAACAAGACCAAATCAGCTTAACAATCAACCAAATTTAACTAAGCCAACATATTCTCCAATTTATTCTTCCACTTCACCCAGTCCGGCATTTCTTTCGTTTGTAGGTCTATAAATTTCTGTGTGTGTTCATTGTATACCAAATGACAGAGTTCATGCAAAATAACGTATTCAATGCACGCTGTTGGGGCTTTTAATAGTTCGGGATTGAGAATAATCTTTCCTTTAGGGGTACAACTTCCCCATCTTTTGCTCATTTCTTGAATTAAAATCCCGGTGGGTTCCACTTTGAATTTCCGGAATCTTTGGATTAGAGGCACCTCTCTCGAGCAAGTCTGCCGACTTGTGCGCTGTTATAATTTATTTCAGCAAATACTCAACTTAGCTCAAGAGCACTTGAAAATAAATACCTTCATCAACATACATCATTGATTAAGGAATAATTTCCCTTAGTAAAAAAATTAATAAATGATCGATCAGCGATGGAAGGTTTGCCAATGTCAAATTCTTAGGAATCTGATCTCCAACAATAATCAACCATTGCAAATATTTAATTTACTATGTTTTACGTGAATTCTATCGACCGAATGTCGAACCAGTATTGTCTAGAAATAGAGACTATTTTGAGTTTGAAGAAGATTTAATTATTCACTAAACATTTTTTAATTCTGTAGCTTGTATCCTCTAAACACCTCTCTATGTTCAATTTTTTCAGGACTAGAATAGTTAAGAATTGTTTTACTATCTGTAATTTAAGCTAATTGAGTGCCAATAATAAATATAATTGTCATATTAAAATTTAACTTTTCCTACTTGCTATATCATTTTTACATATAAACTTCTAAATTAGCTGGCTAAAATGTTGATAAACACGATGAATCAAATATTTTTACCATCCCTTTTAAGTTTAAACATTCGTAACTTTTCTTTGTATCCAAACAATGGAGGGCTTGACTTTCATTACGACTTTAAAAATGGATTGAACCTATTTGTTGGTGGTAATGGAACCGGTAAAACAACTCTGACGAAACTTATCAAGTTTGCTTTAATCGGGCATTACAGAGAACAGACAGACACTTCTATTTACAAAGGAGTTGAGAGAATAAAACGACCTGAGTATCCTAAAAATTATTATCGCAACAGAATGGATGACGGTTTCGCAAATAATAATTTGGCAGAAGTTACTCTCACTTTTAATATAAACAATTCAGAGTTCTCAGTTACCAGAAATCTATACGACATTTCTCTTACCAAAGCAACAGTCAAGAAATCTGGCAAAACAATAAAATTAGAAGGTGTAGTAATTTCTCAAGAGAAGTATGAGAAACTCTCTGAAAAGGAAAAGCAAAAACATCTTCAATTCAAATATGAGGAGTTGGTAACAGAAGCTGCACAGTTTGGAAGTTTTGACGGCTTGATATTTTTTGTAAACGAGATTTTATATTTCGGAGAAGACCGAAATCTAATTCTTTGGGACTGGAACATTCAGGAAGAATTATCAAGCAAATATTTCAATGACCCTGCTTTAGATACGAAGCGTTCTAAACTTAAGTTGAAACAAAAAAACTTTGATACACAGGCACGGCAAACTTCGGAAGAAATCAAAGCAATCACCGATGCTATTAATCAGGCAGAAAAAGCGGGTTCAGATAAAAATTTATCAGGCAAGGATGCTTATGTTTCACTCAATGACCTCAAAACTAAACTGGACAAAGAGGAAGCAAAAATTCTGTCCTTACAGAAGGAAAGAGTTGAATGCACCGAGCAGAGAAAATATTTGAACTCAATGAGAATTAAAATCTCTCAACAACTAAATGAACTTGAGAATGACATCAAAATTGAAGAAGGTAAAGTTCATGATATAATTTGGCGGAACAAAAATCCAAAATACGAAGTATATCAAAAACATTTAAAAAACAATCGTGCCTGTCCAGCATGTAATCAAGCATTGTCAGATAAAGAGTTTTCCAAAGTTTATGAAACAGGTGAGGATTGTTTCGTTTGTCACAAACCTCTTAAAAGCAATACTGCAAAGAGTCCCAAACTTTTGAAACTTTCACAGGAGCTTGAGAAGAAACAGAATGAACAAGTAAATACAGAAAGAAAAATTACGGAAATTGAAAAAAAGTTAGACGATTTAGATTCTGCATATAATAAACTTGATGTTTCAGTTTTCAATTTGAAAACTGAGATAAGGAAACTTGATTTTGAAATAAATCAAGACCAATCAAAAAATAAAGGGAAAGAACCAAGCCCTGATGATTTCAAACGAAAACTACAATTAGTAATAAAAGAGCTTGAAGAAAAGAAGAAGAAGTATCAAGAAGAAAGTAAAAACTATGGAGACGAAGTTGCTAAAATCAACAAGCAGATGAATGATATGCAAGTGAAAATAGTATCAGAGCTATCAAAAATATTTTCAAAGTTTGCAAGCAATTTCTTGGGGATAGAATGTGTTTTGGTAAACGAAGATGTAGTAGTTGAGAAAGGAAGGAGAATTAAAGTCTTTTTACCAAGAGTTGGAAAAGAGATTCAGCCGAGAGAAGAGGAAGAAGCATTTTCAGAATCACAACGATTCTTTGTTGACCTTTCTTTTCGTATGAGTTTACTAAATTACTTCTATAAAGAGCCAGCTTTCTTTATCTGCGAAACTCCCGACAGTAGTTTAGATATTTCATACGAAAGAAATGCGGCAGAAGTATTTTTAGAATACCTGAAACAAAAAAATGCTCTTGTGATAACTTCTAACTTAAACAACAGTGATTTTCTTTCTTACATTTTAAAAAACGCACCTGATAAAAACCACATCAACCTTTTAAAGATTGGCAGAATTTCAAATATCCAGTCTGACAGTAAAATATTAATTCAGACAAATGAAAAAATAGAAAAATTAATTTATGACAGAAGATAAATTTAAAACCGAAAAAATAAATGGAGATGTAGTTTCAATATTACAACTCACATCAAAAATTGGTTGGAAAGAAACAAGAGAACTTTCCATATTGAGAATATTATATCTCACTTCAATTCTCTTTCGTTTCCGTTATCCTAACGACAACAATCCTTTTGAAGAAGATTATGAATTCACTGTTGATTCAAGAGGACCTTACAATGACAAGGTGATAAACAATTCACTTGTGTGGTTACTTTCAAACGAGATGATAAAGCAAAGTGAAAGTCAAAAAGCATATAGTTTGACTAATAAAGATATTCCATTCATAGAGCAAATACCTAATTTCAATACAAAGCGCGAATGGATAGATGCAATAATTCACATTCTTGGAATATATGGCGAGGATAATATTTATGACTTTGTTTTCAGAGATCCTGAATATCGCGATACTGTTGACAGGCAATCAACAAAAACAATTAATCTTTCTGAATCAAATAAAACAATAGAAACACTTCACGAATTTCAAAAAGCATTTATTGAGGCATTGGGAGACAAAGCAAAAGACCTAAATCCCAAAGATTATCTTGAAATGTATTTTGAATTTATCTTCAGTAAATATCTAAAAGGGAAAAACTAACATGAGCAATTTTAATTTTAGTGGCTCTGAATTTTCCCATTTGATAAAATCTAAAGAGTGGGAAATTATTGAGCAGTCAAAAAATAAAATCTTAAACGATAAAAATTTTCCAATCCTAAAGGACTTTTATCTCAAGAATTTTTGGATTAGTAGAGCAAATCAAAAAGACATTTTCATTTTCAAAATCTCCAGAGAAAACCTTCTCAATATTCAGCTTGACAAAGTTGAAGATGCTTTAAAAGGAGATATTACAAATGCTTTAAAGTCAACCAACTTGCTTAATCTCAGTTCTGATTTTTCAGTTCTTAATTCTGAAAACATTGCTCACGATAAAACACAAGAACTTAGACAGCACTTAGTAGAATCTTCCAAAACGGGTATCTGTTATTTTCTGTTTGGTGAAGAAGGAATAAATACTTTCATCAATGGTCACGAAACAGGTGATAACATTTTTTTAACAACACAAGACCTTCTTGAATATTCAAAGAAGTTTAAAATAGAGGAGATAAAAAAAGCGTTTGAGAAATATAAAAATCATCATCTTTCAAGAGACAATGTTCGTGTCAAATTTTTTGAAAGTAAAAATGCAATAGTTGCAATTTTTGGTGAGGCAAAAACTGCGAATTTTAAGGCCAATAAGAACCTATTAAGAAATTCTCCCGAAAGTTTATTTAGAGATGATTTGATTGACTTCCTTAATGAAAATGTTCAGGCAAGTTTCAATAGTGAAATGGAACTTCTTTCAAGCAGAAAACCAATTGATATTTTTACTGAGAAGAAAGGGAAGCTATACTTTTTTGAAGTGAAATGGCTTGGAACAAGCAAGCATGCTGAAAAAGATGAAGAAATGGCTACTCCTTATGTGGGTAATCATGCGAACAAGCGTGCCAATGAGGGTGTAATTCAAACATTGGAATACATTGAAGAAGTAATTGAAAAAATGAATCGTGATTTAAAATGTGGTTACTTGGTAATATTTGATGCAAGGAATGATAGGCAAGCTATTGTTTATGACGATGTTAACTCCGTTCCAGATAATTTACGGAAGTATCACAATGACAAATTTGATAAGGTTGATAATTTGGAAGTTGATAATATTCACCCGGCTTATTAAGAAGTCATAACAATTACGCTTTCCCGTAATGACTTGATAGTTTCTTTTTGCTGACTACTTGGTTTCAGTTGTCTTGCTTCACGAATTTCATTTATAGTAAAGCCGTGAGTTTCTGCTATTGCAGAGACAATTTCATCAACTTTTATTTCAACTCCATAGTAAGCAGAGTTTGCAACATTGAAAAACACTTTTTTGTTTGGCTGCATCTTCAATCTTAATTGAGCAAATAGCGTGTCCATATCTTTGAAGTAACCCTTTATCATTGTCGGCAAATCATCATTCCACATTTCAACTTTCTTAGAGTTAAGTTTTTTTAAAACTCTTTTCAGTTCTGTAATTTCCAATGCTTCAATTTCGCCATGCTTCACTTGCACATGAGAAATAAAAGTATTGTGCCGAAGTTGTTTTAATTCTTCATAGTTTTTTACCAAGTCAAGTATCCAAAGTTCTGCCAAGTAAATATCCGTGTAATCTCTTGAGTTGAGATAAGGAGGTGAAGTAATTACCAAGTCAATACTTCCATTAGGAATTTGAGAAATAGAATTTCTCACATCTCCGTGAATACAGTATCGTAAATTTTCAACCGTACTTTCAATCGTTTCTAATCTTTCAATATCGGGTTGAATGAGATTTGAAAGTTTGTCTAAAAACTTTTTATGAACTTCCCTTCGTTTCGTTTTTCTTTCTTTCCAATCTTCCTTGTAAGACAAACATTTTCCATTCCTGTAAACATTACTGACATCAAGTAAAATTGAAGCAAGTGCAATTGAAAACAACTTTCTGTATTTCGCATCAGTAAGCATACTAACAGCATATTTTATGTCAAGTATTCCATTCATTACACCAATATCAAATACCCATTTTGTTTTTCCTTTGCGTGGTTGAAAAGTTTGAGCAAGTGGTGGAGACAAAAATTTTCTAATTGGTTGTATAGGTCCATTCAAAAATTGTCCCACAGTAATCTGGTGGTCAATGAAATCCTGAAGGTTGTATCCCCTTTCTAATTTAACAGTTGCCAACAAGTGCATGAAAGGACTAACTTCAAAAGAATAACAATTGATTCCCATTCCTTGAAGTTCAACTGGTGTCGTTCCGCTACCTGCAAAGGGATCCAATGCAAATTGAGGTTCATAATCAATTTCCTCAATTATGGTTGTAATAAATTCTTTGGAGTAACCTTCAACAAATGGATACCATTGATGAATAAATGCAGTCTTATTTTTATTAAACTGCATTATTGGCCGATACACTTCGGTAAAGTCAGTCAACAAATATGTTGTCAATTCAGGCAATGTTTTAAGAATTTACTGCGAACCTACAAATTAATGCCCAAAAATCCACTAAAACACGGTTTATTCTATTTTTTAGTACTATAAACTTAATTAAGATACAATGAACACAGCAAATTTTATTGAGAAAAAAAGAAAGGGAGATATAGGCTGCATCTTTTATATTATCTTGAACCCGGTATTTGAATTATAAAAAGCCCTCCTTTGCCCTAAACAAGAGCTTCGGAGGGCGAATGTGTAGTCAATCGAACAAATGCCAATCCACCGTGATATTGATAACCTATTCGGTTTAAAATCTTCTTCTATTATTCAAAAATGAGTAAATTATTAAAAGAGCTTAAAATCACTCCACCACAAACTTCTTCTGAAGCCGCACACCATTTACATCGCTTAAAACAATATAAACTCCGGGTGCTAAATCAATTTGAGGTTTGATGACGATCCTGTTTTCTTCTTTCGAAACAATTGCTGCACGATATACACTTGATCCTTCTGAACTAAAAATAAATAAATCTACCTTTTGATTTTTATCTTTTATTCCGTTAAGTTCAACAGAAAATTCACTATGGTAAGGATTAGGGTTCGGGTAAACATTCATAGATAACATCGCAAGGCTTGGACTTTCAGCTTCAAGTGAATCAATATACCTTGAGTAGTTGGAATTAGTTGTGATGCTACATGAATCACCATAAGCTTCCCATTGCCCTGCATAATACCTAACCTGCACATAATAAGTTTGGTTAGCCAAAATTGTACTGCCCGTTTGATTTGCCCAAGAAAGAATGAAGAAGTTGTTAGAGTTATTCCTGTATATCTCGCGAGTGCGATAGCCGTTACTGAAAGTTCCTGAAACTTTATACTGATAATTTGAAGCACCATAAATTGCATCCCAATATAAAAAAGTTGATCCTGAGCTGATTGAAGTATCGCATTGTGAAGTCTGCAATTTAGTTAGGGGTGCGGTTGGCGTGGTAAGGGTGCACGCACTACCATAAGGCAGCCATGCACCTCCAACAGAAGCAGCAGCTTCAATTGAATAGATTGTTCCATACTTTACCCCTCCCGGAGAAACTGCCGGATTAATAGAAGTAAATCTGAAAAAGCTGTTTGAATTGGAGGTTTCTATAGTATTGTTATATCCGCTTGCAGTAATGTGATAGCGATATTGTGATGCCGAACTAATTGGCGTTACATAAAATATATCGTTTAATGTTGTCTGATTTGTATTGCAATAAGTTGATGTTAAGGAAGTAGTTGGAAGTCCTGAAACATTCACCACGCAAGTTGGGCCAAATGTTCCCCATTCACCCGGTCTGCTGCCGTATGTTGAGTTAGTACTGCCAACTAGGGCGCGTACTTTTACGTTGTAATAATATCCATACCTTACCTTAGGAGTTATTGCAGCCATATCAAGACGCAACTCATCAACAGAATTAAAGGTAGTGCTAGTAGTATCATACACATAAGAATTAGTGGTGTCGTTCTCCACAATTTTATACTGATACTTTGTAGCTCCTGCAATGGGAGTAACATTAATTAACTCATGCTGGTCTGTTACAATATAATCGCACAATCCAGGTGTTGAGGGATTATCAACTAATTTGTTTTGCGGAAAAGCAGAAAGTGTTACAGGACAAGAAGCACCATAAGGACTCCAGATATTATTCTTCTTATACGAAACAGAAACATTGTAAGTATAACCATAAATAACACCGGGAGCCTGTGTTATTGGATAAAAGCTGGTGTTTGAGTTAGAAGTTCCATGCTCAAAACTATAACCCGCTTGCGCACCGGTACCTACGAACTTGTACTTATAATTGCTAACACCCGAAACACTATACGCGTAAATTAAATTAGCCGAGCTCAAGGTCGTATTGCAATAGGTAGTATCAACTATTGTCACTTGTATTTCCTTTATTTGTATATCATCAATATAAATGCTTCCTTGATTTGCAGGGCTGGTAGCCCAAAAGCCAAAATAAATCTGTCCTGAACTAGTTGCGAGATAATCAATTGCGGAATCCTTGTGGTAAGTTGTGCTGCTGCTAATTCCATTAAAAAGAGGTCCATCTCCCAAAAGTGTAGAAGCATCGGCACTTGTACCAATATAAACTTTATATGTTTCAGTAATTGTGCCACTTGCAATTCTATCATACCAACTTACACGATATGCGTGACCCTTCGTTACATTTATTGGCGGGGAAAAAAACCAATCATACAAGCCAGTTGTATTATCAGGGTTTTTATCTATACGCATATGGTTGCTACCACTTCTTGGGACAGCAGTGCTTGTGTACCAATTACTTGTTCCTAAACCATCATAATTCTCTATAGTTATACCACACGGTACAGCCGGCACACTTGCCCCTTCCAGACCTAAATTAATTGTAGTAGAGAGTGTCGGAGAAACAGCCTGCGAAGCCCCACAGGTAAAGGAATCTATATTACAGCCCAAAGTTTCTACACCAAAAAAGTCATAAGGTGCCACCGAAAAATAATACTTTGTGCTTGCTGTAAGAATTGGCAATGAGAATGTGCTTATATTTCCAACATCTTGACCGTTAATAATATTGGAGGGCAAAGATCCTCCTGCATAAGACGTTCCAAGATAAATTTTATACCCGGCCACGCAACCTGTAGAAGTTGTCCAATTTAACACTGTTGCAGTTATGCAGCTTGTATTGCTTGCAGTAACGGCAGGGCAAAGGGGTGATGGCTTAACATGCACCAAAAGACTATTGGAATTGCTTACGCCACATGCATTTGTTGCTGCACAATACACATTTATCCAACCAGTGGTTATTGTATCAAAATGAGCATAAATAGAATTATTGTCCTGTGTAAATGTACCACTTGTTAATCCCCAGGTGTAGGAAACAGGGTTGTTGAGCGTGTCTAAAACTACGGTATAAGCACTGCTATCAATACAAACAAGTGTAGAGCCTAAAACAGTTGGATTTTCCGGTTGCAGGTTTATTACCACTGGGTCTGATGTGCTAACGCAGCCTGCTGAATCAGTCACCCTAACCGAATATGAGCCATTGGCAATTGCTTGGTAACTTGGAGCACTGTAAAATGGGATATCAACACCATTCTTAATCCAAGTATAAGAAGCAAAGGAATCTGTACTTAAACTATCATAACAATTTACAAATTCATTGTTTTGTGAATAGATAGTCGGAGTTGAGATTGTGTTAACTGCATATAACGAGAAGACTGTTGAGTCTCCAGTTGGTGCACTATCACACCAAAGTTTTACAGTATAACTTCCGGCAGTTAAATTCGAGACAGTATAATTATTCGCGGAGTCTCCAATGTAATCAATATTTGTACTATCATTGTGGTAATGATATTCATGACCAGAACAAGTAACCCAGTTAGAATAGTATTGAATATTCACGCTGCCATTGTTAAAGTTAGGACAGGTTGGCTCTGTAAGTTCTAAAACTTCGAAATGGTCAACAGGAGTATTAGATTGGCAAAAATTAAATATAGAATATTCTTTCCGTAGTCTCACATGGTCAAAAATCCCTTTTTCTACTGTTACGCCATTTGCTTTATATGAAGTTATTTCCGCTTCAACAGTAATCGTGGTAAGGAAAGGTACTGTAGTATCAGGTGGTGTTAAGGCGGGATAATTTAATAACGAACGTGATGTTTGACCCATGATTACCTGACCATTTTTATACCATTTGAATGTTGTATCACTTACTGTAGTTATTCCTACATCAAATTTATATCCTGTGATACCGGACAAATTTCTGCAAGGAGAAATGGTGCAAGTATGCAATCCTGTGTTGATTACCTCATCAACTTCATCCTGAAAGTTAAGAGAAAAGGTTGGTGATTTACAAAGCCAATAGGCATCCCTGTCAAGGTTCGTTTTTAAATAATAAGTTGCATCTGGCATGGTGCTATACTTAAACCATGCGACACCAAGTAGCGTATCAGAATAGAGAATATTTCCTGTAATGTGCGCTGTATCGCCAGAAATTGGATCAACACTTATGGAATCCTCTGTTAACTGTTTCATTGTTAATCCAGTATGAAGGACAGGATAAAGAGGATCTGTCACTACTGGATTATATGGATTGGTAACATGTGTATAATAATATTCGAACTTTGCCGTAACAGAATCTATAGGCCCATGCCATAGAGTGAGATCTGTGGCATAGTGATATCCACTCTCATAATCAAGATAGTCACCAAAATAATTTTGTTGGCTGACTGCGTTTCCCGAAAGGCTTCCAAATAGAGGTATAATCACAGTCGACTTACTGTTACGAGAAAAATAATATAACCGCGCACCCTTTTGCCTGTCTACCAAGAAGAATGCATTCGTGGCTGTCGGACTTGTTTTTACAATGTCTTTGCCATTGATATAATATTCAATATATAACCAATCTACATTTCGGTCAATCGAGTCTGCTTGAACTTCTGGTATTGCAGAACCTCCACCTATAGCAGCAGGTACTTTTGTTAAATCTCCAATGTAAGTTGCAGTATATTGTATTCGTGTATTCCGATAGTCATTTTTTAATGACTTCATATATCTCAACCCTTTCAGGTAAAAATCCCTCCAGTTTATAAAAGCATTGGGAGAGGGATTGCCAGCGGCCCAATAATCTGATTCCCCAAATATAACATCAAAGTATCCAAATGGCTTGTAACCGGATGTAACAGAATAAAACTCATTAAACTTAAGAATGTTTTTAAAAAAAAGATTGTCAGTATATACAGGTTGGCCAGCACTATTAGTTGAATCACCAAACGGTGTATCTCCTGCAGCAATATGTTGAATCCCCATATTCCTGCACGTACTTAAAAAACTAGCGAGATGCATATATTTTCGATCCCTGCTGCTGCTTGCAGAATCCAAACCACACGAAATAGAGTCATTTTTAATAAAGAGATATGTCCCACTCCCGTAAGTTATTCTGTCGAGACTTTTTAAAATCAGGGTTTTAAAGCCATGATTTAGAGCATACGTTATAAGATCCTCTTCGCGCTCAAAAACGGTGTCAGCATTCTCATCTACGTTATAAATAGTGAGCCCAAAATAATCCACAAACAACGTTTTTTTATCGTTGTTACCTACTATAGAACTGAAGCAGTCAGTTACAGAAAAAAAGATACACGCAAGGCAAAATAGTTTTAGAGTTTTCATTGGGAGGGGTTTTAGTATTGTTAGTTTATTTTAAAACTATTTTTCCAACGGCAATTTTTTGCCTACTGTTATTAAGAATGTAGTAATAGAATCCTCTTTCCAAGGAACTTACATTAATCGAAAAATTGTTGATGTGTAGGTTTGAATACTCTTTGACTATACTCCCCAAGCTATTATACAATTGGAGGTTATAGTTAGTAGATGTATTTACTTCAAAATTCAGCCACTCACTGGCTGGATTAGGATAAACTTTTACTGGATGATTTAAACTCAATAATTCTTCATTTCCCAAACCGACTAACGTATCAATACCTTTAACTAAAATCCCATTTACTCCTAACGAGCTTTGTGAGCCACATATGAGTATGTTTTTCCTTCTGTCAATTATAAAATCTAAAAAAAAGCAATCATGACAAAAAAAACCATAGATATTTCTATTTCCACCAGTTATAAAATTTCCCTTCTTCAGGTAAAGTGAATCGCTATTAACAAAACCTGATTGAGGATAATATAAAATACTGTCACTTTCAAATTTTCCGCCAAAAGGCAAAGGAGTTGTACTAATCCAGTTGCCTTGTAAATCAATTTTTTTTTGTTGAACATAATACAAAGAATTTGAAGTCTTCATTGCACAATTAATTAAAAAAGTAGTATCGTTAGCCAATTGAAAATAGCTTGTTCCATAGACGCTAGAAGTGTCCCGAAAATTTTTTGACCAAATGAGATTGCCCGAAATATTCGTTTTAATAATGGTAGTAAACCCAAAAGAATATAGCGAGGGCATTATTGAATCAGTGTAACCTAAATAGTAATAGCAAGTATCTATTTTGAAAATCTTACTGACTTTAAAAACAGTTTGACTGTTTAGTTTAGGAATTACTTTTGTCCAAATAGTATCTCCCTGCGAATTAAGTTTTAAAAATACATTATCATCATTAGCGGTGCCGGAAATAATGTAGGAAGTATCCTCTTTTTCATATATAGTAGTAAGCCAGTCAGAGAAAGCGAAATCGTATTCCTTTTCCCATTCTAAACTCCCTAAGCTGTCTAGTTTCACTATTAAATTGTCATAGTAGTTCGATATAGGATCCTTTTGTATATTTCCAATGCCAATGAATCCTTTATCCAACGTTTCTTTAATTGAATAAAGTGTATTGGTGCTGTCTAAGCCATCAAACTTATTGTTATGATAGCGCCACTCCTCAATACCATCAATATCCGTTTTGATTATTAAAAAATCACCGCCATTTGATGTTTGGTCAATTCCACAAGTTATATAACCACCATCATGAACGGTATCTAATGATAAAATTGTAAAATCATTGATAGCCCCATAGGACTGAAAAAATGGATTGTATTGGGAATAACATTTTAAACCAATAAACAGAAGAAAGAAAACAACAAAAAGGCGTTTTGTATACATCGTAACAAAAAGGATTTAACAGCAATTGTATACCAAGGATGGTTTATTAAAAAAGATGAAATTAACCATTGTACTAAAGATTAAAATTGAAAAGATAAATTTTCAAAAACGAATTAATAAGCTAAATAAGGACAAAATAAAAAAGATGAAGCAAAAAAGTTTTTGTCGCTACTATTTTAATGTTCGTAGCACGAATTAAGTCATTTATTTTTAATTTACAATATTAAATTGCACAAGTTTCTGAAAATGCTACAGCAGTTATGGTAGGCCCCATGAAAAAAATCTTCCAAAATATCTAATTAATGCAGGCTAATATGGCTTTTATTAGTTCTGGGTAGAGAATTGCATTTTCTCTTGGTTTGCAATTCACTCCACTTTAGCCCAATTCAATAATAAAAATCCCGATTGGTTCAACTTTGGATTCCGGAATCTTTGAATTATTCATTTGATTTAAAAAACTGATAAATCAAAGTGCCTGCTACAAATACGCCTGTCCCAATAAAAGGCCTTTATAATTAAATTCTTTATTGGATTTATTTTCCATGATTCTATTAATTTTTGAAAAATCTGGTTGTTCTTTTTCTGGAAAAGCTTCTGCAAACGGTTTCAATCTAATTTGCTTTGGAACCTCCTTTTTTCTAAATCGATCTATGTCCCTGAATTCCTCCATTATTTTCTTATTCTTCTCATAAAGCGGTTTTTCAAAAATATTGACTTCGGATGCCGGGCTAAATCGGCCTTCTTGATACGCAATGCCATCCACCACCTTTATTATGAAATCGCAGTTGTGCGTTAAAGACTGGTCACCCTTAAAATTACCTGATTTTGTTGCCTGTGTAATGGCCACAAAAGATTTACTAGGGTTTTCATTTTTTAATAGTTCTAAAAACTCGCTCTCAATTCCGGCAACATTAATGCTATCAATAAATACAAAATCAAATGTACTCTTCGAGAGAAAGCTTTTAATTTCATCCTTATCTCTTGTTTCTAGTATTTTCATTTTACTTCCACCGATATCTTTTATTTTTTGTTGAAGGGTTACACTCTCCCCTTCTTCCGCAGCAATGTATAAGACTCTGCCAAAATATTCTTCTAAGTAATCAGCCAAACGAATTGCTAAATTGCTTTTTCCTCCTTTGGGTAATCCCCAAATTACCGCAGAAAAGAACTTTTCAGGCTTGCCGATAAGCTCAAGGAATTTACCCTCAAATTCAAGGCATTGAAATTTCTTTTTTACCAATTCATCACCGGTAAATACTTTACTTGCTTTGGGCTTAATCACCTGTTCTATTTCCTGCTTCTTTTGCTGGGGTTCACTCATGCTTTGGCCTTCAATTGGCGCGTTCGGATTTCGTTCCGAACGCCCTGTGAAACCCAGTTCGGAACCGTTCGGAACGGGGTCAGAAAAACTCATACCCTTTTTCAGCATCATCTCCTTAACATGGTTATAAACTGTGGTTTTCCAATGCCAAGTTGGGTTGCTATTTGCTTAAAACTTTTACCTTCCATGCGTAGTTTGAAGCATAATTCTTTAATGTCCATTTTAAATTTTATTAATTAATTTCAAACAAATATAAACATATTACAATTATGTCATATATTTGCCTATATTTTATTACTCTAATACAGTTAGAAATGAATGAATCAAAATTCAATGTCAATGATATAAAACTCTCCAACAATCTTTACGATTTGAACAAGGAGATTTTCACAAAAGCCTTTACATTAAAAGACTTGGGTATTAGCTCAAGAGTTCTCAAGTATTGGTCTTTAATGGGGATTCTGCGAAGAAAACAGAGCGGTGGATGAGAATCACAAACTCAATTTCACAGAATACATCTGGCTAAAAATCATTGTTGAATTAAGAGCATTTGGCTATCCAATAGAATGTATTAAAAAGGCTAAAGAGATTTTACTAAAAAAGAATCGCTTGCTGAATCTTTAAAGTTACATACAGACGAAGCCCTAATTGAGTTTTTAAGGGGGGATGATAAAAGCAACATCGAATAAGGATATTCCGGTTAGTGCATTTCTTAATAGTCCTAGCTCTTGGCAAAAATACAAAACGGTTAAGCGTTCTCTCCTTGATAATACAATATTGATTCTTCTAGCAAAAAAAGAAAATATTGATTGGGTCTTTTTTAATGAGGGAGGTGCAGTGTATGTTCATGAGGATGCCGCCAAAAATTCGGAGCAAGTAATTACTTATCTAAAAAACAATTCTCACTTGCGAATTCCACTCTTGAATTTAATAATTCAATTTATTGAGGATACAAGTAAATTGGAATATGTAGAAAAATATATGCTATTAAGTCCAAAAGAGATGGAAATTCTAAAGCATATTAGAAAGGGAGATTTTGAGTCTATTACTATTCATTTAAGGAACAACGAGCCTATAAGAATTGATGGTACACGAAAGATTAAAATTCCTAACACAGCTAGAATATCTGAAATTCTTGCTAAGAGATCTTATGAAAAATTGAATTGGTTACACAGGAAGGAACCATTACTTACGCTACTAAAACTGTAAAAACAAAACTGTGAAAACAATCCCTGCTAATGCACTTAAAAAAAGAAGGGTTAAAAGTTCCGCCAGTGCCGGACAAATAATAGTAAAGCTAACTTATTGATTTAATCAAAAGGACAAGCATGTTTATTGGATAACATGCTCTCATTAAATGAATGCAGAAAAATAATTGAAGAATACAATATATCAATCACCGATGAAGAGTTAACAGCTGTTCGAGATTGGCTTTACCATACAGCTGATAATGCCATTGAGATTGTGGAGCAAAGAGAAGCTAGCACTAAACAAAACCTCAAAAACAATTACTCATGAAAAAAAGAGCAATAATCTATACAAGGGTATCGACAGATGAGCAAAACAATGGCTACAGCCCAGCGGACCAGAAAGATAAACTCTATCGGTATTGCGAAAACAATGACCTAGATGTTGTCGGCTTTTATCATGACGATGAAAGTGCTAAAACATTCAACCGCCCCGAGTGGATTAAGATTATGAAGTTCATTAAAATGAATAAGGGTTTTGTGGATTATATTTATTTTTTGAAATGGGACAGGTTCTCCCGCAATGTTGCTGAAGCTTTTATTGAAATTAAGGAATTAAGAAAACTTGGTGTTGAGCCTAGGGCTATTGAACAGCCACTTGATTTTAAAATCCCTGAAAGTAAAATTATGCTCTCAATTTATCTTGCTGCTCCCGAAGTGGATAACGATCGCCGAGCTCTAAATGTGTTTCATGGCATTAGAAGAGGTAAAAAAGAAGGGCGTTGGCTAGGTACATGTATCAAGGGCTATAAGAACGCAAGGGATGAAAATAATAAACCTATAATTATTCCTGAAGGTGGTCAAAAAGAAGAATTGGTAAAGAAAGCCTTTGCCGAATTTGCTACAGGTTTATATAACATTGAACAGTTGCGTGGAAAGCTAAATAAAGAAGGTTTTAAAGCAAATCGAAATTCCTTTTGGATGATGCTTCGCAATAAGGGATATATTGGGAAGGTTTTAGTTCCTGCCTATGAAAATGAAAAGGAAGAATGGGTGCAAGGAAAACATAAGCCCTTAATTGATGAACAAACATTTTATATAGTTCAGGATATCCTCGCTAGGCGAAAAAGAATATCCCCAATAAGTTTAGAACACAAAGAGATGAGTTGCCATTAAGAGGTTTTCTTTTATGTCCACAATGCGGAAAGAGGCTAACTGGCTCAGCATCTACCGGGCGCAAAGGAGATAAATTTTTCTACTACCATTGCTCCAAAGGCTGCAAAGAAAGGCAGGTAGCTGAAATTGCTAATCACGAATTTGAAAACATACTTTCTAAATTTAAATCGAATGAGCTTGCTATTAAATTACAAGGAGCTGTTTTAAAAGATAGATTGCAGAAAAAGAATAACGATGGCAAGGCTGAATTGGAAAGAGTAGGAAAAGAAATTGCGAAACAGAAAGTAAGAATACAAAATGCGAAGGAGTTGATGTTAGATGGTGAATTTTCTGCCACTGATTACAAGAACATGAAATTGGAGATTGAAGAAAAGATTGATTCTTTAACAAGAGAAGAAGCAAATCTCAGGGTAGGAAGCGAAAATCAGACAGCAAAGATTCAACAATGCTTAGAGATACTTGTAAACCTCCATCAATACTACGTTTCAGGAGATACTTCCAAAAAACAGAGTATAATTGGTTCGATATTTCCTGAAAAGCTGATTTTTGAAAATCAAAAGTATCGAACAACAAAAGTGAATTGGGTTGTCGCCATGCTTTGCAGCAATATCAAGGATTTTAAAGACAATAAAAAAGGGAAAGGTTTGTTTTCTAACAACCTTTCCCTTAGAGTGGTCCTGAAGGGAGTCGAACCCCCAACCTCCTGATCCGTAGTCAGGTGCTCTATCCAATTAAGCTACAGAACCATCTTTTTAAATTAAAAACAAACTAAATCGAGATTTAGTTGTTTCCAATTTTGCGGGTGCAAATATAGAATTAAGTATTCAAATAAAAACAGCTTTTTATTTATTCTTTAAATGAACTAACTTTGCACAAACAAAAAAGCATGGCAAATACCCTAAATACCATCGAAGAAGCACTGGCAGACCTCAAAGCAGGTAAAGTTATAATCGTGGTGGATGATGAAGATCGTGAAAATGAAGGCGATTTTGTTGTAGCCGCCGAAAAAGCAACTCCCGAAGTCGTTAATTTTATGGCTACCCACGGTCGTGGACTCATTTGCGCCCCGCTTACTGAAAAGCGCTGCGAAGAACTCGAACTCGAAATGATGGTAAGTCGAAATACATCTAGCCACGAAACTCCTTTTACGGTTTCTATCGATTTGTTGGGGTACGGATGCACCACCGGTATCAGCGCAAGCGATCGCTCTAAAACCATTAAAGCACTTATTAATCCCAATATCAAACCGGTTGAATTTGGGCGCCCCGGGCATATTTTCCCTTTGAAAGCCAAAAACGGCGGGGTACTGCGCAGAGCTGGCCACACCGAAGCTACTGTTGATTTGGCCATGTTAGCCGGATTTGAACCCGCTGGCGCATTGGTTGAAATAATGAACGAAGACGGAACAATGGCAAGACTTCCCGAGCTTTTCGAAATTGCAAAAAAGTTCGATTTGAAAGTAATTTCCATCGAAGATTTAATTGCCTACCGCTTAAAACAAGAAAGCATTATTGAAGAAGAGGTTAAAGTAAAACTTCCAACCCAATTTGGTGATTTCGACCTCATTGCGTTTAAGCAAACTACCACCGGACAAGAGCATTTAGCCTTAGTAAAAGGCGATTGGAAAAAGGATGAGCCCATTTTAGTGCGAGTTCACTCTTCTTGCCTTACCGGCGATATTTTTGGCTCCTGCCGATGCGATTGCGGTCCACAATTGCATAAAGCCATGCAACTTATCGAAAAGGAAGGTAAAGGTGTAATTGTATACATGAATCAAGAAGGCCGAGGTATTGGACTACTAAATAAACTTAAAGCCTATAAATTGCAAGAAGAAGGTTTTGATACGGTGGAAGCAAATATCGAATTAGGCTTTAAAGGCGATGAACGCGATTATGGTGTTGGCGCACAAATCCTGCGCTTTTTAGGCGTAAGTAAAATTCGCCTCATGACAAATAATCCAAAAAAGAGAGCCGGACTTATTGGTTACGGTCTAGAAATAGTAGAAAATATTTCCTTGGAAATAAGCTCTAACCAACACAACAAATCCTATCTCCAAACCAAAAAAGACAAATTAGGACATTCCCTCAAACTAGGAGAATAAAAATCCAAACCATTAAAAAAGCCGCATGAAAATTAATTCCTGCGGCTTTTTTTTCAACATTATTGAATTTTCAATCAAAAAAAAGACCGGCCTATGAGAAATTGGCGTAAAGAAATTTGAATTCATTTTTAAGCGTGGGCCCTGTGCATGCAACCCTCGAGCGAGAAAATAATTTATTGCTTAACCCCAATCATATTCGAGCGCTTGGGTTGCGAAGAAAAAAATGAATTCAAATTTTAGCCAATTTATCATCAGCCTTGATTTTTTGCATACTTTTTTATCAAGAAAAAAGTATGAAAACATTCATGAAAACTCGCAAATAATAATGAGATACAAAAAAACGAAAC
Organism: Bacteroidota bacterium; assembly: GCA_016721765.1. Classification (NCBI taxonomy): domain Bacteria; kingdom Pseudomonadati; phylum Bacteroidota; species Bacteroidota bacterium. The sequence goes on from JADKHO010000004.1 coordinate 116,303, forward strand.
CCAAAAAAACATCCTTAAAAAAAGAAAAGGACCGGCCTATGAGAAATTGGCGTTAAGAAATTTGAATTCATTTTAAAGCGCGGGCCTGTGTAAGCAACCCTCGAGCGAGTAAATAATTTATTGCTTAACCCCAATCATATTCGAGCGCTTGGGTTGCGAAGAAAAAAATGAATTCAAATTTTAGCCAATTTATCATCAGCCTTGATTTTTTGCATACTTTTTTATCAAGAAAAAAGTATGAAAACATGCATGAAAACTCCCAAATAATAATGAGATACAAAAAAACGAAACCCAAAAAAACATCATTAAAAACCGAAAAGGCCCGGCCTATGAGAAATTGGCGTAAAGAAATTTGAATTCATTTTTACGCGCAGGCCCCGTGTAAGCAGCCCTCGAGCGAGAAAATATGTTTTTACTTAAAACTGAACCACCTCGAGCGCTTGGTTTGCGTTGCAATTAAGGCGAAGCCGAATCACGAATACCTTAAAAAATTAACACAATATGAGTAAAAATTAATTTAAATTTTAGCCAATTGCTCATCAGCCTTGATTTTTTGCTTACCTTTTGATCAAGCAAAAAGTGAGAAAACAACATGATAAAAGCCATCTAAATTGAAATTAAATTAATCCTATCTCCAAACCCAAAAAGATAAAATGGGGGATTCCCTCAAATTACATGAATAAAAATCCAACCCATAAAAAAGCCGCATGAAATTTAATCCATGCGGCTTTTTAATTCTATAACTGGAATACTATTCCGTCAACACAATTTTCTCCATTTTACGCTTTCCATCCACCGTTAATTCATAATAATAAACCCCGGCAGCCATTCCTTTAGCATTAAATAACACCTGATGAATTCCTTCTGCTTCTGTTGTATTCACTAAGGTTTGCACCTTTTCACCAAACACATTAAAGATTTCTAGTGTTACATCTGCTTTTGTTTTAAGTAGGTAAACAATATTCGTCTCAGCAATAAACGGATTAGGGTAACAACGTGTATAAATATCCGCTACTTCCGCTTTTGCTTTTTTCTTAACAACGGCCTTGCCCGATACAAACGACTGACGATCTCCATCCCCATCAGGTGTTTCGCCAAATAACAATACACCATTATCCAACCAATTTACATGTTCCATTTCAATAGTATTACCATTCTCATCCTTCACCTGAATAGCAGCCAAGTTTTGACCGTTATCAATCACAATACTAAAATCATTACTCAAAGGTAAATACATGCTTGGAATAACAATGGTCATTACGTTTGATGCGTTAATTGTAGTTGTATAACTTACGTTGTTACGCATTTTCCAGTATTCTCCATACTCTTTCACGGTCCGGAAAGTAAGCCCATTCGGCAATTGACTCACAAACAAACGTTCCGCCCACAATTTAAAATCACGTGTTGGGTGAATCAATAAATTGGTAGGTGCTCCATTAGCTAAATTCTTTTCCACACAATATAACCAACGACTCACATGTCTAGGATAATTGGCTGAGTCAACCTTATCCGAAACTTGTGCATCCGAAATGGTCATAGGTATTTCCAAAAGATCTGTCACATCGCCTTCAAATACCATATCCTTGTGCGCAAGGTAAGGGAATGCAGTTAAAACATCATTACCACTCATACTTGAACTGTATTTGTAGCCCAAATCTTTCATGGCATTAATTTGTTGGTTGTGCTGATACAAATATCCTGGACGGTACGATTCGATGCTAATACCTAAATCTGTATCCAATAAACTTTTAGAAACCTCTACTTCACCATATACAGAAGCGCCTACGGTAAAGTTTCCATTATAATGAGGCAAGTAATTAGTAACCGTATTTCCCGGAGCACCAATAGCTACAATCGATTCAATATCCATATCCGGGAAATGGCCTACAGAGTGACTAGCAACTTCCATATTTTTCGACAATAAATACTGGCGTTGAGGCGTATATCCGGTCCAAAAATCACCCGCCACGAAATCGTGAATGTAATGCGTAGTAATAAAATAAGTAGCTCGGATATTTAAAGAATCCTCATAATCAGCATTAGCAGGCATTAACAAACAAGAAGTTGCAGCATCGATATCGTGGGTCATCATAATAGTAGCTTTGGTATCACCCGGGCTGGTATGCTTCCACACAGCATTAGGCACATATTGCGCATATAAAGCCTTTATCCAAAATATAAATACATCCGTTGAAGGTTCAAAACCATTCGAAAAAGTACGTTGTGCATTGTAATCTAAATTTAGTTGTGGACGCAAAACCAAATCCTTTAACGACATTCCCAATGCATAAGCATATCCATTGTGATAATGATTTTTAGTAATTGCTACATTTCCATCTTCATAAAAAGCAAGTGGTGTAGCTGTTGTAAGCGAATAACTTCGTGTATCGAAAATCGAAGGATTATTATTTCTTCCTAAACTGATTTTTTGTTCCAGCGTATCGTCAAACCAGCGCAAAGAAGCATCATTGCTACCCATATTCCAACTCATTTGGTAACGTGTTGTGGAACTAAAATATCCATTCACCCCAAATACAAATTTAATGTCATTGTTTTTCATACGTGGTAATATAATTACACCACCATGCTTCACATAATTTGAGATAACACTATCTTCATAGGCTGTAAAAGCAACACTATCTAACCATGAAGTACATAAAATCATAGGATAATTTTGAACCACATCCAAGCTGCTGGAAACAATGTACGGTATACCGGCAACATCCATAATATGTTTTGCACTAAATAAGTTGTTTTGAAAAGTTTCTCCATTTCGAGCGCTAAAATCCAAAATTGCCGCACTTCGCGATTTGGATTGTGTACTTACTACAATTTCATTGGAAGTGGCAGTAATTGGAGAGGTGCATGATTTATTGCTGGTAACCCTACATGTAATTTTATCGCCGCTTACCGCAAAATCTGTAAACATTGTTGATTTTGTTGCGCCTGGTAATGCAATTCCATTTCTAAACCATTGATAAGTTGGTAGCGAACCTCCGTTCAAAACTGTAGCAGAAAAATTCGCTGTGGTTCCTTCAACAACACTATTGGGTCCTGTAATTGTTATTGAAGCAGAAAAGCTTGATACGGTAATTGTTTTAGTTGCTGATGTTGCTGTAGGTGTGGATACACAAGGCAAATTTGAGGTCATCACACAATAAACCTTTGCTTGGTTTGTTAAGTTACTTACAACAAAATCTCCTGTAGTTGTTCCTACACTCACATTGTTTACAAACCACTGGTAACTAGGATTAGATCCTCCATTCACCGGATTGGGTGTAAACGTAACAGGATATCCCACACAAGTAGAAGTACCGCTAGTAGTTAAAGTAACACTTGGAACTAAAGCTGTTCCCGAAAAAGACCTGTTTCCACTAGGATTTGTGCCACTTACAGGTGTTTTCAAACCAGCAACATTTCCTACCACCGTAATCGCACTTGTTGGAATGCTTGCATCAAAAGTATTTCCTGCACAAATAGCCGGAGAAATATCATAAGCTAAGAAAAAATAATACGAATCTAAATCCAAATTGCTAACACCGCCAATATTAAAAGTGATAGTGCCGGCAGGATTTGCAATGCTATCCTTAAGTGTTGCAGTTGCAAAATCATTTACTGTATTAAAATATAATTTAGCTGCAGTTACAGCTGCATTATTCGAATTGTTCATGTTAAACTTAATCTGGCTAACTCCCCATCCACCGATATTATTGGTAGTCCCCCCATCAAACTGACCCCACATAATTTGCTGATTTTTTGCACCCGGATTTAAGGTTCCGGTAACTTGATAAAATCTGCTTTGCAAATACTTGGCGTTGGTGATGCTTACAGTTTGGATGGCTGAAGTTGCAGTTGCTTCCGAAACACACATCAAATCTGATGTCATTACACAATAAACATTCACCGTTGAAGTAATATTAGTAAGTGTAAATGTACCTGATGTTGTTGCCATCATTATCCCATTCACATACCAATCAAAGCTTGGTGAATTTCCGCCATTCACAGCACTTGCAGTAAATACAGCAGCATTACCGGCTGTTACAGTGGTTTTATTACTCGAAATACTTACCGAAGGCACCAACACCGTTGATGAAATAATACGATTACCGGCCGGATTGGCATCAGTAGTTACAGAATAATTTCCTGCAATGTTTCCATTGATGGCGATGCCGTTTGTTGCAACCACCGCATCCAATTCATTTCCGTCGCACACACCATCCGCCGCAATATCATAAGTTAAAAAGAAATAAACAGACCCTAATTCTAAATTGCTAACTCCGGCAACTGAGAAAGTAATTGTTCCGCTTGGATTGGCAATACTGTCCTTAAGGGTAGCACTCGCAAAATCATTACTGGTGTTGTACCACAATTTGGCTGCAGTAACATTTGCGTTATTACTGTTACTCATTATGAACGACAATTGGTTTACACCCCATCCATTGGGAGCGGTAGTAGCAGCACCATCCAATTTTCCATAAATAATTTGTTGATTCACCGCGCCTGGCACCACGCTGCCACTTGCCTGATAAAAAGTACTGGAGCCATATTTGTAACCCTGAACAATTATCGTTTTGATTCCCGAACTTATTGATTGTGGAACTGCACAAACTAAATCAGAGGTCATGATACAATATACGGTTGTTTGGTGCAAAAGATTGCTTAGCTCATAACTGCCAGTGGTGCTGGTGGTATACACTCCGTTCACATACCAAGCATAAGAAGGGTTTGCTCCTCCATTTACCGGATGTGGAGTTAAAATAACTGAACTACCAGGTGTTACATTATTTACATTTTCGGTAATGCTAACCGATGGAACAATAGGACTTGCCACCACAGTGCGGCTTCCAACAGGGTTTGCATCGGTAGTTACCGATTTTGGTCCGGCAATATTTCCGCTAATGTTAATTCCATTCAAGGGAACTGAAGCATCCAAAATATTTCCATTACACGGACCTGATGCTGCAACATCATAAGCTAAAAAGAAATAAACCGATCCCAATCCTAAATTACTAATACCGGCAATCGAAAAATTAATCGTTCCAAAAGGATTGGCAATACTATCTTTTAAAATAGCCGTTGAAAAATCATTTACCGTATTATAATACAATTTAGCTGCAAGCACATCTGTATTGGAACTGTTTGCCATTGCAAATGATAATCCGCTTACTCCCCAACCACCGGTAAATGCTGATGGCGCACCATCTAATTTCCCATACATAATTTGCTGATTTTTTGCGCCGGGAACAACTGTTCCACTTACCTGATAAAAAGTACTAGAACCATATTGATATCCGGCAATTGTAACAGTAACATTTTTTGTGTTAGATGTCAATTGTGCATTTGAACATGCCAAGTTTGAAATCATCTTGCAATACACATTGCTTTGAACTGTAATGTTAGTTAAGGTAAATGCGCCATTGTTGGTAGTTGTAAGTACATTGTTTACATACCAGTTATAAGTTGGATTGCTACCGCCGTTAACCGGTGATGGTGTGAACGTTACCGAACCTCCCGAAACCACCGAATTAGCACTCGCAGCAATACTTACTGAAGCTGGGGTACTTACGGTTGAAACAGTTAAATATCCTGTAGGATTAGATCCGGAGGTAACTGATTTCTGACCGGCAATATTACCAACAATAGTAATTCCATTGCTTGCAACTGAGGCATCTATAATGTTACCACTACAAACACCCGAAAAAGCCATATCATAAGTTAAAAAGAAATAAACCGATCCGGCCCCCAAATTGCTTACTCCTCCAATATTAAATGTGATAACACCGGTAGGGTTAGAAACACTATCTTTTAAAGTGGCCGTAGAAAAATCGTTAACAGTATTGAACCAAAGCTTCGCCTTAGCAATATTGGCATTGTTAAAACTAGTCATGTTAAATTTTAAGGCACTTACTCCCCAGCCTCCTGAATTATTGCTGGTGGCAGCATCAAATTTGCCATATAAAATTTGGTTGTGCTTAGATCCCGGTGCAACAGTACCAAGCACTTGATAAAATGTACTTGCTGAATATTTATAGCCTTGAACACTAATTGTTTTTGTAACCGATGTTGCAGTTGTTGGCGAAACACACAATAAATTGGATGTCATTATACAATAAACCGTTGTTGTCGAGGTAATATTTGTAAGCGTCAAAGCGCCTGAATTAGTAGTAAAAAGTGAGCCGTTCACATACCAGACATAAGATGGCGCCGAACCGCCATTCACCGGTGTTGGGGTTATAGTAGCAGAGCCACCAGATATTACACTGCTGCTGCTCGTTACAACAGTTACAGATGGTGTTAATACGGCTGTAGAAATAACACGATTTCCACTTGGATTTGCGCCGCTTGTTACGGATTTTAATCCTGCAATATTTCCAATTACATTAATGGCGCTTGGTGGTAAAGAAGCATCAAGCGTATTACCGCAAGTAGCTAATGTTGCAACATCATAGGTAAGGAAAAAATAAACGGAAGTCATATCCAAGTTACTTACTCCCGGCACATTAAACGTAATAGTTCCACTCGGATTTGAAATACTATCTTTTAAAATTGCGGTCGAAAAATCATTTACAGTATTATACCAAAGTTTAGCTTTAGTAACATTAGCATTATCGGTATTCACGGTAACAAAACTCAATGAACTAACTCCCCATCCGCCCGAAGCAGTTGAAACAGCTCCATCAAACTTACCATAAAGGATTTGTTGATTTTTTGCGCCCCACAATACATTCCCACTTACTTGATAAAAGGTGCTTGCTCCATACTTATATCCGCCTACCGAAATGGTCTTGGTTGCCGATGTTACTGTTACAGGCGAAACACAAGGCAAGTTGGATGTCATAATGCAATACGCAGTTGTTGTGGCGGTTATATTTGTAATAGTATATGCCCCCGAATTTGTTGCTGTTAACACACCGTTTACATACCAAGCATAAGTAGGATTACTACCGCCATTGGTGGGTGTAGGCGTTAAAGTTACTGAACCGCCCGAAGGCACTGAACTACTGCTAGTGGCAACATTAATAGCCGGTGCAAATGACGCTGTCGCAATGGTTCTATTACCGCTTAAGCTAAGTGAAGTTGCCGTTTTTATTCCGGCAATATTTCCGGTTATGGTTATGGATGAGGCCGGCACTGTAGCATCTAACACATTGTTATTACATCCAGATTCTGCAATATCATACGTTAAAAAGAAATATACCGAAGTAAGTTCTAAATTACTCACTCCCGGAATCGAAAAAACAATGGTACCACTCGGATTTGAAATACTATCCTTAAGTGTAGCTGTCGCAAAATCGTTTACAGTATTGTACCACAATTTTGCCTTTGTAACAGTAGCATCATTGGTATTATTCATACCAAATGCAAGCGAACTTACTCCCCACCCACCGGCAGTGGTAGTGCTTGCTCCATCAAATTTTGCATATATAATTTGTTGATTTTTTGCGCCTAAAGCAACTGTTCCGGTTACCTGATAAAAAGTACTTGCACTGTATTTATAACCTTGCACATTTATGGTCTTTGTTGAAGATGTTGCTGTTAAAGGCGACACACAAGCTAAATTGGATGTCATCACACAATACACAGTAGTCGCAGTGGTAATGGAATTTAGCACAAAATCACCTGAAGTGGTTGCAGTATTAATACCATTTACATACCAAGTATAAATAGGATTTGCTCCACCATTCACCGGTGTTGGTGTTAAAGTAACATTGGTTCCGGGTATCACCAAATTGCTGCTCGGAAGAATGCTAACCGAAGGTACTATAGCTGTTGTTGAAATAGTTCGGTTTCCACTTGGATTACTTCCACTAATCGGTGATTTCAATCCGGCAACGTTTCCAATCACCGTAATTCCGCCACTTGGGATGGTGGCATCTAATACATTTCCATTACAACCTGTGGCTGCAATATCGTAAGTAAGGAAAAAATAAACGGATACCAATTCCAAACTATCAACATCCGCTATATTAAATGCAATAGTTCCACTTGGATTTGAAATACTGTCTTTAAGGGTGGCTGTTGCAAAATCATTAACCGTATTGTACCATATTTTTGCTTTTAGCACATTCGCATTATCCGAATTGGCCATGGTAAAAGATAGGGAACTAATTCCCCATCCACCCACAAAGGTGGTGGTTGTTCCATCAATTTGCCCCCAAAGAATTTGTTGATTTGTGGAGCCTAGGTTTACTGTTCCGGTATTCTGAAAGAATCTTGCTTGCGAATATTTAAATCCGGCTTGTGACTCTATTGCGAACGCAAAAAGAAAGAAAAAGGCAATTTTAATGATTCGAATAGGTGTTTGTTTTTGGTGGTAATCTTGGGTTTTTGTCATTTTTTTAAATGAAGTAATTAATCTTAGGGTTAATTTTAACATAATTGATTGATATACAAGGTTACAAAGGTACGAAATTTCAGCTTACGCAGATGTTAAATTTTGCCGTTATAAATCTAATTTTAATCGATAAAATTTAATTTTTGCGACATTAAGTTCATTAAATAAAATTTTCTGTTCATGGTTTAAACGCAAGAAGAATAAAAAAGGTTGCCTGATTTACTAACAATTTTAAAATAGCTAAAATCCTTTACATTTGCGCCTTCTAAAAGCGTTAAAAAAATTATTAACATGAAAAAAAATATAACACTCATCGGTTCGGGTTTGGTGGGTTCGCTCCTATCCATTTTTTTATCTCGCAGAGGACATAAAGTCGCAGTTTACGAGCGTCGATCAGACATGCGCAAAGAAGCAATAAGTGCAGGCAAATCAATTAATCTCGCCTTAAGCGACCGGGGTTGGAAAGCGCTCGATTTAGTTGGCATTGGTGATGAAATTCGAAAAATTGCTATCCCCATGTATGGTAGATTTATTCACAATTTGGATGGCACATCCGGATATCAAGCTTATGGTAAAGAACAACAGGCAATTTATTCCGTTTCTCGAGGTGGTATTAACTGCAAACTAATGGATTTAGCAGAAGCCGAAAAAAATGTTAGCCTGCATTTTAACCAACGCTGCGAAAAAGTGGATCTAAAAACAAGTCAGGCGGTTTTTGAACACAACGAAACTAAACTTCAAACGGCGATTCAATCTGATATTACCATTAGTAGCGATGGTGCTTTCTCAGCCGGTCGTTTATCCATGCAATTGAGCACCGACCGTTTTAATTACAATCAATATTACATCGATTGTGGTTACAAAGAATTAACTATTCCCGCAGCAAAGGACGGCAGTTTTCAACTCGAAAAAAATGCTTTGCACATTTGGCCAAGAGGCAAATTCATGATGATTGCATTACCAAATTTTGATGGCAGTTTTACGTGTACCTTGTTTTTTCCTTTTGAAGGTGAACAATCCTTTGGGGCTATTAAAACAAAAGAGGATGTATTGCCATTCTTCCAAAAATACTTTAGCGATGCAGTTCCTTTAATGCCCACTTTGGTGGAAGATTACATGAACAATCCTACAGCTTCTTTGGTTACTGTAAAATGTTTTCCATGGACAGTGGATGATAAATTTGCCTTAATTGGCGATGCAGCGCATGCCATAGTTCCCTTCTTTGGACAAGGCATGAATTGCGGATTCGAAGACTGTACGGTGCTAAATCAATTATTAGATACCCACAACGAAGATTGGGCTACCGTTCTAAAAGAATTTGAAAAAAGCCGTAAACCCGATTCGGATGCCATTGCGGATTTGGCCATTGGAAATTTTGTGGAAATGCGCGATTTGGTTGGACAAGCCAAGTTTTTATTACAAAAGAAAATCGAAGTGAAATTCAGTCAAAAATATCCTGAAAAGTGGATACCGGCGTATTCAATGGTTACGTTTAGCCCCGAAATTCGCTATTCTGAAGCATTACGCAACGGTAAGCGGCAACAAGAAATTATGGACAAGGTAATGGCATTGCCGCAAATCGAAAGCAAGTGGGATAGCAGCGAAGTGGAAGCCTTAATTTTAAGTCATTTATGATTCCATTTTCAAAAGCAAATTTACCTTACTATTCAAAACTTTTTCTCACCATCATTTATTTAGTTGGCGTGGTAGGAATGGTGGTGGCTCCTACCCTATTTGCCACACTCACACCAATTAACTTAATAATGGCAGCCGCATTTTTGTTTTATTTTCATGAAGATAAAAACAAAGATTTTTACCGTTTTTTCCTTTTTGTTTTTTCAGCAGGATTTGCGATTGAACTTTTAGGTGTTGAAACCGGAAAACTATTTGGTTCCTATCATTATGGTGAAGCCTTAGGCTTTAAAATAAAAGGAACACCACCCATTATTGGCTTAAACTGGGTAGTACTGAGCTATTGCAGCGGTATGATTGCGCAACGTTGGGCAAAACCAATCTTTACAAAAGCCTTAATTGGTGCCAGCCTTATGGTGCTGTTCGATTTTTTTATTGAACTCTATGCTGCAAAAGCTGATTTCTGGTATTGGCAAAATGATTCTATCCCTTTGCAGAACTTTTTTGCCTGGTTTGTGTTCTCTTTCTTTTTTAACCTGCTTTTTTGTAACTTTAAGTTTGATAAACATAATCCGCTTGCATATTTTCTGTATCTAATTCAATTATTATTTTTTATTGTTTTAAATTTGCATCGGATTCTAATTCAATAGCTTTTTCTTCATGAATATTTTGCTCAATATTTTAATTGTTACAATAACTTTTTTCTTCATGGAATTTGTGGCGTGGTTTACACACAAATATGTGATGCACGGATTCATGTGGTTTTTACACCGCGACCACCACGAACCTCACGATAGCTTTTTAGAAAAAAACGATTGGTTTGCTTTCATGTTTGCAATTCCTTCCGCACTGCTATGGTACCTAGGTGTAGCGCACGATAACGATTTAATGTTTTACATCGGTATCGGCATCGCCATTTATGGTGTTGCTTATTTTTTAGTGCACGATGTAATTGTTCACCAACGCGTTAAAATATTACGTAACTGGAATAATCCTTACGTTCGTGCCATAAGAAGAGCGCATAAGATTCACCATAAAAAATTAGCAAAAGAGGGTGCTGAATCTTTTGGTTTTGTGATTGTCCCAAAAAAATACTGGGAGAAAAAAACCAGCTCATTGTTATAATTAAACAATTCCGAGATTGACCCCCATCTACCTTTACCTCGATATTCTGGTCATTCTTTTTCCTTTTGTTCTGAGTTTTGATAAAAAAGTAGCGTTCTACAAAAAGTGGAAATACTTATTCCCTGCTATTCTTTTAGTCGGAACTTTTTTTGTGCTGTGGGATATGGCATTTACCCATTTAAAAGTATGGAGTTTCAACCCTCAATACTTAATAGGCATTACACTTGTAAATCTGCCTATCGAAGAAGTGCTGTTTTTTTTAGTGGTACCTTTCAGTTGTATTTTTGTGTATGAAGTGTTGATTGCCTACTTCAAAACAGATTTCCTAAAACCCTACTCCTTAGCCCTTAATCTTATCTTTTTAATTTTCTTTATCGCTTTCGGACTCTATTTTAATCAAAAAATTTACACCCTTTTTCAATGTCTTTTATTGGTGATGATGTTAATCTTGCATAAACGCTATTTGAAAGCTCCCTACTTAGGTAGATTTTATGCTACCTTTTTTATTTGCTTGATTCCATTTCTTATTATGAATGGCTACCTCACTTCACTCCCAATTGTTATTTATAACGATGCTTTTAATTCGGGAATCCGAATTGGTACAATTCCTTTGGAAGACAGCTTCTATTGCCTGTTGCTTTTATTGATGAATATTACAGCCTATGAATTTCTGAAAAAGAAATATTAAAGCGAATAGCTTTTCACTTTATGCATAAGGCTAATTTCCTTAGGTCCTTAGCCAATTTGTCGCTAAATTTATTTCAATTCTTTAAGCGAAAAAAAGTGTTATTATTCCCTACCTTTGCACGGTGATAGAAACCGAAAAAACAACCCTTACTGTAGAGGGTATGACCTGTAGTAATTGCGCAGCAACAGTTACAAAAGCCTTGCAAAAAAAGGGCTTGCGCGATGTTACGGTTAGTTTTATTGATAAGGAAGTTAGTTTTCTTTTGGATGAAGCAAACACCATAAGCGATATTTCCTCCAGCATTCATAAATTAGGATATAAGGTTGTTACCCCCAAGCAACAGCTGCTTAATGTGAAAGGATTAAGCTTATTAGAAAAGAAATTTTATTTTTCACTCCTGCTAACCTTGCCCTTATTTTTTTCGATGTGGCTTCCATTTCATTGGTTGCACGCTCCCATTACACAATTATTACTCTGTATACCAGTGTTTTTTGTTGGCTTATGGCATTTTGGAAAAAGTGCATGGGGTTCTGTAAAAATGGGTGTTCCAAATATGGATGTGCTCATATTAATTGGTTCTTCCGCTGCGTTTATTTATTCTTTAATGGGGATGATTGTTTACTCCGGTACCCCCGAAATCCATACCTATTTGTTTTTCGAAACCACCGCCACCATTATTACGCTGGTGCTTTTAGGAAATTTAATTGAAGATAAATCAGTTAGTCAAACCGGTTCGGCGGTGCGCGAACTGGCAGCTATGAAAGCAAGCAAAGCACTATTGGTGAGCATGCATGAAGGGCACGAACACCTCAGTGAAGTGGATAGCTCCACACTGCTGAAATTTGACCTCATACATGTAAATACCGGCGATAAAGTTCCAGTAGACGGTATGATAATTTCGGGCAATGCTGCGTTAGATGAGTCGCTCTTAACCGGCGAAAGTATGCCTATAGAGAAAGGTCCGGGAGCGCAAGTTATCGGTGGCACAATTGTCGTGAACGGTCAACTCAGAATTCGAGCTACCAAAGTAGGCAGCGAAACTGTTTTAGCAGGCATTATCGAATTGGTAAAAAAAGCGCAAAACGAAAAACCTGCCATTCAAAAACTAGGTGATAAAGTAAGCGCAATTTTTGTTCCGGTGGTATTGGGAATTTCACTCCTCACTTTTTTACTTTCCTATTTCGGATTTGAAATAACGATGCAAACAGCACTTATGCACAGCATTGCAGTACTTGTAATTTCCTGCCCTTGTGCTATGGGATTAGCTACGCCTACAGCTGTTATGGCCGGAATTGGCAGAGCCGCTAAAAATCGCATTCTCATTCGCGGTGGAAATACACTCGAACAATTTGCTCAAATTAAAACAATTGTATTCGACAAAACAGGCACCCTTACAACCGGCAATTTTATTCTAAATGATTTGATTAAACTGGCCGATGTAGATGAAAGCACCCTTCGAAACCTCATTTTTTCATTAGAGCTAAATTCATCGCATCCCATTGCTAAATCTTTAGTAAATCAATTAAAAGGCAAAGCTCAAAAAATTGAGCTGCATTCCATCCAAGAAGAAAAAGGTCTAGGCATCAGTGCAAGCGACACATCCGGTAATTCCTATTTTATCGGTCACAACCGAAATAATCACATTAGCTCGAATCATAACTCCTCCTTAATTCTCACAAAAAATAATCAATTAATTGCTAGCCTAAACATAAAAGATGAAGTTAAAATTTCAGCACGCGAATGCATTTCTACACTCAAAAAATTAGGAATTAAAACCATTTTGTTAAGTGGTGATGCGGATGCAAAATGTAAAGACTTGGCGCTACAGGTAGGAATTGATGAGGTATATAGCGAACAAAGTCCGGCACAAAAATTAGTTTGTATCGAAAAATTAAAAGCTAGCGGTGCAGTTGCGATGGTGGGTGATGGAGTGAATGACGCTCCTGCTTTAAGTAAAGCCGATGTGGGCATTTCGCTCAGCAATGCTACCGGCGTGGCTATCGAATCTTCACAAATTATTTTATTAAATGGAAATAATTTAAACGATATTGCACTCGCATTTCAACTCAGCAAAACAACGCTTAAAACAATAAAACAAAATTTATTTTGGGCATTTTTTTACAATACAATAGCCATTCCAATTGCAGCATTGGGCTTCCTAAATCCTATGTTAGCAGCACTTTCTATGGCATTTTCAGATGTAATTGTTATCGGAAATTCAATCTGGTTAAAAACTAAAAAACTGAATTAATCCGGTGCCTGTACACAATTACTACAAAATACTTTTTTTACCAAAATGGTATCCCAATAGAAAGGATAAACATAACGGTATTTTTATTGAACGCCATGCTAAAGCAATTGCAAAACACTGCAAAACCGCTGTACTTTATATCGGCTCCGACCCCAACTTAAAAACAAAATTCGACACCGAAATTGTTCAGGAAGATAAGTTAAAAGTAGTGCGTGTGTATTACCGAAATTCGGATGCAGGCAATTCTTTTTTTGGAAAAGCAATTAAACTCATTCGCTATTTCAGAGCCGCTTACATTGGATTAAAAATTATTAAAAAGGAATTTGGAAAACCTAATTTAATTCATGTAAACGTGCTCACCCGCCCCGGTATTGTTGCGCTTGCATTGAACAAATTAAATCAAATACCTTATATTGTCACAGAGCACTGGAGCGGATACATGCCTGCCGACGGCACTTACAAAGGATTCCTCAAAAAATGGGCTACTCAATTGGTAGTAAAAAATGCCCAAACTGTAACTACCGTTTCCGATGCATTAGCCCAAGCCATGCAGGCTCAACACTTAAACGCCAAGTATGTTACAATTCCAAATTGTGTTACAAGTGATATGCTTCCTGCAAAGAGAATTAATTCCGGTATAAATGCTATTATGGTTGGAAACCTGGAAGACCGTGAAAAAAATATAAGTGCAGTAATTCGAGCCATAGCTGAGTTAAAGAATAGTTTACCGGAATTAACACTCACACTTGTAGGGGAAGGTGTGGATAAAGCACAATTGATAGCACTGAGCTCAAGCTTAAAGTTAGATGATCGCATTACTTTTACAGGTTCACTGCCACATGAAAATGTACTTGAACACATTTCGGCTGCTTCCTTTTTGATTTTAAACAGCCATTTCGAAACCTTCTCTGTAGTGGCTGCAGAGGCATTGATTTGCGGAACACCGGTGTTGAGCACTAAATGTGGCGGTCCCGAAGAATTTATTGATGCTACCCGAGGTAAATTAATTTCATTAAATAATACCTCAGCGTTATTGGATGGAATAAAATGGATGTGTGCTCACTTTTCCTCATTCGATCATCTAAAATTAAAAGCATTTGCAGAAACACGATTTAGTGAAGAAAGTATTGCTGCCCAATTTATTCAAATTTACAATCCACTCATCAATACTTGGGAAGCAGGCAATACGCGTGAAGAAATTCGTATTCCATACACTTGGAATGTACTTGATGTGGGAAGTGGTGACCATCCAAACGACCGTGCCAATGTGTTGCTGGAGCGCGAAATTGAAGCAACCGAGCACCGTTCAGGAGCTGTTGCTGTAATCCCTGAAGGAAAAAAATTAGTCTTAGGTGATGCCACAGATATGCCATTTGCCAATAAGGAGTTCGATTACGTGATAGCATCACACATTGCCGAACACATTGATGAGCCGGAAAAATTTTGTAGCGAATTGCAAAGAGTTGCCAAACGTGGTTATTTGGAAACACCGGATGCTTTTTCAGAATTTATTTTTAATGAGCCCTTTCACAAATGGGTAGTAAGCAATAAAAATGGGGTCTTAACTTTTACTGAAAAAACTAAGCACCAGGTTTTCTCGGAGCGCTTTTACCGTTTTTATTATTTAAATGAAAAAAGAACGAATCACGAAGCATATTATTCCAACAATATTTTTGTAGGTACTTTCGTTAACCTAATTCGAAAAAGTTGGAAACACCTGCCGCGAACTTATACCCGATTTCATTGGGAAAATAATTTTAAATACAGGGTGATACGAAAATCACAACATGATTAAAAGTATTGTCAATACAGTAGGTACAAAGTTTATTTCGGCACTCTTCAGCTTTTTGGTTATCCTAATTACGTCTAATTTTTTAGGTACCGAAGGGCGGGGCGAAATCAGTTTATTAATCGCTTCTATTACTATTATTTTACTCTTCTCGAATTTTGTTGGAGGCAATACTTTGGTGTACCTAAGTCCACGCAAACCCATGGGTGAACTGTTACTCGTTTCTTATTTATGGAGCTTATTTAGCTCCGGCCTCTCTTTTTTAGTGCTTTATTTATTGCATACTTTCTCCACTGAAACTACCATTCACATTGCGCTTTTATCTTTTCTTTTTTCGATAAGTGCCATTCATATTTCTTTGCTTTTTGGAAAGGAAAAAATCGAAATTGCCAATAAAATAAGCTTATTTCAGGTCATTCTTCACTTTTTTATCTTGAGTTTTGTTTTTATTTTTTCGGATGAAAAATCAGTTCGCACATTTATTTACTCCTTATACATTACCTATTCGTTGGCGGTACTTGGAAGTGCATACTATTTGAAATCCTTTTTCAAAAACACTTTTAGCCTTCATGTTTTTGAAACCTTAAAAGCAGCTTTTGCAATTGGTGCGCTTGCTCAATTGGCAAATATTTTTCAATTTTTAAATTATCGCCTCGATCTTTATTTATTAAACAAATACGACAGCATTTCCAATTTAGGAATTTATAGTACTTCCGTTTCAATTGCCGAAGCAGTGTTGCTATTTGGTGGGAGTTTTGCGCTAGTACAATTTTCAAAAATTTCGAATACCGAAAGTGAACAAGAGTCGCGCTTGCTAACTATTAAACTTACTCGATTCAGCACCCTACTAACCTTGTTAGCCTATCTCCCACTCCTTATTTTTCCGGATGAATTTTACAGTTTTTTATTGGGAAAAGATTTTGTAAATGTCCGCAAAGTGCTGATTGCGCTTGCTCCCGGCATATTGCTTTTGGGTTCAAGCATCACGCTAAGTCATTATTTTGCAGGTACTGGTAAATACCAAATTAATGCACTTGCTTCTTTTGTTGGATTATTAATTACTTTACTGTTGGGACTATTTTTTATTCCAACTTATGGATTTATGGCTGCAGCTTGGATTTCGAGTGTTTCTTATGCGGCCAGTACAGTGGTTTTAATGCTTTCATTTAAACACAAATCAGGTGTGAAAATAAGGGACTTAATCCCAACTTTATCTGATTTGAAATTTTTACAAAAATCCATTTTTAATGTGCGGAATAGCGGGAATAGTTAATTTAACTTCCAATTCGGTTCAACTGCCCAAATTAATTCAAACTATGACCGGCAGCATAAGGCATAGAGGTCCTGATGGGGAAGGATTTTTACTGGTGCAAAAAAATGCTTGTTTAACTGCTTATGGAATAGATACCCCTTCTAGCATAATAAATTCGCGATATACCTACTCCCCTTCTCAAAATTTAGCTAGCCTTGAAGGCGAATACGATCTTGCATTGGGTCACCGAAGGCTCTCCATTATTGATTTATCCGACGCCGGGCATCAGCCGATGTGCGATGCACAAAAAAAATTATGGATTACTTATAACGGAGAAATCTACAATTACATTGAACTCCGTGAAGAACTAAAATCAAAAGGGTATAACTTCCAAACAGCAACAGATACCGAAGTTATTTTGGCTGCTTATCAAGAATGGGGAACAGCATGTGTGAATAAATTCAACGGAATGTGGGCTTTTGTGATTTATGATGAAGAACAAAAAAAACTTTTCGGAAGCCGCGACCGATTTGGAGTGAAGCCATTTTACTTTGTACACACTGATATGTTTTTTGCTTTTGCATCAGAACAAAAAGCTTTATTAAAAGCTAAATTGATTCAGCCCAAGCTTAATTCTGAAGCGGTATTCGATTACTTTGTGTTTAGCAAAATTGAGAACGAAGAAGAAGGAATGTTTAAAGGCATTTTTGAATTGCAACAAGCTTGCAATTTTGAATTCTCATTGCAAGAAAAAAAACTCACCAAATGGAAGTATTATACACTTCCATTAATTGCAACTTTCGAAAAATTCGATGCATCTAAATTTCAACAATTGGTGAATGAAACAAGGGAAGCAATTATCCAATCCATTCGTTTGCGCTTGCGCTCAGATGTTGCCGTAGGCTCCTGTTTGAGTGGAGGAATCGATAGCTCCAGTATCGTAAGTATTATGAATTCACTTTTAAATGGGGAGCATCCGAAAATAAATGTGTTTACGGCCAGTTTTGAAGATGCAAAAATTGACGAAGGAAAATGGGCTGCCCAAATAGTAGCACAAACCAATTCGAAGTGGAGTCGCACGTATCCTAACGCCGATGAATTAAAACTGGATTTAGAAAATTTAATGTATAGTCAAGATGTGCCCATTTGGAGTACTAGTACCTATGCGCAGTATCGTGTAATGCAATTGGCAAAGGAAAATGGAGTAAAAGTAATTTTGGATGGACAAGGTGGTGACGAATTGTGGGCAGGATATCCACATCATCAAGCTATTTATTTAAGAGAACTACTCGCAGCAGGTGAATTGAAAGCTGCAAAATCACTTTTAAAAACAGCCGGAAATTTTCCTTCCAATGCAATTTGGTATGGAAAGCAATATTTTAAACACAGCGGATTGGCGTCTTTCCCAAAAAAATAATTCCTACGCTTTATAAAAAATATTTTTCCCATTTGAATTATTTGAATCCTGATTTTTATGAATTGCATAAACACCGCTTCGAAAAGCATTTTGACTCAGCCCCAAAAACTGTAAATGAAATCTTGCATAAAGAAACCACTTCAACTTTGCTAAAAGGATATTTAAAATGTGAGGATCGTTGCTCCATGTGGCATTCGGTTGAATCACGCACTCCTTTTGCCGACGATACCAATCTGGTAGAGTTGGCATTTAGAACACCTTCCAGCTACAAAATTCGAAATAATCAAAGCAAATACATCCTGCGAAAAGCAATGGAAGGAATTGTACCGGAAGCAATATTAAATCGACAAGACAAAATGGGATATAGCACTCCCAACAACAAGTGGATCGCCGGAATCAAAGACAGTGTAAAAAATGATTTTGATGCTTCTTTAGGAGAAATTTTGGACATTCCCAAAATTCAAAATGAATACGCCAACATGTTTGGTTCGGAAGATGGCAATGACAATGGACAAACATTTAAGTTTATCAGCTTTGCGGTATGGCACAAAATTTTCAAATTGTAAATCAATCCATTCATCGATTATCTGCGATTTAGCTCTAATATTTTTTGTTAAATATTTGTTGCTGCTAAAAATTCTTCCTAGTTTTACGAATGTTAACTAACAATTAAATAATTTAACCTTTTAATAATCTAAAAACAAAAACATGAAAAAACAATTACTCATGGTTCTTGCAATATCTGCTTCCCTTGGCACATTTGCACAGAATCGAAGCGCAAGAACGCGTGTTCAACTTCCTTTAAAGGAAAAGCCGGTTTCTGTTCATCAATTGAACGGAGATCCTTATCAAATTCCATTTAATACGAATTCATCCCGTGGTTATGTAGCTTCAACGCCTGTGCAAAATAAATCTGCGCAAGCGGTTACAGAAGCTGTAATTGGTAAAACTACATACGATTTACAAACCAATTCTGCTATCCTTACACATTTGATAAACCATAGCGACGGAACAGTTTCTGCTGCTTGGACAATGATTCCTGTAGGTGGTGCATCTGCTGCGCGTGGTACTGGTTACAATTACTTCGATGGTTCAAATTGGTCTCCAATTCCATCTGCACGAGTTGAACCGAATGACAGAACAGGTTTCGTGAGTATTGGAGTTACTTCAACTGGTAAAGAAATGGCTATTGGTCACTCTAGTACTGCCGGTGGAATGTTACTTACTACACGTGCTGCTAAAGGAACAGGAGCTTGGACATCTGAAGTTGCTGCTTTAGGGCAACAAGCTAACGATACTTGGGCTAAAATGGCAGTAGGCGGAGCAAATGGCCAAACTGTGCATACTATCTGGAATGGTTCTGGAACAAGTGCAACTCAATTAAACGGACAAGATGGTCCTATATTGTATTCTCGTTCAACTGATGACGGTGTAACTTTTCCAGTTTTAAGAACATTATTGGGTCCAATCGATTCTACACTTAACTTAGGTTATGGTGCAGATTGTTATTCTATGGATACTCATGGTGATACAGTTGCTATCGTTGCAGGTGAGTTTACTACAGATTTAACTTTGCTAAAATCTACAGATAACGGAACAACTTGGACAGCTACTACACTTCAAACGTTCCCAATTCCTTTTTACAACGATGCAGCAGATTCACTTCCTGACTTTGACGGAGATGGTACTTCTGATGATATCGAAGCCGCTTCAGGTGATGCTCACGTAATGTTAGATAACAATGGAATGGCGCATGTATTTTGGAGTAATATTTTAATTACTGATACTTCAGGTGCTGATCTATTAGGATATTATCCAAATGGAATTGATGGTGGTATTTTATATTGGAATGAAAGTTTTGGTGCAAATGCTCCTGATACCATTGCAAACGCTCAAGATATCAACAATGATGGAACATTCACAATTGCAACCGGAAGCCAAGGTGGTGGCCGTATGGCATTATATCGTGGAAGTATCACTCAAATGCCAACTTCCGGTATTGATGCTACTGGTAATTTATATATGTCTTACATGTCATTGTGCGAAACCTGTGATACTACTGCTTACGGAACAAGCCACAAACACGTTTATGTAAAATCATCTATGGATAATGGTGCTACTTGGTCTAACCCAGTTGATATTGATCAAGATATCGATTCAGCAGCTCAAGAATGTGCTTTTGCTTGCATGGCAAAACATGTGGATGGAAATGTGCATATCGTTTACCAACGTGATGGCGCTCCTGGACACTCTTTGTTAACCGGTAACACTACTTCAACTACTCAAGCTAGCTGGAATACAGTTGAAAGCGATATCGTTTACGCACACATACCTGTTTCAGAAGTATTAGGTGTAAAATCTGTAAACTCAACTCCATCTTCTTTTGGTTTAGCTCAAAATGCTCCAAACCCTTCTACAGGTATTACTTCAATCAACTTTACAATAGCTGATAAAGCAAAAGTAACTTTTGAAGTAACTAACATTTTAGGTAAAGTGGTATACGCAGAAGACAGAGGTACTTTAAATGCAGGTGCTTACAACATAGCATTAAACACTGAAAAATTAAGCAGCGGAGTTTACTATTATACTTTAAGAGTAAATGACGAAATGAATACTAAAAAAATGATGGTTAAATAATTTTTAATCCTAATTTAAAAAACCCTCAGGTCTTTCGATCTGAGGGTTTTTTTATGAACTAAAATAAAGTACCTTTATTCTTGCAGTATATTCTGCAAAAATTTAAACCCCTTCACATGAAAAAAACCTTACTTACAACGATTAGTGTTTTTTCCTTTCTAACACTGCTGGCGCAGTCTCCGAGAGTTAAAACAAGGTTAACTTTAGCCCCGGGTACAAAGCCGGTTCCGGTACGTGCACAAAATGGTGATCCTTATCAGATTCCATATATCAACAAATCTATTGTTGCTAATCAAGCGCAAACAAAAGTGCAAAACAGAACACAAGCAATTACCGAAGATATTATCGGTAAAACCACTTATGATTTACAAACCAATTCAGCAATTTTGAATCGTTTACTTAAACATTCGGATGGAACTATATCTGCTTCTTGGACCATAATTCCGGTTGGTGGAGCAAGTGCAGCACGTGGAACCGGTTATAATTATTTCGACGGCTCAAATTGGGAACCAATACCCTCTGCACGAATTCAGCCTACACAACGCACCGGATTTGCAAACATTGTTGTTACAGCATCAGGAAAAGAAATGGATATCTCCCATTCTAGCACTTTGCCGGGTATGTTGCTAACTTCTAGACCGGCAAAAGGTACTGGAGCATGGACAGAGAATGGACCCGCATTTGGGCAATTTG
The DNA here is from genome assembly GCA_016721765.1 of Bacteroidota bacterium. Classification (NCBI taxonomy): domain Bacteria; kingdom Pseudomonadati; phylum Bacteroidota; species Bacteroidota bacterium. The sequence goes on from JADKHO010000004.1 coordinate 138,122, forward strand.
CGGACGACACATGGGCAAAAGCTATAGCGGGGGGTACAAATGGTGAAAGTGTGCATGCTATTTGGCAAGGTTCGGGTGTAAGCGCTACACCACATGATGGACAAGACGGACCACTTTATTATTCGCGTTCCTTAGATGGTGGTGCTACATGGCCCATCTTGCGCTCTTTGATTCCAGCAATAGATTCTACAAATAATCTTGGTTATGGAGGAGATGCCTATTCTATCGATTCACACGGTGATACCATTGCAATAGTAGTGGGTGATTTAACTACGGATTTAACTTTGTTAAAGTCTGTCGATAATGGTACCACATGGATACCAACCGTTTTACAAGCTTTCCCAATTCCATTTTATAACGATGTAGCCGATTCACTTCCAGATTTTAATGGCGATGGGGTTTCGGATGATTTGGAGACGCCTTCCGGAGATGCCCATGTAATGTTGGACAATAATGGAATGGCACATGTATTTTGGAGTAATGTTTTAATTCGCGATACCAGTGCTGCCGATCTATTGGGCTTTTTTCAAAATGCCTTGGATTATTTATTGTATTGGAATGAAGGATTTGCACCTGGAAGAATTGATACAGTGGCCACCCGCGAAGATTTGGATTGGGATGGAAATATCATTATTGCCAATGGAAGCCAAGGTGGAGGCAGTATGGGAAATTACAGAGGTAGTGTAACTCAAATGCCTTCGTCGGGAATTGATATTGCAGGAAATATTTATTTGGCCTATCAATCTCTTTGCGAAAATTGTGATACAACAGCATATGGCACCAGTCACAAACATGTTTTTGTGAAAGCATCTTTGGATGGTGGAAATAACTGGACACGTGCATTTGATGTGGACGAAGATGTGGATGCATTAAACCAGGAATGTGCTTTTGCTTGCATGGCAAAAAGCGTGGATAACAACATTCACCTAACCTATCAACGCGATGGCGCTCCAGGACATTCCTTATTGGCTACCACGCCCATAAATCTTGTACAAGCCAGTTGGAATACGGTTGAAAGTGATATTATTTACGCCAAAATACCGGTAATCACAGTGGGTGTAAAAGCAGCCGTTCAGCCTGCTAGCGTTGGCTTATCTCAAAATATTCCTAATCCTGCCAAGGGAATTACTAAAATCAATTTTTCTTTGAGTGAAAACGGAAAAGTTAGTTTTGAAGTGAGAAACATTTTAGGAGAAGTGGTTTATGCTGAAAATAAAGGAAACCAGATTGCCGGTAGCTCTTCTATAACCTTAAATACAAGCGAATGGAGCAGCGGTGTATACACTTATACCTTAAAAGTAAACGATCGAAAAGAGACCAAAAAATTAATGGTGGAATAATTTCATAATTGATTTTGCTTAACGCCTTGCAGGATTTCTGCAGGGCGTTTCTTTTTTCTAGTTAGCTGCTTGTCTTTCCCAAAAAATCCTGTAAGTTTGTAGATAAGAGCAACCCGGTTAAAGAAAGAATTTATGGAACAAGAGCAAGTATCGGAAAAACAGGAATTTTCATTTGAATCGTTTAAGGAATCCGTTCTCAGTGATTTTAAAATTGCCAATGAGAGTCGCGAAGCCAGTTTAATGGGACGTCGTGAAGTACTTACAGGTAAAGCAAAATTTGGAATCTTTGGCGATGGGAAAGAAGTTGCTCAATTGGCCATGGCACGGGCATTTAAGCCAGGCGATTTTAGAGCGGGTTATTACCGCGATCAAACCTTCATGTTAGCCAGTGGCTTACTTAGCATCCAGGAATTCTTTGCTCAATTGTATGCCCATCCTGATGCAAAAGCAGAACCCTCATCTGCCGGCCGCAGTATGAATGGACATTACAGTACCCGATTTTTGGATGAAAAAGGGAATTGGAAGGATTTAACCAAAACAAAAAACTCATCGTCTGATATTTCCCCAACTGCCGGTCAAATGCCACGTTTATTAGGCATGGCGCAAGCTTCCTACTTTTTCCGAAATAACCCTGAATTGAGCTCTTCCGAATTTGAAAAATTTTCGGTGAAAGGAAACGAAATAGCTTTTGGAACCATTGGTGATGCTAGTACCTCAGAAGGACTATTTTGGGAAACTATAAATGCAGCAGGTGTGTTGCAGGTTCCCATGATAATTTCAGTTTGGGATGACGGACACGGCATTTCTGTTCCTAAGAAATATCAAACTACCAAAGAAAGCATTTCCGAAATTTTAAAAGGATTTCAACGCGATGAAAATACTGCAGGTATTGAGATTCTTAAAGTAAAAGGCTGGAATTATCCTGCCCTAGTTGAAACCTACGAAAAAGCAGCAATACTTTGTCGCGACAAGCATATCCCTGTATTGATTCATGTGGAAGAAATGACTCAACCGCAAGGACACAGCACAAGTGGCTCGCACGAACGCTACAAATCAAAAGAACGTTTGCAATGGGAAGTTGATTTTGATTGTATAAAAAAAATGCGCGAATGGATGATTTCATCTGCTATTGCAACAGAAGAAGAAATTCAAATTATTGAAGAGCAAAGTAAAAAAACTGCACGAGAAAGTAAAAACAAAGCTTGGGCTGATTTTAATAACCCTATCAAAGCTGAATTAACTGCAGCTTTAGCTATGATAGAGGCTATTGCAAAAGTTAGCAATAATGCGGCTTTCATCACTAAAGTGAAAGAAGAATTGCAAGCAGTTATCGATCCGGTTAGAAGAGAAATTATTGAGCACAGCAAGCGTGTGTTGCGTATTGTTAGAAATGAAAATATTCCGGCAAAGGATGCGCTTATCAATTACTTGAGACAATCAAAAATTGATAACAGCGAACGCTATAACTCTTATCTTTTCAGCGAAAGCGAAACTTCCATTCAGCATATTTCACCTGCGCAGGTTGTATACAATGATGAAAAAATTGTGGACGGACGCGAAATTCTCAGAGATAATTTTGATGCGATTTTAGAAAAATATAAATCGGTAGTGATTTTTGGAGAAGATTCCGGTAAAATTGGCGGCGTAAATCAGGGGCTTGAAGGCTTACAAAAAAAATACGGAGAACTGCGTGTATTCGATACCGGAATACGGGAAGCTACCATACTAGGACAGGCAATTGGCTTGGCTTTGCGCGGACTGCGCCCCATTGCCGAAATTCAATACCTTGATTACTTATTGTATGCTGTTCAGATTATGAGTGATGATTTGGCCACACTTCAATACCGAACAAAAGGTGGGCAAAAAGCACCGGTAATTATTCGCACACGAGGGCATCGTTTCGAAGGGATTTGGCACAGTGGTTCGCCTATGGGTATGATCATTAATGCGCTCAGAGGAATGCATATTTGTGTACCGCGCAACATGACACAGGCGGCAGCATTTTACAATGCCTTGCTTACCGCAGATGAGCCTGCAATTGTTATTGAGCCTTTGATGTGCTATCGAATGAAAGAAAAAATGCCGTCGAATGTAGGCGAATTTAAATTACAATTAGGTATACCGGAAATCCTTAAAGCCGGTGAAGATGTTACTGTTATTACCTACGGTTATAATTGTCACATTGCCGTCGATACAGCAAAAATGTTGCAGGAAGTCGGTATTTCCATTGAAGTAATAGATGTGCAAACCTTATTGCCGTTTGATGTACACCATTCCATTGTGGAATCCATTAAAAAAACTAATCGTGTTATTTTCTTTGATGAAGATGTAAGTGGCGGTGCTACCGGATTTATGATGCAAAAAGTCCTCGAAGAACAAGGAGCGTATAAGTTTTTAGATGCTGAACCCAAAACACTTTCAGCAAAAGACCATCGTCCTCCTTATGGTTCGGATGGAAATTATTTTTCAAAACCAAGTGCCGACGACTTATTTGATATGGTGTATGCCTTAATTCAAGAAGCAAAACCGGGTGCCTTTAAAAACATTTACTAAGAAGTATTTTATCTGTTTTTAACCGCGGAGAATCGCAAAGAAGGCGCTAAGAACGCAGAGATAAATTTGTAAAGGATTTGATCTTTTCCATTAAGTACTGCCTTTAAAATACTTCGCAAACAAATCCGCTTAAATCATAACCATCAGCGTTATCCGCGTTCTATTTTTTAAGCTGATAAGAAGTACGATTTTTTATTGATTTAATGCTAAATGCAAATAACGAGCCTTGCTACTCTTGTATTATAAAAGTCCAGCGTCCCAGCGCTCATGCGGTTTTACCACTTTTATACTTTTTCAGGATTAATTTTCAAATGTGTATTTGCCAAATTGTAACGCAAAGAATCGCAAAGAAGGCGCAAAGCGCGCTGAGTGAACTTTAAATTTATTGTAAAATATCTGCGCTCTCCGCGTCTCCTCTGCGTCCCCTGCGGTTAAACACCTACTACAATTATACTTTTGTATTCAAAGAATCTTAGTTCGAATCTATCCGGGCAACCGTTAAAACCCCGTTTACCTTTTTAAGTTTTTTCATTAACTCAGTAAGGTGATTGGTATCGTTAACAAATACCATGATCGTGCCTTCAAATATGCCATCATTGGTATCAAAACTGATGGAACGCATGTTTACGTTTAGTTCGTTTGAAATTATTTTAGTGATATTATTTACAATTCCCACAGCATCACTTCCCATAATTTTAATCCCGGCAAGGAAAGAAATTTTATCTGAATCGGTCCACTTCGCTTTTACAATACGATACGCGTAATTGCTCATTAATTGAATGGCGTTAGGGCAATTGGCACGGTGAATTTTTATACCTTCGTTAATGGTCACAAATCCAAACACATCATCCCCATTAATGGGATTGCAACAAGCGGCAAGTTTGTAATCAATTTTTTGCAAGTCCTCCCCTATTACCAGCATGTTGTTGCTTCCACGCGCTTTGGTAATTAGTTCTTCGAATTCTTTGGCGTCCGATTTTTTGCTTGATTTTGCCTTGTGTTTTAAGGAACCATCTTCCTTTACAAAATCTTTAAGTAATTTTAAATTCACCGCACCAATTGCAATGCGGTAATACAAATCAAGAATAGAAGGGGCTTTAAAAAAATCGACTAAAAGGTTAAGACTTTCATTATTTAAAGTCACTTTCATCGCATGCAATTTGCGTGTAAGTGTTTCTTTTCCGTCTGTTGCCAGCTTTCTCTTTTCTTCCTTAAGGGATGCTTTAATTTTAGATTTGGCACGTGCGGTAACCACAAAATGCAACCAATCTTCTTTTGGCTTTTGTTTCTGCGATGTAAGCACTTCCACCTGATCACCACTCTTAAGCGGATGACTTAATGGAACTAACCTATTTGATACTTTTGCACCAATACATTTTTCACCAATGTGGGAATGAATTTCATACGCAAAATCCAATGCAGTTGAACCTGCCGGAAGCTTTATTAATGCACCCTTTGGAGTAAACACAAAAATTTCTTCGGCAAATAAATTCAGTTTAAAATCATCAATAAAATCCATCGCATTGGTCTCCGGATTTTCGAGCATTTCGCGTACCTTGTTAATCCAGGCATCCAATGCATTTTCGGAAGCCGACTCTTTGTATTTCCAATGTGCAGCATAACCCATTTCAGCAATATCATCCATACGCTCTGTACGGATTTGCACTTCAACCCATTTACCTTCAAGTCCCATCACCGTGGTGTGGAGTGACTCGTAGCCATTTGCCTTGGGTGTCGAAATCCAATCGCGCAAACGATCCGGACTGGGATGATAATAATCGGTAACAATAGAATACACCCGCCAACAATCCGATTTTTCTTGCTCAAGGGGTGTGCGAATAATAACCCGAATGGCAAAAATATCATACACCTCTTCAAATGGGATATTCTGTTTCTTCATCTTTTGATAGATGGAAAAAATAGATTTGGAACGCCCTTTTATGTCAAAATTAAAACCTTGTTCGGTTAAGGTATTGATGATGGGAAGGCTGAATTTATTGATGTAGCGCGTTCTTTCCTTTTGAGTTTCTTGTAATTTTTGACTGATTAAATTGTAAGAATCGGGTTCGGTAAATTTCAAACCCAGGTCTTCCATTTCAGTCTTAATGGCATTTAAACCAAGTCGGTGTGCAAGTGGCGCATATAAATAAAGTGTTTCTGATGCAATTTTTATTTGCTTGTCGCGTGCCATGCTATCAAGGGTGCGCATGTTGTGCAAGCGGTCAGCAAGTTTGATTAATATTACACGAATGTCGTCACTTAAGGTGAGCAACATTTTTCTAAAATTCTCGGCTTGCAAGGAAGAAGTTTGATCGAACACACCTGAAATTTTAGTGAGTCCATCAATAATTTTCATGATTTTCTCACCGAACATTCCTTTAATGTCTTCCAAAGAAATATCAGTATCCTCAACTGTATCGTGAAGTAATGCACAAACAATGGCAGTAGTTCCTAAACCAATTTCGCTCACAGCAATTTGCGCGACAGCAATTGGATGGTAGATATATGGTTCACCGGATTTTCGGCGCATGTCTTTGTGTGCATCCACAGCAAGTTCAAATGCTTTACGAATAATTACCTTATCCCCTTTCTCCATGCGGGATGCATTGGATTTTAATAAGGTACGGTAACGTTTTAAAATTTCCTTTTTTTCGGCTACGAGATCTATTGTTGGGGTATCCATCAGTTGGATTGCGTGTTTTTAGTTCAGGTTACGAAGCTAAAAAAAATTGCGCTTTTGTTTAAGGTTTAAAACCGATTCTTTTACGGGGAGGTTGTGGTGGATTTAATAATTGCTTTAAGGCTTCAAAAATAAGGTGAATGTCTTCTTCGTTTTTGTTTGTTTTGCTTTCTAATTGTTCCAGCTTTAGTAACACATCTTTATGCGTAGAAAGAATTTCGCGCATCTTTGTAAAAAGCCGTATAATCCGAATGTTTACTTCAATAGCTTGTTTGCTGTTTAAAACACTTGATAACATGGCAACACCTTGTTCAGTAAAACAAAATGGTGCATGACGAAGTCCCATTTTATCAGAAAAATTGGAGGACGCAAATTGTGACCTCCAATTGTCAAATTCCTCCTTGCTCATCTCAAACATGAAATCTTCAGGGAAACGCTCTATATTTCTTCTTACAGCTTCTTTTAGTCTTTTGGTTTCAATACCATACAACTCTCCAAGATCACGGTCAAGCATCACTTTTTGCCCACGCATTAAGTATATTTTGGTGAGAATAATTTCGTCTGGGAGTGATAAATTTTTGCTCAAATTAACAATAATGAAAAAGTAATACGCTCAATTTTTATTGCCTAACAGGAACAATTTATTTACAATACTCATCCGCCACTGCAATCCCTTTCGAAATTATATCCAAACCTTCATCCATTTCGGCTTTTGTAATACAGAGAGGTGGTGCAGTAAAAATGTAATTCCATCGCACGAAAGTGAATAAACCTAGCTCCGTTAATTTAGCCGCTACTTTATTCATAATTTCCATTTCGGCTGGACCTGCATTCCAGGGAGCCATTGGTTCTTTGGTTTTACGATTTTTAACTAATTCTATACATCCTAATAATCCGGTATTTCTATAATCACCAATGCTAGGATGTTTTTGTTTCAATTTCTCCACTTCCGCATCCATGTATCGTCCCATGTTGGCTGCATTTTCAATCAGGTTTTCGTCTTCGTAAATTTTCAAGACTTCTACTGCAGCAGCGCAAGCCACCACATGCGCTGAATAAGTTAATCCCAATGGAAGTGGTTTGTCGTTGAAGGCGCTAATTATTTCTTCCTTGATAATCATCCCGCCAAGGGGAATATAGCCACAAGTAAGGCCTTTGGCAAAGCACATAATATCGGGTACCACCCCATGATGATCCACCCCAAACCATTTACCGGTACGGCCAAAACCACTCATAACCTCATCACAAATTAATAAGATGCCATATTTATCGGCAATTTCACGCACCCTTTTCCAATAGCCAACAGGATACTTAATACATCCACTAGAACCGCTTTCGCCTTCCATTAAAATGGCAGCAACTGTTTGCGGCCCTTCATATTTAATTACACGCTCCATGTGATTGGCGGCATTTTCGGCGCACTCTTCAGGTGTTTCACTGTTCCATGGGCAGCGGTAAAAAAATGGATTTTCAACATGAATAAAATTTCCGGGTTGTTGTGCGTCATGCGGAAGTTTGCGCGGGTCGCCGCCCACCGCCATTGCACCATATGATGCACCATGATAGCTTTGGTAAAGCGAAACAATTTTATGGCGTCCGGTATAAAGTCGGGCAAATTTTACTGCATTCTCAATGGCTTCGGCACCGGCATTGGTGAAAAAAGTTTTTTTCAAAGAGCCCGGAGTTATCTCGGCTAATTTTTTCCCCAACAATCCACGTGCTTCCGAAACCATTCCAGGATGTACAAAACTCAGCTCTTGCATTTGGCGCGTTACGGCTTCCGTTACCCGTTGATGCCCATGCCCAATGTTCATGTTCATGAGTTGAGACGAAAAATCAATTATCTTTTTTCCGCTTCGGTCGTAAATGTAAACACCCTTTGCAGACTTAATATTTAAAGGATTTAACCCGGCTTGTTTGCTCCAGGAAAATATGGTGTAATCGAGGTTGTTTTTTAGAATTTCTTCTTTTTCGGAGATTGATAATGTCGCTTCCATAGTTAGATTTAGTATTGAACGCAGATTATTAAGATGATTAGGATTTTTTATGATTTAAATCTGCGTAGATCATAACCATCATAAAAAATCAGCGTGCTATTTTTAACTCATCCAATTGGTTTTAGATTCCGGATTCCATTTAGTGGTAATTTTTTTCAATTTGGTCCAGAATTCAATGGAGCTTTTTCCGGTGATGTCGCCTACTCCAAATTTACTTTCATTCCAACCACCAAAAGAAAAAGGTTCACGGGGAACAGGAACGCCAATGTTTACGCCAATCATACCGGCACTTGCATTTTCCATTACGTAACGTGCTGTTCCTCCACTTTGAGTGAATACAGCAGCTGCATTTCCATACGGATTAGCATTTTCAATGGCTAAAGCTTCATCAATATCTTTTGCACGGATTATAGAAATTACCGGTCCAAAAATTTCTTCTTTGGCTACACTCATATCCGGCTTAACAAAATCGATTACCGTTGGTCCAACATAAAATCCTCCTTCTTTGCCTTTCACAACTGTCTTTCTTCCATCCACCAAAATTTTTGCACCTTGCGCTTCGGCTTCATCAATGTATTTTTCGATGCGCTCTTTGGCTGCTTTAGAAATTACCGAACCTAGGTTAACGCCTGGAATAACTTTTTTAGCATCCTCACAAATTTGATTGATGATGTGGTCTACCGGTCCAACAGCAACCATCGCAGAAGCTGCCATACAACGTTGTCCGGCACATCCGCTCATACTTGCAGTTACGTTACTTGCGGTCATTGCAGTATGTGCATCGGGCATAACAATTAAATGGTTTTTTGCACCACCCAAAGCAAGCGCGCGTTTAAAATTGGACGTAGAGCGGGCATAAACTAGTTTAGCAACTTTAGTAGAACCCACAAATGAAACGGCATCAATTCCGGGATGATCACAAATGGCTTCCACAATTTCTCTATCGCCATTTACAATATTCAACACCCCATCCGGAAGACCTGCTTCTTTGAGCAATTCAGCTAATCGAATACAGCTTAATGGAACTATTTCTGATGGTTTTAATATCATGGCATTTCCTAAAGCAATTGCATTTGGAATAGTCCAATTGGGAACCATGTTTGGAAAATTGAAAGGAGCAATACATGCAACAACTCCTAGTGGAAAATGCTCCACACGGCATTCAACCCCTTTGCTTACTTCAAGCAATTCACCTGAAATTAATTGTGGTAAAGAGCAGGCAAACTCAGTTAATTCAACACTTTTATCCACTTCGGCATAGGCCTCATCCTTGGTTTTCCCGTTTTCGATGTGCACCAATTCCGCTAATTCATCGCGGTGCCTTTCTAATAAGGTTTTATATTTAAAAAATACTTGAACGCGTTCTTTAATGGGCACTTTACTCCAGGTAGCGAATGCTAATTTTGCATTTTCAACTGCCTTATCCAAATCGCTTTGGTTGCTCATTACTACTGTAGATATTACTGTTCCATCAAGTGGACTTAACACTTCCATAGTGCGGGTTGAAGAAGAATTTACAGACTTACCGCCAACATAATTTTTTACTTCAGGGTATTTTAATTTTATCGTTTCCATCATTTATTTTTTAGTAAAATCACTAATTACAAACTTAGCGCTTGTTTTGTTGAATGACAAGTATTTGTTGGGATATTTTAAACCCCAAATAAATTTGCATTGCAAACTTATTGTCCCCCGCCGGCAGGGGACAATACGAAATGAACTTAATTTAATTTTAGTTGTTTAAACAATGTTTGGTAACTTTATCGTCCCCAAATGCACTCCATAATGTCAGGATATAGATTTTCAAAGCACAAACCTAAGCCCGATCAAACGCCCTTTGAACGGCTGTTTGATATTTTTAAAGAGTTACTTGTACACACCAATGGCGATGCAAACGAAGCATTGAGTTGGCTTACCGAGTTGGATAAAAAATACAAACTCACCGATACGGATTATGGAATGGGTGATTTTATTAATGATTTAAAAAAACGGGGTTATTTGAATGAAGATAAGACTGGAGGCTCTTTTACTATGTCTTCTAAAATGGAGCAAAGCATTCGTCAATCTTCCCTTGACCAAATTTTCGGAAAATTAAAAAAATCAAAAAGTGGGAATCACAAAACTACTTTTACCGGCAAGGGTGATGAGCCGAGCAGTGATCGAAGAGCGTTTCAGTTTGGCGATGCTTTAGAGCAAATATCCATGACGGATTCCTTGCGCAATGCGCAGATAAATCATGGTACAGAAGATTTTCATTTAACAGAAAATGATTTGGAAATTGTGGAGAGTGAGCATAAGAGTCAAACATCGACTGTACTTATGATTGACATTTCGCACTCCATGATTTTATATGGTGAAGACAGAATTACACCGGCAAAAAAAGTCGCCATGGCTTTATCTGAGCTTATCACAACACGCTATCCCAAAGATACATTAGATATTATTGTTTTTGGAAATGATGCTTGGCTAGTTCAGATAAAAGATTTACCTTACCTTCAGGTAGGACCTTATCATACCAATACTGTAGCGGGTTTGGAGTTGGCGATGGATATTCTACGCAGGAAGAAAAATCCGAACAAGCAAATTTTTATGATTACAGATGGTAAACCCAGTTGCTTAAAAGAAGGTGATGGATACTATCAAAACAGTTTTGGATTAGATCGAAAAATTGTGAACAAAACCTTGAATGCAGCAGCAGCTTGTAAGCGCTTAAAGATCCAAATCACCACGTTCATGATTGCCAAAGATCCTTACCTACAGCAGTTTGTAGAGGAGTTTACAGAAACAAATCAAGGAAAAGCTTTTTATACCAGTTTGAAAGGATTGGGCGAATATATTTTTGAAGATTATACTCGAAATCGAAGAAAGACAGTACGTTAATGATGGTTACTTATAAACAAATCAATACGAATTTACGAAAAAGTCTGATCGTAACGGAAAAACGAATTTAACTGAATTTATGGATACAATAAAGTATTAATAAAGGAACAATTATAGAATTATACCAAATCAAATCTTTGTACTTTGTACTCACTACTTTGTACGCATTACACAATACTAAAATATGACAAAAGCAAAAACACTTGGAGAGTTAAAGAAATCGGGATATACGTACAAAACGATAAAGCAAGAATTAAGAGCCAATTTGATTGATAAATTGCAGAAACACATTCCCATTTTTGATGGAATTGTAGGCTACGAGGATTCGGTTATTCCGGATATTGAACGGGCAATTTTATCGCAACACAATATTAACCTGTTGGGATTAAGGGGACAAGCGAAGACACGTATTGCTCGACTCATGGTGAATTTATTAGATGAATATGTCCCAATAATTAAAGGTTCAGAACTAAACGATGATCCTTTAAAACCATTATCTCGGTTTGCCTTAGATTTAATTTCAGAACAAGGCGATGCTACTCCTATTGATTGGCTGCACCGGTCAGATAGATATGCTGAAAAGTTAGCCACCCCTGATGTTTCTGTAGCCGATTTAATAGGCGATGTGGATCCGATTAAAGCGGCCAATTTGAAATTAAATTATTCGGATGAACGTGTTTTGCACTTTGGCATCATTCCGCGTAGTAATCGCTGCATTTTTGTAATCAATGAATTACCCGATTTACAGGCACGCATACAAGTTTCATTATTCAATATTTTGCAAGAAGGAGATATTCAAATTAGAGGTTTTAAATTACGCTTGCCCTTGGATATCCAATTTGTATTTACCGCAAATCCTGAAGATTACACCAATCGCGGAAGCATAGTTACCCCGCTGAAAGACCGTATTGGAAGCCAAATTTTAACGCATTATCCAAAGGATGTAGCCACTGCAAAAACAATCACCATGCAGGAAGCAAAGCTTTCGGAGAGTCAAAAAAATCGAGTAAAAGTGAGTGACTTAGCCCTGAATATTTTAGAGCAAATCGGCTTTGAAGCGCGCAAAAGTGAATATGTCGATTCTAAAAGTGGTGTCTCAGCCCGTTTAAGCATTTCCGCTTACGAAAATCTGGTGAGTGCTGCCGAAAGAAGAGCTTTGATAAATGATGAAAAATTCACTTCGGTAAGGCTTACTGATTTTAATGGAGTTATTCCGGCCATCACCGGAAAGGTAGAACTGGTATATGAAGGAGAACAAGAGGGAGCTTATATTGTTGCGCAACATTTAATTGGAAAAGCTGTACGCTCCTTATTTACCAGCCTTTTCCCATCGCCGGAAAAATTAAAGAAAAAATCCGATGAAAATCCATATCAACTCATAATGGATTGGTTTGCCATTGGGAATGAACTGGATTTATTGAGCGATATCAGCGACAAAGAATATTCAGATTTATTGATGCGCGTGGATGGTTTGAAAAAATTGGTAGAAAAATACCAACCCGGAATTAAAGGTGCTGAATTGCTATTTATGATGGAGTTTGTATTGCATGGCTTAAGCGAATTTTCGAAGCTGAGCAAAAATCCGCTTGAAACGGGATTGCGATTTAAAGATATGTTCAGTTCGGTATTTAATATGGATGATTTGGAAGAGGAGGGCAAATAAAGCTATACGACAATATTCTGCTTCGCTTAAATATCGGAATCAAACAAATGTTCGTTTGATACAAAAATACTTGAAAATCCAACAACTGCGCCACCAATAGCTTGTTCAATCATTTGCCAACCGCAATCAAACATAATGTTGCCCAATGACATGGTTCGGGTAAATGATACACCAATTACAAGGGTAATCATGTATAGTGCAAAACCAAAAGCTGCTCCTACAACCAAGCCTTTTTGCAGTGGTTGCTTTTTCATACTATCCAATTTGGGGTGTGAATAAACAACCGCAATACCCATAGATATGATGAGGTAAACCAATATTGCAATTACAAAGAAAACCTGTTTAGGGTAATTTAATTGTGAAAAATCATTTAGAAATATTCCATGCCACAAATACGAAAGTGAGAACATCACTATACCCGACAATATCCATGAAATAAAAAAACGTTTAGTAAGCATCGACTTCATATTCAAAGCTTTAGATTAAACTGAGCTTTATCTAGAGTGCAAAAGTAATATTTTTTAGCGAGTTGAACTTTTTTTTCGATGGATAACAGGAATATTCGATAATGGAATTTTTGTTACTTTCGCTTTGATTCAAAACCATAAATCTGCCTAAAAATAAGGCATAAATACTCTTTTATGTTAAATCATCTTCCCAATATTAGCCATACCCAATCAGGTAACTTTTTTTTAATAGCCGGACCTTGCGTGGTTGAAAACGAAAGCGTTGTTTTTGAAATTGGTAGGAAAGTAAAATCCATTTGTGATCAACTCGAAATTCCCTACATTTTTAAGGCCTCCTATCGCAAAGCCAACCGGTCTAGAATTGATTCTTTTACCGGAATTGGAGATCAAAAAGCACTTGAACTTATTGCCAAAGTTGGGAAAGAATTAGCAGTACCTACTTTAACTGATATCCATACTGAACAGGAAGCAGCATTAGCCGCAAAATATGTAGACGTGCTGCAAATTCCTGCATTCCTTTGCCGTCAAACCGAATTGTTAATTGCAGCAGCAAAAACCGGTAAAACAGTAAACATCAAAAAAGGTCAATTTCTTGCTCCCGAATCCATGAAATTTGGAGTGGATAAGGTACGTCAGTCCGGAAATGAACATGTTTGGCTTACCGAACGCGGAGCTATGTTTGGCTATCAGGATATGATTGTTGATTTTAGAGGCATTCCTGAAATGCAAAAAAATAATGTTCCTGTGATATTAGATGTAACACACAGTTTGCAACAACCCAATCAAACAAGCGGAGTTACCGGTGGAAAACCTGAGCTAATTGCTACTATTGCAAAAGCCGGTATCGCAGTGGGTGCAGATGGAATTTTTATTGAAACCCATCCCCGACCGGCAGAAGCACTTTCAGATGGCGCCAATATGCTTCCTTTAGATAAATTGGAAAACCTATTAATTCAGCTCATAAAAATCCGAAAAGCACTTCTTTAATGAAGAATCTTTCACACAAAGTTGTATGGATAACCGGTGCTTCTTCAGGAATTGGTGAAGCTTTGTGTTATGAATTTGGAAAACTCGAATGTAAATTGGTGTTGAGTGCCAGAAGAATTGAAGAACTCGAACGGGTAAAAAACAATTGCCCCGAAAACCTGCATAACATTTTGTTATTGCCATTCGATTTATCCGACGCCGCTAACATCAATGGCCTCGCTGAAAAAGTAATACAACACTTCGGTAAAATTGATATCCTTATCAATAATGGGGGTGTTAGTCAACGTGCCTGGGCTAAAGACACTTCCCTTGAAGTGGACCGGCTCTTATTTGAAACCAATTATTTCTCCACCATTGCACTAACGAAAAGCGTACTTCCATACATGATTGCTCAAAACTCAGGATACTTGGTTGCCACGAGCAGTGTAGCCGGAAAATATGGCTTTTTCCTAAGAAGCTCTTACGCAGCTACTAAACATGCGCTTCATGGCTTTTTTGAGTCGCTTCGTTTTGAAGTCATAGCAAACAATATTAAAGTTTCATTAATTTGTCCCGGTAAAATAAAAACTAATATTTCAATTAATGCCTTAACCGGCAAAGGTGAAAAATTTGGTAAGATGGATGAAAGCACAGCAAATGGTGTAAGTGCAGAAGATTGTGCAAAAAAAATTATCGCAGGGATGCACCGCGAAAAAGAGGAAATATTTATTGGAGGAAAAGAAATTCTTCCCGTTTACATTAAGCGCTTTTTTCCGGGTTTGTTTACTTGGATTATGAAAAGGCAAAAAATTGAATGAATTATTGATTAGCCGATTAGCTGATTAGCTGATAAGCTGATTTGCTGATTTGCTGATTTTTAAAATTTGGAGAAATGTTGATTTATTGATTGAAACTCTTACTCACAATTAACAAGTTGCCAAATAACAAATTAAAATGAATCCTTAACTACTATAATTGCAGTAATTAACCTACAACATTTGAACTATTCTTAATACTTTGTACTCTGTACTTTGTACTCAATACTCAATACTCAATACTAAAATCTCAATACTATAAAATATGAAACAAAACATAATTGGTGTACAGCAAGTGGGGGTTGGAATTCCGGATGTGCAGAAAGCATGGGAGTTTTACCGCAAAAATTTCGGAATGGATATTCCGGTATTTCAAGATAGCGCTGAAGCAAAATTGATGACACGTTATACCGGCGGTGTAGTGCACGCGCGGAGTGCTATTATGGCCATAAACTTGCAAGGTGGCAGTGGCCTTGAAATATGGCAGTTTACCAGCAGAACTACCGATCCTGCAAAATTTGAAATACAATTAGGCGATCATGGGATTTTTATTACCCGAATCAAATGTAAAAATGTGGAGGAAACCTATGCTCTTTTTAAAAGTCAGAATTTGGATTTAATTGGAGGACTTAAGAAAGACCCATCAGGAAGCACCTATTTTTTAGTAAAAGATTATTTTGGAAATATTTTTCAAGTGGTGCCGGGATATGAATGGTTTCGAAAAGAAAAGCATTTAACCGGGGGAGTTTGCGGAGCTCATATTGGGGTAAGCAACATGGAACGCGCCATGAAGTTTTACGGTGAACTCTTGGGTTACGATAAAGTGATTTATGATAGTACAGGAGTTTTTGAGGATTGGGCAGATGTGCCGGGAGGAAAGCATAAATTCAGAAGAGTATTGCTTTCACGCACCGTTGAAAATTCAGGAACTTTTAGTCGTTTGTTAGGCTCTAGCCAGATTGAATTGGTGCAGGTGCTTGACCGTCCTGCACGCAAAATATTTGAAAACCGATTCTGGGGAGATGCCGGATTTATACATTTCAGTTTTGATGTGCGCGACATGAAAGAATTGGAAAAAAACTTTGCAGCACACGGTTATCCATTTACCATCGATAGCAATACTTCTTTTGATATGGGGGAAGCAGCCGGACATTTCAGCTACATAGAAGATCCCGACGGCACACTCATTGAATTTGTAGAAACATACCGCATTCCCATTTTAAAGAAAATTGGTTGGTACCTTAATGTTTCTAAACGCGATCAAAACAAGCCGCTTCCGGATTGGATGCTCAAATCGTTGAAATTTAGCAGGAAGAAAGATTAAGCGGGGTAAATCAATTACAGTTGAAAATTATAGTAATTGTATGCTCATATAGTCTTATGCCCTATTTCCAAAATATGAAACAGCATTTTTTTTTCATGATGCTTATGCTGCAGCTGTCTCAGAGCATAAGCTATGCACAAGAGCTTGATAAAGCGTTAGCAATTGATTTTAAAAACATCAATTTTGAGGAAGCTAAACTTCAAGCCAAACAGAGTGGCAAAGCCATTTTTATGGATGTTTACGCGGTATGGTGCATCCCATGCAAACAATTCGAAAAAACAGTTTTCACCGATAAAGAAGTCGGAACTAAATTTAATGCCTCATTTGTAAATTTAAAAGTAGATGCCGAAAAACCTGAAGGTAGAATTATTGCTAAGAAGTTTTCGGTAGGCGGCTATCCTACAGGGATATTTATTAATTCGGAAGGTGAATTGCTTGCAAAATTTGAAGGTGTACTGCCCAAATCAAATTTTATGCTTTATGCCGACAATGCCTTAAAAATGCTGGAAGACCCACACGGTTTCGAGAAGGCCCTTTCCCGTTATGCTGCCGATAAACAAAATATAAAAAGCATTCAAAATTTATTGCACATAGCATTGCTTTCCGGTAACCAAATTTCTCCGGAGGCAATGGATGCTTATTTTGCAGCTTGCACGGATGCACAGTTTATCTCAGATACATCCGATTTAAAAATATGGGTACGCTCTACTCCTACTATTATTGCAGGGAAAGCAAGCTATATGTATTTTTTAGACAAGCGTGCTGTGGTACAAAGCCTGTTACAACTTGATGCGAATTTTCTTCGAAGCTTTTATTACAATTCCTTGCAAACAGGAATTCAACACGCAGCCGCTGAGAAAAATTTAAGCAATTTAAGATTCATCCTAAAATTAAATACTGAATTACCAATAGATCTCAGGCAGGTAGAAAACATTGATTATGAATTGGAATATTATTTGGAAATAAAAGACTGGAGTGCATACTTAGCTAAAATGAATACCTATTGCCACCAAACTTTTGACAGACTTACCGCAATACCTAAAAATTCAAACCCTGCTTTGGCGGAACGCATCAACACTTTTGCCTGGAATTATTTGTTGTATGCTGAGAATAAATCCGACCTTGCTTTTGCCGAGCAATTAATGGAAAAATGCATTTCGCTCGACAGCACATTTGCAGCTTGGTACGACACCTATGCCGGCATAGTTTACAAACTCGGAGATACCAATAAAGCCATTCTAATAGAAACAAAAGCAGTTTCCTTATCCGAAAAAAAGGATGCTGAAAAAGCAATTTATCTGCGTAAAATTGAACGCATGAAGCATGGTGATAAAATATGGCTACCCGAACAATATTGAAGAATATTTCATTTCGCTAAAATTTATTTCTAAATTTCGTTGCAGTAAACACAAGGCAATTCTAGTCTTTAACAAAAAATATGCAACAAGAATTCGAACTTACAGAGGATAAAAAAAACTCGGGACTTTTTAGCGAAGACCTTGCTCCTATCTCACAGCACCAGCGTTCTTGGGGAACCTGGAACTACGCGGCATTATGGATCAGCATGAGTTTGTGTATCCCCACGTATATGCTTGCCAGTTCCTTAATTGAAGGTGGAATGAATTGGTGGGAAGCAATCTTGACTATATTCTTAGGCAATGCAATTGTGCTAGTTCCAATGATTTTGAACGGTCATGCCGGAGCAAAATACGGTATCCCTTTTCCGGTTTTAGCACGTGCCAGTTTTGGTGTGAAAGGTGCTAATATTCCTGCCATACTCCGCGCCATTGTTGCCTGTGGATGGTTTGGAATCCAGACTTGGATTGGTGGATATGCCTTATTTTTGATGCTTCGGGTATGGTTTCCTGCTGTTGATACATTGCCGCAAATTTTTCCGGATTCCTTTAGTCTACAAACCGGACCGGCTATCACTTTTGTTGTTTTTTGGTTATTGAATATGTATGTGGTTTATCTGGGTGTGGATAGCATTAAAAAACTATTGGTATTTAAAGCATTTTTTCTTCCGGCAGCTGCATTAGCACTTTTATTTTGGGCCATAAATGCTGGGCATGGCCTCGGTCCTATCCTTGCCCAACCCAGTAAATTTGCAAGCAGTACCGAATTTTGGCATTTCTTTTTTCCTGCTTTAACCGGAATGGTAGGATTTTGGGCAACACTTTCGTTGAATATTCCTGACTTTACACGTTATGCTAAAAGTCAACGGGCACAAATAGTTGGACAAAGTATTGGCCTAGCTCCTAGTATGACTTTGTTCGCATTTATTGGAGTAGTAGTTACTTCTGCAACCGTTATCATTTATGGCAAAACCATTTGGGATCCCTTGGAAGTGGCCGGAAAATTCGACAGCAAATTATTGGTGAGTTTTGCAATGATTGCTGTAACCATCTCCACCCTCGCTACAAACATTGCTGCTAATATTGTGAGTCCGGCTAACGATTTTGCCAATCTCTCTCCTGCTAAAATTAATTTTAAAACCGGCGGTTACATCACAGGAATTATTGGGATTTTAATTTTTCCATGGAAATTAGTTGCAGATCCAAATGGCTACATATTTACATGGCTTATTGGCTACTCAAGTTTGCTTGGTCCCATTGGTGGGATTATGATTGTGGATTATTTTTTTATTCGAAAAAAAGAATTGAATGTAAATGACTTGTATTCGCAAAAAGGACAATACAAATATTCGAATGGAGTTAACAGGAATGCCCTAATCGCCTTGCTCCTGGCTATTGTTCCAAACATACCCGGTTTTTTGGTAACCATTAAAGTTATTGATGTAAATGTGTTCGGAGAATGGGTTTCTCAACTGTATAATTATGCTTGGTTTGTTGGATTTTTTGTTTCGGGATTGGTGTATTTAATTTTAATGAAAAGACAAGCACAGTAAAATCATAATTAATCTTAATCATCTTAAATAATCAGCGTTCTATTCAGGTAACATTATGGACAAATTCATGCAACTTGCCATTGATGAGGCAAGACAAGGTTTAAAAGAAAACGGTATTCCTATTGGTTCTGTTTTGGTAAAGGATGGAAAACTAGTTGGACAAGGACACAACAAAAGAGTACAAGACGGTGATCCTGTAACGCATGCCGAAATAGATTGTTTGCGCAATGCCGGTAGAATCGGCTCTTACCGAGGCACAACTTTATACTCCACACTTATGCCTTGCTATTTATGTGCAGGTGCCATAGTTCAATTTGGAATTAAAAAAGTATACGCAGGCGAATCCGAAACCTTTAGTGGAGCAAAGGAATTTATGGAGCAACATGGCGTGGAAGTAATAGATATGAATTTGGAAGATTGCAAAACTTTAATGAAAAACTTTATCGCTGAAAAGCCGGAGCTTTGGAATGAGGATATTGGGGTGGATTGAAGTTCTTCCACTGCTGCTAATTTCATTGTTAAATGATTTGCAATAATAGAAGAATAATAATTTGGTACATAGGGAATTACTCTCAATTAAATACTAATTTTGTAAGACACCAAAATATTTCAGCGGATGATAAAAAAATTACAATTGTTAATTTTTCTCCCTGCTTTTCTCTTTTGCAAATTTACTTCAGCTCAATTTATTGTTCCTTATCAAGGTACCGACACAGTTTACACTTGCTCTGGAACACTGAAAGACAGAATAAATACACAATTCGGATATCTGGATGATGTAAATGGGACTTTGATTATATATCCTACAACTCCCGGATATAAAATAAAGCTCACTTTTTCTCAATTCAGTACAGATGACAATTCCGATTATCTTGAAATATGGAGTGGAATTGGAAATGGCGGACAGTTAATTGGAAAATATTTTTTCGCGAATTCACCAGGAACAGTTTACTCGGGTGATTCGAGTGGCGCAATTACGCTGCATTTTTTTACTGATTGGGAGTTAGGTGGTTTAGGATTTGAGGCTGCAATTGAATGCATAGCACCTTCTGCATTACCTGATTTATTTCTTTATAAAAATTTAGAATCAAACCTCTACAACCAAGTAAGTTCTTACCAAATTTGCAACAATGGCAAAGATACCACAGCAATAAGTTGCCACACGTTTTTATCAACAGATGGCGTTTTAGATGGTGCAGACCTATTGTTAGAAATAGATAGCAATCTTAGCATTGGAGAAAATAAAAGCGCAATTTCTCCGATTTATAACTCTTATCCTCCCAATATAGTTCCCGGAAATTATTATTCAATTATAAATATTGAAAATCAGAATGTAGTAACTGAGAATAATGAATCCAATAATACTATGGCGCTTCCTATCTTGATAGATTCATCATTCATTGATTTGGTAGGAATTAATGTTTATACACAAGATCCGTTTTTAGCCGGTGATATGATTAGCGTAGAAGTAAGTGCCTATAATATGGGGAATAATGATTTGCATCAAAGTATAAATGTTGGAATTTATTTATCCTTGAATTATGACCTTGATGCTAATGATATAAAACTGGGCTCCCTTCCAATGCCGCGGCGCAGTAGTTTTTACTACAGCAACTATAATGTAACAAACAATAATTTATTAATACCGAACTCATTGTCTCCCGGTATCTATCAATTGATTGCTGTGATAGATGATAGTTTATTAATCACTGAGAGCAATGAGAAAAACAACAGTATACTCAGACCAATAACACTTGTTAAAAACAATATAGATTTGTACTTAAACAAGGCAAGTATCAGCAAATTAAACACTGCACCCGGAGGAAATGTAAAAGTATCCTACTATCCGGTTCAGTTTGGAACGAATGCAAATCCGGGTTCTACTGATAGCTATTACCTTTCGGTGGATAGTATTTTAGATGCTTCAGATATTCCTTTAACGAGCCAGTCTGCTTCTAATCCATATTGGGCAAAGAATGCAATTCTGCAAATTCCAAGTTCTGCTTTAACAGGTAATTATTATATCATCATTAAACTAGACGGCGCAAATGCCATTGCTGAAACGGATGAAAACAATAACACCTACAGCATACACTTTAGCGTTGATACACCTTTTACTGACTTAAAATTTTATGCTCATCAAAGCGGCAACTACCGCTGCACAAATCTTCAGGGTTACGCTATAACTACCACTTTTTACAATGCCGGAAATGTGCCGTTTGACAGTACAAGAGCAGGCTATTTTATTTCGCTCGACAAACAGTTAGATAGCACTGATAATTTAATCACTTACAGAAAAGCCGCTCCCCTTCAATCTTTTGAAAAAACAGATGTTTCGCTTCTGAATTGGAGTATCCCCGGCTGGTTACCTTATGGCAAATATTACATTTTAACTGTGATTGATGCATTGGACAGTGTGCAAGAAACAAATGAATTCAACAATATTCTAGTGGATTCTATTTTAGTAGTAGCTCCTGAAAATGATTGGACGATAGATTCATATCAAACCAATATTCATAACACTATCAAAGCGGGAGATTCGATTAATGTAACAATTGTTCTAAGAAATTTGGAAAATCATGGACCCAATACCGGTTTTACAACAAATTATTATCTTTCAAAAAAGAGCCACATCGATACCAGTGCTACCTTACTTTTTTCATCTGCAACACAAGCTTTTCATTGGTTAAAAATACCAACAAATACACTTCCTGGAGTGTATTACTTTTTAGCTTATTGCGATTACGGAAATGTAATTGCTGAAACGAATGAAAACAATAATGAAGCGGCATTTCCGATATACGTTTATTCAGGAACACTCACCCACGATTCTATTCCAGATATGGGGCATGATACATTAACAACTTGTAATTCTTATCTTTCGGATTATGATATCAATATCTCGAATGGAATATTGACAATTAATCCTGGCGTACCGGGAAATCATATTGCGATTCAGTCCATTGACCTATCGTATCTTATAAACAAGTTTGACTTGTATGACGGGTCAGATACTTCGGCTCCTCTTATTGAAAAATTATCAGAAGAAAATCTGGATTACAGTGGAACTTATTATTCAACTAATTCAAGCGGCACACTCACCATTTTGTGCAATGGGCATTCCAGTTGGGAGTACAGTGCTTCTTATAGTGCACTCATTTCATGTGTTGATTCTGTTCCGGCATGCGACCTCGAATTGAAAACCAATTATTACAATTATAATAATAAAGCAAGACCGGGTGGGCAAGTGCGACTAATTTTTAGTGCACTCCACAATAAAGGTGGCTTTCCCGCTGCCTCCGCAAATGTTGGTTATTATTTTTCGATGGATGATACGCTCGACAGTTCCGATATTTTTTTAGACTCTACCAGCGTTGGAAAAATGATAGGAGGCAAAAGCTTTCAGTTTGAAAAGTATGTTCAATTGCCGTTAACCTTAAGCAGTGGCCTCTACTATATTTTCGCAAAAACCGATTTTTCAAATGCAATACCTGAGCCAGATGAGCAGAACAATATAGCACGATTTACAATTCTTATAAATACAGCACTAAGTGATTTAGAACTAACCAACTTAACTTTTTCATCCATCAACCTCACCAACTGTCCCTACTATATTAATTTCGATACTTACCTTAACAACAATGGTAACCTTACCGAAGATTCAAGTTGGGTCGGATTATTTCTTTCACCCGATAATCAACTTGACAGCACAGACACCTTTATTGGAAAACGTCACGTGGAATTGAACATTCCTGCAAATTCAATCCAGCAAATTTCGATTGGATTTAACGTGCCATTAACTATTGCTTCCGGAAATTATTTTGTATTTTCTGTAGCGGATTACACGCAAAGACTAAACGAATCAAACGAGTTAAATAATGCGGTGAGCTTTCCAATTCACCTAGCTCCGCGATACAGTGATTTGGTTACGCTTTCAGGAAATGTACTTTATTACAATTATAATAATTCAAAATTTTGCAGGATTGATAATTTTGCATCTGCCGATGTTGGAAACTATCCTATTTATTCGGGCAAAACTGCAGTATACCTTTCTTCTGATTCATTATTCGACGCTGGAGATGTATTTCTTGACACCGTTTTTTCAATTAGTAATTCAACTTTTTATTTAGATTCCTTAGTCTCCCCGGGTAACTATTATCTAATTACCGAACTCGATTTTAGAAATCAAGATCCCGAGTCAGATGAAACTAACAATTTGTTGGCAATGCCATTTATTGTTCCCGACACCAGCAATGATTTGGCTTTTTACTGGGTAGTTGATAAAAGGAAAACCTGTGTTGCCGGAAACGAAATCGGTGTTACCGGTATATATAAAAACAAATCGGCAAACCAACTTTCAAATCTCCAAGTTGGAGTTTATTTATCATCTGATACATTGATTGATAGCGCTGACATAAAGTTACTAAGTACGCGCGGTAATTATTTTTTTGCGGGAATGCCGATTATACCCAGAGGAACCGTTCAAGGAAATTATTATTTGATTTTTAAAGTAGATGACAACGATAGCATTCCTGAAACTGATGAATCAAATAATAGTACCTATCTTCCACTCTATGTTTATCCTTCTCAGGTAGATTTAACTTTTAATACCACAACGCTTAGTAATTCTGCAGTAGCTGCAGGATACACACTAGTAGCAAATGCTGAAGTATATAACCACAGCAATAATAAAGTAAAGAGCAGCAAAGTGGGCTTTTATTTATCGAACGACACTTTATTTGATACCGGTGATTTATTTCTGACTCATTCTTTTGATACACCTATTGAGGCCGGCTCATATTCCTATAAAAACACACAATTAACTATTCCATCAAGTACCACTAACGGCAATTACTTTATTTTGTTTTTTGTAGACGACAGCAGTCAGGTTAACGAAGATAATGAGAGCAATAATATTCGTGCTATTCCTATTATAATTGGTGCTCCAATTGTCGATTTAACTATTAAGGCACCATCGCTTTCAAACATTTGGCTCCTTGCCGGAAGTATTATTAACAGCTCACTTTCAATTGAAAACCTAGGAAACATTTATTGTTCTTCCAGTAACCTAACTTATTTTTTTTCGAAAGATACATTGGTTGATTCACTTGATATTTTGCTTTCTGTGAAAGCAGGAAGTGCGTTAGCTGCAGGTGTTTCAGAAATACGAAATCAAGCAATTACTATTCCAACACAAGCCGATACCGGAAATTACTTTATTTTGTTTATAGCTGATTATTCCGGATTACTAGCTGAGTCGAATGAGTTGAATAATAAAGGTTATGTAGCCATAAATATCAGCCTTGTCGGGATAAAAGAGCAGATCCCTGAGGAAGTCATAACCATCTCTCCAAATCCGTTTAGTTCAAAAATTAAAATTGAGTTCAGCAATAACTTCAAAAAATCAATTACTGTTTTTGACATAAGCGGAAGAATCATTTATCAAAAGAAAGAAATATTGGAAAGCTCTGGCGAAATTAGCACAGCAAACTGGGCCGAAGGAATTTATTTTATCGCTATTAAACAAAACCAAAAAGAAATCCGAAAAAAGCTAATTAAATTAAACTAAAATTATATTTGTAGTACCAAAATCTCAATACTCATATCCCAATACTCAATACTAAAACAATGAGCACTCTTATAAAAAACGGCCGCATTATTACTGCATCTGAAGATTACATTGCAGATATTTTTATTGAAGGTGAAACGATTTCCTGTATTGGAAAAAACCTCAACATGAAAGCCGATACCGTTATTGATGCAAGTGGATTACTTGTTATGCCGGGTGGAATTGACCCGCACGTGCATCTCGACATGCCCTTTATGGGAACCTTTTCGAGCGATGACTACAGCACCGGCACCAATGCTGCCTTGCATGGAGGCACTACCATGGTGATTGATTTTATTTTGCAAACGCAAGGAAAGTCTTTGCACCATGCACTTGGCGAATGGCAAGGTCGTTCGAATGGAAATGCCTTTGGCGATTATTCCTTTCACATGGCCGTGACCGATTTTAACGAAGAAACAAAAAAGGAAATCAAACAAATGGTGGAAGAGGAAGGAATCACTTCTTTCAAAACATTTATGGCGTATAAAGGAGCCTTGATGATCGATGACCGCCAAATGGTTGGATTGATGGGTGAAGTAAAAAAATGCGGTGGCCTGGTAACTGTGCATGCAACCAATGGCGACATGATTGATTTCTTAATTGCGAAGCACCGCAGCGAAGGTAAAATGGAACCGCTCTATCATTATTTATCCCAACCCGAAATTACCGAAGCTGAAGCCACCGGACGTTTTGCCGATATGGCCTTTCATACAGGTGTACCTGCTTATGTAGTGCACATGACCTGCGAAGGCGCTCTAAATCACATCCGCGATGCAGCGCGACGAAATCAGAAAGTATTTGTAGAAACCTGTATTCAATATTTATTACTAGATGCTTCGCTATACGAACAAAATTTTGATGGCGCCAAATATGTCATGAGTCCTCCTTTGCGGGAGAAGAAAGACCAAGCCAGTTTGTGGGCCGGAATTAATCAAGGAACTGTTCAAGTAGTGGCAACCGACCATTGTCCATTCATGTGGGAGCAAAAAAAGATGGGATTAAACGATTTTAGTAAAATTCCGAACGGCCATCCTGCCATTGAGCACCGTATGGAATTACTTTTTAGCGAGGGTGTAAACAAAGGAAAAATTTCACTCAATAAATTTGTGGAGGTTACTAGCACCAATGCTGCTAAAATTTTTGGGATGTATCCCCGTAAGGGAACCATTGGAATTGGAAGTGATGCTGATTTAATTTTAGTTGACGCTGCTAAAAAACATACCTTATCCGTGAAAACACACCACATGAATGTGGATTATAGCGCTTATGAAGGAATGGAGCTCACCGGTAAATGCGAAACCGTTTTATTGCGCGGTGAAGTAGTGATAGAGAAAGGCGAAACCAAAGTTAAAAAAGGCTACGGAAAATTTATTAAACGTGGAAAAAGCTCTTTGGTGATTTAGTGAGATTTACCTAAAGTTTAATTCTGAGTATTTTTTGCCCTAAAGGAAAAATGTGCTCAATAAAATTTAATATAGCATAAAAAAAATAAAATTGCGCACTCTGCGCCTAATCTGCGTTCCCCGCGGTTATTAATTATATCAGCTTATTCTACTGATTTTTATTAATTCAAAAAAATTTTCAGTTGCATTGCTCATTTACAACCTTCCATTATCCTTCATCCAATCATAAGATTCCTGCACCGCATCACCTATTTCGCTTTGCTTAAGATGCAGCTCTCGCATGGCTTTTGAAGAATCATAGTAATGGCAATCACAAGCAATTTGTGCAAGCGGATAACTCACTTTGGGTTGATGTCCTGAAATTGATCCATAAGCAGAATTTAAAAGTCCGTAAAACTTTGCAAAAACAGATGGAATTTTTAAGCCAATTCTTTTGGAATGTGTTCGAGTAGAAATAATATCAAAGATTTCGTGATAGGACAGATTCGAATTTCCAAGAATGTAACACTCACCTATTCTCCCCATTTTTAAAGCGTTTACAACAGCTTGCGCCACATCTTTTACATAAGCGTAATTCCTACCACCGGTCGTAAAACCGGGAATTTCGTTTTTGCACACCGAAACAATCATGGCACCGGGCCCCGGATGAGAGTCATACGGGCCAAACATAAAACATGGGTTTACAACTATGGCAGGTAGCTTCTTCTCCCGAACCGCATTCAAAATAAGTTGTTGCGCACTATATTTCGAATCCATATAATCCAAATTATACTTCGAACACAAGTAAGGTTTTGTTTCGTTACCCGGACTTTCTTTTGTTCCATAACCAAACGAATTAGCAGTTCCCACATATATTAATCTGCTAATTTTAAACTTTATGGCGGCATCAATAATTCGTTGAGTGCCTTCAACATTTATTTTCCAAGAATTTGGATTACGAGTAGGCCATACACTGGTACTGGCAGCGGCATGAATAATAACATCACATCCTTCAACCGCCTTTTCGATGTCTGCCGTATTAAGCAAATCACCTTCATAGCGCTCTATCGGTAAGTTTTCCAAGGTAATTGTTTGACGATTGGGAGTATGAAAAGCTCTCACTTCATATCCCTGCAAAAGCAATTCGCGTGTGATGTTACTGCCTAAAAATCCATCGGCACCGGTTAATAATACTTTCATAGGTGCCCAATAGGCTTATTATTTTCTGTTTACTTCTTTAATTGCATCCTCAATTTTCATTTTGTTACCCGCTTTAAATGCAACCACAAATGCATCCGGTAGGCCTTCCTGAATAACTTCGTCTTTCAAACTATTTGCAGAATTAATGTCTCTTAAGTTTCCAATGGTATAAATAGTTAAACTGTCGGAAGTTTGATAATGATCAATTCCTCTGCTTGATAATTTTAGGAAAATTGCGGCAATTTCCAATGGAACCTCCGAGCGGAATACCCCGATTTGAACCTTAAATACAATGTCATTGTTTGCTTGATTTTTCAGGCCTTCAACAGGCAAAGCAATTTTTCCTTGCGTAGGATTTGCTGTCGCATTTTGCTTTTCAATTTTAATTGTTGGCACAGCAGTATTTAAGCCGGTAATCTTTGCATTTGAATTGGTCTCCGGCATTTTGTTCAAGTTACTCGAAGTTGCAAATACCGCTTTGCCTTGCTCTGCTTCCATTTTTTTAGCTTGCTCTACCGGAATTCTTGCACCGTTAAAATAAGTAGTCACAAACGCATCCTTTACACCAATTCCTACAATATTAGCTTTGGCTTGAGTGGCGATTTCGAGATTATCAAATATTCCTGAAGTATAACGATACAAGCCATTTGGTGTTCTTTCAAAATAAAGCGGTTGTATATTAAATAATTGATTGGCTAAAATGGGCTTAGAATAAACCCCAACCTGAACAGTATAAACCAATCCTTTTACTTCTTCAAAACTTACCGATGGTGCAACAGGACCACTTGGAATTTCTTCAACTTGCACCGGATTTGACTGACTGGATGCAGTTTCAGTTGATTTCACCTCCTGAATCGGAGTAGTTGTTTGTTGTTGAGTTGCCGCGCTATTTTCTTCGTTATTCAACTGCTCATTGCGCAATGCATTTCCTGCAAGGGTGGTGGATTCAGCTACAGGTTCCTCCTTTTTTGCTGCATTGTTATCCTGAACAGTATTAATAGGTGCTTTTACTAGAGGACCTGCATCAGCTATAAATTCATTCGCACAGGTTTTACCATCACGAATCATAGCAGTTGCTTCAGGAATCGAAATACGCTTACCATTGCAAAAAGCAACCACAAATGCATCCTTATATCCAATGGTGTTAATTTCTCTTTTTGCTCCATTCGCAGCTTCAAAATTTTTGAAATATCCTGCAGTATATCGAGTGATTCCGGTAGCCGAAGTTTCACCGCTAATAGGATCAAAACCTTTAAATAAATCTTGTGGAATTGGATTCCTAAAAGCACCAATTTGCACCTTAAATATAATTCCGGATGGCAATGTTGTATTAATTGGAATAGGATTATTCTTACTATAAATAGCTTTATTCACTTTCGTAAAAACTGCTTCCCGAATTAATTCATTGCGCTCATTCACAACATTGGCTAATTGCGAAGTTGATGAACTTTGCTCGGGTGTTACCAAATCCTGATTGTTTACAATAAGTTTTTCCGCAGGAACCTCTTTTTGCGCAGTTTGTTTTTCAGTTGTAACAGCTAAGTCTGAAGCAGGAGTTTCTGCAACGCCATTCGATTTCTCTGTGTTACTATTTACCGGAATGCCCACTAGTGCATCTTTAGGAACATCCTGCTTGATTTCTTTTGCAGTTTGAGTTGATGCAAGCGTTACAGAAGTTCTTGGCTCCTTGGTAGGCTTTTTATTGTTCATCACAGCAACGAGTTTGTCTTTGTCAGCTTCACTCAAGCGTGCAATGTATTTTGCGGCAGCACCCTTATTTTGTATGGAGGCCATATTCAAGCCCTTTGCAGCGCGCATGCTGGAGTCAGATAATTGCTTATTTTGATTAGATACAAAAGTAGCCTCAGCTGCCTTTCCAATATAATTTTGCATTTGAATAGTGTCCGTCGCTTGAGATGCTTTAATAATAAACTCTTCAGCACGCAATGAATCATTAGTAGCCTGAACTTTCAGTTTTTCGGCCCTGCTGGTGTAAAAAGATGCCTGTTGCAAATTCTCGGTCGCTGCTACCAACAAGCCATTGTAGTAATTATAATAGGGTGAACTTACAATACTATCAAATTCTACTTTATCCAATTTAATTGTACTTACCATTGTATCGGTAGGATAAACAAATGCCCGCGTGCGTTCCTCTTTCATTTCCTCACTCGGTTCGGATGAATTCTGAGCTAGCAGCGTCGATGAGCTCGTTTGAGTTTTAGTTGTATCCTTCGCAACACGAGCTGTTTCGGCTTGATCTACAGTATTCGTTTTCGCTGAAACGCTACTATCTGAATTTGAAGATTTAGAAGCTGTTAACTGTGGTAAAGTATTAACAGGTGTAGTACTCGAAACAGGGTTTATTTTTTCTATTGCAGTTTCATCATTGTTCACATTGCCATTGCTTGTTGAGGTGTTTAATGGAGTTGCTGCAGCAATCGGATTGGCTTGTGTGGATGCATATGCCTCCGGCTGAACTCCATAAGTAGTAAGTGCTCTGCGTTGTTTTTCAATTGCAGTTTTTTCAAGCTCCACAATTTTTTTCATTTCCAATTCCTTTACTGCAGCATCGGTAACTGACTTATTGAGTTCACTTTTTATGGAAGCTTCGTTGTAATAATAAGCCGCTTCAGCAACTAACATTTCAGCTCTAGAAACATTATCGTTATCAACACTTTTTGTGCTTTCGCTCACTCTTTTAAGCTGTGTGGTATTGTCATTGAATTCAACATTGTTGGCAACTGAATATGCTTTTAATGCATCTATTCGCTTTACATACATGCCCCTTTGCGTGCTGGCCAATTGTTCTTGCACTTTTTGTTTTGATGCAGAGTCAGAAGTTGTCACCAACACTTTTGTAAGCGAATCTTCCTCCACCTTCAATTGTGCTGCTTCTGCAGTAAGTCGCTCTGCTTTGCGCGCTTGCACTTTAGCTTGCTCTGTTACAAAATCATTTTCATACACTCCCTTAGTTTCATTATTGCTTTTCAAAGCAGCTCCTGCCAATGTATTATCAGAACTTGTTGTATTTACAGGCTTTACAATGGGAGTTGATTCACTTGCAATAGTTGTTGGTTTGTTTACAGCTGCAAGTGTTTCTGATGGAGCCACTGCCGAAATCTTTAATTTTAAATCTTGCAAATCCTTAAGGGTGGCATTCAATGAAGCTATATCCTCGCTGTTTTTTGCAGTTGCTTGTTGTGCTGTAACACTTGCAATTTTCTCATCCGTTGATTTCACCCATGATGCAGATAGTTTTTGCATTTCACTCGATTTTTGGGCGCCATCCGTAATTTGATTCACCTTTGCATACTGCTGATCATAGTCTTCCTCCAATTTATCAACATTTACAACTTGTGCATCATTTGTGGCAGCTGTTCCTGAACCAGACTTTGAAGTTTCTACCGGTGCCGCGTCATTTGCAGCAGTATTGGTATTTAAAGCTAAGGCAGATGTGCTTGCACTGTCCAATTTTTGTGAACTACTATTTTGGTTTTGCTCATTTGATTTAACTGTATTTGAAGCAAGTCCCGAAGAATCAATTCTATTTTCACTGCCGGCTACATTTTCAGTTTTTGTTGCTTGATTAACAGTTGCTGTTTGATTAGCAAGTGTTGCATTTGGGTTCACAGGTTTTGATGTGATTGTATCTGATTTAGTTTCTGCATTAGCAGTTGGATTTGCGTTAGCAGCTCCGGTAACGCTTGAATTTTCAGCTAAAGTTGTTGCTTCTTTAGTAGTCAAATTAGTCTTTGCATTTGTAGAATCAGCACTTGTAGTTTTTGCTTCCGCAGAAGGCTCGGCTGTTTGATTGGAGCTTATAGTACTATTAGGGTTTTTAGCACTTGTGTTTTGATTGGATGCATTAGTTGCAGTATTTCCAACTTCGTTTACATCATTAGATTGTGTTGTAACAGCTAAGGCAGAAGTGTCCTTTTTTGCTGCAGCATTCATTGACATTTCTTCCTTTTTCTCTGCCGCTGTAGTAAGTGCAATTTCAGGAGTTGGTGAATTCATGGCCTTTAAGTTTTCCAATTCCGTTATGCGCGATTGCATATTGGCTCTCTCATTTTTATCCTTCGAATTGGCTTGTTGGGTTTTCAAACTTGCGATGTCTTTTTCCCAATTTGAATTCATTTGCTTTCGCACCACATTTTTTTGTTCCTCACGCTTTATTGGATCTGAAATTTTATTGGCTTGAGCCATTTTAGAATTAAAATTCTCAGCCGTTACCGGAGATTTTCCAATTTCAGTTGTAATAAATGCATCTGCTGCATTATCATTAATATCGCTGTTGTTTGGTTTTAATACCGGTTCAGCCTTTGCAATCGTATTAGCTCTTCCTAAGTCGACAGCCAATTCATTTCCAAGCATGATTTTTTCCTGCGCACTTGGCACGGGTAAAGTATTTGTGCCTGATTTTAAATCATTCATTGCAGAAGCAACAAACTCCGATTGGCTCTTTAAATCGTTCGCCTCTTGCTGCAATTGATTTGCTAAAGCATAATTCTGCTCCAACTGCTTTTGCTTTTCAGCCTTTTGCAATTTTAAATCCTCTAATTGATTATTAATTTCTTGAGCCGATTTTTCATCTGCTGCTGCTGCTCTGTCTTTGGTTAATGTCTCAGCGCGTAAGTCAATGTCAAGCATTTCAGTTAACACAATCTTGGAGCGTGATTGCGCAGCGTCAGCTTCTTGCTGTTTGTTATCTGCTTGTTCAATCAAATCTCCTGCGGCAGCATCCGATGCACTTTTGGAACTGTTAGTTTCAGGTATTGCTGCTTTCTGCGCAGTCAAACGCTCAATCGATTCTTTTGAATTAATTTGAATTGCATTATCCAGTTCTTTAGCATAATTAAGTGCTACATCCGCTTCTGCATTCTTTGCTTTAGCATCTTCTTCCAAGTTTTTGGCAATCGAGTAAATCGCATACGCCTGAAGCGTATTCATCTTAGCCTCTCTCCTCATTTGATTTACCTTGTCCATTTCCATGGCTTTCTCTTGAGTGCTGCTCAAACTTTGTGCGCTTTTTTCAATAACTTCAGCCGAATTCAGTTTAGATTTTGAAACATCCATTTTAGATTTAGAAACAGCATAAGCCTGATCAGCCTTTAGCTGCATTTGATTCGCCTCAGCTCTTGTATCCTTTGCATCTTGATAAGCAATATTCACTAAATCCTGATTGCTGAGGTTGCTTGTTTTGGGTTGCTCCACAACAGCTGGGGTAGCTTCTGCAACAAAATTAACATCCAGTTTTGCCTTAGCTTTTAAGAGTGCCATCAAATTAGCTTCATTAATTGCCGCATCTTCAAATACATTTTCAACAATTAATTTATCGTTTTTAATACTAATTTTTTGTTGCAAGGTTCCTAAATCTTTCTTCTCGGGAACTTCTACAATTTCAGTTTTCATAGCTGAAACTTCACTCTCAACATTAAAAATATACTTCCCGCTCGACGGCAATGGAATACTGTAATTACCGGTTTTAGGATCAGATTTATAAACCCCAATAATTGCTTTAGTATCACTATTACGAACCGTAATAGTTGCCTCAGGATGTGTATTCTCGTCAATAGTTGAAAAGACACCGGAGATTAAAGCAATAGAAGGCGGTTTGGGCCCCACCACAATTTTATACACATTAATATTTCCTTGTCCACTCGATCTTCGCGACGAAAAATAGGCGACTTTATTTACATCATCCGAAATATACAAGATGTCATCATCCGGAGTATTAATGGCAAAATCCATATTAACAGGTGCTCCCCAAGTTGCATTGGCCGGGTTATATGTCGATTTAAAAACATCGTAGCCTCCCATTGAATTGTGTCCTTTTGAACAAAAATACAGGGTAGTTCCATCGTTACTCATAAAAGGAAAATCTTCATCAAATGCAGTGTTGATGCTATTTTCAAGTCGAATTGGATTGCTCCAATCCCCGTTATCCATTCTTCGCACTTTATAAATATCTTTTCCGTTCCTATCATTCTCGCCATAGCTCGAAAAATAAATTTCAGATTTATTCGGATTCAATACCACAACCGATTCCTCATTTTTCTTTTTATCCAAACTGGTTTTAAAGTCGTCAGGTTTCACCAATAATTTTAATCCAATGTTGCTTAAATCATAGGCTCTAAAATAATCGGTAAGTGCTAATTCCTTTTTATCCATTACGGTGAGGTCGCTAATATTTTTCAACAACTCCATTCCATTCCTACACATTTCCAATTGACGAACCACTTGAAATTTATCCTGATCGATTTTAGTTGCCTTAATTTTATAAGTGTTGTAAGCATTTAAGGCGCTAGAAAACCGGTAATTCAAATGATAGGCTTTACCCAAATAAAAATAAACATTGTTATCGATGGTACTATTTTTTGATGCAAATTCCAGATAAGCTATTGGCTTCTCACGGTCGTTTCCTGCTTCCAAGGCACAAACCCCATAGCGGTAATTGTAAACCGGATCCTTGGCATAAAAACTCAGTAATTGCGAATAAAGTGGCAAGGCCGATGTAAAATCGCCTGCTTCAAAATATTTCTGTGCTTGCTTTTTAACATCTTCTTCGGAA
The DNA here is from genome assembly GCA_016721765.1 of Bacteroidota bacterium. Taxonomy (NCBI): domain Bacteria; kingdom Pseudomonadati; phylum Bacteroidota; species Bacteroidota bacterium. The sequence goes on from JADKHO010000004.1 coordinate 172,476, forward strand.
GTGTTTTGAGCAAATACAACTTGCCCTAAAATGACTAAAACAAATGAAAGCCAAGCAATACTACGTATGGTTTTTAATCTCATAGAGAGAAAATCAAGTATTTATTGAGGTGTTATTTGTACCTGTGACAATTCTAAATAATTGCACAAAATACTAAATTTTAATACGTATTTGCGCTAGTTTTTGAGTTTTTATACACGAGGTTTTTAACTTTTACTTCAGCAGTAATTTTATCCTCAAATTAAAATAGAAGATGCAGATTCTTGAAGATTTCCATACTAGGGTTCGATTTTACTAACAAACCTATGGAATGCTACAGCTAAAGTAGTAAGCGCTTTATTTAAAACAAGGTAGTTACGCTTGATATAGTATTGAAACTTAAACAGTATGACTAAAATCAGTGCGCTAAATCGGCATTAATTCAATTGAGGTTAGTTATCCCAAACTGGTACTTTCTAATACGGTAGGTGAATCGAACTTATTTATACAATTTTAGAACAAAAAAAATAAATATAAGCAAGTACGCAAAAGGCTATGCAAGTTTAATCCTAGGGTCTAGCACTGCGTAAAGTATATCCATGAGCGTATTTAAACAAATAAAGATAAAAGCAAAAACCAATACCACACCCATCGCAACAGGCAAATCCGATTTTGCTATTGCATCCACCAATTCTTTTCCCATCCCTTTCCATCCAAAAATATATTCAACAAACACCGAGCTTGCCATTAATCCTGCAAACCAACCCGAAATTGATGTTAAAACAACATTCAATGCATTTTTTAAGGCATGCTTAAATAAAACTCTAAGTGTCCCAATTCCTTTGGCCACAGCTGTACGCATATAATCCTGTGCAAGAACCTCCAACAATGCACTTCGCATTATTTGTGAAATAATAGCAAGTGGTCGCAAACTTAACGCAATTGCTGGAAGTAAAATATTCCGTAAATCCAAGTATTCGCCATTACCATAGTCATCTTGTGTATACAAACTACCTGTCATGTTTAAACCGGTATAATGTGTTAAAGCATATCCAAATATCCAAGAAATAAGAATACTGATAAAAAAGGATGGACTTGCCATACCTAGCACGCTTATTACTTGCCACATGACATCAAAAAAATTTCCCTTTTTCAAAGCTGAAACAACACCAATAAAAACACCAAAAAAAGTAGCAATAATAATAGCAGTTAGCACTAAAAGCAATGTCTCAGGTAAGGTTTCTATTATTATAGAATTAACGCTTCTATCCGTTTGATATGACCGGTGTAACAAGGGAATTTTAACAACTATTGCTGTTCCATTTTTAAAAGAAACCAGGATTTTAGAATTTGGATTCTTATCCATATTCATAAAAAATGGGTGCTGTTCATCTTTTAAATTTTGTATTGATACCGGAGATAAATCATTGAGATACATTAAATACTGATCACTCAAAGAAGAGTTTTTGAATGCAATCCCTTTGTGTAAAGAATCTAACCCAGTGTACTTTAACTGCTCATTTTTTGAGACATGCAACTGATTTTGCGGTAAAACGGCAAATAAAAAAAACACCACACTAACTATTCCCAACAGCACTAAAATACTCGTAAATAAGCGCTTGAGAATAAAATTGAGCACGGCTATTTTTTCAAGTAATTGCTAGCAACATCACCGTAAGAAGGAAAATCATTGTGGTGCCAAATGGCAACTACCACCCCATTCTTCATTAACATTAAGCCCGGATTCGATCGAATCATGGTTTTTAAAACGGTTTGATCCGTAATATAATAATCATATAATGCATTTACATCGTGACGAAAATTATCAACTTCCTTAGGTGATGAGCCCGCCAATCCTACGAATGCAACACTGTCTTTAGCACATTGTGCAACAAATTCATTAATTTTAGTTTGCACTTCTTTATCAGCTTTATTAATATCGTAGGATACCAACAAAAAATTATATTTTGGATTCGTAATAATCTTTTGAGTGATGTCCTCTCCTTCAGCTGTATTGATACTAAAATCATGAATAGCGGGATGATACCCTTCTTTCACCAATTTGTTGTTTGTTGCTTCCCATGCCCAAGTGAGCGTATCTTCCCATAAATAGTTAGCTTTGGTATATTCAGCCATGGTAAATTCCTTGCTTTCACCTGTCTTTTTGTTTTTATAAACCAACACGCTTTCGTAAACATCAGCTTGAGCTCCTTCAGGAATTTTCATTTGTTCAGGTATACTTTTACCAACCGCGTAAGGACGAAAATCCATAACCGGTAAATGCCAATAACAATACAAAGAGAAAAAAGTAACCAAAGCTAAAGAGCCGCCCACAATAAGCCAATCTACTTTGTCATTGAAAAACGATTTAATCTGATTTCTTCGAATGAATATTGGCACAATTAAAATAAACAATACAATATCTTTTGTAAAAGATTCCCAAGGAGTAAGTGACCTTCCTATAAGATTTTTCAATGCATCCCCAAAACAGCCACAATCGGTAACTTTATTAAAATAAGCGGAATAAAAGGTTAAAAAAGTAAAGAACACAATCATTAATAAAAGTGCCCATGCTACCGGCTTCATTTTACTTCCGGTGAGTGTTGCAACTCCGCACAATACTTCAAAAGCACAAATAAATATTGCCAATCCCAAGGCCATGGGTTTTAAAAATTCAGTACCAAAAACCTCAAAGTACTCTTGTAATTTATAAGCAAACCCTAAGGGATCATTCGCTTTAATTAACCCCGAAATGATAAACAAAACGCCAACCAGTATGCGGCAAATTCCTGTAATTATTTTCATATTTATTTGTAGCTAGTGTTATTTAGTTAATGAGTTATTGAGCTATTGGTTATTGGGTTATTGAGTTATTGCGTTATTGGGTTATTGTGTTAATGTGTACAAGGATTTAAGTACTTAGATTTGTTATGTTTATATAATATGTTCCTTTCTTAATTCTTAATCGTATCTGTAAATTCGTTTCAATTCGTTTATCCGCAACCATCCAAAGCTTTTCGTAAATTCGTATCGATTCGTTTATCAGTAACCCAAATCTGCTAATCGGCTAATCAACAAATCAGCTAATCATCCAATCTAATTAATGCAAACACACTATAATTTAAAATATCTAAATAATTTGCATCAATACCTTCCGAAATCAGCGACATTCCTTTATTGTCTTCAATTTGCTTTGTGCGCATCAATTTCATTAAAATTAAATCGGTTAAAGAACTGATTCGCATATCGCGCCATGCTTCACTGTAATCGTGATTTTTATCCTCCATCAAATTTTTTGCCATTTTTGCAAAATGGTCATAGAGCTGTACTGCTTTTTCTAAAGGCAGTTCCATTTCGTCCTTTTCAGATAACGAAAGTTGAATTAATCCAATGATGGCATAATTTACTATTCCAATGTATTCCGATTGAATATTTTCTTCCACCTTCTGCATGCCTTTATCTTCAATACTTCTGATACGCTGTGCTTTAATGAAAATTTGATCTGTTATGCTGGAAGTACGTAAAATTCTCCAGGCACTTCCATAATCATGCATTTTTTTTGTAAAAATGTCTTTACATTTCTTTATACTTGAATCAAATTGTGCTGAAGTTTTACTCATGTCTTCTACCTATCAACTTATGTAATGGCTTGTTAATACTGCAAACGAAACAATTTTATTTTTAAATGGCTGGTAAAGATACTCCTTTTTTAAAAAAATCAATGCTCCGCTGTGGGGCTAAACTACTGGATATTTCTACACCTCGTGTAATGGGAATATTAAATGTTACACCGGATTCTTTTTTTGATGGAAATAAATATACGGTGGCTGCAAAAATAAAAGCCAGAGTTGCGGTCATGATTTCTGAAGGGGTTGATATTATTGATATTGGAGGCATATCTACCAGACCAAAAAGCAGTATCATTTCTGAAAAAGATGAATTGAAAAGAGTGCTTCCGGCAGTAGAATTAATTGCCGCTAACTTCCCAGAAACAATCATTTCTATTGATACATTTCATGCCGGAGTTGCGCAAACATGTATCCGATCAGGTGCACAACTGATTAATGATATAAGCGCCGGAAATTTTGATAAAAAAATGTTGGACACTGTTGTCGAACTTGGAGTTCCCTATTGTATGATGCATCAACAAGGAAGCTTCTCCACTATGCACCAATCCTACGTGTACAAAAATTTGTTAAAAGAAATGATTCTCTATTTCTCGGAAAAAATCCGCTACCTGCACAGCAATGGATTGAACGATATTTTAATTGACCCCGGATTTGGATTCAGTAAATCTGTAGAACAAAATTTTCATCTACTTAAAAATCTATCTTTGCTCGAAATTTTGGAAGTACCAATATTAGTGGGAATTTCAAGAAAATCGATGATCAATAAAATTCTTAAAACAACACCCGAAGATGCGTTGAACGGTAGTTCAGTGTTAAATACATTGGCATTGCAAAACGGTGCAAGTATTTTACGCGTGCATGATGTAAAACAGGCTAAACAAGCCATTCAGCTCTATCAATTTTATAAGGAACAAGAATGATTTTATCCGCCTTACCTGATTTTTTTCATTTTCGTTGGCTCGATGTGCTTGACATTCTTTTTGTTGCGGTATTAATTTACCAATTGTACAAATTGGTGAGAGGAACTGTTGCTGTAAATATTTTTGTCGGAATTATTGCTGTATATTTTCTTTGGTTTTTGGTGCGTATACTCAATATGCAATTGCTAAGCACCATTCTTGGACAATTTATAGGAGTGGGTGTACTTGCCATTATTATAGTGTTTCAACAAGAAATTCGAAAATTTTTATTGCTAATCGGCACCAGCAACTTATTTAATAAAGCAAAATTCAGCACTTCACTTTTAAATTTTGGCACCGACACTAAAAAGAAATTCGCAGGAGAATTAAATTCTATTGCTAAAGCCTGCCGCAGCATGTCAGAAAGTAAGACCGGTGCCATCATTGTAATAGAAACAAATTCGGATTTAAGTTTTTATGCTAAAACCGGCGACATGATAAATGCAAAAATTTCGGTACGTTTGATTGAAAGCATTTTCTTTAAGAATTCGCCCTTGCACGATGGTGCCATTATTATTTCAGGAAATTCTATTCAGGCTGCACGCTGTGTACTTCCGGTGAGTGAAAATTCATCTTTTCCGGCCAATTTAGGTATGCGCCATCGCGCTGCTGCCGGTATCACCGAAGTAACTTCCTCCCTTGCTATTGTTGTTTCTGAACAAACCGGAGAAATAGCCATATCCCGAGATGGGCAATTATCATTAAATATTTCGCCCGACCGACTTATTCAAGAAATTGAAAAAGCCATGGATAATAATTAAGAACTTTTTTTGTTTTTGGCTTCAAACTCTTTAATCAATTCCTCGTCTGTTTTACCTAAGTTATCAATACAGGCTTTTGCATCTTGAGAAATTCTTTCATCAGGAAATTTCTTTATTACTTCACGATACAATTGCTCTGCCTGACCTAATTGGTGCAATTGATTTTCATATATAAAGGCCTGTAAAAACAAGCAGTAGGATGCCTTTTTAAAATCAGGATAATTCTCATATACCGTTTTAAAAAAACCTATTGCTTCTTGCGAATGATTCAAACTGCTGGATATCTCGCCTGCTTTAAATAAATAATCGGCTGCCAACTTCGTCGTCGGATAATCCTTCACAATATTAGCATACACATTCACCGTTTTTTGCGCAGCAACCTTATTAAATCCTGCATCGGGATTGGCATACAACAATTTTTCCATCGAATCAATCTGTTGTATATACATGGCTTCACTCACCTTTTCAGGTGCATTTTTCTTCGCATCGTTCGAACAAGATGCCATAGCAACGATAATTATAAGGCAATAAATACTGTTTAATTTAGTCATGGTATTGTGTTGTGAATTGAGTTATTTGTTATTGAGTTATTGATTTGTCGAGTTGTTGAAATTATTAATTTCCTATGTCATCCTGAGCGTAGTCGAAGGATGAGTTTTTGAGTAATGAGATTTAAAATGTAATTAATTGTTATTCTGCCCTATAACTAAATTAGTAAATTTGTGAAGATTCGTTTATCCGCAACCAACATCAGCTAATCGGCTAATCATCAAATCAGCCTATTTTTTCACCGGAAATTTCATCCCATAATCCACATCTACTTTGCCTTTGCTGATATCGTTGAGCTTACCACGGATAAGTGTTTTTTTTAATGGATTTAATTTATCGGTAAATAATTTCCCTTCAATATGGTCGTATTCGTGTTGAATTACACGGGCAGCCAGTCCACTAAATTCCTCTTCATAAAAATCCCAATGCTCATCATAATACTGAACAACAATGATAGGCTTACGCATAATATCCTCACGAATACCGGGAATACTCAAACATCCTTCATTAAAAGCCCACTCCTCTCCTGTTTCTTCTAGTATCACCGGATTAATAAATACCTGCACGAAATCCTTCAGCTCCGGTTCTTTATCCTCAAAAGGCGATGCGTCTACAATAAATAAACGGATCGACTTGCCAACTTGTGGTGCTGCCAATCCTACACCATGCGCATTGTCCATGGTATCAAACATATTGTCGATTAGCTCCTTTAATTTAGGATAATCTTTATCAATTTCTTTCGCTACTTTTTTTAATACGGGGTCGCCGTAAGCTACTATCGGTAAAATCATTCCGGCTTATTCTGCTGATTTATAAATTTTAAATGCTCCATAAAGGACTGTAAAATAAGGGTTGCGCTAACTTTGTCGACTGTTTCCTTATTTTGACGATCCTTCTTTTTCACTCCTCCATCAATCATCGCTTGAAATGCCATTTTTGACGTAAAGCGTTCATCCATACGTTCCACTTTCATTGTCGGGAAACGGTTCTTAAATTCTTTTACAAATTTTTCCGTCATCTCTGTCGAATGTGAATCACTTAGGTTTAACCGTTTAGGTTCACCCACCACTACACATTCAACAGCCTCCTTCGCAAAATAGTTTTTCAAAAAAACAAAAATCTCTTTGGTCGGAACGGTATCCAGCCCATTTGAAATTAGCTGTAAAGTATCTGTAACAGCTATTCCTACACGCTTCCCACCATAATCAATCGCTAAAATGCGCGCCATGAATTTTTCGTTTTTTTAAATGTGCTGCAAAGATAATTTTTTGAAGCAAATTACAATCTAAGTCTGTTATGCCACTCAGCTATTTAGGTTATAAGCATTTGATGGCGTCTTGAATGCAATTTATGCCCATAGAATGAGTTATTTTTCTCTCAAAAAAATTCAAAATCCTTTTATCAAATAAAATTAACTTTGCCTGAATCAAATAGATGAACATGGAAAAAATTATAGAAGCTGCTTGGGAAAATCGCGAATTGCTTAAAGAAAAAGATACACAACAGTGCATCCGCGAAGTGATAGATTTATTAGATAAGGGCAAAGTTCGTGTTGCAGAGCCAACAGCAGAAGGTTGGAAAGTAAATGAATGGATTAAAAAAGCGGTAATACTTTATTTTCCAATTCAAAAAATGGAAACTATTGAACTTGGCATTTTTGAATTTCACGATAAAATGAAACTAAAAACCAATTATGCCGATGCCGGTGTGCGTGTTGTTCCACATGCTGTTGCACGATATGGAGCTTTTCTCGCCAATGGTGTGATTATGATGCCTAGCTATGTAAACATAGGTGCTTATGTGGATAGTGGAACCATGGTAGATACTTGGGCCACTGTAGGTTCCTGCGCACAAATTGGTAAAGATGTACACCTCAGCGGCGGAGTAGGAATTGGAGGTGTGCTTGAGCCCATTCAAGCTGCTCCGGTAATCATTGAAGATGGCTGTTTTATTGGCTCTCGCTGCATTGTTGTGGAAGGTGTGCGTGTTGAAAAAGAAGCGGTGTTGGGAGCAAATGTGGTACTCACCATGAGCACCAAAATTATTGATGTTACAGGACCCATGCCTATGGAACGAAAAGGTTTTGTACCGGCACGCTCTGTTGTTATCCCCGGCTCATACACCAAAGATTTTCCATCCGGAAAATACCAAGTACCTTGTGCGTTAATAATTGGCAAGCGAAAAGAAAGTACCGATTTAAAAACATCTTTAAATGCGGCCTTGAGAGAGTTTAATGTTTCCGGATAATTTTTAACTGCAGATTAATCAAGCAAAAAAATGGTGTTATGTTTTAAATGAAATAAAGCATGAGAAATTCAAAAATACATTCAAGTGTGCTAAAAAAGACCACCAGTAAAGTAATTAGAAAGGCATACCTCATGCTTTTTCTTTGCTACTTTATTCTCTTAACCGGAGGCAAACTAGCTGCACAAACAAAACGAAAAGTTTTGTTTCTTGGAAATAGCTACACAGCTGCAAATAATTTACCACAATTGGTGCATGATGCTGCCCTTTCTGCTGGTGATACCTTAATTTTCGACAGCAATACTCCCGGTGGTTATCAATTAATTTCTCATGCAGCCGATGTTACAAGTCAAAATAAAATTATGACTGGTACTTGGGATTATGTAGTGTTGCAAGGCCAAAGTCAAGAACCTGTTACACAATATGGAACATTTTCATCAGGCGGTACTCAATTAAATAATTTATTAAACCAATACAACCCTTGTTCGGTAGCAATGCTTTACATGACCTGGGGTAGAAAAAATGGAGATGTTACTAATTGTGCTAATTATCCTGTGATGTGCACTTATATCGGAATGGATAGCACCTTAAAAAAAAACTATGAAAAGCTTGCAAAATCGTTAAATGCAGAAGTAAGTCCGGTTTCAGTTGTTTGGAGACATATCAGACAAAATTATCCTTCAATTCAATTGTATGATTCCGATGAGAGTCATCCGGCAATTGCCGGCTCCTATGCTGCCGCTTGTTGTTTTTATGCCTGCCTTTTTAAAAAAGATCCTAGCCTTATTTCGTTTAATTCGAGCTTGAATCCTAACGATGCTGCAGCCATAAGAACTGCGGTTAAAACTGAAGTTTTTGACAATTTACAAGGGTGGGATTTTAAACAGCTCCCAACGTCCAACTTTAACTATTATATCGGCAGCGGTATAAATGAAGTAATTTTTAATGCTTTACCCAATAACACTGCTGAAAACTATTTATGGGATTTTGGCGATGGCGCTACCTCCACGTTATCCAATCCAATTCATTCCTATTTAGTAAACGGAACCTATACTGTATCCTTAACGACAACAAATTGCGACTTGCAGGGAATGCATACAAGCATGTCAGATACCGTAATTCAATTTTGTAACCACACACCCAGTATATACACAATGCAATCATGGCTTTGCCTAAATGATACACTTTGGACACAAGCGGCAACAAGCTATCAATGGTTTGTTAATGGTCAAACCATACCTGAAACAAATCAATACCTGGCGCATTATTATCAATATGCAAATGGGTCAGGCTTTTCAGTGCTTTCGAATGTGAACGGTTGTGCCGAATTGTCTAAAGCAAGCACCGATATGCCTGAATGGTCGGGCTATTATTTTGATATTTTACCTATCGCTGATCCATGCATTGGCGATACGGTAGCATTTGCTGTATTGCACATTAATGGATTTTTATCCGGTGCTGAAATTATTCAGTGGTATAAAAATGACACACTTTTAACATCAATGGCCAATGCAGATACTTTACTGATTTCATCTGCCGGTAAGTACGCATGTAAAGTAGTTAATCCAAATTCAAACTGCCCAACAGATACTACTTCTTATACAATGGTATTTACATGTGGCACAATTGGTATAAAAGAAAAGGAAGAAACAATAGCTTGGAAAATATTCCCAAATCCAACATCAGAGACGATTACAGTAAAAGTTAAAGACATTAAAAAGAAAGAGCAAATTCAAATTTATGCAGCCAACGGACGTCTCAAAAAAACAATGGAAGTCACTGGTGAAACAACATTTAGCATAGCTGATTTGCCTGATGGAATGTACTTTATTCGACTCAAAAAGAATTCCCTGAATCCGATTAAATTTATCAAGCAGAAGAAATAGTGGTGAATTAAGGCGATAAGGTGCAAACCCAAAGGTCGATCAACAATATTTTAAAAGCCTTTCGGATTTAAGGCATATAATTATCTATTTCGCTGATATCGGTTGTTGAGAGTATTGGTAAGCTGGGCAATGCAAACAGGTCCATTGTTTTAATGGTAAAGGAACCGAAAATAGAAGTTCTTATTCCGCTATATCCTAAGCTTTTGGCGGTTGAAATAAGCAAGGAATTATTAGCCCCGTTTCCATAAGGTAAGGCAAGCCACATATTGGATTGTCCGGTTGCACTTTGAATGTCATTTTTAGAATTGCCTAATTCTGCTTTTAACCAATTTTGATAATCGGTAGTATTGGAGAAATTGCTGGAGTCTTTTACGAGAAATGGATGCGTATCTGTATGACTTTCTATCGAGAACAATTTTTCGCCAGAACTACATCGGTACTGATCCATTTCAGCAATGTTAGGCCAAGTAACCCTATCTGAATCGCCCACCCAATCGGTAACCATAAAAAAAGTAGCCGGCATTCCCATTTCCTTTAATTTGGGATAAGCTATCGTGTAATCGCTGGCATGCCCATCGTCAAATGAAATAATAACTGCATCAGATGTTAATTTTTTTGCTCCGCTCTTTATTTTTACTAAATCGTCAAAACTCAATACTTGATAACCTCTCGCAGCAATAAAATTTAAATCTTCTTTAAAATCACGCCCACTTCGCTCATACAAATCTTCGGGGTAATCGGGCACCAGCTTGTGATACATCAGAATCAGAATCCTATGTTTATTATCCAATAGCGAATCCGTACCATTAACGTTATTGGCAACTTCATTGGTTACATGATAATTATTAATTACAATTTGATCTTCTTTTTTGCACCCGAGAAAAATAACAAAAATGAAAATAATTGAAAATGCAAAAAACTTTTTCATAGTAAAAGAGTGATTAATTTCTCCCTTTTACGCAATTTATAGAATTGATGTTACGTTCCGAACGAAATTTTCAATCAATTAAACCATCGAATTTGTGCTAGCAAGTAGTAAAATGCAACAACCGAAAAAAAAATTTTTTAATTATTTCGCCGGAGCATCATCCCCCACTTCTTCTTCAGGTTCCAATTCTATTTTACCGCCATGGTGGTTCATTTGGCGCATTATCCAGTTTTCGCGTTTGCGCACATATTTGCTCGGTTTGCCCGGATTCCATTTGCGTGGATTTGGCAGCACAGCAGCAATTAAAGCAGCTTCCCCTTGGTTGATTTTTTTTGCATCTTTCTTAAAGTATTCTCGCGAAGCTGCCTGAGCACCATATACCCCATCACCCATCTCAATCACATTTAAGTATACTTCCATAATTCGTTCCTTGCTCCAGAAGAGCTCAATTAAGGTTGTAAAATATACTTCAAAGCCTTTACGCACCCAGCTTCTCCCCTGCCATAAAAAAACATTTTTTGCTGTTTGCTGTGAAATTGTACTGGCGCCTCTAAGCTTTTTTCCCTTTTTTTTCTCATTGTATTTCATGGCCTTTTCTATTGCCTTCATATCAAAACCATGATGCTCCAAAAAAAGTTGGTCTTCTGAACAAATAACAGCTAAGGATAAATTGGGTGAGATATTTTCAATAGGCTCCCAATCCTTTTTGCATTTAATTTTTTTTCCTTCAGCCATCTGATCCACCATACGTGTAAGCATTAATGGGGTAAAAGGTATAGGCACCCACCTAAAAAGTATTACTGAAATGACACTTGCCGCAATAAAAATAAGCGCAGCCCGCCAGCAAAACCGCCATACTTTTTTTAAAATTTCCTTCATATATGAGTGTTAAAGCAAAACTAGGACAAACCTGAGATTCTTCCCGTAATATCAATGTCCATTTTCTCAGAAGCCGGTATAGCAGGAAGCCCCGGCATACGCATCATTTCACCTAAGATTGGAATCACAAAACCTGCACCTGCAGCAAATTCAAATTCACGCACGTTAATTACAAAATCCCTTGGTCTACCGATTTTGCTTTCATTATCACTCAATGACTTTTGTGTTTTGGCCATGCAAATTGGAAGTTTATCCAAATTAAGTGCTACTATAGTTTTAAGCTGTTGTCGCGCTGTATTGGAATATTCCACATGATCAGCACCATATATCTCCGTAGCAATAATTTTAATTTTCTCTTCCACTGAAAGGTTCCAATCATACAGTTTTTTAAAGTGATTCACATCCTTTTCAATAGCATCCACAACGGCATTTGCAAGCTCCTTTGTTCCTTCGCCACCCAACTCAAATCCTTTCGAAACGACTGCATTTACTGCTAATTTTGCACATTCACTTATCACAAAGTTTACCTCTTCTTCCGAATCACTAAAGAAATGATTAATGGCGACCACCGGAGTGATTCCAAATTTTTTACAGTTTTCGATATGTTTAAACAAATTTTCAAATCCTCTTTTCACATATTCCAAATTCGGAGTATTGTATTCTTCTTTTTTGGCGCCACCATGATGACGCAGAGCACGAATAGTAGCCACTAACACAATTGCATGCGGTTCCAATCCGGCATAACCGCACTTAATATTCATAAATTTTTCAGCACCCAAATCTGCACCGAATCCCGCTTCAGTTACCACATAATCCCCTAACGACAATCCCATTTTTGTGGCTATAATGGTGTTAGTGCCTTGCGCAATGTTCGCAAAAGGGCCTCCATGAAGTATAGCAGGATTTCCTTCCAAGGTTTGCACCAAATTGGGTTTAATGGCATCTTTTAAGAGCAATGCCATTGCACCTTCGGCATTCAAATCGCGCGCATAAATTGCTTTTTTATCAAAAGTAAAACCGATGAAAATATTTCCCAATCGCTTTTTTAAATCTTCCAAATCTTTCGACATGCAAAGGATTGCCATTACTTCGCTGGCTGCCGTAATATTAAATCCATCTTCGCGAGGGATACCATTTGCGGTTCCTCCAATTCCAATAATAATATTGCGTAAGGAGCGGTCGTTCATATCCATTACGCGCTTCCATGCGATGGTGCGGGGATCAATATTTAAACTGCGCGATTTACTTTGAAGGTTATTATCGATTAATGCCGACAATAAATTATTAGCCTTTTCAACAGCTGAAAAATCTCCGGTAAAATGAAGGTTAATGTCCTCCATCGGAATCACTTGAGAATAGCCCCCGCCAGCAGCACCACCTTTCATTCCGAAAACTGGACCCAAAGAAGGTTCTCTTAAAACAACTATGGCCTTTTTTCCAATTTTATTTAAGCCTTCATTCAAGCCAATGGATACTGTAGTTTTTCCTTCTCCTGCAGGTGTTGGGTTTATTGCGGTAACTAAAATTAATTTTCCTTTTGCAACTTTTTCCGCATCAATAAGCTCGAGCGGCAATTTTGCTTTGTGTTTGCCATAATATTGTAAATCATCGTTTGAGATATTAATTTTTGCAGCAACATCCTTGATGTGTTCAATTGCAGCATTTTGCGCTATTTCCAAGTCACCGGGCACTGTCTGATTTTTTGAAACCATTTTCTTTTCGTTTTTAATTTATTCTTGCTAAATTGAAGCTACTTCTGTCCACGGCAAAATACTTAATTTTTCATTTACAATTTCATTGGATTTACCGCCATGAATTAATAAGCAAGTGCTTTGTGGCTGATATTTATTCCAATAATTCAAGCCTCTAATAAATGCTGAATCGTATTTTTTGCCTGATTTTATTTCAATTGCAATTGGTTTTCCTTCCCTCTCAAGTATCAAATCCACTTCATTTCCTGCACTGTCCCTGAAATAATACATGCCCCCATTTTGTGCGGCGTTAAAATTATTCTTTTTTATTTCTGAAATAATCCAATTTTCAAATATAGCACCATAGGCACTATGTTGTTGCAATAGTGTTAAATTTTTTATACCCAATAAACTGCATAATAAACCGGTATCATAAAAATAAAGTTTTGGGCTTTTCACAATGCGCTTATTTAAATTATTGTACCAAGGTTGCAATTGGTATACGATATAACTATTTTCAAGCAAACCTATCCAAGAAAGAATTGTCTTCGTATCCACTCCTGTTTGCTGTGCCAGCGCATCTCGATTTAGTATTTGCCCGGCATAATTTGCACATAAATATAAAAAGCGATTAAAGGCAGCCAAATTACTTATGTTCTTCAGCAAGCGAACATCTCTTTGCACATACGTTTGAATATAACTATTCAACCATCCATTGGGGTGCAATTTTTCAGTCCATATTTCGGGATAGCCACCTTGAAGAATAAGCTTATTCACATCTATCGGTGCCAGCTTTGCCTGAGTTAGTTCAGCATAGCTAAAAGGTAAGAGCGACAAATATCCGGCTCTTCCGGCCAAGGATTGGGAAACTTGTTCTTGTAATAAGAAGTTATTGGAACCGGTCAAAATAAACTGACCACGCTTTCTATTGCTATCTAAGATTTCCTGCAAATACCTGAAGATATGCGGCACGCGTTGCACTTCGTCAAAAACAGCTCCATCCCGATACTTTTTTAAAAATGCTTTTGGGTTTACTTCTGCCTGATGTTGCACAGAAGGAGTTTCAAAATTCAAATAGGGCTTACCCTTAAATAATTGCTTTCCCAAGGTGGTTTTTCCACTTTGTCGCGGGCCGGTAATGCATAAAGCTCTAAACTGTGTAAGTGCTTGCTTTGCTTCTTGAAAAATTAATCGGGTTACCATTCTCTAGTACTTTCCACAAAATTAGTAAAAAATGGAATACGATTCCATTTTTACATAAATTTGCAAAAATGGAGTGAAATTCCATATTTACATAAAATTGCAAAAATGGAGTGAGATTCCATATTTGCATAAATTTGCAAATATGGAGTAGGTTCAAAAGCACCAAAATCACAGGAAAACCAATATTGACGGTAAAATGTATTTAGCTCAATGCGTTTTCTAAAGCAGTATCAAAAGTATGTTTTGCTTCGTCAATTGATCCAAATGAAGTCTCATCAATTAAAATTTCGCCGGGTGTTACGTCACCGATGTAAGAAAACTCAACTGATGTAATGCTCATAAAATCGATGAATGCATCTTCATCTACATCTTTAACACTCACAACAACACGGCTTTGCGCTTCTCCAAAAAGAAATGCATCTTTTCTAAAATCCTCATCGGTAGAAATATCAAAACCAAACTTGTTCACCATAGCACTTTCTAAGAGTGTAATAAACAAGCCGCCATCCGAGCAGTCGTGGGCCGATTGAACTAATCCCTTTTGTATCAACTTTCGAATGGCACGTTGCACTTGGTACTCCTTTTCTAAATCAAAATAAGGAGCCGGGGAAGTTTTAATTTTATGATAGGAATATAAATATTCGGAAGAAGCAATATCATTTTGTGGTTCTCCAATCAAATAAATTCGGTTGCCAACTTCTTGAAACGCCAAAGTCGTTGCAAACTCCTTGTTATCAAGTATTCCTAACATTCCAATTGTGGGCGTTGGAAATACAGGCTCGGTTGTATCACCAACTACAGATTGGTTGTAAAAACTCACATTCCCACCGGTAACCGGGGTATCAAATTTAATACACGCTTTAGCCATTCCTTTTATCGCGCCAACAAATTGCCAATATACTTCGGGGTTATATGGATTTCCAAAATTCAAGCAGTTGGTAATGGCAACCGGAACACCTCCTGAACACACAATATTTCGAGCAGCTTCAGCAACAGCGATTGCACAGCCGGTTTCAGGATCTGCATTTACGTAGCGAGAGTTGCAATCAACAGTTAACGCAAGTGCCTTTTCGGTGCCTTTTATCGTAACCAAAGCTGCATCGCTTGGAAAGTTAGTGCTCATATTGGCTGTTCCCACCATGGAATCGTACTGTTGAATAACCCATTTTTTAGATGCAATGTTGGGATGCGAAATTAAATGTTGAGCTACCGCCAGATAATCTTCCGGCTCCGGAACCTCATCAATAGAAAACTTTTTAGAAGCAGCAAAGGAAGCGGGCTCCTTATACTCTCTTTTATACACAGGAGCGCCACCACCCAATACCAAATCTTTGGCCGGCACATCTGCTACCAATTCGTTAAGCATGTAAAAATGTAAACGCTTGGTATCAGTAACAACTCCAATTTCTTCACAGTTTAAATCCCACTTATCAAATACCGCCTTCACTTCTTCTTCTCTTCCCTTTTTCACTACAATAAGCATGCGTTCTTGTGATTCGGAAAGCAATATTTCAAAGGGTTGCATTTCCTTTTGTCGAGTAGGTACTTTATCTAAGTGAATCTTCATACCGTGTTCACCTTTAGCGCTCATTTCGCTGGTACTGCAAATAATACCTGCAGCGCCCATATCTTGCATGCCCACTACTGCGCCAGTTTTAATTACTTCCAACGAGGCTTCCAACAAAAGCTTTTCCTGAAAAGGATCACCCACTTGAACAGCCGGAAGATCATTTGCAGAATCTTCGGTAATATCTGCGGAAGCAAAAGTAGCTCCATGAATTCCATCCTTACCGGTAGAAGAACCGACAATAAACACCGGATTTCCTACACCGGTTGAAGTTGCCGAAATGGTTTCACCAACTCTAACAATACCGGCACTCATGGCATTTACAAGCGGATTCACATTATAACATTCATCAAAAAAAACTTCTCCACCCACAGTTGGAATTCCGAATGCATTGCCATAATCTCCAATTCCCTTCACCACACCTTTAACCAACCATTTAGTACGTTCGAGACTCAAATCACCGAAACGCAAAGAATTTAATTGAGCAATTGGGCGGGCACCCATGGTAAAAATATCGCGATTAATACCGCCCACACCTGTTGCTGCGCCCTGATAGGGTTCCAAAGCGGAAGGGTGGTTATGTGATTCAATTTTAAAAGCACAGGCGAGTCCATCACCAATATCTACCAATCCTGCATTTTCTTCGCCGGCTTCGGCTAAAATTCGGGAGCCCTTCTTAGGCAAGGTTTTAAGCCAAGTAATGGAATTTTTATACGAGCAATGTTCACTCCACATCACACTAAAAATACTAAGCTCTGTAAAATTAGGGGTGCGTCCCAAGATGGTCTTTATTTTCTCAAATTCTTCCGGCAATAGCCCCAATTTAGCAGCTGTTGTCTCTGTTACTTCATTCACTGTAAGTGTTTTTCCCATTTTTGATTTTGATAATGCTGCGAAAATAGGCATATCTCGGCGCATTTTCTAATTAATTATTTTATCAACATTCCTTATAAACAGGCATTCTCTCGCACTTATTTTTATATTTGCGCAGTTGCTTTATTCCAAAGCAGTTTCTCATAAAAACCCATGTTGCAATCAGCACTTCTTTGCACCCTTTATACACTCCTTTTTTGTTGGATAATCTACCGCTTCGATTTTTTTAAAATCCCTGGAATTCCTGTAAAATGGATACAAATCTTATTTTGTTTGAAAATTGTTACCGGCGTTATTCTGATCCTAATTTACAGTAGATTTTATACGGTAAGAAATACAACTGATGCATTTAAATACTACGATGATGCCAAAGTAATTTATGCGGCATTGTATAGCCATCCTATCGATTATATTAGAATAACATTTGGTATAAACTCTGGAGCAGCAGACCTTTTTCCTTATTACCAAAAAATGAACAATTGGTTTTTAGGCGATAACTATACGCTTTACAATGATAGTCGATCTGTAATACGATTCAATGCGCTGGTTTTCCCTTTCTCAAATAATCATTATAGTGTTCATATTATTGTGATGTGCTTTATATCCCTTTGCGGATTAACTGCATTATATAAAGCCTTTTACCCTTTTTTCGCAACTAAACAAGTATCCCTTATTTTTTCAGTATTTCTTATTCCTTCAGTACTTTTTTGGGGATCCGGGGTATTAAAAGAAGGCCTGATTTTATTTGCTTCCGGCTTTTTGATTTACTATTTTTTCAAATTGCTTAAAAGTCCATTTTCTCTTAAAAACTGCATGCTGTTTTTAATGTTTTGCTTCTTTATGCTTGGGATAAAAGTGCACGTTTTATTTGCGCTGATTCCAGGATTTGTAATTCTTTTTTGGCATTCAAAGTTCCTAAATCCTTCCCTTTTCAGTAAAACACTTATAATTGGTTTACTTGGCATTGTTGGAGCCATAAGCATTTCAAGTATATCTGAAAAATACAGTCCTTTTCGAATGCTCGCTCAAAAACAAAAGGATTTTATAAATATTGCGAATGGCGGATTTTATTTTGAACAAATAGGAAGCACGAATGACACTTTTTATGTGAAGGAAAAAAACAGGTTACAAATTTCGCTTGCCTCGGATTCCAGTTATTGGAAATTTAATCAAAACCTTATGGTGTACAAATGGAAGAAAGGTGATATTATTGATACTTTACAAATTGGTAAGAATGACAGTACCAGATATCGCTTTCTTATGCATTTAGACAGCAGCGGTAGTAAAATAAACATCCCTAAACTAGCCCCAAATATTGGGAGTATTTTAAAAAATATTCCGGTTGCCCTTGCCAATACATTTTTTAGACCCACGGTTTTTGAGAGTAAAAACTACCTATCGCTCTTTGCTTCACTCGAAAATTTATTGATTCTTGCGCTTTTTGTGATAAGTATTTTTTACTTTAAGAAGCCGAGCGCGCAGGAGTTGGAGGTTTTTATATTTTGCAGTTCGTTTGTGTTTATTTTATTCTCGATAATTGGTTTAACCACACCGGTATTGGGCGCTTTGGTGCGTTATAAAATTCCGGCACTCCCCTATTTGTTTATGCTATTTAGAATGTGCATTGATTCTGATAAGTTGATAAAACAGTTTCCAATTCTTCGCAAATTGCAAATAAGATTCTCGATACCTTAATTGTATTTCTGCTTTAATGCTTCGAAAGCGGAGCTTGTTTCATTTTTCATTCTGTCAACTATTTGACCACAACTTAGGATATCGTCAATAAGTTCAACCGATTGACCGGCACACCATAAAGTATCGTAGTTGGCAGGTTTTACTGAACGTTCAAGGTTTTTCATACCTCGAATTTGCACCAACATTTTAAAATATTTTTTGGTGGTTTTGTTAGTTGATAAAAGCTTTTCCAACCAATTTTGTGTATACCCAATTTTCTTAGCATAAGGCGTATTTATAATTGTACACGGGGTGCCCGAAATTTTGGTAGTCATTACAATATCATCCATTTTAGAATCTACAATAGCTTGTTTGTATGCTGCGTTTACCTTGGCTTCGGTACTGGCAATAAAACGGGTACCGACTGAAACGCCCGCGGCACCTAATGCTAATACAGAAAGAATAGCTTCACCATTCGCGATTCCTCCGGCTGCTACCACCGGAATTGTTGGAAAATGATGGTGTAAGGATGGGATGAGTACCTGCAATGAATTTGGTCCGGCGTGCCCACCAGCTGCTTGACCCACTGCAATAAATCCATCACAACCCGAATCAAAACACTTTTGCGCATGGGCAATATTCGTAACATCGCAAAAAACTTTTGCACCGTAAGCATGCGCTTTTTCAATGACTTCCTTGGGGTTGCCAAGTGAAGTGATATAAAAGGGTACTTTATTTTTAACCCCTATTTCAAGGTGTTTTGCGTAAAGTGGATTCGATTTTTGAACAATTAAATTCATCCCAAAATTGCCGGATAATTTTTTTTCTTCCTTCACTTTATGCAAACGAATAATTAGGTCTTCCAGTTCCCCTTCTTTTCGAAAATTCAAACTTGGAAAAGTTCCCATTATGCCAGATTTCATAGCCGATTCCATCATTTCGTAATTGCTTACCAAAAACATTGGAGCCATAATCATTGGAAATTCGAGATGAAGAATTTCGGTTAAAGCGTTTCGAATTTGCATTTGCCTTTGCGTTTTTTAAATTTACACAAAAATACTCTTAAATAATCAATACAATTTATGGAAGTAAAACGATTATTTGACTCGCCCTATTATCAGCTGGAGAAATTTCCAAAAGAAGATGCTTTTGCTTGTAAAGTGAACGGTATCTGGAAAAAATACTCCACTCAAGAATATATTGACCTAGCAAATAAAGCCAGCTTAGGCTTACTTGAAATGGGAATTAATGCCGGCGATAAAATTGCTCTGATAAGCAATAATCGCCCTGAATGGAATATCATGGATATTGCAATTGGTCAGCTTGGTGCAATTGTATGTCCTGTATATCCAACTGTATCGGAAAATGATTATAAATTTATTTTCAACGATGCGGAAGTAAAATATGTGCTGGTTTCGGATGCTGAGATTTTAGCAAAAGTGAACTCAATTAAGCAGGATGTTCCAAGTTTGAAAGGAATTTTCAGTTTTACTAAAATGGAAGGAGTGAACTTTTGGACTGAAATTCTAGATCGCGCCAAGCCGGAGCGGATGCCAGAAATTGAAGCGCGCAAGAATGCTGTGAAAGAGAACGATATGGCTACTATAATTTACACTTCAGGAACCACCGGCAATCCTAAGGGTGCTATGATCTCGCACAAAAATTTAATCAGCAATGCTCAAAACTGTATTGAGCGATTACCGGTTGGAAGCGATGCCAAAGCACTTAGCTTTTTACCTTTGTGCCATGTATATGAGCGCATGCTTACCTATCTTTTTCAAATTACCGGAGTTTCGGTTTATTATGCGGAGTCGATGGATACTATCGGTGAAAATATACGTGAAGTGAAACCCGATATTTTCGCAGCAGTTCCTCGTTTAATTGAAAAAGTGTATGACCGAATTATTGCGAAAGGTTCAGAGCAAAAAGGCATTAAAAAAGCACTCTTCTTTTGGGCAGTTAATTTGGGATTGCGTTATGAAGTTAACGGTGCGAATGGCTGGTGGTATGAGTTTCAGCTTAAAATTGCCAACAAACTTATTTTTTCGAAATGGCGTGAAGCCTTAGGCGGAAATGTAAAAGCCATTGCTTCAGGTAGTGCTCCCTTGCAGCCGCGATTAGCGCGTGTGTTTATGGCAGCTCGAATACCAGTGATGGAAGGTTACGGGCTTACCGAAACCGCCGTTGTTGTTTCAGTAAACTGTGAAAAAAACAATGGAGTTATGTTTGGATCTGTTGGGCGTGCAATTCAAAGCGTACAAGTAAAAATAGCTGATGACGGAGAAATTTTAATTAAAAGTCCGAGTGTGATGATGGGCTATTACAATCGTCCCGACCTTACTGCTGAGGTGATTGATGCTGAAGGTTGGTTTCATACCGGAGATATTGGAGAAATTGTGAATACCGATTTTTTAAAAATCACAGACCGTAAAAAAGAAATTTTTAAAACATCAGGTGGTAAATATGTCGCTCCACAATTGTTAGAAAACAAATTCAAGGAATCTAAATTTATTGAGCAGGTTATGGTAATAGGCGAAGGCAAAAACTTTCCCGCAGCGTTGGTTCAGCCGGCCTTTGCTTTTTTAAAAGAATGGTGCGAGCGAAAAGAAATTGCCTACAGCACAAATGAGGAAATGATTAAAAACCAAGATGTAATTGCGCGCATTCAAGAGGATATTGATACATATAATAAAGACTTTGGAAAATGGGAACAAGTTAAAAAAATAGAGCTCGTTCCTTCTGAATGGTCTATCAAAACAGGAGAGTTAACGCCTACCTTAAAACTAAAGCGTAAATTTATTTTAGAAAAAAATAAAGATTTGGTGGAAAAAATTTACGGAAAGGGCATTTAATGTATGCCTATCTGAGGATGTTCAAATCACTTTAAAAATCATTGTATTACTTATGAGAAAAATTCTTACCCTAACCCTGCTGCTGTCAGGTGCTTTTGTGCATGCCCAGGAATACCTGAGCTTACAAAGTTATAAACTGGATAATGGATTCTCGGTGTACCTACTTCCCGATAAAAATGCAAACAGTACGTATGGTGCAGTTGCCGTTAATGCAGGCTCCAAAAACGATCCGGCAGATGCAACCGGATTAGCGCATTACTTAGAGCACTTGCTTTTTAAGGGCACCACAACAATGGGTACGACAAATTATGAAAAAGAAAAACCATTTCTGGATAGCATCACTATTTATTATCAGCAATTGGGAAAAACCAAAGATGAAGTTCAACGAAAACAGATTAAGGAACGCATCAACAATCAAGCCCTGCAAGCGAGCAAATATGGACTTCCTACAGAGTTTCATACATTGTTGTCATCCATTGGCGGAACAGCAATAAATGCATTTACGGCAAACGATATGACCGTTTATCACAATTCGTTTCCGGGGGAGCAAATGAACAAATGGTTAGACTTATACTCAGATCGCTTTATAAATCCGGTATTTCGTTCTTTTCAGTCGGAGCTGGAAGTGGTTTACGAGGAAAAGAATAGGGCATCTGACAATTTTCAATTTGAATTGGTAACCCAATTGTACAAGCATCTATTCCCGAATCATCCGTATGGAACGCAAACCGCTTTGGGAACAACTGAGCACTTAAAAAATCCACCGATTGACCGCATCTATGAGTTTTTTAATTCCTATTATGTAGCCAATAATATGGCTTTATTTTTAGTTGGGAATTTTGATGTAGAAGTTGCAAAGCCACTTATTCAGGAAAAATTCAGCAGGCTTCGAAATGCTGACGTTCCAGTATTTCCGGCTTATACACCCATGCAATTTACAGCTAACGAAATCACCAAACTAAGGGTTACTCCGGTGAAGGTTGACATAATTGGTTTTAAAAGCATAGCTGTAAATCATGAAGATGAACTGGCACTTGAAGTTTGCAACAGTTTACTTTTTAATGAAAGTGAAACAGGATTACTAAATATACTTCAACAAAAAGGAAAAGTATTGGGAGCATTCGCTAATTCTTTGCATTTGAAGGATGACGGAGCTGAGTTAATGATTATTATTCCAAAAATTGTTGGACAATCCTTTGGAAGCGCTGAAAAGCTTGTATTTGCAGAAATTGACAAGATTGCAAACGGCGACTTTTCTGAAGATTTTTTGCTGCGCACAAAAAACGAATTGTTGAAAAATTTTAAGACCAATATGGAAGACCCCGAAGAAAGAGGCAGCAATCTATTGGATGTATTTAATACCGGTAAAAGTTGGGAATCGGTGCTATCCTATCCGGAGCGTATTGAAAGATTAAGCAAGCAAGATATCATGGCCATTGCCAAAAAATATTATAAAAAAAATTATTATGCCATTCATTCAAAAACCGGGTTTCCCAAAAAGGATAAAATCGACAAACCTGGATTTAAACCTGTAATTACAGAGCAAACCGAAAAATCGGCTTACGCAAAAACATTTGAGAATAAAGCAGATGCTTCCATTCAACCCAAGTTTATAGACTTTAAAAATGACGCAGAAAAATTAGAATTAGGAAAAAATAATGTTTTATACCGTGTAGCTAATCGATACAACGACATTGCAACACTTGAAATAAAGTATTATATCGGCACAAATAAGATGCAGAACCTAGAATTAGCAGCACAAATTTTAAATGAATCGGCACCTAAAGGAATGACTTTGGAAGAATTTAAAGAATCGCTTTCAAAACTAAATTGCGATTTGAGTTTTGAGGTTGACGATGATTTTTTTATAGCTCAATTGAAAGGGGATGATTCATCCATTCCTGCAGCCTTGGCACTTGTGAATCAGTTGTTAAAAGAACCGGTGGCTTCACCGGATGCGAAAAAAAACCTGGAGGAAGGGCTTAAAGCGGCGTTTAAACAGGAACAAAAAGATCCTGCAACCATGGGGCTAATTTTGCGCGCGTATGCACTTTATGGGGCTAACTCGGATTATAAAAAGAGGGCTTCACTCAGTGCAGTTAAGAAAATGTCGGTTACCGAAATCTTAACTCAAGTGCAAGAAGTAAAGAGCTATGCTGCAAGTTTTCATTATTGTGGAAAACAAGCAATAGAAGAGTTGGGTGCAGCTATTACCGGTAATTTTACCCTCAGTGATAAAGGAAAACCTGAATTAAGCTATACTCCAACACTTCCAATCACTAAATCAACTATTTATATTGTATCGGATTCAAAAGCTAGACAAAATCAGGTGTACTTTTCGGTACTTGGCGAAAATTACTCCCATGATTACGACGCTCAAATTAAGCTTTTGGGGCAATATTTAGGTGGTTCCTTTTCGGGATTAATTTTGCAGGAAATTCGCGAATACCGCTCCCTGGCTTATTCAGCCGGTGGTCGATTTACAAAACCTGTTTTCGAAAGCAATCCCCTTTTATTTACTTCTTTTGTAGGTTGCCAGGCGGATAAAACAAATGAAGCAATTGAAGTAATGATGAAATTATTAACCGATATGCCAAAGTATCCGGCACGACTAAAGCCCTTTAAAACTTATGCCCTGAGTACTGTTTCCACTAATTATCCTTCTCAACGAGAACGAAGTGAAGCTATTGAAGCAATGCAGCTTAAAGGTTTTACTGAAGATCCGCTTGAAAATGAATTTAAAACTTTAAATGCTATACAATTTGATGATATTTATAATTACTACGAAAAGAACATTAAATCGCATCCGATTATAATTACCATTTATGGAGATAAATCGAAAATTGATATGAATAAGTTAAAAGCGATTGGAGAGATAATTGAACTTAAAACGGAAGACATTGCAAACTATTGATAATTTTAAAAATAAAAAAAGGGGAACACTATTTAAGAAGTGTTCCCCTTTTTTTATGCAGCAAATATTTACTGAAGCTTGGCTAACCAAAGCGATGCATTCATAAAAAGTTTGGAATGACTGTATTTAGTCCAACTCACAAATAAGGTGTTTCCGGAAGCTCCTGTTCCATCATCCATAGGTGAGGAGTCGGTTACTATAAATACTCTTCCATTTCCATATTTAGAGGAGGCACACATCACATTTGTACTGTTTTGAGCAACCCCACTTTTCCAAATCAAGCCTTGTACATTGGGATTAGCTGTGCTATTTAATGTTAAGGTGGCGCCATTGTTAAATTCCAACTGACTCACTGCACCTTGTGTTCCGTTTAAAATTGGATTGGTACTGCTGGAAGTCCATACATTGCTGCTGAGTTGGGAGATATTAGTAAGGTCAACACTAAAACCAAAAGGATTATTTTGAATGGTATTGTTATTCATGAAATCATTCCAAATAGCGGGTGAATCCCATCCATCGTTATTGCGATCAGAAACGGTGTGATCGCTAACCATAAACAATCCTCCACCTGCATTCACAAAATTTAGCAATGCTACTTTTTCAGCAGCAGTAAAACGGGTATTGGGTTCATCAATAACAAATACGTCGTACTTCGATAAGTCTTGAGCTCCAGTGCCCCCGAAAGTAATGGCAGTTCCAGCTGGAAGCGTTTCAACAAAGTTTCCCTTCTTAACCAACTCCACACCCCAACTTGAAATAGCCCCTGTCCAGTAGCTACCTGCGGTGCTAGAAATTATTCCGCTTTGTGCAGGTGTTGGTACTTTTTTAGGCACTCCGGCATCTTCATCAATCACCCAATCAGCATTTCCTGCAGTTTCGGCTTTGGTAGCATCAAATAAAAATCGTTTCACTCCAGATGCAACGGTATTAATAGTAAAAGTTTTTGCAGAAGATGTACCGCCACCTGGTGCTGGACTTACAACTGTAACATTTGCAGTGCCCGCAACGGTTAAATTCGCTGCAGGTAAAATTGCGGTAAGGTTAGTGCTACTTAAAAACGTTGTTGTTAAAGGAGTTCCATTCCAATTTAAAGTTGAAGAACTTACAAAGTTTGTACCCAATGCGGTTATGGTAAGCTGCGCACTTCCAGCATTAACTGTATTTGGAGTTATAGAAGTTAAACTCGGAGTTGGATTTGACGCGGTGTAATCGTTTATTGTAATATCATCAATATTTATACGGTTTGTTCCACCATCTGTTTTACGAATTTCGATTCGGACTGCTCCTGTAACATTCAGCGTAAAGCTTTGCGTGATAAGTGTTGTGGTACTTGTGGTTATAGTAGTTCCACTTTGAGCGTAACTGGTTCCGGCATTGATACAATACCAAAGTTGCCAGGTACCACTTGCGTCTGCTCCATATTTTGCGTGCTTCACAGTAACAGTACTTGCACCATTCGGTGCATCAAATTTCATAGTTATTTTTCCACTGTTACGCACCCGCACGGATTGCAATCCTGCCTTTATATCAGACGCAGAATTACCGATTAAAGCATCATTTAAGTTCCAAATGCCGGTAACTAAGCTAACATCGGCCGCTGTATATGCTGCTTTGGTACCGCTTTCAAAATCCTCATTTATAGCGACCGTGATTTTTGCTGCGCTGTTGTCGATGGAAGCTGTGCTACTATCAGCTAATTCAATTTCTTTTTTACATGAAAATCCAATTATAAATAAGAATGCTAAGGTTAAAATGTGTATCTTCTTCATTTGATTTTTTTTTTGCGAATGTATACAATCACCTCATTAAAAAAAATGGAGCAAATCACAAGATGCAAACTGATACTTGTTGATTCAATAAATTGACGACCTTATGAGTGAATCATTAGAATGGGTAACCGACTCCAAAGTTTACAGTGATTTCTTTTAAGTCTGGATTTTTTATGAGCCAACGATTTCCCAATTCGTAAGCAGGATCATACACCGGATAGGCAGCATCCAGACGAATTACAAAAAACGAGAAATCGAATCGAAGTCCGAAACCTGCGCCCAGCGCCATATCGGAAATAAAATTTTGAGCCGTAAAATTTGCCCCTGGTGCAGCCGGATCCTTTTTCAAAAGCCAAATATTTCCAGCATCAATAAAAGTTGCAGCATTTAAATATTTGTACACGTTGTAACGGTACTCAAGATTAAACTCAATTTTCATATCCCCTGTTTGGTCAAACTTGCTTTCGAGCGAATCGGGTAAGGAGCCAGGTCCCAATTTACGTGTTCGCCAGGCACGAATATCGTTCACTCCTCCCCCATAAAAACTTTTTACAAAAGGTAAGACTTTGGAATTGCCATAAGGCTGACCGAAACCGATGAATGTTCTTGCCACAATTTTACTTAGCGCTCCAGTTTTTTTATAGAAGCGGTAATCAGCATTGGTTTTCCAATATTGTGCGTACTTAATTCCAAACTTTTCATAGTCGCCGTCCTCATCCTTTTTTGTACCGGTGAGTTGATTATAAAAGGTTGGAATGTTACCTCCTGTTTCAATATCAAATCTAAAGTAAGAGAAGTTTTTTCGTTCAGTTGATTCCTGATCGTTGTAAATCAAATTAAACTGGATGGAATTCACAAACAAGGGGTCGTAACGTTTTAAACTAATTGGGTTACCCGATAGTAAAAGTTTATCCCGAAACTCAGTATCTAAAAACACTTTCACAAAATTAATCTCCGACGGAGTAAAGGTAAATCGAATGTATTTTTTATTAAACGGTTTCCAATTATAGTTGTAGGAAAAGTTAGCTATTGTGCCAAAAAACTCAGGTCGCTTTTGATAATTATAGGAAAATAAAATGGATGTTTTTGGCTTAATATTCCGCGATAAAATTCGTTCCGGTAAGGGGAAAATGATGCGGGGAAAATTGAGTGAGAATTCGGGACCAATTTGATAGATATTAAAAGGATTGAGGGATTGTGAAATAGCACTTCCGGTTGAGGTTGTGCTGGTACTAATATTTTGAACCTCCAATCCGCCCTTTAAGCGAATCTCAAATATTTCGGCCCCTTTAAATACATTTTTATTTTGATAGATAAGGTTTCCTGAGACCCCAAAATTACCGGAGTTATACGTTCCTTCTGCAGCTACAGAAAAGGATTGACGGGGTGATGGAGTGAGTTGCAAAAAAGCATTTAATAGGTGGGAAGTGCTATCGGCTTTGCTTTCTTCAAAAACTACATTGGTATATTTAAAAGCACGTAAATTTCCCATTAGTTTATAGGTTTCCTCTACATTACGTTGTCGGTAAATCTCGCCTGGAATCAAGAAAAAGGGTCGAATTAAAATACTGCGTCTGAATTTTAACTTGTGGTTGTAAAGAAAATAATAATCTTTAAAAAGGCTTGTATCGGTAAATACTCTCCCCTTTTGCTTGGCAATAAAATCAGGCAGAATATATACCTTATTCAAACTGTATTTTTGATGTGAAACTTCTATTTTTTTATCTGAATCGGGCAGCTTTTTCTCGGGATTTTTAATACCGGCAGTAATGTCTACTTGTCTTGAATTTAAAGCACTATCCGCATCAAAGTGCACGTACTCCTTTAAAAAATAATAATAGCCATTATTTCTAAGCAGTAAGGTAATTCGCTCCCGTTCTTGCTCAATAACAAATTCGTCATATACGTCACCTTTATGTACCAATGTTTTTGCCGAATCGGAAAACAGAATCCGATTAATAGCGGTATCTTGAATCACATAATTGTAGTTTCGAAAATGGTATGGCTCGCCGGCTTTAATTTTATAAGTAACCCAAGATTGCTGCTTTTTATATACTGTAGTATCCTTGACCTCCGCATTAAAATATCCCTTTTTGATTAAAAACAGCCGAAGTTGAGCCGTGGATTTTTGTGTGAGACCAGTATCTAATATTACAGGTTCTTCGCCAATAACATTCTTTAACCAATTCTTATAATTTCTGGTTTTGCCATTGTTTGCGAAGTTATAAAACCACAAATGGAAACGAATATAACGGTGATTGCCAATTCGAATAATAGCTTTGTTGGGCTTTTGCTTGACGATATTTTCTAACTCATCCGCATCGATTTTACGGTTATCGACCTTCACAATGTAACTGCTCATCATATATTGATCGGTCTCTAATTTTCGAGCCGGGTTACAACTAAATAGGAATAACGCTGCAGACAAGCCAACACATACCAGTAATTTTTTATACTTTCCTGTCATTAATGCAATGCGCTATTTTTTGGGTCAAGATACAAAAAGAACCTACACAAGAATGTTGCCGCACTTTTGGGATATCAACAGAATCATGTAGGTTTGTGTTACGAAATGCAAATTTAATACTTTATCTTTTTCATGCTCAGTAAAGCACAAATTCAATTGGCACAGCGCCTTCAGCAAAAAAAATTCCGTCAAGAGGAGCACTTATTTTTGGTGGAGGGAACTAAAATTGTGGAAGAATTGTTGTCGTCCGAATATACTATTCATTCGCTTTTTGCTGTTGCAGATTGGATGCAAAAAAACAGTTTAAAGCCAAGCATGGCAGGGATTACTTGCATAGAAGTTACTGAATCAGAGCTAAAAAAAATATCTGCATTAAGCACTCCCAATGAGGTTCTATGCATAGTTCAAATGTTAAAGAAGGAGTTTTCACCGGATGAACTAATAAACAAGCTAAGCATTGCATTAAGCGATGTGCAGGATCCGGGTAATTTTGGAACCATAATGCGAATTGCAGACTGGTTTGGAATTGAACATGTGTTTTGTTCACCCGCAACTGTTGATCTTTATAATCCCAAAGTAATTCAGGCAAGCATGGGTTCTTTTTTAAGGACAAAGGTTATATATACCGATTTAAAATCCCTGCTGGAAGTTGCTAAGAATAATGGTATGATAAGTTACGGAGCGGTATTGGAAGGAGAAAACCTTTATTCAAATTCACTTACTAAAAATGGAATAATCGTATTGGGGAATGAATCCAAAGGCATATCGCAAGAACTGATTGCTGCTGTTGAGAGGAAAATTAGAATTCCTTCCTATGCTGCACATCCGGTTGATTCTTTAAATGTTTCTATTGCTGCTGCCATTATTTGCGCCGAATTCAGACGTTGATATTTTTGTTAAAAGTATAAACAAGTTTAAAATTCTGTTGTTGACTAAATTGAATATTTCAAGAATTGTTTTTTACCTTTAACTTAAAATACGACCATGCTTTTTGATACACTTAACATAGCGAAAGAACTCTCGCTTAAGCAAGAACCGGAAGAAAAAATTCTTCAGGAAATACAAACCTTGCTTACAGCCGGCGAAACCAAGGATTCGATGCTGTTAAAGCGTTTAAATGAGTCACCCGAAAATTATAAAAAGCCGCTGCTGCTAAAAGACAAACTTTCCATTAATAAGGTATATTCAGAAGAATCCATTAAACAAATTTGTATTAAATACCGCTTGCGATTTTTGGATTCCAAGCATTTTAAAGCGGAGTATCCTTATGAAGCGCTGCATCAAATAAAGGAATTTGAGCAAACACATCAAGTTAAAATTCAACACTTTAAAATTATTGCTCCGTATGACATGTTTCAGTTAACGGATGTGAATGAAGACCCCTTGTTATTTGCTCAATTGAGTGATAACAACTTTTACTTGTTGCATAAATGGGGGCATGATTTAAAATGGCATCGCGGCATTTTAAATTTTCCTTTACAAAGTATTTACACTTTTTTTCTCAGTAGCATACTTTTAGCCGCCCTTGTAGCGATAAGCTTTCCTTTCGATTGGCTAAATGTTACGCGCGAAAGCCAATATGTATTTCGTTTTTGGCTTACTACCCATTTTACTATTGCCTTTTTCTTTTTCTTTTTATTCTTAGGCTCCATGACTAACGCATCCTTTAGCGATAGCGCCTGGAACAGCAAGTATTACAATCAATAATGAATACCTCCATTGAGCTCAGATTAATAGTGCCTGAAGATAATGACGTTATCGCAAGCATTATACGAGCTAGTTTGAGTGAATTTGGAGCTAATCGACCGGGTACGGTTTATTTCGATAAAGCTACCGACAATTTGTATACGCTTTTTCAAACGGAGCAATCGCGCTATTTTGTAGCTGTTGCTTCAAATAAAATTTTAGGTGGCGGTGGAATATTTCCAACAAGTGGACTACCGGCAGATACTTGCGAGTTGGTAAAAATGTATCTCCTACCTGAAGCGCGGGGAAAAGGACTTGGAAAAATGCTGATAAACAAGTGCATCGAAGCAGCGCAAGAATTTGGTTTTAAAAATATGTACCTCGAAACCTTACCGGAACTCAGTCAAGCAGTGAAAGTGTATGAGAAATCGGGATTCACTTATCTTGATAAGCCCCTAGGAAACAGCGGTCATTTTGGTTGTGACTTGTGGATGTTGAAAAAATTAGACCGAGAATAAGGCCACAAAAAACACACGAAATTACGTTGCGTGAAGTTGTAAATAATGGAGCAGTAAAACAACTCAAAAACTTCTCATCCCATTAAATTGAACTGCAATCGATTTTCTGGTTTCAAAACTAAATGCATTTCGTAAGTTTGCGCGCTAAGCAAAATTATGGAATACGAGATTAAACCACATGAAAAGTTGAGCCTTGGTTTGCGCGAATTATGGCAGTATCGAGAGCTTTTTTACTTTTTTACCTGGCGTGACATTAAAGTTAAATACAAACAAACTGCATTAGGCTTTGTGTGGGCAATTCTACAGCCCTTTGCCATGATGCTAATCTTTTCGGTCTTTTTTGGAAGCATTTTAAAAGATCCGAACGACCCAACCCCCTACCCTGTTTTTGTTTACTCCGGCTTATTGTTATGGAATATTTTTTCATCCGGTTTAACCGGCGCTGGAAACAGTATGGTGAGTAATGCCAACATTATTAAGAAGATTTATTTTCCAAGACTTATCATTCCTATTTCTTCTGTATTGGTTTCTTTATTTGATTTTTTGATGGCTTTTGTGGTGTTTATTGGATTATTGATTTATTATTCCACTCCTATTAATATTTTTGTGTTTGTGCCGATGTTGTTGCTGAGTTTAGTAATCACAGCCATTTCAACATTTGGGATAGGTAGTTTTTTAGCGGCTTTAAATATTAAATACCGAGATTTTAGGTATGTTATACCCTTTTTAATACAAGCGCTTTTCTTTTTAACGCCCATTATTTATCCGGTTTCCATTGCTTCAAAATATGTATTTGCCAAGTATTTATTGGCTCTAAACCCTATGTATTCGGCAATTGAATTGTTTCGATTTTCGATTATGCACAAAACGCTTCAACCCGATTTATTGCTGATTAGCGGAAGCACTGCATTACTATTTTTTGCTGCAGGATTATATTATTTTAGAAAAACCGAGACCTATTTTGCCGATTTAGCCTAATTCATGAAACCCATACTCGAAATACAAAACGTCTCAAAAAAGTTTCGCATCCAACACGAAAAGCAGTCTTATTTAAGTTTGCGCGATTCGTTAACGTCGATATTTAAAAGTAATACTTCAACCAGCGAAGATTTTTATGCATTAAAGAATATAAACTTTGAAGTATTTCCAGGCGAAAGCATTGGTATTATTGGAAGAAATGGTGCCGGAAAATCTACTTTATTAAAAATACTATCTAAAATAACTCCCCCATCCTCCGGTAAAATAATTTCGAGAGGCCGTATTGCCAGCTTGTTGGAGGTAGGAACAGGATTTCATTCAGAGCTTAGCGGACGTGAAAACATTTTTTTGAACGGTTCCATTTTAGGAATGAAGCGCAAAGAAATTCAAGCGAAGTTTGATGAGATTGTTGATTTTAGTGGTACAGAAAAGTTTTTAGATACCCCCTTAAAACATTATTCGAGTGGCATGCAATTGCGCTTGGCCTTTGCTGTTGCTGCTTTTTTAGAACCCGAAATTTTAATTATTGATGAGGTATTGGCAGTTGGCGACGCCGAATTCCAAAAAAAATGCCTCGGCAAAATGGAGGATGTAAGCCGCAACGAAGGTCGCACGCTTTTGTTTGTAAGCCATAACCTTGCGTCTGTTGCGCACCTGTGCAGTAAAGGAATTTTGTTGAATGCCGGAGAAATTGCCTTTACGGGATTGAGTCAGGCAGCGATTGATACCTATTCACGATTATCTCAAAATAGTGGAATTACATCGGTGTTTAAGAAACCCAATCCTGAAGGAAAAACAGTTGAGCTCATCGCTGCAGCACTGTTAGATAAAGAAGGAAAATCAAAAGAGCAATTCGAAATTGACGAAGAAATAACACTTTCCTTTACTTTAAACTGCAACGAAAAACTTCCAAATACATTTGGATATGTGATTGTAAAAAGCCGCCAAGAGGAAGTTTTTATTGAAACTGACACCACCGATTTTTTG
Organism: Bacteroidota bacterium; assembly: GCA_016721765.1. Lineage (NCBI taxonomy): Bacteria > Pseudomonadati > Bacteroidota > Bacteroidota bacterium. The sequence goes on from JADKHO010000004.1 coordinate 205,469, forward strand.
CCAAATATCTTCGAATCCATTGTAAATGGCACTTCCTCATTCAAGTTAAAAATTAAGCCCCACGTGCTGCCCCATGGCGAGTATTTGGTGTATCTATCAATAACTTCTTCATTTGCCGTTAATTTTGTGGTGGATCAACCGGGTGATATATTATCCTTTACGGTATTGGATTCAAAAACACAACGCGCACATCGTAGAAATGCAAAAACAAGTCAAATCCTAAAATGGGAACTACAACATGCTAACAAATAAAGCAATCCTCATTACCGGAGGTACCGGCTCACTTGGAAAAGAACTGGTGAAAACAATTTTAGAAAAATGGCCGGAAGTAAAACGACTGGTTATTTTCTCGCGCGACGAGCAAAAACAATTTCAAATGGCACAGGAGTTTCCTGAAAGCAAATACCCTGCATTGCGCTATTTTATTGGTGATGTGCGTGATTTGGAACGTTTAAAACGCGCTTTTACCGGAATTGATTATGTTATTCATACCGCCGCTATGAAACATGTGCACATTGCCGAGTATAATCCGGACGAATGTGTAAAAACCAATATTGGCGGGGCCGATAATGTAATTAAAGCTTCCTTCGACAGCAATGTAAGCAAGGTTGTAGCACTTTCGACCGATAAAGCTTGTGCTCCCATAAATTTGTATGGGGCTACCAAACTTACCTCTGACAAGCTTTTTATCGCTGCCAATAATGTAAAAGGAAAAAAGGAAATTAAATTTTCGGTGGTGCGTTATGGCAACGTGATGGGCTCAAATGGCTCGGTTATTCCCTTTTTTATTAAGAAGAAAAGCGAAGGTGTATTGCCCATCACCGATCCAAATATGACCCGCTTCAACATTACTTTACAGGAAGGGGTAAACATGGTTTTACATGCGCTGGAAACGGCTTGGGGTGGTGAATTATTTGTACCTAAAATTCCTTCTTACAAAATTCTGGATGTTGCGAAAGCAGTGGCTCCCAATTGTGAACACAAAATAACAGGAATACGCCCCGGTGAAAAAATTCACGAAGAAATGATTACCAGTTCCGACTCTTTTAGTACATACGATTTAGGAAAATACTATGTGATTTTACCTCAGGTTCCGTGTTGGAATTTAAACGATTACATTAAAAACTTTTCGGCCAAATTGGTCCCACAAGGATTTACCTACACTTCGAAAGATAATACTGAATGGGAAACAGTGGAAAGTCTGCGTAAGCTTATTACACAGTATGTGGATGCTGATTTTAAAGTTTAAATTTTATTAAACACTGCGCATGCAAAAAGTGGGAATCATAACACAAGCAAGGATGAGCAGTACGCGCTTGCCCGGCAAAGTGTTGATGAAAATTAATGGCAAAACAATTCTCGAATATCACCTCGATCGCTTGCAAGCAAGCACTTATCCGGTTTATATTGCCACCACAACAAATGCTGCGGATGATGTATTGGTTGATTTTGCTCAAACTCATGGCCTACCTTATTACCGCGGGGATGAACAAAATGTGTTGAGCCGATATGTGGAATGTGCAGAGCAAAATAAATTAGATGTTATTGTGCGTGTTACTTCAGATTGTCCTTTATTGGATGGAGCCTTAATTAAAAACGGAGTCGAAACTTTTCTGCAACTCGACAATCCCAATTGTTATATTTCGAATGGTTTGGAAGAAACTTTTCCGCGAGGTTTTGATTTTGAAATATTTTCTTACTCCGCATTAAAAGATGCAGCTATGCATGCTGATACAGTAGCACAGAAAGAACATGTAACTCCTTACCTCATTCAAAATTGTTCCGGTAAAACAATTTTAAATAACATCACTTATAAAAAAAATGCCAGTCATCTGCGTTTAACGCTGGATACGCAAGCAGATTTTGACTTGATTGAAAAATTAATTGTGGAGTATGATGGAGACAATTTGAATTGTGATGAATTGATTTTACTCTTGGAAACCCATCCGGAATTGCAAAAAATAAATGCCCACATTCAACAAAAAACTACCCACGAATGAACGGATTGCGATTCTTATTTCGATGTGATGCGGATGCTACAAGTGGGTTTGGACATATTTCGCGTTGCTTAAATATTGCTCTTGAAATTCTGCAAATGCAACCGCAAGCAAAAATTACTTTTATGGGAAATTACAGTGAATTTGCGCAATCGCTGTTGGTTAAATTTAATTTTGAACGCATCGCATTTAAGTTTACAGAAGCAAACAACAATGAAGTAATTGCACAAGCGCATGCATTTACGCATCTCTTGGTAGACAGCTATTTTATTACACAATCCTTTATTGACAGTGCTTGCAACAAGCAATTTAAATTCATTTTACTGGATGATTTTTGTGCGCATAGCGATTATTCGAGAGTAGATTTGCTATTGAATTTTACTATTCAAGCCCCTACCCTCGATTACAACGCAAAAAAATGTGCTTTAGGAATTTCCTATTTTCCTGTGAAACCCGAGTTAAAAGCAATTCGGGAAATGAAACTTGAAACACCCTCTACAGAAATTAAAAAAATTGCATTTTGTATAAGCGCAATGCCGGATTATTGGCCACTTGAGGCGGAATTGGTTAAAATTGTGGACCGTGCATTTACAGATGTGGAATTGTTGCTGGTGAGCAGTCGAACCGATAGCTTGGAATGGGAAAGTGTAAATTCCAATTCCTTTATGCAACAAAAGCCCGGTTTTGAGATTGAAAAATTGTATGCCAAAAGCGATTTTATAATTTCAGGCGGTGGATTAGTAAAATATGAATGTGCCTATTGTGGGGTGCTAAATGCAACGCTTTCGCTAACCGCAGGTGTTTATGCCGATACACAATTATTTGAAGCTGAAAAACTCACCTTAGATATTGGGACGGCATTTCATTTTGATGCAGATTTTACCTTGGAAAAACTCACTAAAATTAAACTACACCAAGAAAATATTGCTTTTCACGAAGCTTCTAAACGCATTTTCAACACTAATTCCACTGAAAATTTAGTAACCTTAATTTTAACTTGCTAATCCATGGATGAATCTTTAAAAGAACACTATCAAAAACTATTTCAAGAACACGGAAACTCCTCTGCTGCTGTGCAGTATAGCGACAGTGTTTCACAATACAAACGTTTTGAAATACTCGCGGGAATATCAACTGAGATAAACAGTATGATTGACGTGGGTTGTGGCTTGGCACATTTGTATGATTTCATGAAAAGCAAAGGTTACAGCGGAAAATATTTAGGTTTGGACTTTGTTCCTGAATTTATTGAAGCCAATAAAAAAAACTACGCAAGTGATGCCAATGCTGCCTTTCAAGTGTTTGACATTATCAACGATTCCTTTCCGGCCAATTATGAATACATTTTATTAAGTGGCGTGTTCAACAACAAAATGCCGAATAACAAGGAGTTTATGCTGAATGCTATCACTAAAATGTTTGCTGCCAGCACAAAGGGAATTGCATTTAATGCCATGTCCACTTACGTAGATTTTCAGGCGGATAATTTATATTATACCGATCCTTTGGAGGTGTTTGATTTTTGTAAAAGAAATCTCACAAAAAAAGTTACACTGCGCCACGATTATTTAGTGAAAGAAAATAGTATTCCTTTTGAATATGCGATGTATTTATACAAATAATGCTGCGTCAAAAATAAAATGAAAACCATTGTAGTGATGCAGCCCACCTATCTTCCTTGGCTGGGTTATTTTGATTTGATGGATTGTGCGGATGTGTTTGTGTTTTTAGACAATGTGCAAATTGTGCGCAAAACCGCCACCACTTTTGATTGCCGCAACCGGATTAAAACGCCGCAAGGGGAATTGTTTTTAGCCTGTCCGATAAAAAAGGGGGAGCAAAAAGTGAATGAAATTTTATTCAATACTACCTTGCTGGATGACAGTCAAAACTGGAGAGCCAAGCATTTGCGTTCGATAGAAATGAATTATAAAAAAGCGCCACATTTTGAAGATGTGTTTTCGTTTATAAGCCCACTCATTCAAAATAATAGTACAACAGTATCCGATTTAAATTGTGGAATAATTCAAGCCATTGCACCCCAAATTGGGATTAAAACCCAATTTGTAAAAGCTTCTGAATTAGCTGATATCAGTGGAGATAAAGATATTCGTTTAGTAAATATTTGCCAAAAACTGAATGGAACACGCTACCTTTCGCCAAGAGGTGCACATGTGTATATTGAGCAGCACAACCCGGCTGGCGCATTTGCTGATACTGAACTTGATTTAATTTACCAAAATTACATCCCTGCCCCATATCCCCAATTACACGGAACATTTATTCCCTATTTGAGTGTGTTGGATTTGCTCTTTAATGTTGGTTTTGAGGATGCTCTTGAAACGATAAAAAAAGGAAGACAAGCGTTTTTAGTTTCTTCGGATTTTAAATGAGGTGGGTTAGTTAGAACGCGGATGATTAAGATTTGCGCGGATTTGTTCGCGGTTAATTGATTTAGTTTACTAAAACTTAACCTATTTTTTCACCTTCGCTCGCATCCTGCGAGTGATGCTATTAATAGGCATCTTGCCGCAACTAGAACAATTTATAGAATTATTTAATTAGCATAAATAAAACGCTGATGAGCGGATGAGTAAAATTTACGCGGATTTGTTTATGGTTAACTAATTATGAAAATGCTTTTAGTCAAAAATAACTAATGTAAATTGTTCCTGTTTTTATAATCATTTTTCCAATTTAAATATTCCTTTTTATCATTCCAGAACCACGATTTATTTAGTAACCAAGTAGAGTTTGGATTAATAAAACCTTGATCTATTTGATATTTTTTTGAAAAAGTTAAAGCCACTGAATCATAATATGGGATTAATCCGGATGAATAATTATGCTCCCAAGTTAAATCTTTATAATACACTAATTGTACGAGACTTTTGTCCTTTAATCTGTACCACTCTTCTGTTGCAGAAACAGAACCCGCCAAATATGAGCCTCGGATTAAAGTTTTTACTTTTATTGTATCTCCCAAAATTTCGTAAAACCCACAACTTCCAATAGAGCTGGAATAATCTAATTTAACAGAGTCTAATTCATAATAATCGCCATGTATAAACCCTTTATTTTTTTCATAAAGTTTACCTTTTATGCAAAATCCATTTTTAAAAAAAATAAAGCCATTGTATGAGACTTCATTTCCTCTAATAATTGTGTCATTTATTTTTTGATTGTTTATATATCTAAATACCTGAGCTGTGTCTATGTAAGAAGGATTCAGGTAGTGAATTATCCTTACGCAATAAAGGTTTCGTTCTAAGTTCAAATTGCCATCTTTATTAATTGTTTTTTGTCCAAAAGAATTAAATTGTTTTTTTAAATCTTTTGGAATAGGTGTGTACATGCATCCAAAATGAGTACATACGACTAGTGTTAAATAAAAAATGTAATTGGATTTATTACAAGCCCCCATATAAAGATTAAGTATTATTACAGCTATTAGGATAACAAATATCGTTAGAATTGTTGTTATAAAAGTTTGACCACCAATGGGCATGTAGGTGTGGTGCGACCATTTCTATAAAAGTTTTCAATTTGAAAGATGCTTTCGCGACAGGGATGGAACGGCCTGTTTGAGCTCTTTTGCGCCGGCTTTTCGCCAAGCAAAAAGCGAGTAGTGACAGCCCGGTTCAGGCGCCCAAATAGTTGATTAAAGCAAACTTTATCCGATTAAAACGGCTCATCGAAAATCGAAATTCCATCCCAAAAATGTGCTATTTATTTGCTTAATTTGCAGCGCCATTTTTGAGGCTGAAATAGCTTTAATCCTTAGCTAATTTAATGCTATAAGGTGATTGAAAAACGGAATATAAACATGCCCATACTAATTGCTTCCACTAATCCCATTTATACCGAAGGCCTTGTGAAAAGCCTGAAGGAAAGCTTATTGGAAAAAATAGAAGTGATTAGCAAAAAGGAAGAATTGACGCTGGAATATCTTAAACAAGTAAATCCAAGCTTCATTTTTTTTCCGCATTGGTCGCATATTATTCCTGCCGAAGTTTTTGAAAACTATGCCTGCATTGTGTTTCACATGACAGATTTACCTTTTGGCAGAGGGGGTTCGCCGCTTCAAAATTTGATTGTGCGCGGAATTACCGAAACAAAAATTAGTGCGCTAAAAGTGGTGAAAGAACTTGATGCAGGACCTGTGTATTTAAAAGTCCCACTAAGTTTGGAAGGCACTGCCCGCGAAATATTTGAGCGCTGTGTTCCGATTGTGAATGATATGATTTTAAAAATACTACAAGATAAAATTAATCCTCAGGAACAAACGGGTGAAGTGCTGCAATTTAAACGGCGCACACCCGCTGAAAGCAATTTGCAACAGCTCAGTAATACACAAGAAGTGTACGATTACATTCGCATGCTTGATGCAGATGGTTATCCTGCTGCTTATTTGGAAACTGAAAAATTAAAATACGAATTTACCCAAGTGCGCAGAAATGCCGACAATACACTAAACGCCAATGTTAGAATCACTAAAAAATAAACGAATTCTTATTGTGGTTGCCCATCCCGACGATGAATTGCTGGGATTAGGTGCGAGCATGAACTTATTAATTAGCAAATATGGTGTTAAAACCCATGTGGTGATTTTGGGTGAAGGCATTACCTCCCGCTCCGATAAACGAGATAGTAAAAATTGGCAAGCTGAGTTAAAAACACACAAACAAAATATTGCCAAGGCACAGAAAGCAATCGGCTATGGTAGCACCAGCACTTACGACTTTGCCGACAATCGCTTTGACAGCGTGGATTTGCTCGATCTTATTAAAGTGATAGAAAAGGAAAAGCAAGCTTTTAAACCGGAGGTGATTTTTACGCACCACGGCGGCGATTTAAACATTGACCACCAACGCACTTTTGAAGCTGTAATTACGGCTTGCCGCCCGATGGCTGAAGAAGGAGTTAAAACCATTATTACGTTTGAAACACCATCCGGCACTGAATGGCGTGCATCGAGTGATCCCAAAAATTTTATACCGAATTTTTTCATCCGTGTAAGCGAGAAAAATGTAGCGGCCAAAATTAAAGGCATGGAAAGTTATGAATTCGAAAAACGAGCTTTCCCTCACCCCCGCTCACCTGAAGCCTTGCGTATACAAGCACAGCGTTGGGGTGTAGCCATTGGTGCCAACTTTGCCGAAGCATTCACAATTATTAGAACTATTTCCTAAGATTAAGACATGAATTTTTTATCCAATACCAATACAAAATATCCGGGCGCTCCATTTATCATTGCCGAAATGAGCGGTAACCACAATCAATCGCTCGAAAGAGCTTTGCAAATTGTGGATGCAGCAGCTGCATGCGGAGTTAATGCTTTAAAATTGCAAACCTATACTGCCGATACTATGACCCTGAAAGGGGCTTATGTGATTGATGATCCAAAGTCGCTGTGGTATGGAAAAGAGTTGCACGATTTGTACAAAGAAGCCTACACCCCTTGGGAATGGCACAAAGCGATTTTCGACCGTGCGCATGAAAAAGGTATCCTGTGCTTTAGTTCTCCTTTTGATGAAAGCGCTGTAGACTTTTTGGAAAGCCTGAATTGTCCCATTTATAAAATTGCTTCGTTTGAGAATACCGACCATCCTTTGCTTATTAAAGTTGCAAAAACCGGCAAACCAATCATTATGTCGACTGGTGTGGCTCGCTTAGAAGATATTCTTGAATCGGTGGGGATTTTGCGGGCTAATGGCGCAAAAGACATTACTCTTTTAAAGTGTACCAGCACCTATCCATCTACTCCCGAAAATACCAATTTGCTTACTATTCCTATGTTTCAGCAGGTGTTTAACTGCACAGTTGGTTTATCGGATCATACCATGGGTATTGGTGCTTCGGTTGCTGCTGTGGCTTTGGGTGCGAAGGTAATTGAAAAGCATTTTTGTTTGAGCCGTGCCGAAGGTGGCGTAGATTCAGCCTTTTCGCTGGAGCCCGAAGAATTAAAAAGCTTGGTTGTGGAATGTGAGCGTGCCTATTTAGCTTTAGGTACTGTGCAATTTGGGATTCAGGAAGCAGAGAAAAAAAATGTGTTTTACAAGCGCTCCATTTATGTTTCGGAGGATATAAAAGCAGGTGAAGCCATTACAGAGCAAAACACTCGCATTGTGCGCCCCGGCAATGGCATAGAACCAAAATATTATGCCGAATTAAAAAATAAAAAAGTAATTAAAGACATTAAAAAAGGCAGCCCTTTAACTTGGGAATATATTTTTTAAATCCTGTCAAAGCCATACTAATTAATCCTACTACCTAGAATTCTGCTGTTCATGTCCTTGTTTTTAGTAACTGATAACCTTCCTCATTTTCGTGCTTCTGATGCTCCTTTTAAGTTGTATTACCACGATTGTTATATCAAGGAGCAGCAGGGTTTTTTGCAAACAAGTATCGACCAATTTAACTTTACCTCAGCTACAACCATTGAGTTTAAAGCGGCCGGTGCGATGCATGAGGAGCTTGAAAAAGTGTTTCTGAGTTTACCGATTGATTTATTTGTTCCCAATAAATATTTGCTTGGACTCAGTAAACGGGATCAGTTGTACGCTTATTTTTACGACTACTTTAAAAAATATGTATTGCTCAAATATATGTTTTTACTCATGCTGGAGCAATTTGTGGCAGCTTTCGCAAAGGAGATTGACAGCAATCAGCTGCACCTGGAACTGAGTAGCGATTTAAAAATAATTGTTCCTGAACTGGCTAATCGCTTTCCAAACTTTACTGTAAGTTCAAACTTTTACGATAGCAGCATCATTCGAAAATACAATCCACGATTTGCGCGGATAAAGAAATTGGCTTATCCACTGTATGAGACACTTTTTTCACTTAAATCAAAAATAAAGCCGCGCATCAAAAGAGGTAAGTATCATTTCTTGTTGCTTACTTATGATGTTTCTTCGGATGCGCTTTTGCTTCAGCATTTTTTTGAATTGGTAAAAAACAGTTCAGATTTATCCTTGAGCATTGTTCAAATCGCAACCGGTATGGAAGCCAAGTTTAACTATAGTTTCCAGCCTTTTGCTTGCAGCAATATTGAGGTATTTCGCTTTGAGGAATTCCGAAAATATGCGCGTCAGAATAAAAATGAAAGCTTCTTTTCCATGCTCACCGAAAAATTTTCTGTGTTTAAAAGCTTGGACGAAAACCTGCATTTTAAAGGCAGTGAATTGCATTATGAATGGATAAGTAATATGCTCGATAAAACAAATCCAAGCATTTGTTATTACACCAATCAAGCCGAAATGGGCCGTGTTTTAGCGCATGTAGCGCGTCACAAAAACATTCCAAGTGTTTTTGTAGAATACTCTTTTACCTTCGATAGTCCGTTTCTTAAATCAAATATCCCTTTTACTGCCCGCGCCTGCATTAGTGCGCTCACAGCCACGAATTGGAAAAGAAACAACGATCCCTCCCGCTATGAACTTGTTTTGGGCTATTGCAAACATGATTTTTTATCTAAACGCAACCCTGACAAAATCCAATTTTCTGCAGAACATAACATAAATGCAAGTCAAAAAACTGTTTTATTTGCAAGCACATGGTGTTCGGGCAACAAAATATTTGACGATGAAAAAGCGAGCATAATTGATGGACTTTCCAAGACTTGCTATAAGAACAATTGGAATTTAATTGTAAAAAAACATCCGGTTGAAGTTGATTTAATTGCCGATGAGGTGATTAAAAAGAATAATTATCCGAATCAAAAAGTATTTACGAATGAGCAATTGTCGCTCTCGGATGCGGTGTTGCTCGCGGATTTTATGTGTTGTCAGAGTTCCAGTGCCATTTTAGATGCGGTGTATTTTGAAAAGCCCTTTGCGTTTATTTCGCTTACTTCGGGTGAGTCGTTGGCCGATTATTTATTTGCCGATAAGAAAAACAAAATTCATGAGTACCATCGTTTGGAGGAGTTAGAAGCTTTTTTGAATACACTATTTACAAACCCAGAAGCACTTAATGAAACGCTGAAAAACGCAAAAGCATTAAAACGTGAATTACTTTACCTTGCCGATGGAAATGCCTGCGGAAGACTCATCGATTTTTCGATGAAATTAGTGGATAAAGGCAGTTTGGATGCCGAAAGTTTAGTAGCATTGCAAATCGAAACCGTATACTAGGAGCTATGAAGTGCAGCGTTTGTGGGAATACTGAATTTGGCGAAACACTTTCTGTGAAGGAAATGATGTATGGGAAAGATGATTTTTTTACCTACAAAAGTTGCCTTACTTGCGATTCCCTCATTATTGAAAAAATTCCCGAAAATTTAGCTAGTTATTATCCTAACGATTATTATTCATTCACTATAAGTCGCGCCCTGCAGCGCTTTGGAGCAGTTAAGAGTTGGTTAATTAAAGTGCGCGATTTAAATTTTTATAAGGTAAAATCTTCCCTAATTGGAAAATGGTTAATTGCTGTTTTTCCCTTAACTGAAACCGAAATTCAATTTAAAGCCTATCAGTTTGCCTTCAAACAATGGGCAAAAAATGCAAAGAGTAAATTATTGGATGTAGGCAGTGGTAATGGTAATATCGTAAGGTATATGCAATCGGTTGGTTTTAAAGGTATCACAGGTATTGATCCCTTTATAGAGAAGGATATTTATTTGGATGCTGTTCCGGTTATTTTAAAAAAAGATATTTTTGAGTGGAATGAGCCGGTAGATGCAGTGATGATGAACCATTCTTTTGAACACATGTTGCGTCCAAAAGAAATCATCGAAAAAATTGCAAGCATACTAAAGCCAGGCGGTGAATGCATGATACGAGTGCCGGTGCGCGGTGGTGGGTTTGATCGATACAAAGAACATTGGCTTTGTTTTGATGCACCTCGGCACCTCTTTTTAACGACCGAAAAAGGAATTCGTGAATTGATAAAAGGTACTGCCTTGGAATTTGTAAAAGTGGAATATGAAACCCCTCCGTATTACGCCATTGGAAGCGAGTTGATAAAAAAAGGCTATAGCTTTACGCGCATGGAGGATGCAGAAAAATTGCTTTCGAAGGAGGAAATTGAAAATGCGAAGCAATTTACCGATACCATAAACAAAGAAAACAAGGGCGATGCAGCTGCCTATTATTTGAGAAAAAAAGCTTAGTAATGAATAGTGAAATAGAACAATTAAGAGAAGAAATTTTTTGTACCCAGCTCGAATCGAGGATTTTTGCTGCCTATGTGAATTATGGTAAACTGGAACGCTGGATGCCCGGATTTTCGGACCCAACTACAGAGGATAGTCATATTAAACGCTATCAATTTGCAACGCAATTTACTACCCAAAAAAAAGTGCTTGACATGGCATCGGGCTGTGGCAAAGGCTCGCATTACATTGCCACCGAAGGAAAAGCCCTTTCGGTGGATGGAATTGATTTGGATCCTGAAGCCATTCGTTATGCGACACATCGCTTCCCTGCAAGCAATTTAAATTTTAATGTGGGAGATGCCACTGCATTTGTGAAAGAAAATAAGTACGAGGTTATCATCAGTTTTGAAACCATCGAACATTTACCACAGATAAAAACCTATTTGCAAAACATTAATCGTTCACTTAGCCAAGATGGTATTTTTCTTGTGTCCACTCCAATTTCTGCTGTTGAGTTAGATGCAGCTCCTAAAAACCCTTATCATGTGCAAGAATGGGGATTTGAGCGCTTTCAAGCGGAAGTTGCCGAGTACTTAACAATTAAAACCATTTACGTACAATTGTATCCCTTGCAAAATACTTCATTGCTATTTAGAATTGCTTCAAAACTAAAATCCGTAATGGGAATTCCACGACTTGCTGTTTCTAAATTTTCAACTATTTCAGCGTATGAAAAGCAATCGAAAAATTATTTCGAATCCGAATTTGGTAAGCGTCAAAAAGGCTATCAAATTTTAGTGTGCACTAAAAAGTAAAAATTGCTGCATGGTTTCTATTATCCTTGTCAATTATAATACTTACGCGTATACTGAAAAGTGTATTTCGTCGATATACGAGCATACACGCAATACCGCGTTTGAAATTATTGTTGTAAGTAATGGATGCAGCGACCGAAATATTAAAGAACTGTTAGACACGCACCCACTTATTCAACTCATTGAAAACAGCGAGAATCTTGGCTTCGCAAAAGCAAATAACATAGGAATTAAGGCTGCTGGAGGCAAGCATGTATTGTTATTGAACAGTGACACAGAATTAAAAAACAATGCGGTAAATATTGCTCAAAACTGTCTAAATGATCATCCTGATATAGGTGTAGTGAGCGCGCAATTGCAGTACCCCGATGGAAAGCTTCAGCATTGTTGTCAGAGTTTTCCTTCCATCATGGGCGAACTGCTTGAAACAACTCGCTTGTATAAATTATTTGACCGAGATAAAATTGCACGACGGTATTTAAATGCATTTTTAAACTTAAAGGAAAACACTTATTGTGATTGGGTTTGGGGAACATTCTTTATGTTTCGATACGATGATTTAGAATTGCTGGAACAAAAAAAATTGAGTGAACGATTCTTCATGTATGGCGAAGACATGGAATGGTGCTATCAATTTATGCAAATTGGCTTAAAGGCTTACTATTGTGCCGATGCAAAAGTAGTACACCACTTAGGTAAAAGTGATTTTGGGTCAAACTCCAAAAAATTTGAAACCATAATTCGCAATGAAGTGCAATTCATTACAGCTTATAAAGGTGCACGCTATGCCTTTGCAGTGAGAATGCTACGTAGTTTTAAATTTTTACTACAATCGATAAAAGATAAATCCTGCTTCCAGTTTGCAGTATTATACGCTAACACAAAATGAACGAAGCACTCATCACTATAATAATTCCAACAAAAGACAGGCCTGCTGTATTTAACCGAACCATAGCTGCTGCGCTTGCTGCCGCTGAAAAAGCAAATGCCGAAATTATTGTAGTAAACGATTCAAAAACAGCAGAACCTATACTTCCTGAAAATGACGGTAGAATCCGTTTGGTAAACAATCCCAAGAGTGGTGTTGCTGCCGCCCGAAATTTAGGCGAATCCTTGGCAAGAACACCACTCCTACTATTTGTAGATGATGATATTGTTTTTGAGGCAACGCATTTGGAGTACACATTAAACTTCTTAAAACAACAGCCCAATAATTGTTTAAATCTGAATTGGGAATATCCACCCGAATTGATTGCAGCCTGCCAAAAAACTGCATTTGGAAGATTTATGATTGCGAACCAATTGGTAAGTTTAAAAGGCTGGAGAAGAGGTGAACCTTGGTTTGATGAGTTGTTTGAAGTCCCTTCGGGTGCAAGTTGTTTTTTAGGAATTACCCGTTCCAATTTTTTACGCTGTGAAGGCTACAACGAAGCTTTTCCACATTCGGGTTTTGAGGATTTTGAGTTTAATTCGAGGATGAAAAAAAATGGCATCAAAATATTTATAGAACCCAATCAAACTGTGCTTCATAACGAAGTGGATAAATTAGATTTGCGTGTTTGGTTAAAGCGAAACTACCATGGTGCTAACACCATAAGAATTGGATTTGACATGGGATACACGCAGTTTGAAAATAAAACCCGAGGGTTGAAAAAATTCGCATATACCATACTTTCGCCTCTTGAACCCTTTATATTTAGGGCAGTTAATTTAATACCCAATACCAAAATGTTTGATGGTATTAGCTTTAAAGGAATTCATTTACTTTTGGGAATCAATATTTTTAAAGGATATTTTCGAAAATAAAAAAATTCGAATTGGCTTCTTTTAGGCAATAAAAAGGTCAATTATTTTTGACTGGAAAGAAACATTTGTTCATACAACCAGAGCTCAGCTGAGCTTCTATCGGTAAAGAGTTTTGTGGGTTTAATCGGCTTTTCCACTTTCAAATAAAAATTTCCTATTATTTTTTGGGCAATGGATTGTATAACTATTGCCTCGGCAATGGAATAGCGTGAGCCACGGCCACTGGCAATATAATGACGGGAATCGGTATCTACACTTGAACCTAAGCCTGCAATTTTCATTACAGCTACCAAATTTCCGCCACTGAGTTTACCAATGGCATCAATTCCTTCCACCGTTTCTTTAAGGCTAAACATAAAATCGCTTATGGTAGATAGCACCACAATTCCGTCGCTTCGTAGCTCAATTTTGCTGTGCGACAATTGAATGCTGTCGAGAATGGTAATTTTATCACTTGATTGAGACGCTTCACTCATACATAAATGAAAAATTATTACAACAAATTACATCAATTAAAAAATCAATTCCAATTATTAAGAGATTTTTTTTCTAAACTCATCGGCATTTTTATTGCATTAGTTGAAATGATATAAACTTTTTTTGAAATTCTATAACATGCCTTTCGATTCATTCATGAATTTTGAGAATGAACTTCTGATGTTCAAATTAATCGCCTATAACCTTAAATTCTCATCGCATGAAAGCAGATAAAATCAGAGCACTTTCATTTGTGGATAAACATGAAACGTTGGTACTTAGTGGAAACAATTCCCTCTTTGAAATTGCAGCTCGCCTCAATAAAGACGCCGAGAAGCAATTAAATGAAGGTAACTTTGAACGGGCATTTAAAAGTAAAATGATTGCGAAAGAAATTCAAAAGTTAGCGAGTGAGAAACTACAAACGGCACTAAAATAAAAAGCCTGCCAACTGCATTATTCCATTAATCCTCTACCCGTCTTTTTCAACTCTCCATTGGCCTTAAAATCAGCCAAGAGCTTATCTAAAATGCCGTTCACAAAAATCTGGCTTTTGGGAGTGCTGTAATTTTTTGAAAGTTCGATGTATTCGTTTAGGGAAACTTTGGTTGGGATGTTTGAAAAATTCAGAATTTCAGTAATGGCCATTTTCATGAGCAGCACGTCCATCATGGCAATACGCTCCACTTCCCAATTTTGTGTTTTTTCGCCAATTAGTTTTTCATAGGCTTGGTTGTTCAAAACTGTTTTTCGAAACAAATCTACCATGAATGCACGATCGTCTTTCTCATCCTTATATAAAGGCAGCAAAAAACTCTCCTCCGGCTTTGCTTCCTGAATTTGGCGTATGGTTTTAATGGCCATCGAAAAAGCCAAATCAAAATCATCGGTCCAAATAATGCTTTTTTCTTCAAAAAAATAGTTGAGTGGTTCAAAGTCTTCTAAAACAATCTTCACCACCTTGGCCATAAAATCACGGTCTTGAATAAAATTGCTTTCACCCAAACTCATATATTGGCTGTAAAGCTCACTGGCCTTCACTTCCAGAAAAATCTTTTTAATAAGCTCCTGTTCGTTGGCCCAAGAAATTTTATAGGTATTTATTGCCGTTTGAAAGGATTTATTGGCCGCAACTGCTGCACTTAATTTATTTTCGACAAACTTTGTATTGGGATTCAAGTCCTCTTTGGTGGGCAAACGCTTTAATTTTGCATCTTCCAATGTTTTAGCCGCATAATCAGCCAGTTCAGGAACCAAGGAAAGAATAAAAATATAGAGTTCGTAAACCTTATCAATGCTGGCATGCAGTTGCCTCTCCGCCTTTTGCAAATCATTGTTATCTGCCTGAAAAAAGGCGTATAAGGCCTGCATTACTTTAATCCGTAAGTGTCGTCTGTTTAGCATTAAATAAGGAAAAGAACGTGAGTGTAGTACTAATAAGGTATTATTTTGAGCTGGCTATTTTATCTGATATACGCTTTTTAGCCATAATCTTAGCCGCTTCAATGGTAGTGATATTCTCCGCCTTTGCTTTCTTCAAAATTTCGGAGGTTACATCGTATATTTTTTCTGCTTGCGCCAAGGCCTTTTCACGGTTGTATCCATGCAATTCGGAATACACGTTGATTAATCCACCTGCATTAATTAAAAAATCAGGTGCCCAGATGATGCCTCTGTCTTTGCAAATGTTACCGTGTACTACTTCATCCCACAACTGGTTGTTTGCAGCTCCTGCGATGATAGAGCATTTTAATTTTGGTAAGGTCTCGGAGTTAACTGTTCCGCCTAGAGCGCAAGGAGCATAAATGTCCATATCCACGTCGTAAGCTTTATCGGCATCCACAATTGTTGCGCCGGTCTCCGCGCTCAATTCTTTTAATCGCTCTAAGTTAATATCGGTAATACTTACAATTGCATTTTCTTTTTTCAATAAGCGAATCAGGTTTTCACCTACATGACCCACACCTTGCACCATAATTTTTTTACCGCTAAGGCTATCATTTCCCCACATTTCTTTTGCACTGGCTTTCATCCCCATGTAAACCCCTAGAGCAGTAACCGGAGAGGGATCTCCACCTCCACCCATCGTTTCGGGCAAACCGGTAACATAATTGGTTTCCATTTTCACGTATTCCATGTCTTTGGTACCAATTCCAACATCTTCAGCAGTAATATATTTCCCGCCAAGACTATTTACAAACTGGCCGAATTTGCGCATTAACGCTTCATTTTTCATGGTTTTAGAATCACCAATAATAACAGCCTTTCCACCACCCAAATCCAAACCCGAAATAGCTGCTTTATAAGTCATCCCGCGTGAAAGGCGCAGCACATCTGTTAGCGCTTGCTCTTCATTTTCGTAAGCCCACATACGTGTTCCGCCCAAGGCAGGTCCAAGTACAGTATTGTGAATGGCAATAATTGCCTTTAATCCGGTAGCATTATCATTGCAAAAAACTACTTGCTCATGATTGTGAATTGACATTTGTGATAGAACCATTTTTTTTTCGGTATTTGTTTCAACTATAGGGTTTGTTAAAGCCATGACTGAAGGGTGTTTTGGTTAGATTTTATTTCTCTGATTTGTATGGAGAAAATGCCCTGCTTTATTCTGTTTTTTTTATTAAGACGGCACAAAAGTAGGTTTATTTTTTAATGCCACAAATGTTTCCTCGATAATGTAATTTAGTTAAGCTTAAAAGAGACTTAACTGCATCGTTTGCATGCCCTTTATTTTTATATTTTTTTGGATTGCGCCCTTGGCTACTATTTCAAACACCTCTGATTCTTGGAACCGAGAAGCGATTTCTACTTGCGTAGAACCGGCATGCTTTATAAATAAATTTCGAACCAATTCTATTTCATTGTTTTCTTGTGATAAGTGAGAAAGCAATAAATGACTAATATTTGCCGGGCGATGTTTAATAAATAATTCTAATGCTTGTGCATTCGATAAGTGGCCGGCTTTTCCCGCAATTCGCTTTTTTAAATGAAGCGGATAATGTCCGCTCTCGAGCATTTGCTCATCATAATTAGCTTCCAAAAATGCAGCATTACAGCTCGAAAAATGGCTAATCACATTTTTGCAGGCATGCCCAATATCTGTAATTACCGCCACTCGTGTTCCTTTATGTGTTATGGTAAAGCTATATGGATCGGCTGCATCGTGGTGTTTGCTGAATGGATGTATGCTTAAGTTTCCAATAGAAATAGGCACATCTTCTTCAAAATCCTGAATCAAATGTTCCTTTATTTTTAAGTTGGAATTTCCTAAAGTACGGTTACTAATATAAACAGGTATATCATGCTTTTTCGATAACACTTCAACACCTTTTATGTGATCCGTGTGCTCGTGCGAAATAAAAATGGCCTTTATACGATCTAGCTGCAACCCCAAGCGATTCAAGCGAAGTTCCGTTTCTTTACAATTTAATCCTACATCAATTAAAACTGCCTCCTCGTGATTGCCTACATAGTAGCAATTGCCATTACTTCCCGAATTAAGTGAACTTATAAAAAGCGACATATTTTGCAAAGAAAAGAAATATTAAGCTGATATTTTTTAATATATTCGTTTGTTAATTTATACTTACGTTTAATTAAATATGAGAAATAAACGCTGCCCCAAAAATGCTAACATTATGACCTTAAAGGCTTGCCAATTGCTGCTTACAGGAGTATTACTACTATGTAATCAAATTATAAAAGCGCAAAATTATCCGAGCTTTACTGCTCAGGTTTTTGATAGCACTTCAAGTGGTTATTATTTTACATCGGTCAATAAATTTGGGAGCCCAACTTATCCACAAACTCAATTTATTTTAGATGGACAAGGGAATGTGGTATTTTACAATTCTGTTTTTTCATCGGATTATAAAATACAAGACAATGGAATGATTTCATATAGTAACGCAAGTAAATTTTACCTCCTTGACAGTACCTTCATGAAACGCGATTCGGTGCGTTGTAAAAATGGGATACAGCACGATGGTCATGATTTGCAGATTTTACCGAACGGCCATTATTTGCTGTTGGGAATGGAAAATGTAACCATGGATTTAAGCGGGTACAATTTATTTAGTGGGAATGGAAGCCCGGGAAGTACTACTGCAAACGTTAAAGCCGGAGTTATTCAAGAGCAGGATGCAACTAAACAAGTAGTATTTGAGTGGCATGCCAAAGATCATTTTTCCTTTGCTGATGTGGATGTGGCCCGTTTGTTTGGTCCGGCCAATGTGGATTGGACACATTGCAATGCCGTGGAATTGGATACCGATGGCAATTTACTTCTCTCTTCCCGTCATTTTAATGAAATCACAAAAATCAACCGTAACACCGGCGCGGTGATGTGGCGATTGGGTGGCAATGCCAATCAATTTACCTTTATTAATGATTCGCTCAAATTTGCCGGACAACACGATATTCGACGCTTAGCAAATGGGAACATTAGTCTTTTCGATAATGGTAAAAATGGAGTTCCAATGCATCCGGCTGCAGCAAAAGAGTATCAAATAGATGAACAAAATTTAACAGCTACATTGGTATGGAGTTATGTGAATAACCCTTTAACCAATAGTACAGCAATGGGAAATGCGCAACGTTTGGTCAATGGTAACACGTTAGTTAATTATGGCAATGTAGTAGATGGCGATGTTGTATTTAATTTGGTGAAACCTTCGGGTGCAAAAGTTTTTGAGCTTCGATTCGACGATTCTCTGGCGGCATACCGCTCCTATGCTTACCCTTCGCTTCCATGGAATTTAAATCGTCCGGTTATTACTTGTGCGCAAAACGGTGCCAATTATTATTTAGATGCCGGTAGCGGGCATGCCTCTTATATCTGGAATACCGGTGCAACTACCCAACAAATTCAAGTAACTGATACCGGTAAATATTGGGTTTTTGTGCCAAAAGGAGTGGGTGGCTTTATCAGTTCTGAAGCAGTTACTGTTAGTAATCTGGTGAATCCTTGCGGCACGCTAACCGGAATTGCAAATGTGGAACCTATCCATCCATTCGAATTGATACCTAATCCTGTGCAAGATAAACTCACGCTTCAGTTCACCAACACGCATGCCTTGGCCGACAAGGTTTTTATTTATAATTCGAATGGCGATTGCGTGGCTGCAACACATACCGATGTTGCAAATGAGCTAAGTTTAGATGTATCAACCTACAAACCGGGTGTATATTGTATCCGTTACAAGGAATTCAGTAAAAAATGGATTAAATTGTAAAACTGCAACAGCGTAAATGTTTCGATCTAAATGAAAAAGCTTTGTATAATTCGTCATGCAAAAACAGAAGTGCAGCAACAAGGTCAACTCGATTTTGACCGAAAGCTTGCAAAAAGGGCCTATGAAGACGTACCCCAAATTGCTCATTTGCTAAAAGACAAAAAAATTTCGCCCGATTTAATCTTAAGTAGTCCGGCTATGCGTGCTATTAGTACAGCACACCTATTTTCGGAAAAGTTGCATTATCCGGAGCACAAAATTGAACAAAACTCTTTAATCTATAATGCTTCTGTAAGTACTCTACTAAAAGTGATTCAAGGTATTTCTGATGATTACAAAACAGTGTTTTTAGTTGGGCATAACCCGGGAATGACATTGCTAGCCAACTTGTTGTGTATGCCTCCAATTTTACATATTCCTACTTCGGGTGCGGTTTATATTGATCTGCAAACCAAGCATTGGTCGCATGTGAAAGCCCTTTGCGGGAAGCAGGAGTTTTTTATTCACCCGCATTGATTAGCTGATGAGTTGATTAGCTGATTAGCTTATTAGCAGATTAGCAGATTAGCTAATTTGTTGCATTTTGTATCCCCCGCTGGCGGGGGTAGGGGGTGGAATGGAACGCTTTTCTGTTGATTAGCTTATTGGATAGATTTTGTGATAATCACCTCTATGTGAACCTATGTTAGCTATGCTTCTATGTGTTTAAAAGAATCTGATTTTAACCGAAAATTAGCTTATTGAACGCTGATTTGTTATGATGATTATGATTTTTATAGGATAGTTTTATGGAAGGTGGATTTGGACGAATCAGTATTTTGATTTTGTTTGGGTTTTGTGAATTTACCGCTTATTCACAAAAATTAGTTTCGGGCGAATATGGCAATGGATTGAAGTTAGGATTCGATTCAGTGCAAAACAAACTTAGCGGTTACTATGAAAATTATTCGGGTTGGGACGAATTAACCAAAACCCCGCGCTTTGCATGTAACTTTTATTTTGAGTCCATCCTTGCAGGGGATAGCCTTGAAATAAACACCTATTATCCTGGCGAAAAAATAAGCGATCTAATTAAAGGAACACTTAAAATAAATAGCTACAACTTACTGTCTATCAAATTACAAGAAGAACATGGTGGTTGCTGGAATGTGCAGCATTTTGCCGATGCGCCGATAATCTTTGAATTAGAAAAAAAGCAGGATTGGATTCAAATCCGTTATGTGGAAACTCCTAAAACTTATTTTTATTCTGCCGCATCCGATAATAAAAAAACAAAAGCTTACCTGGTAAAAAATGATGTTGTTTGTATTCAACGCATCGAAGGCGATTGGGGCTATGGCACTTATTATGGGGATAAAAAAATAAGTAAAGGCTGGATTCGGCTTAGTGATTTGAATTTACTTTAAGCTAATCGATTAGCTATATTAATTTCTCAGCCCTCTGCGTCCTTTGCACCTTCTCCGCGAACACTGCGGTAAAAAACGATAGCAATTTTCAATTATTATAAGTTTAAATGCAAAAAATTACCCTAGTGGTATTTAATTATCTTTGCGCCCTCAAAAAAATAATGTGATGTCGGCTAAGGAAGAAATAGAAAGACGTAGAACCTTTGGAATTATTAGTCACCCCGATGCGGGTAAAACAACTTTAACAGAAAAGCTTTTGCTTTTTGGTGGTGCCATTCAAACGGCAGGTGCTGTTAAATCCAATAAAAACAGCAAAGCAGCCACTTCCGATTTTATGGAAATTGAGCGACAACGCGGAATCTCCGTAGCTACTTCCGTAATGGGATTTGATTATAAAGGCGTTAAAATTAACCTTTTGGATACTCCCGGTCACCAGGATTTTTGTGAAGATACTTACCGAACCCTTACTGCTGTAGACAGTGTTATCATGGTGATTGATTGCGTGAAAGGAGTAGAAAGTCAAACCGAAAAATTATTGGAAGTATGCCGTATGCGCAACACTCCGGTGATTGTGTTCATCAATAAGCTCGACCGTGAAGGCCGCGATCCTTTTGATTTATTGGATGAAATCGAGAGTAAATTAAAAATAAATGTTTGCCCACTCAGTTGGCCTATCAGCATGGGTAAAACCTTTAAAGGAGTATATTCTCTTTTCGAGAAAAGCCTATTACTCTTCGCGCCAAGCGGGGCTAAATTAGAAAAAGACACTTTCGAAATAAAAGACATAAACGACCCCAAAATTGATGAAATGATTGGTGAACGCTATTCCTCTAAATTGCGCGAAGATGTGGATTTACTGAGTGTGTATCCCGAATTTCACAAACAAGATTATTTGGATGGTAAAATTTCGCCGGTATTTTTTGGAAGTGCAGTCAATAACTTTGGAATCAGGGAGTTACTCGATTGTTTTATACAAATAGCCCCCACTCCGCTTTCGCGTGAAACCGATGTGCGAGTGATTAAACCGGAAGAAAATAAATTTACCGGATTTGTGTTTAAAATACATGCGAATATGGATGCCCGGCATAGAGATAGATTAGCTTTTGTGCGCGTGTGCAGCGGAAAATTTGAACGAAATACCAATTACTACCATTCGAGGTTAGCCAAGCAGTTAAAATTTAGCAACCCTACAGCATTTATGGCCCAAGAAAAAACAATAATCGAGGCTGCTTACCCGGGAGATATTGTGGGCTTATACGACACCGGAAATTTTAAAATTGGTGACACATTGACACAGGGCGAGAAACTAAACTTTAAAGGAATACCCAGCTTTTCACCTGAACTGTTTCGTTATGTAATTAATGCCGACCCAATGAAATCCAAACAGTTAGCAAAAGGGCTTGAGCAATTAACAGACGAAGGAGTTGCACAGTTGTTTACAAAAATGAGCAATGCTGCAAAGATATTAGGTACGGTTGGAGCACTTCAGTTTGAGGTAATTCAGTACCGACTAAACAGTGAATACAGTGCCTCTTGTAATTTTGAATCGATGAACTTGCATAAGGCATGTTGGGTAACTTGTAAAGACAAGAAAAAACTTCAAGCTTTTGTGGACGATAAATTTCAGCACATGGCCAAGGATAAGGAAGACAATTTTGTATTCTTAGCCGAAAGTGCCTGGGCTTTACAGATGGCTCAAGAGAAAAATCCGGATATTGAGTTTCATTTTACTTCTGAGTATTAGATTTTAGATGTGAGTAGTGAGTAGTGAGACGCGAGTACAAAGTACAAAGCTTTAATTTAATCCCAAGGCTTAGCAATACTTAACCGTTAAATTTAGTGAATTAGTAAGGATTCGTTATTCGTAACCTGCAATGATTAGTTAACTTTAGCATTTCGTAAATTCGTATTGATTCGTTATCCGTAACCATTAATGATTCGTAAAGAGTTCATGCCATTTTGTAAATTCGCAGCTTATTGTAAATAATATTTCTAAAATCATCTCTTAAAATAAAAACTATGAAAAGAACAGCAACAGCCAACTGGAAAGGTTCCGGTAAAGAAGGAAAAGGAACAGTATCCACACAAAGTGGTGTGTTAAAAAGTAATCAATATTCATTTGGAAGCCGTTTTGAAGAAGGTATTGGAACCAATCCCGAAGAGTTAATTGGAGCAGCCCATGCAGGTTGTTTCAGTATGAAGCTAAGCTTTGTTTTAGGCGCTGCCGGCTTCACTCCCGATAACATCGATACCAAGGCAACTGTGAATTTGGAGAATGGAACGATTGATAAAATTCACCTGGAAGTAACCGCTACTATACCCGGGATTACAGTTGAAAAATTTAGCGAATGTGTTGCGGAAGCAAAGGTAAATTGCCCTGTTTCTAAACTTTTAAATGCAGAGATTACGGTGCAATCGTTATTGAATTCCTAGTTCAATACTCCTCTATCTTTCAGCCAATGTATTGCTATTTAATGCAATGCATTGGCTGTTTTTTTGTGCGAAAGAATTTGTACTTGGACGCTAGCAGATTTTAAAAATCAACATATTTTGAATTCCCAAAAACTCTTAAATCCAAATCAAAAGCCACTAAAACAGCATTTCCACAGCCAATAATTTTTTTACCTTTGAAGCCCTTATGCAGTTTATTTATCCGGGATTTCTGTTTGCCCTTTCAGCACTGGCCATTCCTATTATCATTCATCTTTTTAATTTTCGCAAATTCAAGCGTATTTATTTTACCAACGTAAAATTTTTACGTGAAATTAAGCAAGAAACCCAGTCGAAATCACAACTTAAACATCTATTGGTGTTGCTTGCGCGAATGTTGGCCTTGGCATTTTTAGTATTTGCCTTTGCGCAACCTTTTATCCCTCAAACCAAAACTACACAACTCAGCAATGAAGAAGCTGTAAGTATCTTTATTGATAATTCCTTCAGCATGGATGCGCAAGGCAAGGCGGGTAGTTTGCTGGAGCAAGCCAAAAAAACTGCGGTTGAGATTTTAGCGGCATATAAACCAAGTGATCGCTTTCAACTGCTAACGAATGACTTTGAGGCTAAACACCAACGACTTTTAACCAAAGAGGAGTTTTTAGAATCACTTCAGGAAATAAAAAGCTCGGCACGTGTAAAATCAGTGAGCGAGGTGCTATCGCGTCAGGCGGATTTATTGGCAGCCAGCCCTACAAAAAGCAAGTGTGCCTATGTCATTTCAGATTTCCAGAAATCGAATTTTAGCTTGAGCAATGTAACTCCTGACACGGCTTTAAAAGTGCGGCTAATTCCCATTCAGAGCAATAGTCGCAACAACCTGTTTATCGATTCCTGTTGGTTTGAAACTCCTTCGCGACAGCTCAATAAACCTGAGGTATTAACTGTGCGGGTTACTAATGTTTCAGATGTAGCAGTAGAAAATGCTCCCATAAAACTCTTTTTAAATAAAAAACAAAAGGCCTTAGCCAGCTTTTCGCTCGACGCCAATACAAGTGCTGAAGTTAAATTAACCTTCACCTGCAAGGAAATCGGGATTCAAAATGCACAAGTACAACTTACGGATTTCCCGGTAACCTTTGACGATAGCTATTATTTTTCTTTTGAGGTTGCTCCAAAAATTCATGTTTTAGCCATTAATGGATTAACTGAAAACAATTCAATTTCAACACTTTTTAAAAATGATTCTGTTTTTACCCTAAGCAATGCTTTCGAAAAAAACATTGATTATTCTTCACTTCAAAAAAATGAACTCATTGTATTGAATGAGCTCACAACTGTTTCTAGCGGTTTAAGTCAAGAGCTTAATAAATTTGTGAGCAAAGGCGGAAGTTTATTGGTGTTTCCTGCAATTGAAATGGATTTGGTTTCTTACCAAAATTTTCTTTCGCCCCTACCTGCTAACTATTTTACGGGACTCGATACAGCAAGAACACGTGTTGATAAAATTAATTTTGCACATCCTCTCTACGCCGGTGTTTTTGATAAAAAAAGGAAGCCCACAGCTAACATCGATTTGCCAATTGTGCACCAACATTATGTTCTAAATAAAGCTTCACATTCCAATCTAGAATACTTGCTTAAAATGCAAAATGGGGACGTTTTTATTGGTAAAAACAAAGTTGTAAAAGGTCAGGTATATGTGTGTTCGGTGCCACTGGATGCTCGGTTTAGTAATCTTACCAAGCATGCCATGTTTGTGCCTACACTTTATAATATTGCATTGTATAGTGTAGTTCCCTCGCAATTATTTTACACCCTTGGCAAAGATGAATCGGTTGAGCTTCCTGCTGCAGTTTTAGGCACAGAAGAAGTATATCATCTAAAAAGTACAAGTGCAAATTTTGATATAATTCCGGAGCATAAAACCACACAAAATGGGACTTCTATCCTTTTGCACAATCAAGTGGCTGTGGCCGATAATTATTTGGTACTAGCCGGCAAAGATTCGGTAATGGGACTTGGATTTAATTACGATCGAAAGGAATCCAATCTCGAATGCTTAAGTACAGAAGAATTAGAAACCCAACTTTCGAAAGCTGAATTTTCAAATTTTTCGTTACTTTCGGGGACGGTGAAAGCGTTTAGCAATTCATTGCGTGAAATGAACCAAGGGAAGCGCTATTGGAAATGGTGCATTGTGCTTGCCTTACTTTTTTTAGCTGTGGAAGGTGCTTTAATTCGATTTTGGAAATAACAAAAAACAAAAATTCGTTCTTTGTGTTAGTTTCTCCGTTTCAAACGCAATGCATTTTTTTATTTTTTTTCGGATGAATGATTTACAAGGCATAATAGTTAAAAAAACATACCTATGGATTTACTGATTAAGTCAGCAAAAATAGTGGATTCAACCTCCGCGTGGAATGGAAAAAAATCGGACATCTTAATTGAAAATGGGTATATAAAAAAAATTGGTACCGACCTTAAAGTTGAAAAATCGTTCCCTGTATTTGAAGCTGCTGATTTACATGTTTCCATTGGTTGGTTTGATCTTCAGGTAAATTTTAACGATCCAGGATTGGAGCATAAAGAAGATTTACAAAGTGGTTGCAAAGCAGCTGCCTTTGGCGGATTTACAGGAGTAGCCTGTATGCCATCGAATCATACACCTACTCAAAGCAAATCGGAAGTTGAGTACATTTTAACAAAAACCAGAAATCAAGCAGTGGATGTATTTCCAATTGGTGCGCTTTCAAAAAATATGGAAGGCAAGGAAATGACAGAGCTATTTGATATGCATAGTGCCGGGGCAATTGCCTTTTCAGACAATAAAAAACCTATTTCGGATGCCGGGCTGCTCTCGCGTGCTTTGCTTTATGCAAAAGGGTTTGAGGCAAAGATTATACATTATCCTGAAGAAGCCCAACTTGCCCTTGGCGGGAAAATAAGCGAAGGTAAAATGAGTACCCATTTAGGCATTAAAGGCATTCCTGCACTAGCTGAAGAATTAATGGTGGCCCGTGACATTGCTTTGTGTGAATATAATTCCTACAGCATACATTTATCCAACATATCAACTGCAAAATCGGTGGAAATGGTTCGGGAAGCAAAGGAAAAAGGGATTAAGGTGAGTTGTGGAGTTGCCGTTCACAACCTGGTTGCAGATGAAACTGCGTTGAATGATTTTGATTCGAACTATAAGGTAAAGCCACCTTTGCGAACACTTGAGGATGTAGAAGCTTTATGGGCAGGTTTGCTCGATAATACTATTGACGTGATATGTAGCGATCACAGTCCGCAAGACATTGAAAGCAAGGAACGTGAATTTGATCATGCTGCTTTTGGCATGATAGGATTGGAAACCTGTTTTGGCTTGATTCAACTGGCTAATCAAAGGATGGAATTGCATCATTTGCTCGATAAAATTTCGCGTGCTCCGCGCAATATTGTTGCGCTTGAGGTTCCTGCTATTGAAGAAGGATCGGCCGCAAACCTTACTTTGTTTGCACCAAACACAAGCTGGAAATTCTCGGCGAATAACATACAATCCAAATCAAAAAACACCCCTTTTATTGGGAAGGAATTAAAGGGAAAAGTTTACGGCATTATAAATAAAAATCAATTTTTTAAAAATTAATTTTGGCTAAACGTTCCTTAGCCTGTTTGAATTCTGTAATCATCTGATGCATAATTTCAGCAGCCGGCTGAATGTCTTTTATAGCACTCGAAACTTGGCCAATTTCTAATTCACCTTGAATCATATCGCCTTCGAACATCCCTTTTTTGGCACGCGCTCTTCCTAAAATTTCCTTCAACTCATCTGCGGAAGCGCAGCGTTCATAAGCCTTTTGAATATCCAAATAAAATTCATTCTTCAAGAGTCTAACCGGTGTAATTTCCTTTAAAGTGAGCACGGTGTCGCCTTCAACAGCTGAGATTACCCTGTTTTTAAAATCAGGGTGAGCTGATGATTCTTCGCAGGCTACGAATCTACTTCCTACCTGCACTGCATCTGCGCCAAGCGCCATGACGGCTAACATTGCCGAACCTGAAGCAATTCCTCCGGCAGCAATAAGCGGTATGCTTACCGCTTCGCGTACAAGAGGTATCAAACAAAGTGTTGTTGTTTCTTCGCGACCGTTGTGCCCTCCGGCTTCAAAACCTTCGGCTACTACTGCATCTGCTCCAGCATCCTGAGCCTTTTTTGCAAACTTGGTATTGGACACAACATGCACTACGGTAATTCCTTTTGCTTTTAATTTGCTCGTCCATATTTGTGGATTACCGGCAGAAGTAAAAACTATTTTCACTCCCATTTCCATAATAATATCCATGTGTTCTTGAATATTTGGGTAAAGCAGCGGGATATTAACTGCAAATGGATTATCGGTAGCTTTTCGGCATTTTTCGATGTGTTCCTTAAGTACATGGGGATACATGGATCCGGCACCAATAATACCTAAACCACCTGCATTACTTACCGCAGCTGCGAGTCGCCAACCGCTACACCAAATCATGCCGGCCTGAATGATAGGATATTGAATTTTAAATAGTTCGCATATTGGGTTTGTGTTCATAAAATATGTGGAAAGTTTTGTTGATTATTATTTTTAAAAGCTTTTTTTTAAGGATAAATTTTTTATTTTTGTCACAATTCGACTATCTAAGAAAAAGCAAATTAATATTAATTATTTCGAAAATGCGTAAATTATTACTTTTGCACTAACAATTTCGCTTCCTTCACTTGTCTTTGGGCAATATAAAAAGGAAGTAGG
The DNA here is from genome assembly GCA_016721765.1 of Bacteroidota bacterium. Lineage (NCBI taxonomy): Bacteria > Pseudomonadati > Bacteroidota > Bacteroidota bacterium. The sequence goes on from JADKHO010000004.1 coordinate 233,515, forward strand.
GATTATTGTGGGATCAGCCAATTACCTAGGTGAAATAGGCGGAAAAGAAAAGTCCAGAAGAGATTTTGTGCTCGATTTAAAACTCGCTCAATCACGCACAAACTTTGGGATGTATTACCGTCAAAAAGTTAAACCAAAGGTATTTGTTACCGGTACATTTAACTATGGTCGCCTTAAAGGTGCTGATACCTTATCGTTAAATCCGGGTAGAAATGGTAGAAGATTAAATTTTAGAAATAATATATTCGAAATTGGACTTTTGGGCGAGTATGTACTTTATCAAAGCAATGGGATTAAGGGGCGAAGTGGGGGTGCACGCAGAGGAGGGTCTAAAAAAGATTTCAGAGCTTATATAACCGGAGGAGTGGCTTGGTTTCATCATAATCCACAAGGAACGGATGCAAACGGAAACTGGGTAGATTTACAACCATTGGGAACCGAAGGGCAAGGCACTCAAGGCAAAGCCGCTAAGTACAAACTTTCTGGAATAGCAATTCCCCTCGGAGCAGGATTTAATTATACTTTAAACAGAAATTACCGTATTGGCTTAGAATTAGGCTGGAGAACAACCTTTACCGATTATTTGGATGATGTGAGTACAGTGTATGTTGACCCAACACGATTTACAACTCCCAGTTCAGGAGTTAACTCAGAATCCTACAAACAAAAGGTTTATTTCTACGACAAAAGCGATAAGCGCCCTTTAACTGACCCAGACCGCAGCGAAGTTGCAGCAGCCGGAGAAAATTACGGATATGACTTTGCTCGAGGAGTAGAGCAAAAAAGAGGTGACGATAAACACAACGACTCCTATATGTTTTTACAAATTAAAGCAGGTTATGTTTTAACAGGCAAGAGCAAATTTTACCGCAATAAGTCTAGCTATGTTTCAAGAAGTAAATACAAGAAACGTAGGGTAAGAGCTAAATTCTAAAATTAAAAAAGAGCGATTGATTCGCTCTTTTTTTTTGAATGTAAAATTAATTTCATCATCAAATTAAATTTCAAATCTTGCGCCTAAGCGCGTCTATTCTTATCCTCCTTCAAGCGTCTTTTCTCTTCCATCTTTTCTTCTCTCGATTTTGTTTGCTTTATGATGCGCACTCCTAAAAAGATGCCTACCTTATAATTAAAATAGGATGTTTTTAAGGATTGAAAGGAACTCCGAGCATACTCCACATTTGCGTATAATCCGGTGTAAACCGTTTTTCCATTAAATCCAAGGCTGGCGCGTGCTCGAGAAAGAAAGGGCAGGTTTACTTTTTTAGATATAATGGTATCTGCATACTGCCTGTTGAATTGCGCGCCGGTTCCGACATAAAAAGAGCTGGCGAAATAAAATTTTTGATACACCAAATTAGAAGCAAAACCGGGCATCACAAACCACAAATTTTGTCGCAATTCGCTTAAGAAACGCAGTTTATCGTAATATTTTGTAACTGCAGTATCCAGCAGCAATCCACCACTTCGGCTCAATTTATTTTGATCAAATCCATACCAAATAATAAACGTAGCAGCCGATTTTTTTTGAAACTCTGTTTGTGCAAAAGCAGCTTTATAACTAAAACGCGTATCATTGGTAACAATGCGCATACTAAGTCCCCAATGTCTTGAATTTAAATCCCTATCGTAATTCGGAATGGCTTGAAAGAAATGTGTATTTCGGGAATAATAATTATGTTTATAGCTATCGTAAAAGCCTTCAAAGCTTACTTTGCGACCAAGGATGTTTAATTTAAAATCCTTAAAGTCGGTAACTTCCTTATTAGAAGGATTGAAGTATTTTTTAGTGAACCTGAAATCATAGCCAAAACCACCAAACATAAAATTAAATGCAAAGCCAGCTGAAAAGGGAATGTAACTTCCATAATTGAGCTGTGCATTCTTCAAATCCGATTTTGTATAAACTACTGAACTAATTGGAGCCGTTGAATACCTGAAATCATTTTGATTGAGCAGCAATTTGAAGTTAAGCTTTGTCTTAAACCGAGCGATATACGCCGCATCAATTTCTCCAGCCTGCGCGGAAAGGGCAAAATGAAAAATGAAGAACAGGGCAATTATTTTTTTGTAGGGTATCCTTTTTATGCTGTTTAGATAGCTTACCTTCGCATGCAAATTTTTATTCATACAAGATGATAGTATTCAGTTATTTTTTGTACTATTTTATTTTAATACCGCTCTCTCTCCTACCCTTTCCGGTGCTTTATGGGATTTCGAATGGGGCATTTTACCTACTTTATTATGTATTTCCTTACCGAAAAAAAATCGTTTTAGAGAATTTACGGAAATCTTTTCCTGAAAAATCAGAAGTAGAAATAAATCGTATCGCTAAAAAATTCTATCGCCACTTTTGTGATTTAGCGGTTGAAAGTATAAAAGTATTTACGATTTCGAAAGCATCCCTAATGAGCCGACTAACTGTTACCGGTCCCGATTTAATGAAAAAGTACTACGATGAAAAGCGCAGTCTGATTTTAGTTACCGGCCATTATGCCAATTGGGAATGGGCAGCTGTTTCGATCGGATTGTATGGTCCGCACAAACCACTTGGTATCTACCAGCGCATTTCAAACAAATTTTTTGACGATAAAATGCAACAAACGCGCAATCGATTTGGCACCATTTTAATGTCGACCAAAGAAGTTTCCGAATTTTTTGAACGCTATAAAAATGAATTAACAATGACCGGATTTATAGCGGATCAAAGCCCGGGAAAAGTTCAAAATGCGCATTGGATGCAGTTTTTAAATCAAGATACTCCTGTTTCCTTTGGCTCTGAAAAGTATGCACGACAATACAATATGGTAGTGCTTTATGGAAAAATCACAAAAGTAAAACGTGGTCATTATCAAGTAGAATATGAATTGGTAACAGATGAACCGAATGCATTGGCTCCTAATGAAATTACTGAAAGACATACACGCATCAACGAAAAATTAATTAAGGCCGCACCGGAGTATTGGTTGTGGACGCATCGGCGTTGGAAGCATAAGAGGATTGTGGATTGAGGATTTTGGAATTAGGAATTAGGAATTAGGAATTAGGTTTTGGAATTTTTATTTGAGATTAATACATGTCAACACCACTAGCGGAGCGGCTTCGTCCTAATAATTTTGATAGTTACATTGGTCAAAAACATTTGATTGGTGAGGGAGCTGTTTTGCGAAAAGCGATTGAGAGTGAAGTGCTTCCCTCTTTGATTTTATGGGGCCCTCCGGGTGTTGGTAAGACCACCTTGGCGAATATTATTTCTCAAAAATTAAAGCGACCTTTTTATGCACTTAGTGCAATAAATTCGGGTGTGAAAGATATACGGGAAGTAATTGACAAAGCGAAGAGTCAGGCATTTTTTGGCACCAATAACCCCATTTTATTTATTGATGAAATTCATCGTTTTAGCAAATCGCAACAAGATTCTTTGCTGGGTGCTGTTGAAAAGGGAATTGTAACGCTCATTGGAGCCACTACTGAAAATCCATCCTTTGAAGTAATCTCTCCGCTCCTTTCGCGCTGTCAGATTTATGTCTTAAAAAATTTAGAGAAAGCCGATTTGATTTTGCTCCTTAATCAGGCAATGGAACAAGATGAAGTGCTAAAGAAGAAAAAAATCAAAATTGAAGAATACGAAGCCTTGCTGCGCCTTTCGGGAGGTGATGCTCGAAAATTGTTGAATACCTTTGAGTTAGTTGTAAATTCCATTTCAGGAAGTAGCATCACAATTAACAATGAACTTGTAATGCAGAGTGTGCAACAAAACTTGGCTTTGTATGATAAGAATGGGGAACAACATTACGACATTATTTCAGCATTTATTAAATCGATGCGCGGAAGCGACCCAAATGCGGCTGTGTATTGGTTGGCGCGTATGCTTGAAGGCGGCGAGGATCCGCTGTTTATTGCACGCCGCATGTTAATTTTAGCAAGCGAAGACATTGGCAATGCAAATCCTACTGCCTTGGTAATAGCAAACAATTGTTTTCAGGCGGTGAATGTAATTGGCATGCCTGAAAGTCGAATTATTTTATCGCAAGCAGCGACCTATTTAGCCTGCTCAGCCAAGAGTAATGCAGCCTACATGGCAATTGGTGAGGCGCAGCAATTGGTAAAATCGAGTGGTGATTTGCCGGTACCCCTGCATTTACGAAATGCTCCTACCAAACTTATGAAGGATTTGGGTTATGGAAAGGAATATGATTATGCACATAGTCACGAACAGAATTTTATAAATCAAGAATACTTGCCGGATGCCCTAAGCGGAACCAAACTTTTTACTCCCGGTAACAATGCCCGCGAAAACGAAATGAGGGAGCGGTTAAAGAGGCTGTGGCAGGATAAATACAAGTATTGATTTTAAGTTTTTGATATTTGTTCAAACATCAAAAAAAATGCGTTTGGTCCGAGTTTATTCAAACAGCTTTTAATGCCTCAAAACGTATATCCAATGCTAGTTTCCCAATAATCCGCTTGACCTAAATTTGCTTTCACATAGGAGCCAATATATACCTGGTTCTTATACCTTTTGTAAGTATCAAACAAATAATACTGAAAGCCAAACTTGCTGGTAAACCAGGATTTTAGATGTTCTTTAGAGGAAATAGTGCGTTGACTATTTATTATTTCGCGGTAAAGCGGATTGTATATAAATACGCCTCCCTGTAGCACAAAGCTGAGGTGTTTCCACATAAATTCATGTCCTAAAAAAAAGATGGAAGTGCTGCTTTTTAATTTCTCTTGTGATGCAAATACTTCGTTAGATACAATAAAATCATGTGCACCGGTATTGTAATTTGCTTCCACTCCCACTTGAAAAATCCCTTTGTAGGAATATCTTTTTGTAAAAAAAATGGAAGCGAGATAAATGGGGTATTTAGGTCCGTTGCTTGGTCCCAAGGTTCCGCCGCGTTCATTTATTCCTAATCCAACTTTTACATTGAGGTGAAATTTTTTATTCCTTTCGGGAGACGCTTGTGCAGTATATTTATTTTGCCGGAGGTATGGATAATAACTGATAGCTGCTCGAAAATTTACTGAATTCAAACCGAGATTTGGCAATTGATAATGTGCATTGCTAAAATGAAAATAAGAAGCACCTGCGCTAAGCGAGAAGCGTTCTGTTAATCGGTATTTAAGCCCTAAAACAAAGGAAGCCACAGCAGTAACATGTGAGCCAATGACAATATTTTCAGTATTGTTTTGAATGTTATAAGGTTGGTTAAAATAGGCAAAGCCAAATCCAATTTTTCTTTGAACGACCAGTTTTTTTTCGGTTTTATTTTCGAAATTGATGAATGCGAAAGATGCGAATACATTTCCCAATACTTTTTTATTTCCGAGTGTCCCAAACAAAAAACTCACACCTGTTTCGGGAAAATGATAATATTGATGCCAGCTTTCGGCACCGTTGCATTGGCGCAGTAGCGAAAATTCAGTGAGTTGTGAAATGCCTACTTTGGGGAAAGCGGGATGGTTTACCACGGCTTTGCCAAGGTTTTCGGCGAGTTCGTAATGCAGTTCGCTTTTTTTTAACGCTAAGGAATCAGATGCATTTACATTATATATGTAGAATAAAAACACACCAAATGTGGCTATTCGTATTGTTTTTTCCAAAAATTGAAATTTCATTTTTTGTGCAATATTCCTTATCACGAAATTCTGAATGAAAGACAATATGATTATTTTTTTATTATCTTTTGCTTCCAATCGTCCCCACTAAAAATAAAAATGCCTGAATTCAATTGTTCAATATTCCATTCAAATGTAGACGAGTTTATGGTTTTTTTTTCAATTAAAATACCTCTACCATCAATTAAACTAACCGTTCCCAAATCCTTATCCTTTCTGATCAGGTGAACTATTTGTTGCACAGGAATGGGAAATAAGTTTATAAAGTCATTTCCATTTTCTTTTATCATAACAGCAGTGACTGTTACATTTGTAGTATTGGTGACTACAGGGGTATTATAATCGAAGTAGATGTTTGCATAATTTGGAATATGAGTACCTAACGTAAGGTTAGCTTTTTGCTTTATCCTAAATTTTATAAAACCATGAGATTCTTTCTCATTATGATTTGAATCGAGAAGTAAAATGTTCGAAAAATTCCATTTTGCAATACCCTTATCAACAGTGCAAGAATTTTGATGTGATGCTGAAATATTTTCCAATGAAACTACATCTAAATAATGAGATAGCGAATCTGTAATTAATACAGAAAATGCGGTATCTGTGCCTGTATTTTGAAAACGAATGATATATTCTAAATAATCTTGCATTTCCGGTGAAACAAATTCAGGATTAACTGTTTTTTGATTTGGATCAAAAGAACCAATAATTATGGAATGGTTGGAACAAAAATTATTATTTGGCGTTGTATCATTGTAAACAGAAGTAATCCAAGATTGAGCAGTAATAGGAGTTCCAATACTGGAATTTGCAAATACTGAATCAGTAATAATTATTGTTCCCATTTGATTTGGGGAAAGGTTACCTATTGACCAAATAAGTGTATCACCATTTGAATTAAATGGTCTATTAGCGGAAATGTTTGCTACTTGTATCGGTTTTAAGAACTTTACTTGAGCATTTAAAATTGGCATCGTGCCCACATTTTCATAATCAATATTATATGTTGCTCTAAATCCTGGTCGGGCAAAACCATTCAATTCCATTTTAAGCTCTAAATCAGCAACATTGGGAATAGCTTGCAAGCCAAAATAAATTGATTGAATATTACTACCCGACATATTTATTGTTTGTTGTGGGTTATTTGTGCACGAATAATATTTCGGAACAAAAACATCAAAGATAAAGACACCTGTGTCACAAACCGCGATAAAATACCCACTCGAGTCAGAATAAATTGCATTATTACCTGAGTAGTTAATTTTTGTAATTAAACCATTTTCTAAAGAGTCAATATGACCATTTCCATTCATATCATTAAAAACAAAACCATCCAAATTCAAATATCTACAATATCGAGTTTGGGGCGAGCAAATAATCGGATTAGCAGGTAAAGAATTAAGACTTGAAGGGACATTAGGTATACAATTTATAAAAGTGTTTCTAAATTCTAACTCAAAAAGACCGGAAGGCAAACTGGGTAAGCAAAATAATGGATTATTATTACAATGAAGTATATTCAGTTTGGCAGGTAAAGCTGGTAAACTGCCTAACTGATTTGAATCACAGAGCAGGTATTTAAGAGAATCCGGCAATAAGGGAAGACTTGTTAAATGATTTTTGTTACACTGTAAATTAGTTATTCCATTTGGCAATGGCGGGAGGATAGTTAAGAGATTATTTCTACAAAGCAATGTATTTAGGGTATTGGGCATTAGTGGTAAGGTTCCAATCACATTATCATGACAATAAAATACCTCCAAAAAAGGCGGTAATGAATCCGGAAGATTGGAAATATGGTTGCCGTTTATTCCCAAGAATGTAAGAGTAGCTGGCAACTTAGGCAGTTGTGTTAAATTATCCTCTTGACAATCCAAAACTTTTAGCGACGTAAAAAACTCTACCCCCTCTAAACTCGTAATATTTTGAAATCTCTCAAACAAAACTATTTCCGTTTTAATTGGAATACAAGTTGTTATCAAAGAATCATTGACTGTAAAACAGGAAGGATAATGTTGCTTTAAATCATGCCTAAAAACAGAATCCGGGACCCAAAAATTTTGTGAAAATGTTTCAGTCGAAAGCAAAAGCACAAAAAACAAACACATTAGTTTTTTCATTTTCACCCTTTTAAGTAATTATTAGACAAGTAGTTTATCAATAGCTTTCGCCAATTTTCTATCCTTATCGGTAACAACATCTCCGGCATCGTGCGTATTCAAGTTAATTTCCACCTTATTGTACACATTTTTCCAGTTGGGGTGATGGTTCATTTTTTCAGCAATTAATGCTACACGTGTCATAAAAGCAAAAGCTTCGCTGAAATCCTTAAAAGTAAAGGTTTTATTTAGGGAGTTTTTATTTTCTTTCCACATGGCTTTTTTAGTTATAGAGTTGTTGAATTTACAATGTCATCCTGAGCGTAGTCGAAGAGTGAGTTATTGGGTTATTGGGTTACTGGGTTATTGGGTTATTGAATTTACAATGTCATCCTGAGCGAAGTCGAAGGGTGATTTATTGAGTTATTTCGTTAATGCGTTAATGAAAAATTAAGCTATTCTAAAATTAGTGAATCTATTCATCCTCCAATCGGCTAATTGGCTAATTGGCTAATCAGCTAATCATTTACATTTATAATAACTGCACTAAAATTAAACAAATTAGTTACCAAAAGGCTTATTGAATTATTTTATTTTGTACCTCCTATCTGCGAATCCTAATTTTTACCTACCCTCCAACTTAAAAAGAACAAATTCAAAGCATCGATTATTATTATGATTCCCGGATGTTCGACGACACATCCTGAAATACCGACATCGGTCACCCACAAATTTATGCGTTTTAATTGTCATCCATTTCCCAAAGCTTGCTTAAATGTCCGCTTATTTAAAAATAAAAAGAGTTAGTCATGCGTTAGGTATTAGTTCAGATAAGGGTTTGACAAAATTTTGTTTTCATCCTTAGGTAATTTTTTAAAAAAATTGAAACCTGTTGCTTTCAGTTGCGTAAAAGACTGTAATTAACTCCCAAAAAAATGAAAACGCTAATTTGTATCCTCAGCATCTTACTGTTTAGTAGCTTCAAAAAAGACAAAAGTCCGATTCGTGAGTGGACTAGGTATGATATTGATTTCGAAGACTTTAAAGCTACTGCCGACAAAAAAAGCACTTTCGATGCGGTTACCGAATGTGGTATACAGTATGAAATGTACGTAGAAAATGACAGTGCTTTTATTAGGGTTGTTGCTGTACTCAATCGAAAAAAATCGTGGATTAAAGAAAAAAACTCTGAAGTGCTTAACCACGAACAAGGGCATTTTAATATTTGCGAGAGAAGCGCCAGAATGTTCAGAAAAAATATTGCTAACTATAAAGGAGAACTCACTGCCCAAAACATTAATGACGTAATGACTAAGTTGCTGGAGGAAGCAAGTGAATCTAATCGATTAAATCAAAATATGTATGAAAGCGCTGTTGACGATTACCGTATTCAAAAATATTGGGATAATTTAATAGTTGCCGACATTGACAGCCTCAATGACTATAAAAATAGCCTAGTAATTATAGGATTAAAGGAATAGTTTGTATTGAGTATTGAGAATTGAGTACATTGAACAAAGATTTATGCGGTAATTATTTGATATTTGTTACCTTTTTTAATATCAACAAACAATAACGATTCGTTAATCCGTAACCTTAGTAAATTCGCAGTTATTAGTTAATTGATAACCCTTTCGGTTAGTTAAAGTAGCAATAAAATTATGAATTTTGATTCTCGATAATTGCTAGAGTAAGTCGGCTGATGCATACCAATTTTCCTTCTTCGTTGTGAATTTCGATGCTCCAAACTTGTGTTTTTTTACCGATGTGAAAAGGAAAGGCAATTCCATACACAAAGCCTGAGCTAACCGGGCGCAAATGATTCGCATTTATGTCCAAGCCAACACAGGTATAAGTATTCATATCTACCACCAAATTTCCGCCGATGCTACCTAACGTTTCTGCCAAAGCCGCCATGGCACCCCCATGTAGCACACCGGTAGGTTGTTTGGTGCGCGCATCAACGGGCATACGACCTTTTATGTAATTATCACCCAACTCAATTAACTCGATACCCAAATGATCCATCATATTATTCTTGCCCAGTTCTTTTATGGACTCAATCGTATATTCTCTAAACCAAATTGCCATATCCTTTTTTATTTCAAATATAGGAAATGTGTTAATAATGTATTCAAGATGGAATTTCAGAATACGACAAACTGAGCATAAGCGGATTTACCGCAGAAACAATATACTGATTATAATCAGTCGTTAAAGTTTGAAAGGCTTGATGTTATTGCTAAATTTGCATTTGATTTATGAAAAGAATATTTTTTATTGGCATACTTATTTGTAGTATGCTAACACTTAGCAGCCTCTTAAGTAAACCTTCTGATGCTGCATTAATGACTCCTGAAAGCACTGCAGCGCTTGGAAAATTACTTTTTTTTGACCCAATACTTTCACAAGATAAATCGATAAGCTGTGCTTCTTGTCATAAGCCCGAATTTGCCTATGCGGATACTGTTGCTTTTAGCAATGGTGTAGCGGGTAACAAAACTACACGCAATGTACCTTCTGCGATGAACATGATGTATCGCGATATTTATTTTTGGGATGGAAGAGCAAATACCTTAGAAGAGCAAGCTATTTTCCCAATAGAAAATCCGGTAGAAATGAATTTAAAAATTGGTGAAGCAATAAAACGTTTAAATGCTTCGCCAAGTTATGTTAGCTATTTTAAACTGCTCTATAATGAAAAGCCAAATAAGAAAAACCTTGCACTCGCGCTAGCATCCTTTGAACGTACATTAGAAACATCAGCAACTCCTTTTGATAAATTTGCCAAAGGTGATAGCAGCGCCATATCTGAATCGGCTAAGCGCGGGCAACTTATTTTTAACCAAAAAGGGCATTGCTTTGATTGCCATTTTGGCCCTGATTTTACAGGTGATGAATTTAAAAATATCGGATTGTATAATGAGAAGGAATTGAACGATGCCGGGCGATTTAGTATTACAAAAAACGGAATTGATAAAGGAAAATTTAAAGTCCCCGGCTTACGCAATGTAGCGGTTACAGCTCCGTATATGCACAATGGCATGTTTACTACCTTACGTGAAGTTATTGATTACTATTCGGAGCCTGAAAAATTTGTGAAGGGCGGTATAAATACAGATCCCATTACAGCTGCCGGTTTTCATTTAACAGAGCAAGAAAAACAAGACATTGAAGCATTTTTGATTAGCTTAACCGATAGCAGTTTTGCCTTGGTTAAATAACTGCGCTATCTTCGCAAAAATCTCACGCAAGTAATTTTTAAAATGCTGACATCCCGACAAATTTTTTTGCAGCACATGGCGCAAACTACTGATTTTCCGCTATCTCTTGAAATTGAGAAAGCGGAAGGCCTTAATTTGATTGATGTGAACGGGAAGAAATACATGGATTTTATTTCCGGTATTTCGGTAAGCAATGTGGGACATCGTCATCCAAAGGTGGTGGAAGCAATAAAAAACCAAGTGGATAAATACCTGCATTTGATGGTGTATGGCGAATACATTCAAGCTCCACAGGTGCAACTGGCTAAACTGTTGGCGGATAATTTACCCGAGCAATTAAATTGCAGTTATTTTGTGAATTCTGGTAGCGAAGCGGTAGATGGTGCAGTTAAACTGGCTAAGCGCATTAGCGGTAAAACGGAGGTTATTTCCTTTAAAAATGCCTACCACGGAAGCACACAAGGAGTGCTGAGCATTGGTGGAAATGAGGGCTTTAAAAATGCCTATCGCCCATTGATTCCGGATGTGCGGGTATTGGAATTTAATTCGATTGAAGAGTTAAAACATATTTCCTTGCAAAAAACTGCTTGTGTGGTAGTGGAACCAATACAAGGCGAAGCAGGAATTCGCGTTGCAGATAAAGCCTTTATGGTAGCGCTTAGAAAAGCCTGTGATGAAAATTGTTGTCTGTTGATTTTTGATGAAATTCAAAGTGGCTGTGGGCGAAGCGGAAAATTATTTGCCTTTGAACATTATGGAATTGTTCCCGACATACTTTGCATTGCCAAAGGCATGGGTGGCGGAATGCCTATTGGGGCATTTATAGCTTCCACCAAAATGATGCATGCTTTTACACATCAGCCGATGCTAGGACATATTACCACATTTGGCGGACATCCGGTGAGTTGCGCAGCCAGCAAAGCAACTTTTGAAGTAATCTTTTATGAAAAGCTGATGGAAAAAATTCCCACAAAGGAAAAAATTATCCGCGAAAGCTTGAAACACCCCGGCATAAAAGAAATCAGGGGAATAGGACTTTTGCTTGCTGTTCAATTTGAAAGCTTTGAAATAACCAAAAAAATAATTGATACCTGCATTCAAAACGGGGTTATAACCGACTGGTTTTTATTTTGTGACAATGCCATGCGAATTGCCCCTCCTCTTACCATTACTGAAAGGGAGCTTGTTGAAGCTTGTGAAATAATAATAACAAGTATAAAAACGGTACTTGGTTAGAACTCAACCTGCATCTTAATTTCAGTTTGCTTTTTAAAGGCATACATTAAAAAAAGTACTTTCATAGAGCAATTGCTATTTATTCCTAGTGAATCTCCTATTTTTTTAGTTTTTTTGAAGAGTCAGTTTGAGGTATACCTTCGATACTGCATAATTCAAATTCTTATCCATTTATTTCAAAAGAAACGCTTCATCTTTTATAAAAACATAACCTAATTTATGAAAATAGCTTTAATTACAGGCGCTACAGCAGGAATTGGCAAAGCCACTGCGCAACTTTTTGCCGCTAATAAAATTAATTTAATACTCACCGGCCGGCGGATTGATCGCTTGCAAGCGCTGGAAAGCGAATTAAAAATGACCTATGGAATTGATGTTTTAACGCTTTGTTTTGATGTACAAAATTCAGCAGCAGTAAAAACTGCTCTCAATTCGATTCCCGAAGCATGGCGGGCGATTGATATACTTGTTAATAATGCAGGTTTGGCGATGGGTTTAGGACCAATTCAAGAAGGTGAATTAAACGATTGGGAACAAATGATTGATACTAACATTAAAGGTTTGCTTTATGTTACTCGACATATTTCACCTTGGTTAGTTGCCAATAAAAAGGGGCATATTGTAAATATTAGTTCAATAGCCGGTACTCAAACCTATCCGAATGGGAATGTATATTGCGCAACCAAGCATGCTGTGGTAGGCTTAAGTAAAAGTATGCGCATTGATTTATTACCTTATGGAATAAGGGTTACATCTATTTCACCCGGTATGGTAGAAACTGAATTTAGTTTGGTTCGATTTAAAGGAGACGAAGAACGAGCCAAAAAACCTTACATGGGGTTGCAACCGCTAACCGCAGATGATATTGCTGACACAGTTTGGTATGCCGTATCGCGCAAAGCACATGTGAATATAAACGACATTGAAATTACACCCACTGCCCAAGCCAATGTGCGTGATACGGTAAAGCACTAATATGGAATCTGAAAAGAAAAGTATATACTTCGAAAACCTTGATGGATTGCGGTTTCTCTGCTTCTTATCGGTTTTTTTATTTCATAGTTTCCATACCGAATATGATGCGCTTAAATTAAATCCGGTGTATCATTTTATTAAACGTTCGGTTTTTGGAAATGGAAATTTAGGGGTTAATTTCTTTTTTGTGCTGAGCGGATTCTTGATTACTTATTTATTGATTCAAGAAAAGAAAAGTACGGGCAAAATTCATATTGCACATTTTTGGATGCGTAGAATCTTGCGTATTTGGCCCCTCTATTACTTTTGCGTGTTTTTTGGTTTTGTTGTATTTCCATTCTTAAAATCGGCTTTTGGTCAAACGCCTAACGAAACTGCCCACCTTATTAATTACTTGACCTTTACAAATAATTTCGATTTTATTTCCACCGGATCACCCGATTCATCAGTACTGGCAGTTTTGTGGAGTGTTGCAATAGAGGAGCAATTTTATTTGTTGTGGCCGGTGGTGCTTTTTCTTTTTCCGTTAAAAAAATACTGGATTCCGTTTGCAGCTATAATTGTAAGTAGTCTTATTTTTAGGGCAATGCATGACGACGATACACTATTTGAACTGCATTCTCTTTCTTGTATCGGCGATATGGCTGTTGGGGCGTTTGGAGCATGGCTTATTTTGGAATATGATTCCTTTCTTAATGCCATTCAAAATCTAAAAAGGCCTTACCTCCTGCTTATTTATGGTAGTTTTATTTTGATATTTTTCTTTCGCAAGGAACTTTTTTTTAACCTTTATCCACTCCGCGTGATAGAGCGAATTTTAATTGCAGGAAACATACTCTTTATAATTTTAGAACAATGTTTTTGTTTACATTCATTGTTTAAAGTATCCAGCTTAAAAATGATTTCACGACTCGGTATAATTACTTATGGCTTATACTGTTTGCACTTTATAGGCATTTTAATAGCAACAACGCTTACAAAAAAATTCGCTTTAAATACGCAGATGTGGCAGGTTTTGCTGCTTGATACTGCGCTAGCTCTTCTGATAACAATTGGAATTAGTAAACTATCTTATCGATTTTACGAATTACCTTTTTTGAAACTGAAGGAAAAATTTGCATTTGTGAAAAACCGAACAAAACTTCTACCCTGATAAAATTTGAAAACTTCTATAAATAATAAGCTCTTTATTGGTTTTGCCATGGCGGTGGCATTTCTATTGTTTTTTACAATTGTGACGTTTATCAATATGAACAAATTGAAAGTCGACAGTAAAAAGCAGTTTGAATCGTATATTATTTTGAAGGAAATAGAGGATTTATACATTTCGATTTTGGAAATCGAATCCAATGAAAGAGGCTATGCGATTACCGGAAAGAAGAGTTTTTTAGAAATGTATGATATCCACTTAAATCAAATACAAACTAAATTAAGAAGCTTGAATTCGCTTGCCACGAATAAGCGCATCGACAAATCCCAATTAACGGCTTTAAAGTTTACTATTCACGAAAAAATTGACAATTGTAACCGCATAATTGCCATTAGAAATGAATATGGCATGGAGGAATCCTTAAATATGATTCGCTCAGAACGGGGTAAGATTTTAACAAGTCAAATACGAGCAAGCATACGAACCATTGAAGAACAGGAGCGGATATATCTCTTCAAATCGAACGATTTACAAATTAAGAGTGCCAATTTTACGATTTTAATATTTGCCATTTTATGCTTGGTAATTATTTCCATTTTAGGACTGGTTTTGTATTATTTTATAAGTGATCAAAAAGCAAAAAGGCTAATTGATTTAAAAATACAAGAGGCAAAAGACCAGCTTCAATCCATATTGGATAATACCAATTCGCTTGTTTTTATTAAGGATTTGGAAGGTAAGTTCATATTTGTAAATCGACCATTTGAGCGAAAGGTAAAACTTACCAGTCAGTTTATTTTAGGACATACGGATTACGATTTTTATCCAAAAGAAGCCGCCGATAAATTTTGGGAAAGTGACAATGAAACCATTCTAAGAAAGGAAGCAATTGAATTCGACGGAATGATTATGGAGCATGAGGGACCTACCTATTATCATACTTTAAAATTTCCATTATACAATAATAAAAATGTGATGTATGGAATTTGCGGTATTACCACAGATATCACAAAGCGCAAAGAGATAGAAGAGAATTTAAAAGCAACCAAAGACCAGTTACAAGCCATCTTAGACAATACCAATTCCTTAGTTGCGATTAGAAGCACTGAAGGAGAATTTTTATTTGTGAATAGAGAATACGAGAAATTATTTCACATGAATAAAGGAGAATTGTTGGGTAAATCGCTCTTCGACTTTTTTCCAAAAGAAACAGCGGATGAAATTTTCAGACACGATTCAGAAGTAATTAAATCAAAACAATTAAAAGAATATGAAATTGATTTTCCGGTGGATGATGAGATACATTCAGCGATTACTTCAAAGTTTCCACTTTATAATAGTGACAATAAAATTTATGGCGTTTGTGCGGTATCTACTGATATAACTGAAAGAAGGAAAGCAGAAGAAAAATTACAAAAAGCATACATTTTACAGAATGCCATTTTAAATGGAACCGATTATTCTATCATTGCTACTGATGCCAATGGAAAAATAATAGAATACAATAAAGGGTCGGAGGAAATGTTGGGCTATAAAGCCAGCGAAATTATTAATCGCAGAACTCCTGAATTATTTTTCGCAAATGGCTTGCTAGAGGAAATTGGAATTGTTGAAGAAAATCATTCGAATAGAGTGTTAGTGCCATCTAACAAGCTCGAAAAACCTATTGTAATGGAGAGTACTTATCTTTCCAAAAAAGGAGATTTAATACCGGTATTACTATCTATTTCAGCACTTAGAAACGACCAAAACGAAATTACTGGATACCTTGGTATTGCAAGGGACATAAGTGAACAAAAAATTGCAGAAGTACAACTTCGAGAAAGCCAATTGCTATTTCAAAATATGTCGAGCAATGTTCCTGGCGTAATTTTTCAGTATCATTTAAAAACCAATGGTGAACGGGAGTTTTTATATGTAAGTAGCGGAATTCGCGATATTTTTGAAATGGAGCCCGAAGCCTTACTCAACGATTCAAAAATATTGTGGAGCTTAATATCACCTGCCGATGTAGAGACATTTTTTATTGGCATGCAAAACTCTGCAAAAACGATGCAAGCCTTTTCTTACGAAACCGCAATTAATTTACCTTCCGGAAAAAAACGTTGGATTAAATCCAATGCAAAACCCGAAAAAAGTGAGGATGGAGGGATTATTTGGAATGGGGTAATGATGGATATATCTGAGCAAAAAGCCACAGAATTTGAGCTCAAACAAAGTCAGGATCGCTACGAAATTGCTGTGCAAGGTGCAAATGATGGATTGTGGGATTGGAATTTAATTACCAACGATGCCTATTTTTCACCCCGCTGGAAAAGCATGTTAGGCTACCAAGAACATGAATTAAAAAACAATCTCGAAACGTTTACAAAATTACTACATCCGGATTCGGTTAAGTCGGTATTTGAGGTGGTAAATAATTATATCGCTGGCAATACGAAAACGTATGAGCTGGAGTTGCAACTACTGCACAAAAAAGGTTACTACCATTGGGTTTTAGCAAGGGGGGCGGTATTGCGCGATGCTAAAGGAAAAGCATATCGTTTTGCCGGTTCACATACCGACATCATGGAACGAAAATTCCAAGAAGAAGCCTTACGCAGCAGTGAAGCCAAATTCAGAGCCATGAATGATGCATCCCCTTTGGGAGTATTCGTAACGAAACCCAACGGAGATTGCATATACACCAATTTAGCGTACCAAAAAATTAGTGGTTCTTCTCCCGATGCCTTGTTGGGTGATGGATGGCTTAACGCTATACATCCGGATGATCGTGAAAACGTAATTGAAAAATGGGCTAATGCCACAAAAAACAATCAAAAATTTGAAAGTATTCACCGCTTTATAAAGCCCGATGGTGGCGTTGTTTGGACGAGTGTAAAGGCTGCAGAAATGTTGGATAATGCAAAAATTATTGGTTTTGTTGGTACGGTTGATGACCTTACCCAAATGAAAAAAGCGGAGGAAAAGATTATTCAATCCACTTACATGATAAATAATGCTACGGATGCAATTATTGCTTCGGATTTAAATTGGAGTGTTAACAGTTACAATAATGCTGCACAAAAGATATATGGATTTGAACCTGAGGAAGTACTTGGAAAAATTGCCGAAGATGTTTTTGTTACCGAATTTATGAATGGCACAAAGCGTGAATTTTTACTGGCCCTAAAACACAACGGTTCGTGGAATGGAGAAGTGCTGCAGAAAAGAAAAGATGGCGCAATGATTCCTATACTTTCGTCACTTTCGATTAACCGTGACAATGAAGGAAATGCCATAGGATTTATTGCAGTAAACAGAGATATATCAGAACGAAAAAAACGGGAAGAAATTATCAGTAAGTTGAATGTGGAACTAGAGCAAAATCTTATTCAACTGGAAATCACAAATAGAGAATTGGAATCCTTTAGTTACACCATCTCGCATGATTTGCGCGCCCCGCTTAGAGCTATAGACGGTTTTACCCAAATCTTAAAAGAAGATTATATTGATCGTTTGGATGATGAAGCCAAGCGTTTAATGGATGTGGTAATGAGTAATGCAAAAAAGATGGGGCAGCTGATTGATGATTTATTGCATTTTAGTCGCTTAAGCAAACAAGAGGTAATAAAAACGAATGTAAATATGGGTGCTATGGTTGCGCTGGTAGTGGCTGAACTTAGGAACAATATGAGTGATTCATCTACTGCCATTTCTATTGATGAACTGCCCAATGCACATGCGGATCATAGCGCAATTAAACAGGTTTGGGTAAACTTAATTTCTAATGCCATTAAATATTCTAAGACGAAAGAAGTTGCCAAAATTGAAATTGGATACTTGGAGGCAGAAAATGAAACCATTTACTTTATAAAAGACAATGGCGTTGGATTTAACATGCGCTATTACGATAAATTATTTGGTGTTTTTCAGCGTTTGCATAGTGGTGATTTTGAAGGAACCGGTGTAGGCTTGGCAATAGTTCAGCGCATTATCCAAAAAAATGGTGGACGGGTTTGGGCAGAGGCCGAGGTGAACAAGGGTGCAACATTTTATTTTTCTTTGCCGCATAGCGATTAGCAAGCGCATCTACCCATTTTACCAAGTATCGTTGATTTATTGCCATTTACCGATTAGAGGGATAGTTAATTTGAATTCTGCCGTATTACCAACAAAACCCTGATGGGCAGAATTTAATTGAGTAAAAACTTGATAGTTTCAAAGTAACTTACTTACTTCGTTTAAAATTCTGGAATTCCATTAGATAAACACAAAAACAACATGAGTGATGTAGAAATTTTAGTTGTGGAGGATAATCCAACGGATGCAGAATTAACTTTAAGAGCCTTAAAGAAAACAGCATTAACCCAGTTAATCTACCATGTTAAAGATGGTGTTGAAGCATTGGATTTTTTGTTTGCAACTGGGGCCTATTCCAATCGCAAAATTGAAAATAAGCCAAGGGTAATTATGTTGGATTTAAAAATGCCTAAGGTAAATGGATTCGACGTGCTTAAAATTATTAAAGGAGATAACCGTACACTTATGATACCGGTGGTAGTGTATACTTCATCAAAAGAATTGGACGACATTAACAAGTGCAACAAACTTGGTGTGAACAGTTACGTAGTAAAACCAGTGGAATCAGATAAGTTTACGAAAGTAGTGGCCGAAATGGGCACCTATTGGATGAATATCAATCAAACACAAAAATAAGTTGAAATTTCGAAATAATTAAGTTTGAACTTTTGCCTTAACCCAAGCCGATGGACAAACGATTAAAAATTCTCTTCATTGAAGACTCTAAACACGATGTTGAATTAATTCAGCGGGAGCTGAGCAGAGCATCTATTGAATATAGCAGTTACATTGTTGAAACTAGAAGCGATTTCTTGTTTGCTCTCGAAAGCTTTACGCCCGATTTAATTTTATCTGATTTTACCCTTCCTCAGTTTAATTCGCTTGAAGCGCTTGAGATACTCAAGAAAAATAAAATTGCTATCCCATTTGTAAATATTACGGGTGCAGTTGCTGAGAATTTTATTGTGGAAAGTATTCGTGCCGGTGCGGATGATTATATCCTAAAAACTAGTTTAAATAGGCTTTCGGCAGCGATACTTAATATTTTTGAGAACCCAAAATACGTTGTGAGAAGCACGCTATTTTGGGAGAAGTAATTGGCTTGAAAATTAAATTACTTTTTCATTCACCAACACAAATGTCTAGTTTTTTTCAACCAATTCCTTTAAGGTATTTATCCAAAGCGGAAGTGCATTTAAACTTTCTACTAATTGCACCTTTTCTCCACCATGTTCCTTAAAAATATCATTGTACTCCTCTCCTATTTCAATGGTAGTTTCAAGACAATCCGCAACAAATGCAGGACTAAAGACCAATAGCTTTTTTGCACCTTCCTTTGCTTTTTGGGCCACCACTTTATCGCTAAAAGGTTCCAACCACTTTTTATCCAAGCGACTTTGAAAAGCTACCGTGTATTTACTTTCCGGAATATTTAATTTAGCGGCTATTAGTCTGGTAGTTTCATAACAAGTAGCTTTGTAACAAAATTTATTGTCCGCATCAATTTTGTCTTCGCAATGATGATCACTGCAGAGTGAGTCTTCGTAAACTTTATCAACTTGACGCACCGGCAAACCATGGTAACTAAACAGCACATGGTCGTAATTTTCCCAATTATATTGCTTTCCTCTTTCTACAAATGAATTGATGTAACCCGGATTATCGTAATACTGACTAATGAATTTTAGCTCCGGAATGACATACCATTTGCTAATTATTTGCATTACACGCTCCAAAGCACTGCCCGTGCTGCTTGAAGCATACTGTGCAAATAATGGAATCACAATAATTTTATCGTAATTTTTTCTACGCATCACACCCAACACCGAATCCAGACTAGGATTTTGATACCGCATACCCAAGTAAACATCGTAGTCGGAACTTAAACTTTGTTGCAATTTTTCTTTAACTGCATTGCCATGAATGAGCAAAGGAGAACCATCCTTTGTCCATAATTTTTGATAAATTTTTGCAGATTTAGAAGAACGAAAAGGTACAATTATCGCATTTACCAATACTTTGCGCGCCAACCAAGGAATATCAATAACTCGTGGATCGTTTAAAAATTCAGTAAGGTATTTACGAACATCGGCCGTTGAAGGACTATCGGGAGTTCCAAGATTTACAAGCAGTACACCAGTTTTCATTTTTGAGTTATTGAGTTGTTGAGTTATTGAGTTGTTGAGTTATTGATTATTGGGTTATTGGGTTATTGGGTTATTGAATTCTTATGTCATCCTGAGCGTTGTCGAAGGGTGAGTTATTTAGTTATTGGGTTATTGAGTTATTTAGTTATTTGGTTATTGAGTTTAAAATTCTGAAATTAATTTGTACCATGTCATCCTGAGCGTAGTCGAAGGAGAGTTGTTGAATTCTTATGTCATCCTGAGCGTTGTCGAAGAGTGAGTTATTTAGTTATTGGGTTATTGAGTTTAAAATTCTGAAATTAATTTGTACCATGTCATCCTGAGCGTAGTCGAAGGAGAGTTGTTGAATTCTTATGTCATCCTGAGCGTTGTCGAAGGGTGAGTTATTTAGTTATTGGGTTATTGAGTTATTTAGTTATTTGGTTATTGAGTTTAAAATTCTGTAATTAATTTGTACCATGTCATCCTGAGCGTAGTCGAAGGAGAGTTGTTGAATTCTTATGTCATCCTGAGCGTTGTCGAAGGGTGAGCTATTGAGTTATTGTTTATTGTGTAAATAAAAAATTAAGCAATTCTAAAACTAGAGAATTTATCAATCAGCTAATCGGCTAATCGGCTAATCAGCTAATCATCAAATCAACAAATCAAATATGCAAAGCACGTTTTTCGGTGGCATCTAAACAAGCTTCTTTAAAAGATTCAGTATAGGTTGGATGAGCGTGACTCATGCGGGCAATGTCTTCGGCAGAGGCTCTGAATTCCATTGCTACCACTGCTTCAGCAATCATATCTGCCGTGCGCGGTCCAATCATGTGCACTCCCAAAATTTCATCCGTTTCGGCATCAGCCAATACTTTTACTAAACCATCGGTATCCATACTGGCACGTGCCCTGCCGCTTGCTTTAAAAGGGAATGCACCAACTTTGTATTTTCTTCCTTCAGCTTTTAATTGTTCCTCGGTAAAACCTACTGCTGCAACTTCGGGCCAGGTGTAGACTACTCCCGGAATTAAATTGTAATTAATGTGTGGTTTTTGTCCGGCCATTACTTCAGCAACAAAAATGCCTTCTTCTTCGGCTTTGTGCGCCAGCATTGCTCCTTTAATTACATCTCCAATGGCATAAATTCCTTTCACATTGGTTTGCAAATGCGCATCCACTTCAATTTTACCTTTTGCATCCACTACCACTCCAATTTTATCTAAGCCTAGCTTGTCTGTATATGCTTTTCGCCCTAGGGCCACTAAACAATAATCGCCTTTAAAATCAGCTATTTTACCGCTGGCATCTTCAGCAAAAACAGTTACTGCTTTACCTTCATTTACCGCTTTGCTAACTTTATGATTTAAATAAAACTCAAACCCTAATTTACTCAACGATTTTTGCAACTCCTTGCTGAGTGTGCGGTCCATTGTTGGAATAATTGCATCTGCATATTCCACAACCGATACTTTAGCTCCTAATCGAGCATACACCGAACCCAACTCTAAACCAATTACTCCACCGCCAACTATTATTAAGTGTTTGGGAACTTCTTTCAATTCCAAGGCTTCCGTGCTGGTTATGATACGTTTTATATCGATATCGATGCCCGGTAATGACATGGGTTTAGACCCGGTAGCAATTATCGTTTTTGTAGTTTCAATCTGAATTTTTGTTCCATCCGCCTGAGCGATTTCAATTTTATTTTTTTCCAAAAAAGAGCCATGACCTGTAAATACGTTAATCTTATTCTTTTTCATCAAAAAATTAATGCCGTCGCAGGTTTGCTTTACCACTTCTGCCTTTCTCTTAATCATTTGTGCCAAGTTCAAACGTAAAGAACCTATATCGATACCGTGTGTTTTGAACGTATGATGAGCATTGTAAAAATGCTCACTTGAATCAAGTAGTGCTTTTGAAGGAATACAACCTACATTTAAGCAGGTTCCGCCCAAAGTTGCATAACGCTCAATGATTGCGGTTTTCATACCCAATTGAGCACAACGAATAGCTGCAACATAACCTCCGGGGCCCGAACCAATCACGACTACATCAAATTTTTCCATAGTGACATATTTTTTAGCGCTGCAAAAGTAAGCATTGAAACCAAACCTTCTTAATTATAATACGTGAATTTCATTTTGTTGTCGCAACAATGCGATTTTGTAAAAAGCTTGCCTTTAAAAAATAAATTTTCTTTTATTTGTAAACCCAATAATCTCACTATTCTGTATACACTATGCACGCTGGAAAAAATTTTTCTGTTATTGAAGTTGCCTTTTGGACAAGAAGAGACATCTTTTTTCTTCTACTTGTATCCGGTATTCCTACCACCTGTTATGTGCTACTCGATTGGAAATGGCTCGCATTGCCTTGGTTACCAATCGCTTTGCTTGGAACTGCAGTAGCATTCATTGTTGGTTTTAAAAATAATGCTTCCTATGATCGCATGTGGGAAGCCCGCAAAGCTTGGGGTGCAATAGTAAATGGCAGCAGAAGCTGGGGGATAATGATCCACGATTATATAACAAATGATAAAGCATTAAAAAAACTAAGCACTGAGGAGTTGCATGAATTAAAACTGCAATTAATAAATCGTCATTTTGCATGGTTAACAGCACTGCGGTTTCAGTTGAGGGAACCGCGGGCATGGGAAGCCATTTACAAAAAGCACAATGCCGAATACAAAGAAAAATGGTTTAAAGTGGAAGAACATAACGGTTCAAAAGAAACGGAACTAGCAAACTATTTAAGCGAAAGCGAATTAAAATATATTCTATCAAAATCGAATCATGCCGCTCAACTTATTGCCTTACAATCGCAACAACTAAAGCAGTTGATGGAAGATGGGTATATAGAAGATTTCAGACACATGGAACTCGAAAAAATACTTGTCGAATTTTTGAATCAACAAGGCGCATCAGAACGGATTAAAAATTTCCCCTATCCCAGACAATACGCAACTTTAAATTTATATTTTATAAATATTTTTGTGGCGCTGGTTCCGCTTGGGATGCTGCAAGAGTTTAATAAATTGGGAGGAAACATGGTTTGGCTTTCTATACCCTTTAGTGCACTTTCTACCTGGGTATTTACTACCATGGAAAAAATTGGAGAATCTACCGAAAGTCCTTTCGAAGGCAGCGCCAATGATGTGCCCATTACCGCCATCAGCACAGGCATTGAAATTGATTTAAAAGAAATGTTTAATGAAAAAAACATCCCTTTTCCCAAGAAGCCGCAGAACAACATATTAGTTTAAAAACCTAAATTATAGCCATATGAAAATTGAAGATGTTTTTAAAAACAATAAAAAGTGGATTGAAGAAAAGTTAGCGATTGATAAGGACTATTTTAACAATTTAGCCAAAGGGCAAACACCTGAATTTTTGTATATTGGATGCTCCGACAGCAGAGTTACCGCCGAAGATTTGATGGGGGTGCAACCCGGTGAAGTTTTTATTCACCGCAACGTTGCCAATTTGGTAAACAATGTTGATTTGAATGTGATGTCGGTAATTAATTATGCGGTGCGGCATTTAAAAGTAAACCATATAGTTATTTGCGGACATTACAATTGTGGTGGCGTGAAGGCAGCCATGCAACCTAAAGACTTAGGAATTCTAAATCCTTGGTTGCGTAATATCAGAGATGTGTATCGATTGCATAAAAACGAGCTCAATTCAATTGCCGATGAAACCCAGCGTTATAATAGACTTATAGAACTTAATGTGCAGGAGCAATGTGTGAATTTAATTAAAACTGCAGCAGTACAACAAGCTCATAAAGAGCGAGGTTTAATGGTGCATGGATGGGTATTTGACGTGCGGACCGGCGAATTAATTGATCTTAAAATTGATTTTCCTTCTATTCTAAAAAACATAATGGAAATTTATCTTTTAGAGTAGTACACTCTCCATTATTCATTTTTTGCCCTTAACATTAAACTTAAAATAGAGATAGTATAACACTATGCAGAGCGACAAACCAGCTGCAATAGTTCCCAAATAATCTCCAAAACGAACATAAAAAGTAAGGTAGCTGGATGGAAATATATTGGCACTAAATACAGCTTCCTTCCAATAAGGTGTTTGCATTGAAATATCGCCGCGTGCATTCGCAATGGCGGATGTGCCGGTATTTGCAGAGCGCGCTATTTCTCGACGTGTTTCAATGGCTCTTAAGCTTGCATAACTTAAATGCTGTTTATATCCCGGAGTATCGCCCCACCAGCCATCGTTGGTGATGATAAAAATTAACTGTGCTCCATTTTTAATATACTCCCCAACAAATTCACCGTAAATACTTTCATAACAAATAACAGGTGCAATGCTTTGTGCTTTAGTGATGGAGTAAAAAACCGTTCGATCAGCTTGAACGCCCAAGCTTCCTGAAGTGCCCCCCAAATCGATGGCCAATTTTTCGAAAGGTTTAAAAAGCGCCGGAAATGGAATTTTCTCCACACCCGGAACTAATTTTGATTTGTGATAGTGCTGAATAAGTTTACCGGAATCGAGCTGCAATGCGGTATTATAGGAATCGTAAGAGGCATCTTCCTGGGTAAACTTTCTTGCGGTTGCAGATGGCAGTTCACCTTTTTCATAAACCTTCGCTGTGCTTGCTCCTATCACAATTTTTAAATTCGGATATTTATTAAGAAAGGATTTCAGCATCAAAATTGGAGGTGCCGAATCCAATTGATTTTCCCAAATATTACTTGCCAATGCTGTTTCAGGAGCGATTAGGTAATCGGTAGTAGCATCTATTTTAGTTGAAGCGAGGCGAAGCAATTTTGCAAGTTGTTCGCTATCACTCATTCCATTAAATTTCTCATTGTAGGGATCAATGTTGGGCTGAACAATAACTACCGATGTCCCCTTTCCTTTGTGCATCGGAGCATTAAAATTATAAAGTAAACCGGATACCAGCATCGGCAAGAGCAGTAAAAAAAGTGCTTGTGAAATTTGCTTTTTAGCAGATCGTATTCCCTTGGATTTAACCTGCTCCGCTATTTTTAACAGTGAAACATTTACCAAAAGCACCCAAATACTTCCACCAAGAGCGCCGGTATATTCATACCATTGCACCCATTTGTATTGTGTGGAAAAAACATTGCCAAGTGTAAGCCAAGGCCAGCTTAAATCCCAATTGAGGTGTAGATATTCAAATGCTATCCAAAAACAAATCAAAGATAAATAACCGCTATTTGTCTTTTTCTTAACGAGATGAAAAGCGGCAAAAACAATGGCCATTAAAAGTGCATTGGCCAGAATAGCCATCGCTGCGCCACCTGCCGATGCATTGTAAATCCACCAAGTGGTGAGGATGTTCCAAATAAAAAATGTAAGATAGCTTAAGCCGAACATCTTTAATCCGGTGTTTTCCTTTTGCCCTTGAACCATATTTTGTTCAATAAGCAGTAGCGGAATAAACGCGATAAAAATTAGAAATGGAAAACCTGCAACAGGCCAGGCAGCTGTTAATAAAATACCCGATAAAAGGGAAAGTAAAATTCTCGGGGTGGTGCCTCTCACTTTCAGTTTACTAAAACCAGTTAATTACTTTTGCTTTACTTTCATAAGCATTCAGGTTGGAAAAGTTAAGGATAAACTGGTCTTTCGTTGCCATCTTACAAACCATTTCCATATATCTTTTACTCACAATTATTAATTCACTTTTTTTCACAAGTTGCTCCAAATCGGCGAGTAAAATAAATAACTGAGGGAAAGTTCTACGCAAGTTATTTTCATCTATATCCTCATCCCAAACCGCCAATTCGTTATTTTGATTTTTCATCAAATTCATTGTCAATTCCAGCATTGGGCTTTCGCGCAAATCATCCGTATCGTTTTTGAAGGTTATTCCAACAATTCCAATTTTAGTTTTGTTGAATTGGTTTACCATTGTAAGCATTTCTTGCTTTTGATTCATATTGCTTTTCAGCATGCTGCTCATCAGCGGTAAATCCAATTGGTTTTCTTTTACTAAGGCTTCAATCTCTCGTAAATCTTTAGGTAAACAAGATCCACCAAAAGGTAATCCGGGACGTAAATAGGTTTTAGAAATATTCAAAACCGAATCCGAAAGGAAAATTTCATTTGCCCTTTTGATATCAATATCATACTGCTTTCCTAAGCGATAAACCTCATTCGCAAAGGTCACTTTAAGTGCATGAAAGCAATTATCAACATATTTTATATACTCAGCAGTATTCATATCGGTTATGAATAAAGGAAGTCGACCATTGTCAGAAACCAGATTTCCTAGGTCACTAACTTCTCTCTTTTCATTTAAGCCAAGCACCACACGTGGAGCCTCATGAAAATCATCAACTGCAGTACCTTCTCGCAGAAACTCAGGCATGAATACCGGACATACGCTATTTGCCCCCACCTTTTCTGTGAAAATAGAATATAAACTCGCTGTGGTGCCGGGCGGAACTGTGCTTCTGTAAACCAAATACTTTAAGGGCATTTTAGAAGAATAGGCCAAGGCAATATCAAGTGTTACATTTTTTGCATAGCTCAAATTAACTTTTCCGTCTTCACCGGAAGGAGTACCCACACAAACAATTGCAACTTCAATTTCGGCAAGTATTTCCGCAATACTGTCTCTAAATTGAATGGTATTCTTTTTTAAACCTTCATTTAGCAACTGTTCCACCAAAGGTTCTTTTACCGGGCATTTTCCATTGCGAAAAAGCTCCACCTTTTCTTGTTTAACATCTGTACAAAATATGGTGTGTCCCATATCCGAGAGGCAAACAGCATTCACCGTACCAACATAGCCTAATCCAAAAATTCCAATTTTCATGCTTTTAATTTATTTCAGTTTTGCGGGAATTCACTTTCTAGAATTCCCTTTAATTCTTTCATCTTAACACTCCAATCCAATGTTGATTTTGCAAAAATGCGCATTTCTTTTGGATGATTAGAATCAGCTCTCATTTTGAGTGCAAAATCATGCACTTTTTGCATGTCGATATGAGATGCATCATTGGGTAAACATAAGAAATACTCCGCCTCCTTTTTACCTGTAATATCGGGCATCGTGTTGGATTGAATAAAAGGCAAACCGCGTGCATAATATTCGCGCGATTTCATATTGGTGGTTTCGTTAAAATGGATCAGGTAATTTGCCAAATTGCTAACGCCTAAATCCACCTCATTGCACAATTCATCCAATGCTTGCTCACTCAGTTTTCCCACTAATTTCACAAAGGGTTGCTGATACATTTTTTCGCCATGAGTTACTCCAGTAACATACAGTTCAAATTTATTTTGATATCCCTTATTTATAGAATCTATTAACCTTGAAAGTCCGCTCCAATATTGCATCGTAGATGATCCTTTCATAAAGAGGAGCTTTACTTTATCGCCTCGATTTACCGGCACACGAAGCCTCACTTTTTGGGTATTGGTTCCATCTCCATTGTACACAAAGCGAACTTTACCCCAAATTTTCTTTCTCATAATTTCTGAAAATTCAGGTGTAAAAGTGGTGATTACTTTAATCCGCTTGGCGTGAAACCAATAGAATAATTGCTCTTGCATATACAAAAACAAAAAATACTCCAGCCAGCGAAATATTTTATTCCCTAGCGATAAGCTTTCTGTAAATTTTCGCTCAATGAAATTTTCACGAATCGTATTGGAAGGTATAAACAGTATTATTTTATTTCCGAAGTGCTTCAATAAAGAAAAAAAGCCATAACCTGCACTCAAGTAGCGTAAATAAATTACAGCGTTAGGTGGAAGTTCCTTTTTTAATATTTCACAGGCTTGTAGCATGTTATCTTGCTCCTGAAAAAAGGAATTAAAGTATTTGCGCGTTTTATTTTTTTTGAGTGGGAAGCAAAATATATTATCCTGCAATTGTTCCTTTTGACTTACTTCATTGCTAAAGAAATAGCCGGTTGTTGAAACGCCAAGCGCATTTAATTCATCAATTTGGGAGTGCACCTTTTCAGAAATGCTCCATCTTTTTTTACCCAAACCAATCACTATGTAAATTACTTCCATACTTAAATCATCCCAATTTATACCGCACCATTTACCTGTTTACTCACAAGAAAACGATTTAATTCCTTCCAACTTGTGCATTTATTATCTTTCATAAATGCACTAAGGTCAGTTCTTTTTTCCCATTCCTTTTTAGGCGCTGCGAGGCCTATCTTCAATTTTCTATTCTTAATTTTTTCAGGAAGCACTCCATTCATCGCATCACGCAAAATTAATTTAGTAAATCCTCTACCTATTTTACTTTCCAAATGCAATGAAAACAGGAAACATACCAATCTCCAATCCATAAAAGGCATTCTTATCTCAATACTACTGTACATTGCAGCCTTATCGAAATTACGAAGTAGAGTAGGTAAAGTGCCAATAAAAAAATGATTGTACAACAGTTGCTCGTTGTATGGCTTGCTCGAAAAATCGTAGGGCTTGTCCGATAATTCATCCAATTGAAATGGCTGTCCTTTTTTGATTTTACCTTGACCAAGAACAGACTTTACATTTTTCTTTAACTTAAAGGATATTGAATTTCGTATAGCAAATGCTTCAGCTAAATCGCTCTTAAAACGCTTGCTTTGCGCAGATTCTTTATCATCGCCGTAAAGTCCCTTCAACACTTCCAAATACCTTTCGGCTTCAGCGCGTGTTCCATTCCATTTCGCATGTTCGAATAAATCGAAAACTTGATTTCGATAGCCATACAGCATTTCATCGGCACCATGCCCATCTAAGGATACTGTAATACCTGCCTCCTTCATTCCTTTATAAATACCGGTAAGAGATAAAAATGGGGTTTCGGTAATGTCGTCAAAATGTTGTGTTGTTTTTATCAATTCGGGTAAAAAATCTGACGCTACCACATCCACATAAATGGCTTTCTTCTTCAAAAAATGCAAAACCTCATCGGCATACTCCTTTTCATCTTGCTCAGTATTCGGAAAAACTCCCACCACCGCTTGCTGCCAGTCTTTTGGAACTCGTTCCGAATGCGACAATTGCGCTTCCAATTTACCTAAGGTACAATATACTGAGCTGGAATCGAGGCCACCACTTAAAGCTGTAGCTACCTTAACATCGCTTCTCAAACGTAATGCACAGGCATCAAAAAATAACTCCTTAAACTTTTTCACTTGTTCTTCATAAGTGAGATTTAAGTTGGTGGTATGCTCATCAATATGAAACCATCGCTTTTGTTCCACTTTCAGCTTAGCATCCACAATTGCCCAATGACCTGGAAGAAGTTGGAAAATATTTTTAAAAATACTGTGTCCTTTGCCACACAATGCATAAGCATCCGTTAGGGCAATACTTAATTTTTGCTCATCAATTTCTCTTGAAAACAAAGGCTCAAGCTGTTTAAAGGCATTTGTTTCGGAAGCAAAGGCCACCAGTTTTCCAGGCAAATAAGCATAGTACAGGGGTTTAATTCCAAAGCGATCGCGAATCAAGAGCAACTTTTTTTCTTGGTTATCCCAAAGCGCTATTGCCCACATGCCATTAAACTTATGAAATGCTTCAATTCCCCATTGTTCGTAGGCTGCCAAAATTATTTCGGTATCCGAATCGCTGTTAAATTTTAAGCCCAATACTTCCAGTTCACGCCGCAATTCAATAAAATTAAAGACTTCTCCATTGTACGAAATGCAATAACGTTGATTGTGCGAATACATGGGCTGCTTCCCTCCTTCTGAAAGGTCAAGAATGCTTAATCTACGCTGCGCCAAAGCCAATGTATCGTTTTCAAAAAAAGCGTAGCCTTCGCCATCAGGCCCACGATGAGCTAATGAACGATTGAATGCTTCTATTACAGAAGGTTCTATTTTGTAAGTAGAAAAGATTCCGGAGATGCCGCACATGAGCTAAATTCGAATTGAAATAGGGTGTTTAATTTATTTATGTTGATTTAGCCCTCAATTTATTTTTAAAAAATAAGTTGATTAAATCAGAATTAATGGAAAGCCAGGTTTTTAAAACTCCGAATCGAAGGCT
Organism: Bacteroidota bacterium; assembly: GCA_016721765.1. Classification (NCBI taxonomy): domain Bacteria; kingdom Pseudomonadati; phylum Bacteroidota; species Bacteroidota bacterium. Next base: position 264,019 of record JADKHO010000004.1, read on the forward strand.
AATAAAAAAAGATTTAATAATAAATTTAAAATGCTCGCTTTTAGGTAGCTCAAAATACGCCCAAGTAAGGTGTTGAAGGATTTTTGAGAGATTTTGCTTTAGCGCCAATTGCTCCTTTTTTTCTTTAAATAGATTTACAGAAATTAGAAATGTTTTGTACATCGCCCAATATTTTTGAGCGCTGTTTCTGCTTGTCCAGATGCCATTATCGTGTATTCTATAAGCCGCTGAATTAAAATCAAGAAATGCTACATCGCCAAATTTTGTGGCCAAGCTATATAGTAAATAGTCTCCATTAGGAGCATTAAAATAAATAGTTGGAAAAGGCTGGGGTAAAGTTTCGCGTTTTATTAAAACTGAAGCAGTTCCGATAAAGTAATTATTCGCTAATATATCTTCGTGATTTAAATTTCTATTTAGTCGAACAAGATTTGATTTATTATCGATAACTTCTCCCAACTGATTAATGGTAATATGTTTTGTAAAGCACATTGCAAATTCAGTGTTGGATTCTAAAAAATCAACTTGTTTTTGTAATTTATCCGGGTCGGTCCAATAATCATCACCTTCGCAGATTGCAACATATTTAGCCGCCATTTCAGCAAACAGCAATTTACTGTTCTGATGTGCGCCTATATTTTTTTTACGAAAAAATGGAACTAAAATATTTGGATAATTCTTTTGAAATTTTTCAATAATTTGCCTACTCTTATCAGTTGAACAATCCTCGCCAACAACTAGTCTAAAATTGAAATTTGTTTTTTGGGAAACAATACTTTGCAAGGCTTGTTCCAAAAATTGTTCATGGTTATAAACCGGCATTAATATATCAACCAAATAATTCATTACTTTTTTTGCGCTGTCACTATAAAATGATTTATTTGAACTCCATAGTAATTATCCATACAAACCCCTACACTGATGTTTTCAAATGCCCTACTAAAATAATTATGAATACTTTGTTCAGAGCTGAAGGTTTTAAATTTATATCCATTTCTTAAGCCATATATATCACCTTTAATAATAACATGGTCATCCGCTAATGCAATGGAATCTTTTAAAATAAAACTAACAGGAACCTCTTGAATATCAATAAAAGCAGGAAAATTGGCAATCAAGGTTGCACCCTTTTTCATCACTCTTGAAATTTCATTTAAATTATCATCAAATGAAGAATTATTATCCAAATAATAACAGGAGCTGGAAGCAAGTATATAGTCAAAAAAACTATCCTCAAAAGGGATATTTGAATTGGAGCCAACTCTTAACTCCGCTTCCACATTCAAATATTCAATATTTTGTTTGCCAAGCGCTATTGTTTCAGGTGTTATTTCAACACCGTATACTTTCAATCCACAATTTCTTAGCAATTGCAAATTACGCCCGTCACCAAATCCCAAGTCAAGAATTTTGCCACCATTGTAATGCGTTTTATCCAGTTTCAAATTGGGATAAGTTCCCAACATCGTTCGTATTACCCATTCAGTTGGATATAGATGATGCGAAGCCTTCTTTAGGTGAAATTCAGTGTATTTATTTTTAACATTTTCCATAATTATTCTAATTCTGCGAAGCCAAATCCGTCAAGGCCGAAACTATTTCCGCAATATAACATTATTTGCTTCCCGTTTATAAGATTTACATTTGGATAACATACCATTTCACTGTCCCAACCGCTTTCTGATACCGTAAAATTGCCTGCTTCATCATTTCTCTCCCATGTAATTAAATCCTTTGAGTAAGCATAACCAATTCTATAACCCCGTTCAGGATTCCTAAAGTCAATTGAATGTCGATAGGTGAAATACATTTGATACATACCATCAGCAAAATAAACAGATGCACATGTTTGACATTCATCCTGATAGCGCTCCGGAACAATAAATTTATCATCCCTTTGCCATTCAATCCCATCTATTGAGGTGGCCATTTTAAGCTTATAAAAACACTCTTTCCTGCCATTAAAATCGAGCCATTTTATTCCAGTAAGGTAAAACATGAACCAATTATTGTTCAGGATTACCACACGAGGGCAGCCTAATACAAAAGGGTCGAATTGATTCGCCGAAACGATTGGACCAACGGTGCTTTTAGAAAATGTTTCCCCTCCATCTCTGCTAATTGCTAAGCCGATAGCACATTCATATGGCGTTGAAAACTTTCGAGACCATCCAACATAATACATCCATACTTCATTTTTTTCGGGGTGATTAACAACACTGCAAGGCATTGTTCCAAATTCATCAAAATGGCCAATTTCTCCAAGTTTTAGTAATGGCTGCTTTTGAATCTTTAATATTTCAAAGCCTTTACTATTGTATTCCACATCCATTGAATGAATGTGACTCACATAAGTACCATCCTCATTTTTTTTGGGTCTTGAAGTGAAAAATATTTTCTTTTTATCCCCAATCTCAATAAAATAAGGCACTTGCCCATGCGTATTTCCCCATTCAGAATAATCCTTTAGACTAAAGATTTGCCCCTTTTTATTCCATATTTTTTTTGTTATCATAATGAATGATTAAGATTTGTGATTGGTTATAATTTTTTCTGCCTCTTGTTTTATCATGGTATCAAGCCATTTATGCATCGAAATGCCCAAAATTTCGCGTGCTTTTATTGCAAGCTCTTTCGTTTCAACACTTACTCCTTCCAGATTCCCTAAATAACGTGTTCGCAAAGTTCCACCACGTGGGCCAGGAATTTCATAATCAAAATTAGCTCGAGGTTCGCCTTCACCGACAGTAAAGTCACATACAAACCCTGCACCTTCCAAAATCCAATTTAAATTTAAATTTCTTGCTTGCACTGGTAAATCATTAAGCAAAATTTCGTTTGCGTAATGAGAATTATGATTGATAAGAATTTTTGCAAAATTTGTATTTCGGAGCCAAGGGGATAAACTCAATCCACCAAAAACAATTTTACCGCCGGTTTTTGTAACCCTTACCATCTCAGCAATCGCTTCTTTGTTATTAGAATAAGTGTTCATACCTACTCCACCAAAACTATAAACAGCATCAAAAGTATTATCTGAATAAGGCAGCTTGCTTGCATTGCCTTGATGCACTTCAATTGGCAAATTAATCTCTGATAATTTTTCTTGACACACCAAAAGCATATCACGTGAAATATCTTGAACCTGCAACATTCCTTTTTTTGATAATCTTTTTGCAATCAAAATTGAGTCGCGACCGGTTCCTGCATTGACTTCAAGCACATTTGAATCCTGCTTCAAATTCAACTTATCAATCATGGAATTTCGCACTATGGTCTCATCTTGATAAAATGTTTCAAATGAAAGGTGTTGAAATTTATCGTATTCTTTAGCTTTATTTTTAAAAAGATTTACTGCATAAATGTTTTTTTCACTTTCGCTATAAATTGTAAAGTCGGGTATTCCGTCCTTAATTTCATATTTAGTTGATGCTGACTCTGATAAGAGAAAACCTTCTTTTACCATACCGTCTATGATCTCAGATTCCCCAGAAAGGCGAAGCTTCTGATAGGTTGCCGGACATCTATAGTTAACTATATTTTCTATTTTCATATTTTCTCTTTAATTAATTCGTACCAAAATAAATCGTGCCATTTATTATTTTTTTGAAAAGCATCGTGCTCTTCTCCATATTTTTTAAAACCCAATTTCTTGCAAATGCTACTTGATTCCAAATTATTGGAAGCATGTGCAATAATTATCTTGTGCAAATTCAACTGTGTAAAACCAAAATTCAGAACCAACTTACTCGCTTCTGTCGCGTATCCTTTTCCTTGATAGGCAGGGCTAATCCAATATGAAAGCTCAGCTCTATTTAGTATCCAAGTACGAATGGTTCTTTTAATATCTATTAAAGAAACAAATCCAATAATTTGTGTATCCACACATACACACCAATGATATCCTTTATCGTTTTGTTGAGCGGAAAGTAAATTCTCTATTAAGGTTTCAGTTGTTTCAATTCTTGTGTGAGCCTCCCATGTTAAAAAAGTAGTTAATCGTTCATCCGACATCAAATCAAATAATGCCGAAGCATCAGCCTTGGAGGGCGTCCGCAATGTAAGGCGATCTGAATGGAGCGTAAAATTCAACATTTCGCTGCTATAAGGATGAAAAACTTGAGATGCGTAAGAATTGCTTACTAGTTAACTTTATTGCTTTAGAAGACTCCGAAATAACTACTTGTCCATCTAAAAGATCTTTGGTTACCAAAGTATTTGCTCCTAAAAAACATTCTTTACCAATCTTTACGCTATGACCCACTGTTGCATTCATAGCAAAAAAGCAATTGTTTTCGATATTAACATTTCCTCCAATGCTTGCACAGGATGTAAACCAAATGTGATCTGCAACTTGTGAATGATGTCCAATCATCGCACCTGACCAAACAAACACATCGTTACCAAGTTCCACACAAGGGTGAATGATGGCAGGTGACATAATAAAACAATTGTACCCGTATTTTGTATTTTTTGGAACATTTGCCATCGGACTAATAATTGAAACAAGTTGATATCCTTTTGCCAATGCTTCATTGCATTTGGTTTCACGCAGGCGATTCATATCGTGATACCCAATGGCTACAAACATATCATAAGATGCCGGAGCATGGGATTTTTCAATTGTTTCGAAGGGTACGACCGGTAATCCCAAAAAATTAGTTTGGCTTATGTATTTTGAATCGGTAGTAAATGCAGCAACTTTATATCCACACTCTTCCACGGCATAGTAGTATATTACTTCGGCTATTTTGCCGGTGCCAAAAATCACTATTTCCTTTTTACTCATATTCTTTCAGATTATAAAAACGTGCTCGTGATTTGTTTCGCACATTTACTTTACAAGTTCTTTAATTTTGTTTCTATCGATTTTACCGTTGCTGTTTTTGGGTAAAACATCTAATATGGTGATGGTTTTGGGGAGCATATAAAGCGGCAAAATCATTTTCACATCTTGCATAATTACAGCTGTTTCAATGGCGGTATTGATGCTCACATAGGCTTTAATAAAACCCAATTCCGGTGACAACCTTTCGTATACTACACCCACTTCGTTAATGTATGGTAAGGAACTAAAAGCTGCTTCCACTTCTTCCAGTTCGATGCGATAACCCATGTGTTTTATTTGGTTGTCCACCCTTCCCTTAAAGTGAAGGTAACCATTTTCTGACCGCTCCACTACATCGCCCGTTTTATACATGCGTTGTGCATACTTTTTTGTAGGATTTTGAACAAATGATTTTTGGGAACGTTCCTCATCATTGTAGTAGCCTAATCCCACACATGGTCCGGTAAGTGCAAGCTCGCCTAAATTAGGATTGGAATCCTGTAAAGGTAAAATCTCATATCCAAAATTTGGCGCCATAAAACCCAATGGAGCCAGTTCGTTCATATTTTCAAAATCACTTTCCGAAATAATATAGGATGAACAAATGCAAGTACATTCAGTAGGTCCGTAAACATTGAATAAGGTAATTCGTTCACCGAATAAAGTAAACAATTGCTTCAATTTATTTTTAGGAAAACCCTCACCGCCAAAGGAAATGCGCTTCACCGAAGAAAAATCTGCTGCTGTTAAAGCTCGGTTAGTTAGTAAATAAACCAACAAGCTAGGAACCGAAAACCATATCGTACACCTCGAATCATTAATTGCCTTTACCAATGCCCGCGCATCTTTTGCAACAGTGTGACTAATCGGAACCAATGCTGCTCCATTGTAAATAGATGTATAAAAATCAAAAACCGAATTATCGAAATAAATTGGATTTACATTCGTGAAAACGTCAGCTTCAGTTACTTCAAAAGTTTGCTTGCCCCATTGAATAAAATTTAACACATTGCTATGGCTCATAACTGCTCCCTTAGGGAAACCGGTGGAACCGGAGGTAAACATTAAGTAAGCAGGATTGGCGCCATGCACCGAGAAGGACTCGTTTAAATTTTCCTTCGAAAAATTGCTGATGTCTTTGCGAGTTTTCTCTTCTCTGATGTTTAGCGATTTTACAGCAGGATGTGCCTTTTTTAGTTCCGCTTCAAAATGCAATCCGCAGTCATCAAAACAAATAAAACTTGGTTGACAAGTTGTAAGTATTTTATCAATTCTTGCCCAAGGGCTGGTATAATCAAGGTTGGTATAAATAATTCCGGTTTTCAAACAGGCTAAAATCAAGGCATAACCGTATTCCGATTTATCATTAAAAATGGCCAGTACATCTCCTTGCTTTACTCCATAGCTCAAAAGTAATCGAGCCAGCTGATTTGAAAGGGAATTTAATTCGGAATAACTCAGCTCCTTCCCGTCCGGAAATCGCAATGCTGTTCGTTCAGCATTTTTTTCGGCAACTGCATAAAACTGCAAACCCAGGTTATATTTATATGCCAGCGTATCCATAACTTAAATCGTTAATCCACCATCCAAGGCTAAAATTTTACCATTAAAATACTCATTTTCAATAATAAATTTTGCCGCCGATAACAATTCAGTCAAGTCACCCAACTTTGCTAAAGGCACATTTTTTTTCCATTTATCCAACATGTGTTCATTCACACTTTCGCGGGTTGATGGAGTATCAAAAAATCCGGGAGCAATACATGCACAGCGGATTTTGAACATACCCAACTCTTTGCTCCATGTTTTGGTTAAAGCCTCAACCGCTGCTTTCGAAGCGGAGTAAGCGGATTGTCCCACATTTCCTTGAGCTGCAATTGAACTAATATTGATAATAAGGCCTTTTCCTTTAGAAGAAATTAATTGATCGGCAAAATTTACGCCCATGTAAAACACCGCATTTAAATTTACATCGATAACTCTTTGCCAGTTAACTAAATTGTGCTTTTTATCAGGCCTCGATAATAAATTAATCAAGGGTTCACTGTGTATAATGCCGGCATTGTTGATGCATACATTTGCACCACCTTGCTCTTTAAAAATTTTTTGCAGGGTGACTTGCACTGTTTCCGGATTGGTGATATCACAATGTAGGGCAGTGATGTTTGGCACAGGAGACAAAGCATCCAACAATTCTTTATTGTTATCTATTATGAAAACATGTGCAACCTGTGTTGCCAGATGAGTGGCTAAAAAATTTCCAATCCCTCGCGCTCCGCCTGTAACGATAATACGTGCATCCGACAAATTCATTATACTTCTTTCCCTTTTGAAATAATTACTTTTTTTATGTCCCCAACCGTTTGCATGGCGGCTATTTCATCACCTGTTAGTTCTATGGCATAGTCCTCTTCCAAACGGGTAATAAAAAACATGTGTGCCATGGAGTCCCACTCCGAAAAACTCATCAAGCGTGTTTCGTCCATCATTTCAGATTCCTTTGCATTGAAAGACTCTTTTAAAATTGTATTCAGTTTCATTTTTTGTTTTTATTGAACGCGGTAAACACTGTTTGAGCGGATTAACGCGGATTATTTATCAAATCAATTCGTATTGATTCAACATTACTTTAATTTGCTCTTTATTATTAAACATCAGCACATCAATAATGGAAAGCCAAGGTATAAATTCTTTACCAAACTGTGCATATTGAATGGGTTGTGTTTTTATGAAATTTAATGCTATACCATTTTCTTTAAACAAGTCCTTGGAGTAGAGTTCTTGCCCACCAATTGGATTTATGTATTGTGCTGCTTTTTCTTTCTTACAAATTTCCAGAATTCTTTCTTGCCCTTTTAAGTGCGCTGCTTCATATATAACAGCCGATTCAACGAGTATAGTCGTAATGCCCATATATGTATTCAGCCTGCTTAAGCTCGCAACAATTAAGTCTGAAATTTTACTTACCTCTGCCGTAATAATCTCTTCAATTAGTGCATATACTGGTTCAAAATAGGGCGCCTTTTTATAAGCTTGTGCAATAGTTTTTAAAAAAGTACTGCGCCATTTTTCATCTTCAGATATATAAATTTCATTAATCAGTTTATTCTGGCTGGCTTCCTTTAGAGGAATCGAAAAAAGATTAGCTTGATTGTTAATCAGGATATTATTTCTGTTAATCCAGCCTTTCTTAATGAAATTAACATCGTCATACACCACAAATTTATCAACTGCCCCAATGAGTTGAAAATAGCCAATGTAGGGAAACAAATAAGGTTGCATGACTGCTAATTTTGTCATCAAATAGTTGTTTTAATGAGGATACAAATCTTCTCTAAGTCAGCCTCTGCTAATCCCACATACAAGGGCAAGCACATTACCCGTGAAGCAATGCTTTCAGAAATCGGCATCTGTTTACCCAAGCTAAATGAAACTGTATTGAGAGATGGATTGAAATACCTTCTTGGAACAATTTTATTTTCTATGAGTATTGCTTCCACCTTTAGCAACTGTGCTTCACTTTCAAAAATCACCGGATAGTAACTGTAATTCCATTCAGTACCGGTTCTAATTTTCAATTTCTTTAACGCGGGTAATTGCAAATTTTGTTCGTAATAATCAACCACTTTTTTACGTTCGGCCAAAATAAAATCAAAATGATTAAATACTGCTAAACCCATTGCTGCTTGCAATTCTGATATTTTAGCATTGATGCCTAAGCCATAAAATTCGAGGTTGTTTTTGTGGCCAAAATTATGGTGGTAAAATAACTTTGCATGCAATTCAGCATCTTTACATATAAATGCTCCTCCTTCACCACAGTGAAATAGTTTTGTGGCATGAAAACTACAGGTACTCACATTGCCAAAATCCAGTACTGACTTACCTTGATAGCTTACACCAAAAGCGTGGGCAGCATCATAAATTACTTTCAGGTTGTGTTTTTTTGCAATGCTTTCAATCGCTTCTACATGGCAAGGATTTCCAAATACATGGGTAACCAAAATAGCGGAAGTTGCCGGAGTAATTGCTGACTCAATAAGGGTTTCATCCACCGTAAGGTAATCGGGATGAATATCTACAAAAACCGGTTTGCAATTTTCCCAAACAATAGAAGCCGTGGTGGCAACATAACTAAAGGGTGTTGTAATAATTTCGCCTGTTAAATTCAGCGCTTTAATTGCAATCTGAATGGGCAAAGTACCATTTGTAGTCAAGGTAATATTTGATATACCTAAATATTGCTTGAGCTTTGTTTCCAATTCGAGCGACAAGTCCCCTCTGTTGGTAAGCCAACTTTTGTCCCAAGCTCTTTTCAGAATGGCTGTGTACTCCTCTAAGGGAGGTAAAAATGTTTTAGTTACCGGAATCATATCATGTATTATTTTCCCATTTAAAAGAGGGTCGAATGTTGCCTGGTTCACGTCCCATGTATTGGCCTAGCGCTCTGCCTGAATCGACAACCGTAAAACTCATAATATCCTTTTCAACAAAAATAGCGCTTCGTTTATCTTCAATAATAAAGATTGAGAGGTAATAGGTCCCTGATTGAAAAAAGGATTTTGGGAAGATACATTTCATTCTATTATCACCAGGTTTTAATCCGCTAACCATAGCATTTGAAAAAGAGAATAATGCTTCACCCATATCGTTAAACAAATGATATGTAATATGATATCGATCAGGGTTTTTAACATGTATCTTAATGTCTGTCAATAATTCAATTTCTGAATTTTCTGTTAATGGATCTTCGTTTGTCTGATGACTGTTACGCAGGCTAATCTCATTTAATGTAAATTCAGTTTTATGATAATCTAACCCGAATGTTCTTTTATTTTGTGTTTCGGAATCACCCTTCAAATAATAACTAACAGCAGAAGTAGCGTTACCAATGAATTTTGTTGTACCGTGCTCCAAAACTATCCCATTTTTACAAAGCGATTTTACTGCGGCCATATTGTGGCTCACAAAAAGCACGGTTCTTCCTTGCCCTTTGCTGATATCACTCATTTTGCCCATGCACTTTTTTTGAAATTCTGCATCTCCCACCGCAAGAACTTCATCCACAATTAGAATTTCACTTTCCAAATGCGCTGCTACAGCAAATGCCAAGCGCACATACATTCCGCTGCTATAGCGCTTTACAGGAGTATCGATATAACGTTCAACTCCACTAAAATCAACTATCTCATCAAACTTGGAACGGATTTCGGCTTTGGTCATTCCGAGAATGGCACCGTTTAAAAAGATGTTTTCTCGACCTGATAACTCCGGATGAAAACCGGTTCCAACTTCCAATAATGAGGCTATTCTACCTTTAGCTTTGTATGTTCCTACTGAAGGTGTGGTGGTACGTGACAGGATTTTCAATAAGGTTGATTTTCCTGCACCATTTTTTCCGATAACACCCAATAAATCGCCTTGCTGCACTTCAAAATTGATGTCCTTTAATGCCCAAACAAATTCTGAACTGCCCTTAGTAGTGCGGTCATTGGCTTGTCCGAGTTTTAAAAAAGGATCTTCTTTGCCGCGCATTTTTGCCCACCAACGATTTAAATCGTGTGAAATAGTGCCGGTACCCACACCTCCCAAACGATAGAGCTTTCCTAAATTTTCGACCTTTATAACTGCGCTCATACTTAATTTAAACGTTATCCATGAATGACTTTTCCACTTTATTGAAATAAATTATTCCAACAATCAGAATAACGATTGATACTATTCCACTATATGCCAAATGGGTATAATTTAATGATCCGGTTCCCATAAAGGCATAACGAAAAGTTTCGATAATGGAGCTCATTGGATTTAAGGATAACACGAATTGTTTTTTTGGAGATAATATCGACATAGGATAAATTACCGGCGTGGCATACATCAGCAATTGCACCCCAAAAGCTACCAAGAAGCGCAAATCACGGTATTTGGTGGTCATTGAGGAGATAATAATTCCTGAACCCAATCCTAAACAAGCCATAAAAAACACCAATACCGGCAACAACAAAATTGCATTGTTGATGTGTAAGTTAGCCCCATCCAAATTGAAATAAAAGTAAAATGCAAGGAAGAGTAAAAATTGAATTAGGTAAGTAACTAATGAGGATATTACAATGGATATAGGTACAGCCAATCGCGGAAAGTATACCTTGCCAAATAACTGGGCATTTCCAATAAATGTGTTGGATGTTTTATTTAAACAATCGGCAAAATAATTCCAGCCTACCAGTCCCGAAAGGTAAAACAGCATTGGAGGTACACCGTCGGTTGAAATTTTTGCGATGCTTCCAAAAATAATCGTAAAAGTAATGGTAGTTAATATCGGTTGAATGAGAAACCATAAGGGTCCAAGAATTGTTTGTTTGTAAACACTCACAAAATCTCTGCGTACAAACAGCACTATTAAATCGCGGTAACGCCACAATTCACGTAATCGTATATCCAATAGACTCACATCCGGCTTTACAACCAGTGTCCATTCCTCCGTATCGTTTGTTTGTTGCGACATAAATTTTAATAGCACAAAAGCGGGTGAATTACCCTTCTTTTTAAGCGGCTGCAAATGTAACAAAATTAATCGCCAAAACAAGTGATGAAAACCGCACAACTAGTGTTTAAAGCTGCACTCGTTGAATGCACAAAAATGCGCATACAGTTGCCTATTCAAATAGCTTCTCTGCCATCTTTTGAGCTACTGATTTTTCCATGTTGTTATGCACAATTGGAGTGGGTGTAGTTTGAAGCGAAGTAAGCATAAAACTTTCTAAGCTTTTTATGGAATTGATGTGATGAATTTTTTCCTGATCAGCATATACCAGCAACGATTTTTCACTAAATTCGAAGGTTACAGAGGGTATCCCAAACCAACTCGCTTGAAGTGAAACGGTTGAGGCAAAAGAAATAGCCAAATTAGAATGAAGCAGCAAATCGAATAAGGCCGGGGCTGATTTTTCCTTAAAATTGGGAAGCAAAATCATGCGTTCATGGCTAAACGGAATGCTATGTTTTTCGCCCGGATGAAGCCGCACCAATACGATTAAATTAGCATCCTTGGTTAAACAATCCAACAAAAGATTTTCAACATCAATTTGCTCCATATAGTAGGTCGGGGAACTAAAAAGTGCAATTACTTTTTTTCCCGCTAATAATCCCTTCCATTGCTCTAAAGTACCAGAATACACATGTTCCCTTGCAATATCCTCCATTAAATGCCCGGTTATGGGAAAATTTTGTTCAGATTGATTTGAAATGGATGCGAGCATTTTTTGCATACGAACATCGTGCATAAACCAATATTCAAAATTGGTAAAACTGTTAATCAAATCTTTGGTTTTAGTACCATTCATAAAGTTATAACTCTTCACTTTGTGCATTTTCGCTACTAATCCGGATACAATACCCTCACCTTCATTTTCGCTGGCGCAAAGTAAAAATCCACGTACACCATTTTGTGCTAATGCTTTAAATTCACTCATTGCGGTAATTTGTTTGCGCTTGGTAAAAAGCAACAGATTTAAAAACCGAATCTGACAGTTGAATATACTTTTCAAAAACTTGAATGAATCACCCATAAAAAAGGCATTCTCATAGCTTAATGTGGAACATTTAATTTTTTGCAGTTGCTCGTTTGCTAAAATTTTTGACGGCTGCTGTGCAAGTGCCGACTGGTAGATTACTGCCCTAGTTCCTAGCACGTCAAAGAGTTTCCCAAAATAAGCAATACTCACAACTGAATTTACACGCACGGCGAGTTTACCCTTAAGCCCTTCCCCATTCAAAATGCCTTTACACCATTTTACAGGTTGAAACAAATGCAGTAAAAATTTAAAATAATCCATCAGCGGATTATTTTTGGCATCCAATTTAATTATGGTTGTTGATTTATTGCTAATCTCAAGGCATTTTTGTTCAATTAAATTATCCATGATTAAAGACCAATAAACATCCTTTAAAATGGCTTGCTTTAAATCATAAGATTGAAATTGAAAAAGCTTAGGATTGCGCTGTTCGAGGCCATCTAATTGCATTTTTACTTTATTCCAAGCATAATTTTTTCCCTCCGAAGTAAGCTTACTGGTATCATGCAATTTAAAACCCATGAGGCTTGTTTCGTCAAGCTGTGCATCCATCATGTGAAAAACCAAATCGCTTACACCTGCAGCTTTAGCTCTAGTTAACACCACAGCATTTAGTTCGTAAGAAGTCCCAACTTTCATTCCTAAAATCAAATTTATTGGAGGGCAAAATAAGTACTTTATTGCTCCGGATTTGCTTTTTTTGTTTAAAAAATAGTTATTTGCGCTATCTACCTTATCGATTTAACAATCTCCGAAGTGCTTTTTAACACCGCGAATATTACCATATTTATTTGTTTACTACTTATTAATCTGAGTGTTATACTGCTTAGCAATAGAAAAAGGCGATACGGACTTTTTCCTGCAAAATTGTTTTTGTTTCTTTTTGTATTACTGTGGATAGGCAAAGTTGTAGTCTATTTTTATGTCGATAAAAAAGTACAGGATGTGCGTTTTAGTGAAATACAAGTTTTGAGTAATTTTAAAAATTACAATTCAGGAGCGAATAATTATGGATATGTTGGAAAGGGATTAAAAACGAGCAGTATTCGTTCTATTTTTTATCTTCGATACATAATTCGTATTACAATGATACAATCTATAATTGCCACCCTGCTTTCGCTTTATGGTTTGATAGCTGTATTTAAACGAAATGAATTTTATCTTAAAATGCTTGCATTGCATAGCCTTGGCATGCTTTTTTGTTTGGGCATGGAACTAAATATTGTGTGATTCAAGGAATAACTTGACAGCATACTAAAAAACAAGTTTTTACTAGCGAATAAAAATGTTAGAAGATATATTTAACATACAAAACCTTCTTATTTTTTTGGCTTTGGTATTGATTAATTTACTAATGCTGCGTTTTAGTAAACGAAAGCGTAAGTATGGCATATATCCATCCGGTGTATTTATTTTTTTGTTCGTTGCATTTTTAGGAGCCGTTGTTTATCATCTCGCAAACGATAAAAGCGATCGAACAAAGCTTCCCGGGGAAGTTGTAATAAATAAAACCTATGGGAAACCAAAATATCAAGCCGAATTAAAACGTAAATTATATGTAAAAAATGCTTCCTATGAAGTAAGTAATTTGACGCGCTTTATGCATTATTCACTTCGTTTTTCGACAATCCAATCCATAATTGCTTTATTCTTTGCATTTTTTGGACTTATCTCCGTATATAATCGAAATGGATTTTACTACCGCATGATGGTTGTTCACATACTTGCCATTATTATGTGTTGTATTACCGAAGCGAGTATTGTTTAACTTGTAGCCGCTAATACCTTTGCTTTTGCTTCACCAAAACCAACTCGTATTCCATCTTTTTCGCAATAACCTTTAATGATCACCGTATCCTGGTCCAAAATAAATTTGCGTTCAGTTCCATCGGGCATTGTAATTGGCTTAGTGCCGCGCCAGGTAAGTTCCAACATGGAACCATAGGAATCGGGCGTAGCGCCACTTATGGTTCCGGAGGCATACAGGTCGCCAATTTGCATGTTGCATCCGTTACTTGCATGATGCGCCAATTGCTGGTTCATACTCCAATACATGTATTTAAAATTGGAAGTACTTACTACCATTTCATCCCCTTTTTCGGGTTGAAGAATTACTTGTAAATGAATGTCGATATTATTGTTACCTGTTCCTTGCAAATAGGGCAATACAGACGGTTCCTGTGTAGGTTGAGCAACTCTAAAAGGCTCTAAAGCTTCCATGGTAACAATCCAAGGAGATACAGTACTTGCAAAGTTCTTCGCCAAAAAAGGTCCTAAGGGAACATATTCCCAAGTTTGCATATCGCGCGCGCTCCAATCGTTAAAAAGCAACATTCCAAAAATATACTCATTTGTTTTATCCATTGGAATGGTTTCTCCGAGTGCCGTTTCCTTCCCAACAACAAAAGCCATTTCGAGCTCAAAATCGAGCATTTTTGTTGGACCAAAAGTTGGCAATTCCGCATCAGCTGCTTTGGTTTGGCCATTAGGGCGATGAAAATTTGTTCCTGAAACACAAATGCTGGAAGCCCTTCCATGGTAACCAATAGGAATGTGTCGCCAATTGGGCAAAAGTGCATTCTTTGGATCTCGAAACATAGTCCCCACATTGGTTGCATGCTCAATACTTGAATAAAAATCGGTGTAGTTGGATACTTTTATCGGGAGTTGCATATCAGCCAGGGTACTGTCTTTAAGCACCTGCATTTGGTGCGCTTCATTTGCTTTTAATTTAGATGAAGCATCACTGAAAAGTTCAATTAGAATAGCTCTTATACGATTTGTTTTCTCTTTTCCGAGTGAAATAAAATCGTTTAAATAACGATTTACAAAAACCGATTGCTCAATTCTTAATTCACTAAAATAGCCCAGTGAATTTAATGCCGCTAAATCGATCACATAATTCCCAATTATTGAACTTGCGTGATACGCACCGGTACTTGATTTGCTAATTCCAAACGGAATATTATGAATGGTAAAATCACAATCCGCCGAATATGGAATCCAGCTTGTATGTGGAGATAAATGTGTATTGCTCATTATTTTGTTTTGAGCTGCTAAATTAGAGTTTTAGATTAAGAATGGATAATTTCATCAAAATTTACAAGACAAAACAATTCTCAATTTTGCTTAATTTAGAGCCATTACCTTAATTCAAATTATACGCATCCTGTCAATAATTCACTTTTAGAAAAGCTAAAAAAATGAACGAGCCTCTGCCCTTTAGTTGCGATTTGCATTGTGATTTACTCAGCTATTTGCAAGAAGCACCTCATCCGGATCCAACCAAAAAGGAAGGGATTGGGAGTAATTTTCCGGCTTTGGCAGAAGGAAATGTAAAACTTCAGGTGATGGCCATTTACACTGCAACTCAAACGGGTAGCACTCAATTGGCATTGGGGCAAGCAAAGATGTTTCAAAATTTATTCGAAAAATATCCTGCTTTACTAAACAGGGCAACAGCAGCGGAAGCAATACGTCAACTACCCAAAACGCACAAATTAACTTGTGTGGCAGCCATCGAAAATGCCTCAGGCTTTTGTGAAGAATCAGAGCACTTGGATGCTGGATTTAAGAAGTTGGAAAAATTAATAGAAATTACGCAAAGGATACTTTATATTGGACTTACCCATCACGGTGAAAACCGGTTTGGCGGTGGAAATACTACACATATTGGGTTAAAAGACGATGGCAGAAAGTTGCTCGACTATTTACACGATAAAAAAATAGCGCTTGATTTTTCGCATACTTGCGATAAGCTGGCGGATGACATGTTGAATCATATTTCTAAATATAATTTGGATATCCCCCTCTTAGCAAGCCATTCCAATTTCAGAAAAGTTTTTCCACATGCACGAAATTTAACGGATGATTTGGCTAGAGAAATAATTAAACGAAAAGGTTTAATTGGAATGAATTTTTTGAGGGCATTTTTAAATGACAAGGATCCGCAAGCACTATACGATCACATTCAACATGGGCTAGAATTAGGCGGTGAGCACACAATTTGCTTTGGCGCCGATTATTTTTACACGGATAGTCATCCAGATCAAAGTAGAAAACCCTTTTTTAATCCTGAACAAGCCGACGCAGCCTGTTATCCGTCAATTTTAGAAAAGTTAACTCAGCGGTATTCGCCCGAACAAGTGCATAAAATAAGCAACAAAAATGTGCTTGACTTTATTCAAAGAATTTGGTCATAGGCCCTTTTAAAAGGAAGAAAAGAATGCCTGTCTTGAAAATTGTCCGGTTCAATTTTTCTTAACAAAAATAGATACCGAATAATTGTTCAATTTTAGTTTTGAATCTTCTTTGATGCCGTTCAATTGCTTTACAAACACTCGTGCTGAAAATTCGGTGCATGTTTTATCCAAGGTCATTTTCGCAGCAGGTACAGAAGTTGAATTACTATTTTCAGTAGTATTTAAATCCTTCAGCAAACTTTTTAATTTAAATTCAAGTACAGCTGCATTTAATTTAATTCGAAGATTTTCACTTGATGCAATAAAAGTATAGGTATCGCTCTGAAGAACGTGTTGGCGTGAAACTTCTTCACCATTGTATTCCAAATTGGGAATAAATAATTCATATCCATTAACATCCATAATAGTGTCGCTTTCGCCGAAGTAGTTAAAATGCTCATACTGTATGTCCTCGTATTTTGAAACATAAGAAAGCCCCAATACATCCATAATTTTTTTGGTTTGCTCATAATGATTTTTTGAAGCTTGCAAGGAATCAGCTTTCATTAAAGAATCGAGCGAAATAGTTGTATAGTCTTGCATAGATTGATAGCCGTGCGTTTCAACCATATAGCTTACAACGGATGAAATTTCCTTGGCATCCTCATGCCCGATTTTTTGCTCAGAACGAATGGCTTTGTCGCCCCTTAGTCGATGATTTTTTTGCAACAATTCTTTCAAATGTCTCTGCTGACTTTTTTCAGAAACCGAAAAGGCGCCCCAAGGTCCAAACGAACTAAGCACTGCAATGATGCAGAGAGTTAAGGGAACTAATTTGATGCTTTTACTTTTTGAAAAAAGAAAATAACTGGCAATAAAAAGCAGCCAAAGCGCAAGCAGCAAAACAAAATAGCGGGGTTCAGTAATGCCATAATCGCTAATTCTACGCTTAATTGCAAAGAATAGCAAAAGAATTAAGGGAAAAATTGCAACGTAAAAAAAGCGTGAATACACCGGAATCCATTTGTTTTTTTCGTCTTCCCTTACCGGATGAATAAGTAAAAGCGATAAAATTCCTGCAATAGAAAAGCACAAAACCAAATAAGAAACCCAACCATCCGGCCATTGCTTTTGCACCAAAATTTTAGCCATATAGGAATAAAGAATAATCAGGTAAACCGTAATAAGCGGCAATAAAATATATTGGGTAAATATTTTTAAGCCTTTGGGATAATCACGTTTTGATTCAAGGTTAGCAACCTCTTCCGGGAAACCGCTCAGAAAAAACCAAGTATTAAAAATGGAGGCAATACAAACCCATAAATATCCATAAGCTTTACCATCAATTTTAACTTTAAATAATTGGTCAATTGCCACTATAGCCAAGGACAATCCAACAAACAACACACCTGAATACAGCACAGATAAACAAATGCGTAAGAAAATACTTTTGTTGTATTGCCAAAATCCGTTAATCTCATTTTTTCTTAGAAAAGGCAGCACCGAAATAAGCAAGTGCAGCGCAATTGAGTATAAGGCAAAACGCAAGGTACTTTGTGCTGCAAAATAATTGGGAAGATAAAAATAGAAAAGCGCCAAAATAGCAAGCGTCAATAAAGACAATCCCACTCTTGTGCTTTTATTCCAATTCATTCGTTCAGCAAAAACCGGCAAAGCTATAAACGCCAACATGCCCAAATAACAAGTGAGTAGCAAATTAAAAAGATAATGATACTTGCCCTCAGGATTAATATTACCCTGAATGAAATAAATAATTATAGAGGCAGCACAAACACTAAAAAGAAGCGCAAAAGGAAAGCGTAAAAAAGTATGTAGGGTTTTTCCAAACAAGGTTTGCAAAGAAGGAATTTTCATATCAACGAGATTAGGGTGAACAAATATGCTGATTTTTATAGCTACAAAAGAAGACAGAAATTGGAAACGGATTAAATCGAAAATTAGTATGCGGAACAAGCGAAAGATATTTTCTAATTTGCGCCACTTTTAAATCGGTAACTATGAAATTAATAAGCTTGTTTTTTATACCTACTTTTTGTTTTGCTCAAATAAATGTGAGCGAATTCCCCGTTTATAGCGGAAAGGATTTAGGTGTTGTATACGCACCCGAAAAAACAACATGTAAAGTTTGGGCCCCAAAAGCAAGTGCAGTAAAAATGCGTCTTTATCCGGCCGGTTACGATGGGGAAGTATTAGCTGAGTATTCTTTAAATAAAGGAATGCAGGGAACCTGGGAAATCGAAATTAAAGGCGATATAAAAAATAATTATTACACCTTTCAGGTGATGCAAGATGGTAAATGGTTGGAGGAAAGTCCGGATATATATGCCAAAGCGGTTGGTGTTAATGGGAAAAGAGGTATGGTGGTAAATCTTATCGAAACAAATCCCGAAGGATGGATAAAGGATGTAAAACCTGAATTAAAGAACGCTACTGATATCGTAATTTATGAATCGCACGTCCGTGATTTTTCGATGCATGCCAATTCGGGAATGAAGCAAAAAGGGAAATACCTTGCTTTTACTGAAACTGGCTCCCGCAATGAACAAGGACAACTCACCGGGATAGATCACTTAAAAGAGTTAGGAATTACACATATTCACCTGTTACCCACCTATGATTTTAATTCGGTGGATGAAAGTAAACTTGAATTAAACACCTTTAATTGGGGCTATGATCCGGTGAATTACAATGTTCCCGAAGGAAGTTATTCCAGCAATCCTGCGGATGGAAATGTGCGTATACTCGAATTTAAAAAAATGGTACAAGCACTGCATGCCAATGGAATAAGGGTTATTTTAGATATGGTGTATAACCATACTGCCAATCGAGAAAGTCCTTTTAATCAATTTGCACCTAATTATTTTTATCGCCAAAAGGCGGATGGAAATTATTCGGATGCAAGCGGATGTGGTAACGAAACCGCTTCTGAAAGACCTATGATGCGTAAGTTTATGATAGCGTCTGCTGCTTATTGGGCCACTGAATATCATGTGGATGGTTTTAGGTTTGATTTAATGGGCGTACACGACATCGAAACCATGAATGCCATTAGTGATTCTTTGCATAAAATTAACCCTAGTATTTTTATCTATGGTGAAGGCTGGACAGCGGGGGCAAGCCCATTGGCGGAAGAGCAACGAGCGGTTAAAAAAAATACATTTAAATTGAGTAAAATAGCTGCGTTCAGCGATGATTTAAGAGATGCTTTGCATGGGCCTTATAATAAGGTAACCGAAAAAGGGTTTGTGAGTGGCGCAACAACTTATGCTGAAAGTGTGAAGTTTGGAATTGCAGCAAGTACGCAACATCCACAAGTTAATTACAGTGCAGTTAATTACTCAAAAGCACCTTGGGCTGCAGAACCGTATCAGTGTATAAATTATGTTTCCTGTCATGACGACAACACCTTATTCGACCGACTTAAGATTGGGAATCCTGCTGCATCAGAGGAAGCATTAATAAAAATGGATAAGCTGAGTCAGGCCATAGTGCTTACTTCACAAGGTGTTCCGTTTATTCACTCCGGTGCTGAGTTTTTGAGGAGCAAGCAAGGAATTGCGAATTCATACAATTTACCCGATTCGATTAATGCTTTGGATTGGACCTTAAAATCCAGACATGAAGATGTGTTTAACTATTATCGGGGAATGATTGCACTACGAAAAGCGCATCCTGCTTTCCGGATGACTTCTACAAAAATGATTCAGAAAAATTTAAAGCTTATTGAAAGCAATGATCCTTCCCTAGTGATGTACCAAATAATGAATCATGCCAATGGCGATTCATGGAAAAATATTTTGGTGATCTTAAATGGTAATTCCAATGACAAGGAAGTTCAATTGCCGGAAGGCACGTGGATACTGGCATCGGATGGAAACAGTGTGAAAGAAAAAGGCTTAAGCAGAGCGAGTTCAAAACAAACAATCTCGGGCACAAGTGCTTTTATATATTATCGACTTGATTAATTCCAGAAGGAATTACACTTTAATTTTTTTCCACTTACCCTTCTTAAAATAATACCAGGAAAGTGTTGCAATAAGGATTTCGGCAGCCGGGATGGCGATTACGGCCCCTGTTGATTTTAAATCAAATCCCTTTGCCAGCAAATATGCCAACGGAATTTGAACCAACCAAAAGCAAACTAAATTAATAAGGGTGGGCGTTTTTGTATCTCCAGCCCCATTTAGTGCTTGCGTCATCACCATTCCAATACCATAAAAAATATAGCCGGAACCAATAATTTGTAATGCCCTAACTCCGTAACCCGCAACAACTTCATCATTTGTAAAGAAGTGAATTATGGGGTAAGAGAAAAACGTAAACAAAAGCATTACAAAAGCCATAAAAATTACATTGTATTTTGCTGTAAGCATAACGCTTTGTTCGGCTCTTTGCAAAAGATTTGCACCCAAGTTTTGTCCCACCAAAGTGGCTGCTGCATTGCTTAATCCCCAAGCAGGTAAAATAAAAAACACCACGTTGCGAATGGCAATTTGATACCCCGCCGAAGCTTGCGTTCCGCCGGTTTCAGCAACTAAACGGGCAATTATTATCCAGCTTCCACTGGCAATGATAAACTGAAAAGTAGCCGGCCAACCAATTTTGATTATGGACTGAATTAGTTTTGTGTCAAAATTGAAATGAATTCGTTTAAGCACCAATGCACCGCTGCCTTTAAACAAATGAAAACATTGATAAATAACGCCCGATGTTCTTCCTATTACCGTTGCAATTGCAGCACCTTTTAATCCAAAAAAATGGATTAATATGGGACAAAGAATTATATTAATAAGACTTGCAATCCACAAACTTTTCATGGCCATGGCTGCATTGCCGGCTCCTCTGAAAATGCCGTTTATTAAAAACAACAAAATAATGGATAAACAGCCGCCGAACATAATGCGCGTAAAAATTGCACCCTCGCGAATTACGGCATCACTGGCCCCCATAAGGCCTAGAATTTCTTCAGCATAGAGGATTCCGCTCAAGCTGGTAAAAATGGTAACCAGCATGGCCACAATTAAACTTTGAGCCCCGGCATGAGCTGCCGCTTCAGGATTTTTTTCGCCAATGCGCCTTGCCACAATTGCTGTGGCGGCAGTGCTTAAACCTATTGCTATGGAATAAACTAAAGTGATAACTGCCTCGGTTAAACCAACCGTTGCAATGGCATTTTCGCCCAATTTGCCAACAAAAAACATATCTACCAAGGCAAATACACTTTCCAAACTTAATTCTAAAATCATGGGAATGGCAAGCAAAAACACAGCTTTACGCATGCTTCCTTGGGTGTAATCTTGCTCTTCACCGTTTAACGACAACTTAATCGCTTTCCAAAAAGTGGCGATTGATAAAGTGGAATTTTGTGAACTCATAAAAAATAAGAAGTAAAGGGTGTATTAAAAGCTAAACATCCACGCTGCAAAAGCTCCTAAAATTATGGTGGCGAACTTGAGCAGATTAAATCGATGGTTTTCACTGGATTCGAATAGGATAGTTGTAGAAATATGCAGAAAGATACCAATCACTACCGCAATAATTTTATCAAAATAAATAGAAATATCGCCCAAGAGGCTATCGCTTATTAAATAACTGGTGAATGCGCCCATGGGTGCCATAGCAGCAAATAGGATGAGCATAAACACTACATTGTTTCTTTTTACATGTGAGTCAATCATCATTGTTGCCAGCGCTAAGGCAACCGGAATATTGTGTAGGATAATCCCAACCAACAAAGAATTGTAGCTTCCACTATCCATTTTAGCCAAAGGCATTCCTTCTAAAAATGAATGCACACAAAGGCTTAGCATAATTGCGATTGGAAAATTATGCTCGTTGGATTTGTGCAGATGCACATGCCCGTGCTCAATTCCTTCGCTAAAAAACTCTAATAAAATTTGAAGAAAAAATCCAATCAAAATAAACACACCGATGGAACTTTTAGCAGAAATATAAATCTCAGGAATGAGGTGCAACACGCAAATTGCAAAGAGATAAGCTCCGCTAAACGCCAAAAGCAGTTTCAAAAAGGTTTTGTTTTGACGGTCGAACAGAAATGCCGCCATACCGCTTAAAACTGCACTTAAAAATAAAAAAGCAAAAATTAAAAGTGTCATTAATTTGAACTATTATTGAACATACTCCAATATTTAATCTATTCCCCCTAAATTAATTATGAGCTAAAAAAAATCACTCCGCTTCAACCTGAATCTTATAACTAGCCCTTATTCGTTAACTCAAACACCGTAATCTCAGGCAAAATACCCACTCTACCGGGATATCCAATAAATCCCAGTCCGCGATTTACATATAAATATTGATTTCCTTGTTGATACAAGCCTGCCCATTGTTTGTAAAAATACTGCACCGGACTCCATTTAAATCCTGGTATTTCTACCCCAAACTGCATCCCATGAGTATGCCCTGCAAAAGCTGCATCAATATCGGGATACTCCTTTAATACCTGGGCTTCCCAATGAGACGGATCGTGTGAAAGCAATAATTTTACAGGATAATTTTCAGTGCCGGCATGTGCCTTTTTCAAATCACCATACTTCGTAAAACCGCGTGCTCCCCAGTTTTCGATACCAATAAGCGCAATTTTATCTTCGCCTTTTTGAAGCGGTACATGCTCGTTTAGAAGCAATCGCCAACCGAACTTTTTGTGCTTCTCTTTAAGCGTGTTTAAATTATTTGCTTTTTCTTCGGCACTGTCCCATTGAACATAATCGCCATAATCGTGATTTCCTAAGGTTGAATAAACGCCCATTGGGGCTTTAATGCTACTAAATACTTCAAGAAATTTATCGGTTTCTTCTGCCACATCATTCACTAAATCGCCTGTAAAGAATATCACATCCGGATTTTGTGCATTAATTATTTTCACTGCATTTTCGAAGTGCTGCGTTGTGGTAAAACTTCCGCAATGAATGTCTGAAATTTGAGCAATTTTTAAGCCGTTAAAAGCATCCGGTAAATTGGCTAAATTGAGCTTTATGTTTTTTATGCGAATGTCGTAGCCACTTTTTATCATTCCATAAATTAAACTGATATAGGGAAGTCCGGCCATAACAACTGCAACTTGACTCATAAACTTTAGGCGGCTAATGGAATGCGGATGTGCCGGATCAGGTGCGGTGGAAGGCAAAATATAGGTACCCAACCATCGAAATAAGCGAATAACATCGTCTGTTAACAGAAAAATACTGCCCACAAACTTGCAAATGAGCGCTCCAACAACAAAGGCAACAACATAAATGCGAATGTATTGGTTCCATTCCCGAAAGGGATAAATAAAATTTATTAGTAATAAGGATACCGAAAAAATGGTAAATCCCCAGTAAATGTAGGTTACAGTAGCCTTTCGAGAAGGTGTAGAATTACGAAGTAAAGTAGAAATTGATTGAAAAAAATACAAATCAATTGCTAGCATTAGCACAATAATTAGCCAAAAACGGTTATGCATAAATAAAAATTTTTGCAAAAGTATAACTATTATAGTGCTTAGATGATAAAAAAAATTAATTTTGCACCTCAATTTTTAAAAAACAATGGCACAAGAAAAAGACGATGTATTAGTTGACGTTCAGGAAGTTTACAGTAAAACAGAACGTTATATTGAAGATAACAAAAAAAGCCTTGCGGTGATTGGCGGTGGTATTTTATTGATCATTGCAGGTTATTTTGCATGGGATAAATTGTATATAGGTCCAAAAGAAATTGAAGCACAAAAGGAAATGTTCATGGCTGAAAAGTATTTTGAACAAGATTCTATCAAAAAGGCTATCAATGGAGATGGTAACTTTAAAGGCTTTAAATATATTATTGATGAATATGGTTTTACGAAAGCCGAAAATTTAGCGCATTATTATTTAGGGATTTGCTACCTTAAACAAGGCGAATACCAAAATGCAATTGACCAATTAAACGAATTCGAAAGCGATGACATGGTTGTTGGGCCAATTGCGGTTGGAGCCATTGGCGATGCCAACATGGAATTAGGAAAAGCAGAAGAAGCGATTTCGTTTTATTTGAAGGCGGCTAAATTGAAAGAAAATAAATTTACTACTCCCATTTATTTGATGAAAGCTGGTTTGGCTTATGAAGACCAAAAAAATTACATCAATGCAGTTAAAATTTATGAGCAAATTAAATCCGACTATGCTGAATCAACTGAAGGCAGGGAAGTTGATAAATACTTGGCTAGAGCAAAAGCATTGGCTGGCGCTTAATTTTTTGATTAGCTGATTAGCTGATTAGCAAATTAGCCGATTGGATGGATAAAGTTTTCATTAAAATCGTTATCAAGTAAAATTGGTAGCGATTTTTTGTTTTGATGGGATAGACTGGCTTTTGTTTTCAGTAATTAGTAGGAAACTAAATCTCAACACCCATTTTTTTGTATACTTGAATCCAAAATTAAATAATTACAAATCTTAAATCCAAAATCAAATAATCACAAATCCTTAATCCTTAATCCTAAATCAAAAAATGGCTTCATCCTTAAAAAACCTTTCCGAACACGATCCCAACAAAATTCCATCTGCAAAAAAAATGCGCTTTGGTATTGTAGTTTCGGAATGGAATACTGAAATAACGGAAGCATTATTAGACGGCTGCTACCAAAGTTTGATTGAACATGGAGCGGACAGTAAAAACATTGTGAAAAAATATGTTCCGGGCAGTTTCGAATTAACCTTAGGAGCGCAGTTTTTAGCTGCTGAAAAGAACATTGATGTAGTGATTTGCCTTGGCTGTGTAATTCAAGGAGAAACGCGTCATTTTGATTTTATTTGCGATGCTGTAGCAAACGGTATTACGCATGTGAGTTTAAAATACAATAAGCCGGTGATTTTTGGTGTGCTTACGCCCAATACTCAAAAGCAAGCCTGGGAAAGAAGCGGTGGAAAGCATGGCAATAAAGGTGTGGAAGCAGCGGTGACGGCTATTAAGATGGTGGCTTTGCAAGCCACATCAAAATAATTCCGGCAAGAACCAACTTGCAATTTAATCGATTGTCAAAATATCATATCGTTCACTTTTTCCTTTGATCATTTTTAAGTATAGTCCGTTTTCCTTGTCTTTCATAGCGCTGGGTGATTGTGCAATGTAAAACCAATCAATATCCGGAGCTTCAATTTTATACCTTTTCATTTCACCAGATGAGGAAATCTCGAGTGCAGCAATTACAGATCCTCTGTGATTATAGATCATATCGTACTTTTCATGGTCATACGCGGGAATTGCATTTCCGGCTTCCTGCATATTTTTGGGATGCTCCAGGTAGAAGAGGTAAATCTTATTATCGTGGACTATTTTATTAAATCCATTCAGTGTATTTCTTGTGTTTTTAGGACATGATTTTATCCAATCCGCTTTGGTGTCGGGCTGAAATTTATAGATGATTAAATCACGTTCCTTAGTGTAAATAATGCCACCTTCCGCATATTGATAAATGGGCGTTGCGATCATGTAATAATCCTCGCCAATTTCGATGATATCCCTGATCTTAAAATTTTTGGCATTGGCACATTTCCAATTTGTTCCTTCTGCATAAGCAAGTTTTTCTTCTACAAGCTTTGGGAAATAGGTGAATTCCTTTGCTACAAGGCTGGATTGGGCATTTATGGTAACAAAAAATGCACCTGTTCTTGGTTCCTCCTCACTTTTCTTTATCCTGTAATCTTTGAAAATTCCTGCAAAGGTTATGTTTCCATTTAAGGCATCATGGGTTTGGATTTCATCGATATACCATTTGGGACTAGTTGCAAGGTTAATGAAAGTTGGAGTATTTGTATCGTTAAAAATTGCAAGAGCGAAGGACCAGCTAGCATCGTTCTCAGTGTTCAGGTAGCGGACCAAGTAGGTAATTCTGCCAGTGTTGTCAATGTTGAAATTAGAGTTAAAGGCTTCACTTGACTTGTATCTCAAAGGAATTTTTATGGGATTACCTGATTTTTCCATATTGATCGGGTTGTATAACTGGATTGACCCAATATAGGGTTTATCGTTAATAACAACAGGTGTTACAATTATCATTTTTGAATGGTCGGGACTAAGGCTCATAGAAAAATTCCAGGTCCTCGATCCCATTTTGTCGGTTTTATATTGAGAAACCTCCGTCCATTCTTTCAGCACACTGCCGTCAGTGCCTATTGTTTTCATCATCAGTTCAGCTTCCTGTTCCTGCCTGTTATAAATCTTAGCGAACAAATAAATTTTATTACCGGCAAAAAGAGGCGTAAATGGGTATTCATACAACTCAATAATTGGGATGTGAAAATCAATGAATTTAGTATCCAGGATCCATAAAGTTTTGAGTGTACTTTTTTCCTGTTTGATAATAAAATAATTTAGGTGATTCATTTCTCGAGTCCCGTAACTGTATATATACTTTTCATCTTCGTTAAATTTGAAGGATGCTTTGTGCTCGGGTTCAAGCGCCTGTTCGGTTCCTTTTGTAATATGAAATTTCTGCGCATATGCAAAGTGAACAAGCAACAGCAGGATTGTCGTGTAACGGATTTTTTTCATGTTGAGTTATAAAAATCGTGTAAATCTAATTTTTTGCATCAATTTTCAATACGGTATTTCGACTAATGAGAGGCTGGATGAAACCGGATTAGTATTCTGCCAGGGTCACCCTTCTGCGCTTACGTTCAGCTCTTCGTTAAAATCGCTACTTTTGCCAAACCCTTATCCGGCTTGATATATGCAACAGGTAGTAACGTATCGGAACATTTGGAAGATATCTTATCCTATTATTTTAGGAGGCATTGCTCAAACAGTGGTGAATGTCACCGACACCGCTTTCTTGGGGCGAGTGAGTGAAGTGGCATTAGGCGCTTCGGCTATAGCCGGACTTTTTTACGTTACCGTATTTATGCTCGGATTAGGCTTCAGCATAGGCACTCAAATTATTGTTGCGCGCTATGATGGAGAAAAAAACTTTAAAGAAATTGGGAAAGTGCTCGATCATTCCATCTATTTTATGTTACCCCTTGCCGTTTTTTTATTTGTTTCTTTAAAAATGCTCAGCCCCTGGCTCCTCTCCTATTTTGTAAAATCGCCCGAAGTTTTGGCTTCCAGTATAATTTATATTGATAATCGTTGCTGGGGCATTTTGTTTGCCTTTGTTGGATTGTGTATTCGTTCCTTTTACATCGGAATTTCTAACACACGAATAGTAATTTATTCTACCTTGATTTCTGCGATATCAAATTTTATCTTGAACTACATATTAGTATTTGGTAAATTTGGATTTGCACCAATGGGTATTGCCGGGTCTGCGTTGGCAAGCAGCATATCGGAAGTTATATCACTTTTGTTTGTGATTGGCTATACTTATGTTACCATGAATTTGGAAAAATATAATTTATTTGGTTTTGCAAAATTTGACGGTGCACGCATCAAAAGCATTTTTACTGTGGCTGCACCATCTATGTTTCAAACTTTTTTCGCAGTTTGGAGTTGGTTTGTTTTCTTTTTGATTGTTGAAAAAATGGGCGAACGGCCACTCGCTATTTCCAACTTAATTCGAAACATGTATATGATTTTGATGATTCCTTTGGTTGGATTTAGTTCTGCAACCAATACCTTGGTAAGTAATTTAATTGGACAAGGTCGGCAATCGGAGGTTTTTCTCATGATTAAAAAAATTGCATTCTTATCCTTTGCATTTACCTTAGCACTTACTTTATTAAACTTGCTCAATCCGCGTATTGCACTTTCGGTTTTTACAAACGATAGCAATTTAATTGAAGCCACACTCGGCTCACTTTATGTTATTTGTGGTTCCTTGCTTCTATTTTCGGTAACCGCTGTATTGTTGAGTTCCGTTTCAGGATCAGGAAATACAATGGCTTCTCTTATAATCGAAACGCTTACTATTGCTTTTTATTTATTGGCAACCTGGTTTGCTGTACAACTCATGCATTGGCCCATCGAATTGGTTTGGTGTGTGGAATATGTTTATTTTGCCTTTATGGGGATGCTTTCCGTGTGGTATTTAAAAAAGAAATTGCAACAAAAATTATATGCGTAAAGATGAGTTAAGAATTGTGTTCATGGGTACACCCGACTTTGCGGTTCCATCCTTAGAGATACTTATAAAAAATAAATATAATGTAGTGGGTGTGGTAACTGCTCCTGATAAACCCGCCGGCAGAGGCTTGCAGATACAAACCTCGGCAGTAAAGAAATTTGCTGTAGAAAATAATCTACATATTCTGCAACCGGAGAAATTGAAATCCGAAACATTTATTCAGGAACTAAAATCACTGAATGCCAATTTACAAATCGTGGTTGCTTTTAGAATGCTGCCCGAAATGGTATGGCAAATGCCGGAATTGGGAACTTTTAATTTACATGGTTCTCTCTTACCTCAATACAGAGGAGCCGCACCTATCAATTGGGCAGTCATGAATGGTGAAAAAGAAACCGGGGTTACCACCTTTTTTCTGCAACACGAAATCGACACCGGGAAAATAATACATAGTGCCAAATGCCCAATAAATGCAGAAGATACAGCCGGAAGTATACACGATAAGTTGATGTTTATTGGAGCTGATTTAGTTTTAAAAACAGTTGAAGATATTGTATCAGGTGAATACAAAGTTATAGCACAAGATCAACTCTTAGTTGCAGAAAATGGATTAAAAATTGCACCAAAAATCCACAAAGCAGATTGTAAAATAAATTGGGATAACAGTTGCGAAAACATTGTAAATAAAGTGCGGGGACTAAATCCTTTTCCTACCGCTTTCGCAGAATTCAAGCATGATTCAGAGACACTACTATTTAAAATTTTTGAAACAAAAAAAGAACAAACAGCACATGAAATTCCATTTGGACAGCTGGTGAGCGACAACAAAAGCTTCTTAAAAGTAGCTGTCAGAGATGGTTTTGTGCAAATAAGCAGTCTGCAGTTGGCCGGAAAGAAACGGATGTCGGTGAGCGATTTCTTGCGTGGATATCAGTTTTCAGGAACTTGGATTGCAGTTTAACAAAACACAAATCAATTTCCTGAAACACCTTTAAATTCAGTACCTACAGAAGATTGAAAACCAGTATTCGCCCTGCACAATGCACGCAGTATAGCTTGTAAAAAACACACTTTCTGTAAGTCAATGGGCATAGTACTTACACCCACAGTTATTAACAAAAAATGCGATTTATCAACAAAATTGCATTTTTTCGTGCTACATCCTAGGAGTGTATTGTAATTCCTCTAAATTTGCTCCTGTTCTAAACAATTAATTATTAATTTTTAACCATTTAAAAAACAAATTAAAATGAACAAACAAGAACTAATTGAAGCGATTGCTTCAGAATCAAAATTGACAAAAGCAGATTCTAAAAAAGCTTTAGACGCATTTATTAACCAAACATCTAAAGCTTTGAAAAAAGGCGACAGAGTTGCGTTAGTAGGATTCGGATCTTTCTCAGTTGCTAAAAGAGAAGCTCGTAAAGGAAGAAATCCACAAACCGGAAAAGAAATTAAAATTGCAGCTAAAAAAGTTTGCAAATTTAAAGCTGGTTCTGAATTAGCTGATTTAGTGAACAAAGGAAAATAATTCCTGTTTCACCAAACAAAAAAAATGTCTGCCTAATGGCGGACATTTTTTTTGCACTAAACTCTCTGAATCTTGAGCGTTCGAGGTATTTAAAACAAAATTATCTATTTGAAGTTTTTGCGCTTCTTTTTAAACCTAAATTGGAAACGCAGCAAGTCGGATGTTGGAGCTATACAAGAATTTTGAGAATCGAAAATGTTCCTATTGCAATGTATACAAATGCAAACATTCGCGCCACTTGTATTATGTTTAATTTCAGAAAATTCAAAACTTGGTTTCCCAGAATCATATAAGTTAACATTACCAAAAGTGTTCCTAGCGCATTAAAAAAAAGAAAAGGAATAAATTGGGTATAGTTGCTAAGGGGATTAATTGCTATCCCAATCACCATCCAAAAAGGAATTTGTTGGGGATGAAAAACAATACTGATCAATCCCCTTTTTAACGTGTTTTTTGAGAATTTTTGCTCCTCCTTTTTATTGTCAAAAAGCACCCATACACCCATTACTATCAAGAGAATAAAGGATACAACCTGAAAAACAGAAAAGGTGGATTGATGCTTTTTAAGAGCTTCAATAAAAAGAAGCGTACCGCCACAATATAAACTTTCAAACACCAAAATAAGTAACAGCACCCAAAGTAAAGCAACGTATCTTCTGCTTCGGTACAAATCCATAACCATTAGGTTTATGTTTCCGGGAAATAAATACCCGTAAAAGCCAATAAATAAAGCTGTGAGCATCATGTTGTAAAATAGTTGAGTTTATAATTTCGCTCTTCCATTCTCGTGCTTTTAAAACCTTCGAAACTCATATATTCCACGCCTCTTTCACGGTTTTCTCTTGCGGCATCAAACATCATTTTATAATGCTGTGCAATAACTTTTTGTGCTTTGAAAAAAGAAAATGAAGGATCGTAAATATGTGCCGGTTCAGCGCCAGCTCCATTCAATTCTAGAATTGAAATGTTTGTCCCATTTCTCAAATCGGCAAATGACGGGCATCTTAAATCAAAACGCCCAAAATAAAAACCATTAATTGATTTACTTATTTTGTCAAAGCTCTCTGTTAAAGTCGCATCAATAAAATGATTGTAATTCACAAACATTGCACCAAGCACATGATTGCCATAAGGTACCAAAACCAATTCTTCGTTGCTTTCTAATATGCAGTTGAAATCAATCTCCGGATTTTGTTGTAGCCTTTTATATTGTAAGTAAGCCCTGTCATTTTTTAAAATCAATTCACGAACACTGGCTTTACCGTCGCCCACTACAGATAGCAATTTTTTTAATGTGAGTGAGCTAATAATTCCCTTGCTACTGGATGGATTTCGGTAATAAAAAAGGCTGAATTCCAGCGGGGCATCAACATAAGATTGAATTATGAATTCTTTTTGGGTTTGATTCCGATACGCTCGAAGTTCAGACTTTGAGTTTAATTTTCGAACTCCCCAGCCTCTCTCTCCTCTATTTGGTTTAGCAATTAAAGGAAAGTTCATTGCTGCTGATTGAAGGTTTCTTTCAATTTTTTCTACCGTATCATTTTCACACACAAGGAGCGTGGATGGCAAGTATTGCAGGGGAATTAATTGGAATATTTTCCACTTACTTTCAAAAAACATTCCGCCCGTTTCAATGGATGGATTAGAAGCGGAGAAAAAGAAAAATGACTTGGCTCTTCCAGCTAAATAAAAATAATAAAAGCTAACAGGTAAATAAACAAGCCACATGGGCCAGTATTCCCAACTAAAAAGTTTAATTAAAAATCTTCTCATAATAATTTCGTGTTTGACGGATAATCAGGTGGAAGCGGACAATCTGTGGATTTTGCTAACAGTTTAATTACTTTTTGATGGTGTGTATATTTTTGTAAATCAAAATAATCAAAAGTTGCAAATTCACTTTGAGGTAACTCAATAAAGGAATAGCTCAATGTTTTCACCTTTTCATTCCGATTCATAATAAATCCATTTTCCATTTCTGGAAAAGATTTAAAAAATTTCAACAAAGTCAATTTATCAATGGGCGGTTCCATTGCAATCCAGTTTTGAAAGAGGCTGCTTCGTTTGTCACGAAATTCAGTTGAATATAATGTGGAAGAGGACCAAATTTGAGGTATCGTTTTATCAATATGCGTACGTTGTTTCTGAGTTCCATCCCATTGCAATTCAAATAAAGACTCATCACTCCAAACAACTAAAGTAAAGGGTTCAACTCCTTCAAGATTCATCAAACTCCAGTCAACAATGGGCAAATCAGATGCAAGTAAATCGTTTACAATCAGGCCTCTGCTTTTAAGGTAATTATCCTTTTGAAGATGCTTTTCTTTCGCACCGTTCAATAAGATGATTACATTTCTGAATTCATTTATTCCTACCCAGGTTCCGCCTTTTGAAGCATCTTTGGGCGACAATTGATTGATATTATTTGTGCGGTAAATTTCAGGAGCAAGCGCTGCAGGTCTCATCGGACTTTCGTCCCTTAAGGATGCAAAATGGCGGTTTGATGTTCCTGGTATATATACTACTGTGCACATTGTATTAATTGTAACGGATGAATTTCACTTGAATAAGCTATTTTAAAATACATTATTTAGGATGCATTACTTAAAGTTGCTTTATATTTTAAAGTAGAATAAGCCATTCCAAAATCTTCATTCACTATGCTTAACTGCATTTCAACTAAGGCAACTTTTATAAGTGCAAGATGATGAATAGTGTGCTCAGTATTGTATACAATTTCTCTAAAATATGTAGTACTTACACCTGTCAGTGCATGCTCTTTTGTTTCATCTGTTAGTAAGGTTAGTATTCGGTCAGGGGCTTTCATCGCAGTTATGAGGTTTAGAATTAATGCCTGAGCACTTACTTTCTTGTTTTGTAATTCCAGGTTTCGCTTTCTGTTTACGTAATCCACAATACCTGTTTCGTTGCCCGCTATGGCACATTCCAGCAATTCGAGAATATGACGTGTATGGCCACCAATGCTTGCGTTTCCTAAGTGAAGCACTGAATATTGGTATTGCTCATCCGTTAAAGAAGCAAGTAATTCACTTAAGTAATTTAATTGTTGCTCTAGCTGAATAAAAAGTCTGTTCATGAAAATGGTTCTAGATTTGGATATTCTTAACTTTATTTAATTCCGTTTTAACACTTTTTGAAATAATTCAATTCCTTGTTTTCGATGCAAAATACAAACACTACTGCAACATAAAAATACCGTGATGGCAAGAACGAATAATTGCCCACCATCTCCTTTCGATTCAATGCCTATGACAGTTAAATGCGAGAGCATTGCACCTACCATTAATCCAACACCCATTATCGCTCCGATAAAAACAGTTGGGGGAACCAGCAATAAAATACTGCAAGCTAGCTCGAGCACACCTGTTCCGATGCGTCCCCATGGCTCGACACCTAATTTAGTAAATAGTTGCACCGATTCAGGATGGGCTGAGAATTTAAAATACAAGGTTTGCAATAATATCAGTGCTGACACAATGCGTAGTATCCAAGAAAGTAGTTGTAATAGTTTCATTTTTTGAAAAATTAATTGTGAAAAATTTTAATCCAGTTTTTATCTGCTTGCGATTTTAAATTGGCTTCGTCCTCATTCCATTTTGGAAGTGTATTGTTAAAAAAGGAATGATAGAACAAATAAAGCTTACCTCCTTGAATTTTAAATGTTTCCGGATCAATTTCCACTTTCTCACTGGTAGCACCCATGGCATAAGCGCACCAGCCTCCAAATTGAGGTTCAAATTTTTTAGGGTCCTTCAAAAATAACTCCTTATTAGCTTGTGATGAAAAATAATAGGTAACTCCCTCCATAGTAGTTGAGAATTGCTTAGAACCGGGAACGGCTTTATACTTTGTAAAATAGGCAACCGGATCATATCCTTGAATCGCCAGTGTGTTAAGTAAGTTAAAATGCTTTGTTCGTAAAGCATTTTGCGCATGCATTCCGGTAGTTAAAAAAAGACCGATAAAAAGAAGCTTTAATAATTTCATTGGATTTAGTTTGAGTTTTTAATGATGCAAAACTAGCTAGTGATCAAAAAGCAATAAATAGATATATTTCCCGATGAATTGCACATCTGTCACTTGTTTTATTAATTCTTTTGATGAGCCTATCTATACGGATTAAAACTGAATCCAATCATAAGCATCAGTGCTTTATTTCGCCAACGATTGTTGTTAAGTCGCAAGCTGTTGTCGGTGGTGTATTCGGTGAATAAAAAAGTTGGACCAAGCTTCACAGCAGTATGGGATGAAACCCAATAGCGAACAAACAATTCAGAATTTAGACCACCCAAATCATTGTCGCTTACTAAAAGTAAATTCAACTGAGTGGGTTTAGCCTGCTGCAAACTAGAATTTATGCTGTCTCTAAAAGAGGTATATAAACCATCAACCGCTTTGCCCAAACCAATTCCAAACGCATCGATATTAAAACCCGCTTCCCATTTTTTTGAAAAGTTGTATTGTAGATTAATACTGATGTTTAGCAGATTATTATTTGCACTGCTTACAAAAAAAGTATCCACATTTTCAGTATATATTTTGGTAAATAAAACCTGTAGGCCGGTTTGCTTTGAGGTCAGAATTGCCGGCGCGGTAACATAATTAATATCCTTGCCCTTTTGGGAAGTAAAGCGCAAACCATATCCGGCTCCAACCTTTTTGTTTTTTGTAAGAGAATGGATATGTACCCAGGATAATGCGGCGCCATACTGCGAATTTCCTGCAAAAACAGCCAACTCATAGTTATTATTCTTTCGGTACACTTTGGTTTCAGGTTCTTGCGCACAAACAAAATTTGCAAGCAACAATCCAACAAAATAGAATAAGGCTTTTGAGAGATACATAGTAGTAAAAAATTATACTGCAAAGCAGCTCACTTTTCTACCTTTTATAAATAGCAATACTTCCCAATGTGTTGCACATTATTCCCTAACTTAATTCTTTAGAAGCTTTTTTGACTTCAGAAGGATTTTGTGAGGTACATTTTTTAAAGAATTTGCTAAAATGTGAGCCATCTTCAAAGCCGAGTTCATCACTTATTTCCTTTACAGATTTTTCGGTGTAATAAAATAATCTTTTGGCTTCGGTAATAATTCTTTGTTGGATAATTTGAGAAGGGCTCTTTTTGCTGTAAAGCGAAAAATAGTTGGAGATTGTTTTAGGAGATTTATGGAGCAAAGAAGCATAAAAAGAAACTTGATGTTCTTTACGGAAATGAATTTCCACAAGTAAGTTGAACTGCCGAATAAGGTTAAATTTCTCTTCCACAACCTCTTCCGTACCCAAATATTGCTTCTTTGCTAAACGGGTAATTTGAATGATGAGCCTTACCAAAAGCATCCTTAACATCTCCCCTTTAATTTCTTCATCTGAATTATATTCCTCTTCAAACAACTCCAGCAATTTTTTCATTTTTGCTTGTTGTTCCTCGTCCAATGCAACAAACATGGTAGGAGAAGGACCAAAAAATATAAATCCTACACAACCCACTTCAGCATCGTGATTCACAATACAATAAAACTCTCTATTAAACTGCCAAGCGATAATGCTTTCAGCTTGTTCAAAGCTAAAAGATTGATTGTGCATAATTGGCAAAATTGAATTGGATTTAAACAAGTACTGAACCTCATCAATAGTAACAACTTGATTGGGGCCTGTATTCCAAGCAATAGTGTGGGTATTAAAGCCATTTTTTTGCTCGTAGAAGTTTTGATTTAAGTCTGGATTTCCCTTTATCAAAATTAACTTACCTAACCCATCCTTATGCGTAAAATTGAATTTCATAATCTTTGCTTTTCACAAATATAAAGATTGCAAACGTTAAGCCTTACAAATACGATCTCAAAACTGAGATCAATAAAAGGTGTGGTTCTTCCATTATTTAGGAGACACCTTCTTTATACATTATTTACTATTAAAGCGGTAGGTAATGCCGAAAAGTTAAATCGTGAAGTAGGAAAGAGCGAGGCACCATTTTAGTCGCATCGGCTGCAAGGTGCAATTTCACTAAGTTAAATTAGCGTATTTCTAAAAGGGCTATATTTTCTTTATCTCCCATCTTTCTGATTCGGAGAATAAAATGCTCCACTTATCCAAAAAAAACAAAACCCCGCTATTAGCGGGGTTACTTGTTAGAGCGGAGAAAGAGGGATTCGAACCCCCGGAGGTATGACCCTCAACAGTTTTCAAGACTGCCGCAATCGACCACTCT
Organism: Bacteroidota bacterium; assembly: GCA_016721765.1. NCBI lineage: Bacteria > Pseudomonadati > Bacteroidota > Bacteroidota bacterium. The sequence goes on from JADKHO010000004.1 coordinate 300,432, forward strand.
GCCATTTCTCCGAGCGCGAAATTATAAAAAAAACTCACGCGCCCTAAAAAAAAATCAAATTCCCCAATTCTTGGTATTGATAGCCGCTTTATGTAATTTAGCATCAAATTTTTAGCATGAAAAAATATTTTTTTAAGAGCTTACTTTTTTCCCTTTTTTCGACCTGTGTGATGGCCCAAAACAGCATTGAAGCTTACCTTTCTTATGCTGATTTTACCACTTCCGATAATAAACCTTATCTCGAAACCCATTTAACGGTTATCGGAAACAGCATCAATTATCAAAAAAATGAAACCGGAAAATATCAAGCAACCATACTTGTCTCCATAGCTTTTGTGCAAAATGAAAGCATTAAGAATTTTAAAAAATACAATTTATTGAGCAGTGAGTTTGATAGCAGTAATGGCAACAAACCGAATTTCATTGATCAGCAGCGCTTCTCATTAGAGAATGGGGAATATGAAATGGAACTTGAAATTTCCGATAAGAATTCAACTCAAGCTCCCTTTAAACACAAAGAAAAAATAAACATTCGATACGATCAGGAAACTGTTCGGTTTTCAGAAATTGAATTAATTGAATCTGCCACTCCCACCCAAACTCAAAACATATTGAGTAAAAGTGGTTATGATTTAGTTCCCTATGTTTCTAAATATTACCCTGCCAATTACAATGTGCTTAATTTCTACGCAGAGCTATATAATATGAATGTGGCCATGAAAGAAAAAGAGAAATTTTTGCTTAGCTATTTTATACAAGATTTTGATAGCCACGAAAAATTGAATAATTATTCCAACTTCACTAAAGAAGATGCCTCAGCAGTATCAAGCATCTTAAAGAGTTTTAACATCGAAAATTTACCCACCGGAAATTACAATTTATGCTTGGAGGCAAGAGATAGAGAAAATAATTTGTTAGCCGAGCGTAAGTTGTTTTTTCAACGCAATAACCCGCTCAAAGAAGAGTCGGCTATTCCCGATTTATCTCAAATTGATTTAGAACAAACTTTTTTAAAAAATTACACCAATAAGGATACATTGATTTTGATGTTACTTAACCTTCGCCCCATCTCATCGCTGTCCGAAAGAAACTATGCCACGAATCAAATTAAGGCCGGCGATACCGAAATTATGAAAAAGTTTTTTTACTCCTTTTGGCAAACACGAAATGCAGCTCATCCTTATGAAGAATGGTTGAGATATAAGGAGAAAGTGGATGAGGTAAACCAACTCTTCAGCACCAATAACCGTGATAAAAATGGATTTAATTCGGATAGAGGAAGAGTGTATTTAAAGTATGGTAAGCCTGATGTTCGTAGTGTTAACGAGCATGAACCCTCCTCCTATCCTTACGAAATTTGGCAGTATAATCGCCTTGCATCAGGGCAAACCAACCGTCGCTTTATATTTTATAGTCCCTATGTTGGAACAAATGATTACCGCCTCATCCATTCGGATGCACGAGGTGAAGTTTTTGATAGTCGCTGGAGGTATAAAATTGATGAACGCAGTTCACTTCCGGCTACGCAAAAGTATAACCTCGATAATGAGAATATTAACCGCAACGATTTTGGCCGACAGGTAGATGACTTGTATCGTAACCCGCGTTAATTCTAAGCGATAATACTTTCCTCCCCAATAATTTTATGATTAAAACAGCTGTTGTTATTTTAAATTGGAACGGCAGAAATTTTCTTGAAAAATTTTTGCCTTCGGTAACACGTTATTCAAAAGGGGACGCAAGTATTTTCATTATAGATAATGCCTCAAGCGACGACTCTATTTCATTTGTTAAAACGCATTACCCCGAAATTACAATCCTCAAAAATGCACACAATGGTGGTTTTTCCAAAGGCTATAATGAAGGATTAAAAAAAATTGATGCCCAGTATTTTGTGCTCTTAAATTCGGATGTGGAGGTGACTGAAAATTGGATAGCCCCTATTGTTCAACTGCTTGATGAACAACCTGAAATTGCAGCTTGTCAACCTAAAATTAAATCATTTCATCAAAAAAACCAGTTTGAATATGCAGGCGCTGCCGGTGGTTTTTTAGATAAGCATTATTATCCTTTTTGCAGGGGTCGTATTTTTGATTCGGTAGAAGAAGACAATGGCCAATACGACAACACTCGTGAGGTGTTTTGGGCTTCTGGCGCCTGTCTTTTTGTGCGTGCCGATTTATATTCAAAATTAGGCGGATTAGATGAAGATTTTTTTGCCCACATGGAAGAAATAGATTTGTGCTGGCGTTTAAAAAATACCGGTTATAAAATTATGGCAAGCCACCTTAGCACAGTTTATCATGTTGGTGGAGGAACACTATCAAAAATAAATCCACGCAAAACCTTTCTAAATTTTAGAAACAACTTGTTTATCATTACCAAAAACTGTGAACGCAAAAAGCTATTCCCAATGCTATTTAAGCGAATGGTATTGGATGGAATTGCAGCCGGTAAATTTTTATTCTCAGGAAGTCCATCGCACGCATTTGCTGTTTTAAGAGCCCATTTTAGCTTTTATGCACAGTTTAATGGCATGTACAAAAAACGTAAGTTAGTTACCCCAATACCTTACACAAGTACTTCAACGCAATACAAAAAAAGCATTATCTGGGACTACTACGTGCGCCAACACAAGCATTTCTCGGAAATTGATTCTCGAAATTTTCTCATTTAAGCTGTAGAATTTAATCGATATATTAATTTTTCTATATTTACTATTTTATAATTTTTTAAGCAATTGATAAACAGTCATACAGGAACGTGCAGTTAAAAGTGCCAATACGAAATTATATCACGCTATTAAAGTTAATTCGGGCCTGTGTCCTTATGCTCTTATGTGTGCCTACTTTTTTGGTAAATGCACAAAGTGCTGATGTGCTAAAAGCAGATGAATTGTTTGCGCAAAAAAAATACCGTGAAGCTGCAGAAGCTTATCGTTTGTTACTTACACGCGAAAATGAATATCAGCTGAGTTCAAAAATTGGGAATTGCTATTTGATTTTAGAAGAATATGCGCAAGCAGAGAACTATTATGAAAAAGTGATGCGTTACGGTCAGCGCAAAGAAATCGAGATTTTCAATTATGCCGAATGCCTAAAGAAAAATTTAAAATTTACCGATGCAAAACGTTGGTACAACGAAGCAGTATTAAAGGACCCAAAGGATAAAAATGCAAAACGAATGGCAAATTCCTGCCAAATGTTTTTAGACAATATGAAAAGTGGCGCATGCAGTATAATTAGTGCCAATAAGAATTGCTTTACCCTTGATGCCTCTTTTTCGGTTGATAATGCAGTCCCTGATTTAGTTTACCAATGGGAATTCGATAACGGCGAAAAACTAGAAGGCCAAGTTGTAAATTATTGTTTTCCGGGTGCAGGCAAACGACAAATAAAATTAAACACCTACGATAAAACAAAAAATTATTCCTTAAAAACAGATACGGTGCTCTATCTTACAATTGATGGAATTCCTATTAGCTTTAAAAATTCTGAGAGCCCTCAAATTAACGACTTAATTAATTTTGATGCTTCCAATTCACTTATTGATGGAGCTACTATTACCGACTATTTTTGGGATTTTGGAGATGGCAATCTTAGTTTGGGAAAACTAACCGAACATTCATTTAAAGCCAGCGGTACTTATACTATTAAGCTCACGGTAACTGCACAGTCAATTGATGGTAAGCAAGACATCATTTATTGTGGTTACAAGCGTATTACCGTGGAAGGCGAAAGTTACCAAGAAAAAAGTTTGTTGGATGTATTAAAGGAAGAAGCAGTTGAACGTGAGAAAGAGAAAAAAACAAAGCCTACAAAAAATCAAAAACGTTAAGTTTTTTACCGTATGATGTGTATCCGAAAAATAATTTTCCTCTTTTCTTTTTTTACGTTAAGCGTTGTGAATGCTTACGCTCAAGAGGTACCTACAAGAGGAGAAAACCTTAAATGCCTAATTACATTTGGCAAAAATGGCGACCCTTCATGGGGAGATGACGATTTCAGCCAAACCTTCTTTTTCGTAATTCCGGTGATTCAAAAAATGCCCGTTTATATTCGGGTGTATGATCCTGATGTGTTTGGCGATTTTGATGAATTTAACGGAGAGCCGGATACGAAAGTAAAATTCTCAGTGTATGGCGGAAAAGAAGCTTACAGCAACTTGGATGCACGTGCACTTTCACCCAAAGGCAATTACCAAAGTGGCGTAATGTTGGCTTCAAAAGTATTTGGAAATGAGAAAGAATACAATTTAAAATGGTACACCTTTGGCCCTTTTAATCCCACCGAAGGAGAACTTAGTAATGAACTTGGAGGCTACGTGTTTAAAGTAATTGCTGAAGGTTTAAATGGCAATGACGGAAACAATTATAAGTACTTTTTAAGTTCAAAGATGAACGATAATAATCCAATTGAAGGCGGAAATGCATTTACGTATGAGTACTCCTTTCGCTTGCAAGATGAAGTTGGTTCGGTGGCACACATTTATCCGTTTGCGGATAACAATGTAGCGTCCATTAACATCAATAATTTTGATTTTGATAACGATGGATTTATTAAAATATATTCCATTAAAAAAAACGGTCACGACATTGCCTTTTCCGGGAATAATGTGTGGGCCAAGAGCAATGTAATTATCAGCGAAGCCGAAAAAAACAAATCGCTGGATGTGCAATTAGTGAAATCGGGAAACGCAATAAACGATATGGTTTTTTATGTAACCAATCAATACAATGTACCGGTACCCTTTTTTACCGTGCCTTTGGGAGGAGTCCCAAAATACCAGTATTCCATAAAAATTACGCCTAATGGAGCGCAAAAATAAATTCAGTTACCTGCTGATATTCATTCTTGTTCCGCTTATTGTTTCTGCTCAAAAATATAGTTTTAAAAACTTTTCCATTGAGCAAGGCTTGCCTCAAGCTTATGTATATAGTATGTTTCAAAATCCGGAAGGATTCATCACAGTAAGCACAGGGAAAGGTAACGCCCTATTTAACGGTGCTACTTTTAAACCCATTGCAATTCCCAATTTAGCTGCCGAAGATTTTGTAACTGCTTCCTTTATTGATCAAGCGGGAAATATATGGTACGGTTGCTTTTCAGGAAATATTTACGCATGTGCCGGAAACAAAGAAACCAAGCTGGTGTATAAAGCCAGTAGTTTAATTACTCATTTTTGTGAAAACAAGAGCGGGGCGCTGCTAGCTACAACGCGCAGCAACGGATTGCTCCTACTCGATAATACAAAATTTTCGTGTCAAGAAATTTGTGCAGATTGTAAGGCATACATGCTCAACTCCGCCGAATTTGTAAACCGGCATTTGCTCCTTTTGGGAAGTTCAAATGGATTGCTGCTTTATTCCTTAACCGATAAAAAGATAATCCCGGCACCACAATTAAACGACTACGAAATTAATTGCATCACACAAGGCTCAATGCAAAATTTATTTTGGATTGGGACAAAAGAAAAAGGTGTTTTTGAAATTTCGATTGACGAAAATTTAAATTTTAAACTGCTGCACAACATTGCTGTTGAAGAGGGTTTATCGAGTAATAATGTGCAAAGTATTCTGCTCGATAATTCAAAAAATTTGTGGGTGGGAACGGTTGAAGGGGGTATAAATAAAATTGCTACCAATCAAAATTACAAAGTGCGCTTTTTTAATGAAGCAGCCGGATTAACTTCAGATTTTGTAAAATCTAGCTTGATTGATAATGAAGGCAACCTTTGGCTGGGAACTTACGGTGGTGGTCTTTTTCGTTTAGATATTGATCCTTTTGAATTAATTAATGTAAAAGATGGTTTACGCGACAATAACATAACTGCAATTGAATCGGATGCAGCAGGCAACTTTTGGTTTGGCACAAATCAAGGCATTACTCAACTGAATTTTGAAAAAAATCAGAGCAAGCAAATTACAGTGGATAAGGGTTTGGTGAGCGATAAAATAACGGCACTCTATTTAGATAAAGCAGCACACCGTCTATGGGTTGGAACGGCCGATAAAGGAATATGCACCCTAGAATTAGAGAATGGTAAAATAAATAATTTTAATCATCAACCTCCACTCGAAGGCGATTACATAAATGCTATCGGGAGCGATAAATTGGGAAACATTTGGATTAGTACAACACTTTCCGGAGCATATAAATTCGATGGTGAATTTACCCAATATTCCACAAAAAATGGCTTAGGACACAATTATGTTTATCAGGCTTTTGGCGACTCTAAAGGAAAAGTTTGGTTTGGAACACATGCCGGCTCCTTGAATTATTTTGATAAAGGAAAGGTGCAAGAATATAGTAGTAAACTCGGTATCAGTATTTATGACTTTAATTCCTTTTGTGAAGATAAAAATGGCAACATCTGGACTGCAACATTTGGAAATGGTTTTGTTAACATTTCTATTTCACCTAAAGTGGTTATCACCACCAATCAAGGCTTGGTTTCGAATTATTGTTATGGCATTATTTGCGACCGTGATAACAATCTTTGGGTAACTCAAAAAAATTACCTCGCAAAGTTCAACCCCATTCGTCAAAACCTAAAAACCTTTAGCAATAAGGATTTATTTGGCGATAATCAATTTAATATCAATGCCACCCATTTAGATAAGGATGGAAATGTGTGGTTGGGAAGCGTGAAAGGAGCTGTAAAATATTTGTATTCTATCTACAATACCAATAAAACAGAAGCCAAACCAAGTATTACGCATTTCCGCGTATTTAATGAAAACAAAGATCTTACAACTTACTTAACCTTACCCTATAGCAGCTATTCCGTTTCGTTTGAATTTGAAGCTTTGAGTTTCAAAAAATCAGAAGAAGTATTATACAAATACATGCTTGCCGGGCGCGACAACGACTGGTGTATGGCCACCTCCATTAAGTTTGTAAACTATGCAAATTTAGCAGATGGTGAGTATACTTTTAAATTGCTGGCGTGCAACAACGATGGATTATGGAACACCGAACCGGTTACCATTTCATTTACAATTAATCCACCCCTTTGGAAAAGTTGGTGGTTTTGGACTGTGTTGTTACTTATTTTAATAGCCACTGTTGCCATATACGTAAATATTCGCGCCAAACAACTAAAACGCCAGCGCGATGAATTACAGCGCATGGTGGATAATAAAACAAAAGAGCTTAGCCAAGAAAAAAGCTTAGTGGAATCCCAAAATAAAATTATTCGTGCTAAGAATAAGGATATACAAGACAGTATCAATTATGCTCAAAAAATTCAGGATGCCATTTTACCGGATATCAATGAGCTACGAAAAAACCTGAGCGATGTATTTATTTTATATCAACCGCGCGAAGTAGTAAGCGGCGATTTTTATTGGTACACGCAAGTGGATAATTCGATGATAATGGTGGCTGCCGATTGCACCGGACATGGAGTTCCGGGTGCTTTGATGAGCATGATTGGGAATGCATTGCTACGTGAAATTATTTTGTTGAATCAAATTTATAGTCCACATAAAATATTGTATGCATTAGATGAAGGAATTATAAGTACCCTCAACCAGGGCGGTGCGGAGAAAGAGCGCAAAGACGGGATGGCCATTTCAATTTGTAAAATTATTGCCGATAAAAAACAAATTTCATTTGCGAGTTCACAACAATCCTTAATTCATATTGGTAAAAATGGAGCGCGCGAAATTAAGGGTGAATTTTTCTCTATTGGAGATTATGAAGTAACTGATAAAAAATTTGAGAATCATCTTATTCCGTATGAGTCGGAAGATATGATTTACCTTTTTTCGGATGGGTATCTTGATCAATTTGGTGGCGCGGAAAACCGAAAGTTTATGAAAAAACGCTTTATCGATTTATTGCTCGAAATATGCCATTTAGAAGGAAGTTTTCAAAAAGCTGCACTCGAAAAAAATCTTGCTGCCTGGAAAGGCGAGAAAAACCAAACAGATGATGTGATGGTGATTGGGATTAGGTTGTAGAGCTGATTAGCCGATTAGCTGAATAGCTGATTAGCGGATTTATTGGGAATCTATGCGAACCTATTCCATCTATGTTGCTATGTGTTTATAAAAGTCAGCTTATGAAATTATATTTTGATTAATAGAACGCAGATTTATTATGATGATTATGATGAATATGATTTTCCGGGAACTGAATTAAATCTTTAAAAAACTTTCGAGCGCTAATCTATATCCATCCAAACCCAAACCAACAATACAGCCTTTTGCATTGGGAGAAATAAAGGAGGTATGCCTAAAACTTTCGCGGGCAAAAATATTTGAGATATGCACCTCAATCACCGGCGATTGAATTGCTTTCACAGCATCCCCAATAGCAACAGAAGTGTGCGTGTAGCCACCTGCATTTAAAATGATTCCATTTGCTGAAAAGCCCACCTCCTGTATTCTATTTATCAACTCGCCTTCTACATTGCTCTGAAAATAATCAATTTGATGTGTCGAAAAGTTGTTTCGCAATTCCGTTAAATAACTTTCAAAGCTCTGTGTTCCATAAATAGTTTGTTCGCGAGTGCCTAATAAATTTAAGTTAGGACCGTTGATGATGACAAAATGCATAGCTTTGAGTTTTGGATAATTTAGACAATAATAAAAAAGAAATCTCATTTTCTCCCTTTTTCACTGCTAAAGTGACTAAAGTTTAGCACGTATCATGAACTGGAAAATTTATATCAAAGGTTACTCCTCTTATCTGAAATTGGAACGCTCACTTTCCGAAAATTCGATTGAAGCCTATGAGCACGATGTGGAAAAATTTGTTCAGTTCTTGGAATTTAAAAAAATGGAGTTATCACCCAAACAAGTTGAGCTGAGCCATTTGCGTGAATTTTTGATTTGGACCAATGAATTGGGAATGAGTGCACGCACGCAAGCTAGGGTAATTTCAGGCATAAAATCGTTTTATAAATACTTGTTGGTTGAAAATATTTTGGATTCCGACCCAACCACTTTACTAGAAGCACCCCGATTGGGCAGAAAGCTACCGGAAGTGCTTAGCATTGAAGAAATAAATGCACTCATTGATGGAATTGATTTAAGCAAAAATGAAGGTACACGCAACAAAGCCATGCTCGAAACCCTTTACAGCTCAGGATTGCGGGTAAGTGAATTGGTAAATCTTAAAATTTCGACCGTTTTTCCAAGGGAAGGATTTTTAAAAGTGATTGGAAAAGGAAATAAGGAACGCATTGTTCCCATTGGTAAGGTTGCCTTAAAGCAAATCGATATTTATCTCACGAAAGTGAGAAGCAAAGTAACACCGGCCAAAGAAGACGGAGACACACTGTTTTTAAATAACCGCGGTAAAAAACTCACACGTGTGATGGTTTTTACCATAATTAAACGTCTTGCCATCCAAATTAATTTGGGCAAAAATATAAGTCCGCATACATTCCGCCACTCGTTTGCAACCCATTTAATTGATGGAGGAGCCGATTTGAGGGCGGTGCAAGATATGCTCGGCCATGAAAGTATTACTACTACCGAAATTTATACCCATCTAGACCGAGAATATTTACGCGATGCAATTATGCAATTTCACCCTAGAGCTAAAATGCATTGAACGCCAAAACAAGCGCGATGCAGCACTTCATTTCCACAACAAATTTTAACTTTAATATTTCACTCATTTTCTTATCTTTGCACGATGTTTAAAAAAGTAGCTCTACTTTTCTTTTCAATTGCCCTAATCACTTTAGCTTCGTGTAACAAATACAATCGCTTGCTGAAGAGTTCTGACTTTGAGTTAAAATACACCAAAGCAGTGGAGTATTATGGCAAAAAAAATTACGTGAAAGCGCTTCCTTTATTTGAAGAGTTGATGACTGTGTATCGCGGTACTGCAAAGGCTGAACAAGTGAGCTATTACTACGCGTATTGCAATTTTGGATTGGAAGATTATTTATTGGCCAGTTACCACTTGAAGAATTTTGTAAAAACATTTCCCAACAGTGAGTATGCCGAAGAAGCACAATTTACCAGTGCTTATTGCTATTATTTAGATTCACCGGTGTATAGTTTAGATCAAGAAAATACCATAAAAGCAATTAACGAATTTCAGTTGTTTGTGAACATGTATCCCAACAGCGCGCGTATTAAGGATTGCAACGATTATATTGATTTACTGCGTCGCAAATTAGAGCGTAAAGCCTATGAAAATGCGACTTTATATTTTAACATTGAAGATTATAAAGCATCGATGCAAGCATTTCGAAATTTATTAAAAGATTTTCCGGACAACCCTTATCGGGAAGAAGCTAATTTTATGATATTAAAGTCTAATTATTTATTAGCTAAAAACAGTATCCCCGAAAAGAAACAAGAACGTTATAAATCTACGATTGAAGTTTATTATAAATTCATCGACAACTACAAAGACAGCAAATACCTGCAAGAAGCAGAAATTATTTTTGAGTCTGCGCAAAAACAATTATCAAAAGAATCAAAAGAAAAACAAGCCAAATCATAAATTAACAAATCCATACAATGAGTTACAAAAAAACAGCAGCCGAATCGTCAACTATCACGCGTGATTTAAGAGACCTGGATCAAAAAACCGGCAACATTTATGAAACGTTAGCTATCATCGCTAAGCGTGCCAACCAAATCAGCACCGAGATGAAAGAAGAGTTGAACAACAAGTTGAGCGAATTTGCAACCTCCAGTGATAATTTAGAGGAAGTATTCGAAAACCGTGAACAAATAGAGGTTTCGAAACATTATGAAAAACTTCCTAAACCGGTTTTAATTGCCATTCAGGAATATGCTGAGGATAAAATTTATTCTCGCAACCCAAGCAAAGAAGTTCAGCAATAATTTTTGCTTTCATTCCATACTCCGGCTGTTATCTTCCTTTGTATAGGCTGATGGCAGCCGGATTGTTTTCATAACTGCTTGAAACGATGCTTCGAAATAAAAAGATAGTATTACTCGTTACTGCCAGCATAGCTGCTTATAAAGCTGCTGTTTTAGTGCGACTATTAATAAAAGAAGGAGCGCAAGTAAAAGTGATTTTAACACCCCAAGCAAAAGACTTTATCACACCGCTTACTCTATCTACATTATCCAAAAACCCTGTTTTATCAGAATTTACCAGGGGAAATTCCGGTGAATGGAACAACCACGTAGAACTTGGCTTATGGGCTGATGTGATGTTGGTTGCACCTGCGTCGGCGAATACAATTGCAAAAATGGCTTATGGCTTGTGCGACAATTTAGCACTTGCGGTTTACTTATCGGCCAAATGCCCCGTTATTATTGCTCCTGCGATGGATTTAGATATGTATCGACATCCTGCCACGCTAGCCAATTTAAGTACTTTGAAAAAGTATGGAAATCAAATCATTGCAAGCAATTACGGTGAATTAGCAAGTGGTTTGGTAGGTGAAGGACGCATGGCAGAGCCCGAAGAAATTCGCGATTTTGTAAGCACTTATTTTTCGAAAAACCTTCCGCTTGCCGGAAAAACTGCCTTGGTAACCGCCGGACCAACGTATGAAGCCATTGACGCCGTGCGCTTTTTAGGAAATAACAGCAGTGGTAAAATGGGCATTGCCATAGCCGAAGCTTTAGCCAATCAAGGTGCTCAGGTGCATTTAGTAATTGGACCATCTGCTTTAAAAACAGAAAACCCTTCCATTAAAAGAACAGATGTAGTTTCGGCGGAAGACATGTGGAAAGCAAGTGAATCACTTTTTAAACAGGCTGATATTGCAGTGCTATCGGCCGCGGTGGCTGATTTTAAACCTAAATCTGTTCAAACCAAAAAAATAAAAAAAGCAAGTGGATTTAATTCCATTGAACTGGTTGAAACCGTTGATATTTTGGCTTCATTAGGTAAACTCAAAAAGAAACATCAAATTTTAGTTGGCTTTGCTTTGGAGACTGACAATGAAATTGAAAATGCTAAACTAAAAATTAAGAAAAAGAACCTCGATTTTATTGTGCTAAACTCCTTGAATGATAAGGGTGCCGGCTTTAAACACGATACCAATAAAATTACAATAATTGATGCTCAAAATAAAATTCAGAAATTTGAGTTAAAATCGAAGCAGGAAGTTGCCCAAGATATTGTGACAAAAATTAAAGCCTATTTTAAAAAATAAAAACGCATGAAAATCAAGTTGAATAAAATTTCCCTTGTTGTAATTGCCCTTCTACTTTGCTCCATCACCTCTACTTTTGCCCAAGAATTAAACTGCTCCATAACCGTAAACTCAAGTCAAATTTCGGGGACAGATAAAAAGATTTATGCTACCATGCAAAAATCGTTTTTTGAATTCATGAACGGAACAAAATGGACCAATGATATTTTTAAAACGGAAGAACGGATTGAATGCAGTATGTTGATTAACATTACCGAACGCCCGAGTGTAGATGAGTTTAAAGCAACCATGCAATTGCAAATTCGACGTCCCATTTATAAAACTTCTTATAGCAGTAACTTGCTTAATTACATGGACAATGAATTCACTTTTAAATATGTAGAATTTCAACCTATCGAATTTAATGAGAGCACGTATAGCAGTAATTTAAGTTCTATGTTGGCATTTTATGCTTATATGATTTTGGGTATTGATTACGATAGTTTTTCGCTATCGGGCGGGCAACCCTATTTTGTGAAAGCTCAAGCAATTACTAATAATGCTCAATCCTCGAGCGACAAAGGTTGGAAATCGTTTGAAGACAATAAAAACCGCTATTGGTTTATAGAGAACATGATGAATTCGAATTTTAAGCTTATTCGTCACGCAATGTATAAATATCACCGCACCGGTTTGGATTTGATGAGTTCGAATTTAGAAGATGGGCGCACCAACATTTTAAATTGTATTGAAGATTTAAAAACAACTTATAGTGTGAGCCCTAACTCCTATTTGATGCAGGTATTTTTTAATGCTAAAGCAGATGAGTTGGTAAATATTTTCACCCCCGCTTTTCCCGATCAAAAGGGAAAAATTGTAACCACCCTTAATTTAATTGACCCCGGAAACTCGAGTAAATACGGGAAAATTATGGGAAATTGAGAAAAGAGTTAATTTTGGTTTCCCAGTTTCAAGCTACTTAAAATAGAACGCGGATGGCGCGGATTAAAGGATTTACGCGGATTTTTTTAAGCGCTATTAACCCAAACCATTTATTAAAAAAATTCGGCATGCGTCGGGTTTAAGCCAAAACCTTACTTTACTTTTTTATCATCCAAAAATAATCCACCAGCCTCCAATAATATTTTTGATATTTGAGGGGAAATAAATTTGCCTTATGCTTCAGCATTTATCCATTCGCAATTACGCTTTAATTGAAAGCCTTGACATTGATTTGAGTGACGGCTTAACCATTATTACTGGAGAAACGGGTGCCGGAAAATCAATTTTATTGGGAGCGCTATCTTTACTTATTGGCAACAGAGCCGATACCGGAACCTTGCGCGATAAAACCAAAAAGTGCATTGTAGAAGCACAATTTGCGATTGAAAAATATGCCCTTCTCCCCTTCTTCGAAAAATATGAATTGGATTATAATAAGCTAAGTACTATTCGTCGTGAGATAAATCCTGCAGGCGTTTCCAGAGCTTTTATTAACGATACACCTGTAAATTTAGCGCAATTAAAAGAAATTGGTTTGGCATTGGTAGATGTACATTCTCAGCACCAAAGCATTGCCTTGAATGAAGCGGAACTTCAAATTTCTTTGGTAGATGTATTTGCACAACACAAAGCTAAATTAAGCAGCTATCAGAGTGATTTCACTGCCTATAAAAAGTTAAAGCAAAACTTGGCCTTGATGGAAGAACAAGATGCACAAGCTAAGAAAGATTTGGATTATTATCAATTTCAGTTTAACGAATTGGAAGATGCGCAGCTTAAAAGTGATGAGCTCAGCAACATGGAGCAAGAATCTGAAACTTTGACCCATGCCGAATCCATAAAAAAAGCACTAAACTCATCGGCATACTTGCTTAATCAAAGCGACAGCAATGCCTTGAATGCATTGGCAGAAATAAAAAATTTATTAGCCGGAATCTCAAAATACAATGCCAGTGTTTCAGAAATCGCTGCACGCATCAATAGTGCTTACATTGAGCTAAAAGATATTTTAAGTGAATTAGAAAGCTTAGAACAAGACATTGTATTTAATCCCGCAAGGCTCGAAGAAATTGAAAACCGACTGAATTTAATTTATCGCTTACAACAAAAACACCGCGTAAAAAGCATTGCAGAATTAACGCAAATTCAGGATGAATTGTCGGAAAAGATTTTAGCCATTAATAATCTGGATGAGCTCATTCACAAAGCAAAATTGGAAATTGAAAGATTAGAAAAACAACTTACAAGCAAGGCCGAGGAACTTTCGAAAAAACGCAAGGCTTCTTCAGCACAAATGGAGAAACAAATTCGCTCGCTATTAAGTGATTTGGGAATGCCCAATGCCAATTTAGCTATACAAATTAATGCGGCTGCAGAGTTTAACACTTATGGGAAAGATAAAATTCAATTTCTATTCTCGGCCAATAAAGGCAGCGAAATGAAAGAGTTGAGTAAGGTTGCCTCCGGAGGTGAATTATCGCGCTTGCTGCTCAGTTTAAAATCCTTATTGGCCCAATCGGCAGCTTTGCCCACCATTATTTTTGATGAAATTGATACAGGTGTATCGGGTGAAGTAGCCAACAAAGTCGGAAACATTCTTGAAAAAATGGCCAATGAAATGCAAGTGATTAGCATCACCCATCTTCCGCAAATCGCCAGTAAAGGCAAGGAGCATTTGTATGTTTATAAAGACGAGCAGAAGGATAAAACGGTTACTCACATTAAAAAATTAACTAAGCAAGAGCGTGTTCATGAAATTGCGCAAATGCTTAGCAGTAGCTCCCCTACTGTTGCTGCAATTAATAATGCTAAGGAGTTGTTGAAGCATTAGATAGAAGCAAAACAATTGCCCTTGCCATGTTTTGAGTTTTTAAAAGATTATATTAATAACTATTAAAATGATTAGCCTTAAAATGATTCGAGGTAAGCACCCAACATTTATTAAAGCATTTCAAGTTTCTTTCCCCTAAAAAAAATATATTTGTACCTGAACTCAAAACAAGATTTATGAACTACAATTTGCTAAAAGGAAAAAGAGGAATTATTTCAGGAGCCTTGGATAGTAATTCCATTGCTTGGAAAGTAGCTGAACGTGCGCATGCCGAAGGTGCTATTTTTACGCTTACCAATGCTCCGGTGGCGATGCGAATGGGTGAAATAAAAAAGTTGGCGGAAGATTGCAAGGCCGAAGTTATAGGAGCAGATGCTACCTCCATCCCCGATTTAGAAAATCTATTTAGTAAATCGCAAGAAGTATTGGGTGGTAAAATTGATTTTGTTTTACACTCAATCGGCATGAGCCCCAACTTGCGTAAAAGCTTGCCTTATACCGATTTGAATTACGATTTTTATGCAAAGAGCTTGGATGTTTCAGCCATGAGTTTGCATAAAATGATGACTGTTGCTAAAAAACAAGATGCCTTAAACGAATGGGCTTCTGTGGTGGCATTAAGCTATATCGCAGCACAGCGCACTTATTCTTTCTATGGTGATATGGCGGATGCAAAAGCGATGCTGGAATCGGTTGCCCGCAGCTTTGGGTATCATTATGGAAAAGCAAAAAAAGTTCGCATCAATACTGTTTCTCAATCCCCGACTAAAACTACGGCTGGTGGCGGTATTAAAGGCTTTGATAATTTTTATCAGTTTGCCGATAAACTTTCACCTTTAGGAAATGCAAGCGCTGAAGCTTGCGCAGATTATTGCATTACCTTGTTTTCGGATTTAACACGAATGGTAACCATGCAAAATTTGTTTCACGATGGCGGGTATTCTACTACAGGAATCAGTGAGGAGTTGATGGCAATGTTTGAAAAAGAGTAATTCGAAATCTTGCTTCCCTTAAAAAAAATAGTTTGTTTTTTCTTTGTTCACGCGCTTGTGTTATCAGCATTTGCGCAAGATGAACAAGAGATGAAACCAATTGTGCCATCCCGTTTTCAGTTTAAAGCCAATGTGGCTATCCCTAGTTTAGTTGGCAACAAAGCTTTACGTGCCAGCTTTAGAGGTGTTTACGAAGGTACCGCTAATTTGCAACTGCGGTTATTTAACGGTGTTTACTTGGGTGCACATGGCTCATATACCGGTTTTAAAATATCGCCCGAAAAAATTGCCAATTTAAATTCCGAATGTCGCACCGCGGGAGCCGGACTGAATTTAGGCTACGAAAAATTTAGTATGCCGCGTGTGATGTGGTATGTAAATTTTGCTTCAGGATACAATTGGATAAATTATTTTAGGGTGCAATGCCCCGATAGTATTGCCCCAGAGCTCCACCATTTGGCCTGGAGTTACAGACCTAGTGCCGGTTTTTGCTATTATTCCGATGATAATTTCTCACTTGGATTATCGGTTGCCTATACTTTTTTAATGAATGAATTTGATCCAACAAGCATTTGCTTGGATAAGTTTAAAGCATACAAAAAAGACGATTCAAAAGGATACACGAATTATTTTTCGATTGGAGTAACGCTTAATTTTAACCTTCGAAAAGATATGTTTAATGGGAATGGAAGCAGTGAGAGTGATGGGGAGGAGGATAATTGAGATTTGAGTATTGAGATTTGAGATTCGGGATTTGGGATTTAGGAATTGGGATTTTACATATTGGAATTTAGTACTGTTGCCAAAATCGCTAGAATTGCCGGTAGTGCTTGAACATAAAAAATTGTTTTTTGCACGGTAACTGCACCGTAAATCCCCGCCACGCTTACACATCCTAAGAAAAAATAAGCCACATTTGCTGACCAATACACATCGCTGATACAGAGCGACCAAATTAATCCTGCTGCTAAAAAACCATTGTATAATCCTTGATTTGCGGCCAAACCTTTAGTGGGTTCGAAGAGATGTGCCGGAAAACTTTTAAATGTTTTTTTTCCAACGGTAGTCCAGGCAAACATTTCGATATATAAAAAATACAAGTGTTCCAGTGCAACAATTGAAATCAGAATTTTGGAAATCAAGGCCATTTTTATTTTTTCGCTAAAATTTTAATATCATTTACTTCCAAAATTTGCTTGTCATAACCTTTTGAAGCAGCATGAATCATAGCTAATCCGAGTTCACTCAAGGTGGAAACAAAGTTTGGTAAAACTGTTCTAAAAAAAGGATACATCCACGAAATGTATTTGTAATAAGGTAAGGTATTTTTTAATCCTGGTGTAGGATGCATATAACCTGGACGAAAATTATATGCTTTTTTAAAGGGTAGTTTCATTAAATCATTTTCAGTCTTTCCTTTTACACGCGCCCACATAGAGCGGCCTTTTTCGCTGCTATCAGTTGCTGATCCCGAGATGTAACAAAAAACCATTTCAGGATTTAATTTGGATACTGTTTCTGCAACATGCATTGTTAGCGTATAGGTAAGTTTATAATACGCCTCTTCCTTCATCCCCACAGAAGAAACTCCCAAGCAAAAAAAGCAAGCATTGTAGCCAATAAGTTCATTTTTAATAGCTGACATATCGAAGAAATCGGAATGAATAATTTCTTTCAGTTTGGGATGTACCACTCCACACGCTTTTCGCCCAATTACCAAAACTGCCTCCACCTCACCGTGTTGCAGGCATTCGTGGAGTACACCCTCTCCCACCATTCCGGTAGCACCGGTAAGAATTGCTCTAATTTTCATACTTATTTTTCTTCATTTAAGAAGTGAAAGTACTAAAATCCTTGCATTCAAATCGCTATATTTGTAATACCATTAAACACCGTATATGACAAAAATAATTTCTACACTCTTTCTCGTATTTTACCTCTCGATTAGCGGCATTGCTCAAAAATTGCCAAGACAAATGCAATTGAGTTCCGACGGTAGAATGCTCACTACTGGTCAAAAAGCCAACAACTCATTTTACAACCAAAACAGCATTCCAATCCTCTACCTTAATTTTAGTGATACGGCTAATTTTTGGCAAGACATGATTTTATACCATGATTCGCTCAAAGATTATCCGGCTACTTTAATTTACAATGGAGTGACCTACGACAGTGTGGGCGTGCGTTTCAAAGGAAATTCATCCTACGAAAACATTGGGAATTCCTTAAAAAAATCATTTAACATTTCGCTCAATGCCTTTATTGAAGGGCAAGGTATAAACGGATATAACACATTAAATTTAAACAATTGTTACGACGATCCTTCCTTTATGCGGGAAGTGTTTTTCGAAAATCAAATCAAGCAACATATCCCGGCCGCTCAAACAAATTTTGCGCATCTATATATTAACGGCGCCGATTGGGGATTGTATGCCAATGTGCAACAGTTAAATCGAGATTTTCAAAAAGAGTGGTTTATGAGCGATGAAGGAGCAAATTTTCGTGCATCGCGACCGCCGGGCAGCACCGGTTCAGGCAGTGTAATAAAAGCATCCTTCTTAAATTTAGGTCAGGATACGGCTGAGTATCAAAAATTTTACACACTAAAATCGAGCGAAACAATTGATCCATGGACCAAACTAAAAGATTTTTGTACCGCTTTGGATACCATTGCTCCGGCTCGAAAAGTTGCCGCACTGAGCCAATATTTGGATATTGACAGGGCGCTTTGGTTTTTGGCCAGTGAAATTGCGTTTAATGATTTTGACAGTTACATCGAAAAAGGGAAAAACGATTTTTATGTGTATTACGAAAAAGAAACCGGGCGTTTTGCTCCACTCGAATTTGATGGGAACGATGTAATGGATACACATTATGTGAATGCAGTGAGTGCCTTGCGACACACAACCGACACACTTTTTCCGCTTATGAGTAAAATTATTGGAGTGCCCGAAATTCGCCAACGCTATTTGGCACACATGCGTACTTTGGTTGCCGATGAACAGGATACAACAAGCGCCTTTCCTTGGATTGATAATGCGTTTTCAATGATAGATAGCATTGTGTTTGCCGATACCATAAAATTATATAGCTATGCTGCTTTTCAAAATTCACCCGGCATTTTAAAATATTATTTGCGCAACAGGCGCTTAAAAATGCTCAACAATTCGGAGGTTGATAATGTGGGACCGATAATTACGGATGTTAGACTGTATAGCGATAGCCTGCTCTGGAAACAACCGGAAGCGAATCATGCCGTACAAATTAGGGCTCAAATAAATTCAGGAAATGGAATTAGCAAAGTAATACTCCATTCGGCTACAGGCTTGGTTGGGAATTTTAATAAGACCCAAATGTTTGACGATGGTTTGCATAACGATAGCCTTGCCGGTGATGGAATATATGCAGCTACATTAGTGGGGCAAAGCGGTGGAACATGGGTACGTTATTATGTGGAAGCAGCCTCCAACAACACCGCTAAAACGGTAAGTTTTGAACCACCTGGTGCAGAGCACAATATTTTTATTTACCTAGTAAAACCAGCTATTGCAGCCGATAGTACAAGTATTGTGATTAATGAAATAATGGCACGCAACAATACAACCGTTACAGATAGCGCCGGACAATATGAGGATTGGATTGAGCTTTATAATAACAGCAATCAGGCTGTGGATATTAGTGGCTATTATTTAACCGACAATGAATTTAATTTAACCAAATGGCAAATCCCGCAAGGCACTATTTTAAATGCAAATGAGTATTTAATTATTTGGGCGGATGAAGATGGGGCCCAAGGAAATTTGCATGCCAACTTTAAATTTTCGGCTAATGGAGAAACCTTAATTATATTGAATGCACAAGGCGAATTGGTAAATAAAATTTCTTTCGGCCCACAATCACCGGATATTAGTTATGCCCGCATACCCAATGGAAATGGCCCGTTTGCAGCGCAATTCCCAACTTTTGGAATTAACAATAATCCAAAGCCACAAGTTGGATTTTTTACGAGTATCACCAATGGATGTGGTACAGCGAATGTGAGCTTTTTTAATACTTCTGTAAATGCAAGTGATTACGTTTGGGATTTTGGCGACAATTCACCAACATCCACAGCAGTTAATCCTACTCATATTTACACTTCCCCTGGAAATTTCACCGTTACTTTACAAGCCAATGGTGGTGGATGGACGGTGATTGATTCCTTGCCCAATAGTGTGCAGGTAAATCCCTTACCGGTATTTGATTTTGGTGTAGATACAATTTATGCACCTTCCGTTAATTATTTGCTTGAAGCCGGAAATGGCTTCACTTCATATTCCTGGAATACCGGCGATCTTACACAAGGAATTTTGCTTAGCACCAGTGGCAATTATTGTGTGGTGGTGGGCGATGTAAATGGATGTACCGATACTGCTTGCGTGTATTTGAAATTTCCATTGGCTTTGCCACAAGCATCCTATACGGCTAATAATACGCAAGGCTGTGCTGCGCTATATGTAAGTTTCACCAACACTTCTATTAATGGGGTTAACTATATATGGGATTTTGGTGATGCTAGTCCAATTTCAACGGACGAAAACCCGGAGCATGCCTTTAATGGAGCAGGTATTTACAATGTAAGTTTATCGGCCATAAATGCTATTGACACTTCTGTATTTATTAGCAGCATTAGTGTTTTTCCTAATCCGGTTTTTTCCTTTGCGTCAGATACCATTCATGCTCCAAACGCCACCTTACTTTTGGATGCCGGAACCGGTTTCACATCTTATGCATGGAACACCGGGGAAATAACACAAGCCATTACGGTTGATTCTAATGCCAACTATTGTGTTGTGGTTATGAACCAATTTGCTTGTGCAGATACGGATTGTGTATATATAACTGTAAACGGATTAGGATTAAATTCCATGAATGAAGAAGTCCTGCAAACACTCTTTCCAAATCCTGCCAGTGATTTTGTGTTGCTAAGTTCTTCTTCCGCAAAAAACGAAAAAATTGAAATTTATAGTGCTCAAGGTGCATTAGTTTATCGCTCACATTTCACTGCTCAAATTCGTATCGAAACCAATAATTGGGCTGAAGGAATTTATTTGGTGAAAAATGGGGAGCATAATTTTAGGAAATTGGTGATTCAGCGATAGTGCGGTTTCTATTGCCGCTGGCGAAGAAAACGCACATGTTGAGTGCTATATAAATTTGTGTGTAACTATTGTCATTTTTCTTGCAATTGATGTTGATTGTAAATTTCGACCAGATACTTAATGATGAAGTAGCTAATACGCACTATAACTGTATTTGATGTTGGCATTTCATATGCATCCAAAAGTATTTTGTAATATCTTATTAGTTTCAGTTTATTTGTCGAATTAACTTTCTTCAATAATCACAAACAATAAAATACGCTTCCAAAATGAAATCAACTTTTTATCAATTGTCGATTCTTCTTTTAATTTTAATTTCATGCGCTGAGAAAAAAACAACTAATCCTATAACTGAACTTGTAAAACAAAACAGCATGTCTTTTAAAAGTGGATACTTGGATGTGAATGGACTTAAAATGTACTACGAAATTTATGGTGCCGGCAAACCATTGGTTTTAGTGCATGGTGGAGGCTCAACAATTCAAACAAGCTTTGAAAAAATTATTCCTTTGCTTTCAAAAAACAGACAAGTAATAGCTTTGGAAATACAAGCACACGGACGTACTAGCGACCGAAACGCGGACATTAGCTTTGAACAAGACGCAGATGATATCGCAACGCTTCTTAAAAATTTACATATTTCCCAGGCCGATTTTTTTGGCTTTAGTAACGGAGGTACTACCGTTTTACAACTGGCCATCAGACATCCACAACTCATTAACAAAATGATTTTGGGTTCAGCATTAGCAAAACGAAATGGGGTTCCTGAATGGTTTTGGAATTTTATGGATCAGGCCAAATTAGAAAATATGCCGGAGCAATTAAAACTTGGATACAAAAAAGTGGCCGCAGATTCAAATGGCTTACAAGTGATGCACGACAGGGATGCAAAGCGCATGCAAAATTTCAAGGACATTCCGGATGCACAAATCAAAGCTATTAAATCCCCTACTCTAATTATTAACGGAGACAAAGATGTTATTACACCTGAACATGCGTTAGAACTTCATCGTCAAATTGAACATTCAGAATTAGCCATTATCCCTGGTGGGCATGGAGAATACATGGGAGAAATTACAACTTTAAAACCCGACTTTAAGGAAAGTGAAATGATTGTTCCGATTATTGAAAAATTCTTGAACAGCCATGTAATTAAGCATTAATAGGAATTTTGGAAATAAAAGACAAACATCAGAAATTGATTCTTTAAAAAAATCCTCCACAAAATTCCTGGACTTCTTAAACTGCCAACTGGAAAGGGTTTAGGTCTTTTTCAAACTCGTAAATACCAAATCATTTAAAAAAGCAATAATATCACTTTCCTCCTTCGATTTACCAAAATCGGTAAGCGAGGGTAAATGATTCATAAAGAAGTTTTGAAAATGTGCCATTTCAATAATGGTGGATGCCAATGATTTTGGATATTTATACTTAGGATTGCATTCTTTAATAACACTGCCAATCAATGCACAAAGTTCTTTATAAGGTTTAAAAAATTGTTGCTTGTTGTCCTCCCCTACTTGTTTCGTTAGATAGGCTTTTGAACCCTCCGATATGATAATTTTGTGCAGCAAACTTTCGTTGATATAATTGGTTTGCATATCGTCTTCCACTGCAGTGGATAACAGTTTGATGATACGTTTCAATTTTATAGACGGGTCTTTAATATTGTTGGTGTGAAAACTTATTTGATACGCTAACCAGCCCCAATACCAAGCGGTTAAATAAAGCAACAATTTATGTTTGTTTTCAAAATAACGGTAAACGCCTGCTTCTGTGGTGCCAATATCTTCAGCCAGTTTCTTAAAGGTAAACACTTCAAAACCTAATTTATAGATCAGTTGAATACTATGTTTAAGGATATTCCTGCCTAATTCGGAATCTTCGGGATTTCGGAGGAACAAAGCCTCATTCATTTTAATCTGTAAGTGTAACTTCATTTGAGGGTTTAGAAGAGTAGGAAAAAAGGTTAAATCAAAAGTACAAAAAAATATTTTACAATTTTTTATGATAGTTTTACTATCTTTTGTAAAACTATTACTATCTTTGTGCTCGAAATTAAAATGCTACTATGTTACTTAACAAAAAAATACCGGCCAGCTACATCTTTAACAAAGTAAAGTTTGATTTAGTTTATATTTTACTTGTATCAGCTGTTGTGCTATTTATTACCGAAAGATTTAAAGTCCTCTTGCCGGAAATGCCCTTAACTATTCCGGCATTTATTGGAACGGCCATCTCCATTTTGCTTTCATTTAAATTAAATCAATCTTACGATAGATGGTGGGAAGCTCGAAAAGTGTGGGGCGCAATTGTTAACGATTCTCGCAGCTTTGTTATTCAATTGCAAAGTTTGACCTCCAAAAACAATGCAGAAGCTGTTAAAAAAATAGCCTTACGTCAGATTGCCTGGTGCTATTCACTTGGTCAATCGCTTAGAGGTTTAAATCCCATTTCAAATTTAGAGCAGTATATTTCTATACAAGAGCTTGAAGAAATAAAGCAGCATAACAACAAACCACTTGCATTACTTCAGCTTCATGCAAAGGATATTAAGGAGCTCAAAGAAAAAAATCAAATTGATATTTTTTCACACTTGCAATTAGATGCCACTTTAGTGAGACTCTGCGATTCACAGGGAAAATCAGAGCGGATAAAAACGACTGTTTTTCCGGTTACTTATCGCCATTTTTTACATGCCATCATTTATCTTTTTGTTGTTACACTTTCTATTGCCTTAAAAGACATAGCTGTAATTTTTGAAATTCCGCTTTTACTGTTGCTATCCAGTGCATTCTTTTTACTTGAAAAATCCGCAACGCACATGCAAGATCCATTTGAAAATAGGCCTACCGACACCGCTGTAACAGCCATAGCAAGAACCATTGAAATAAACATTAAACAACTTTTAAAGGAGGCAGAAGTTCCATCACCGCTTTCGCCACAAAAATTTTATCTATCCTAACTAATAAATAAAAAAAAATGAAAACATTAACAAAAGAAATGCAAGAAGCCATAACTCCCAAATTGGCACTGGAACTATTAAAAGAAGGGAACAAACGATTTGTGAATAACCTTAAGGTAAACCGCAATCTATTACAACAAGCAAATGAAACTTCAGATGGGCAGCACCCTTTTGCAGTTATTTTAAGTTGTATTGATAGCCGCACTTCTGCAGAACTAATTTTTGACCAGGGTCTTGGTGATATTTTTAGTGTTCGAATAGCCGGCAACATTATTAATGAAGATATCCTTGGAAGTATGGAATTTGGCTGCAAAGTAGCGGGTGCAAAAATTATTGTTGTGTTAGGCCATACCAAATGTGGCGCTGTGAAAGGTGCCTGCGATCACGTTGAAATGGGGAACTTAACAGCATTGTTAACCAAAATACGTCCTGCAGTAGATGCCGAAACTACAATCAAGTCAAATCGAGTTGCCAGCAATTCGGAATTCGTTGAAAAAGTTGCAATCATCAATGTAAAGCGAACAGTAGAGTCAATCATGCAACGTAGCCCTATATTAAAGGAAATGATTGAAAGCGGAAAAATTGGAATAGTTGGCGGAACACACAACATTTCTAGTGGTGAAGTAACTTTTTTTTCAGATACGCTAAATTCAGAGGTAATAAACTAACAGAACAATTATGTATTATAAAAAATACTCGCCATGAGCATAAATTGAATTGTTAATGGAATGCAACGAGCAACTGGCGTGTATTTTTTTTAGTGCTTCTTACTCGAAATGGGTAACTTATGCTATTTATAAAGTGAGCCTGTTTGGCAAATTATTGCAAGCCCTTCTGATCAATCAAATAAATAAATGCAGCAAGCGCAGCACCTCCCAATTCAAGTTCTCGCTTATTCACTTTATCAAATGTATCGGCGGGGCTATGATGGTAATCGAAATAACGTTGCGATTCGGGAACTAACGAAAAGCCGGGAACTCCAGTATTAACGATAGGTTCAATATCGGTTCCGCTGCCACTTTCATTAAAATTATAAATGCCATAAGGTTCTAATAGAGGGCGCCACGATTTTATTTTAGTTCTTATTTCACTCGATGCATCCATTGAAAAACCAAGTGGTGCAAAAGCTCCTTCATCACTTTCGATAGCAGCGATGTGCGTTTCCTGATTTTGCTTAGCGAGCTCAGCGTATTTTAGGCCACCCACATGCCCATTTTCTTCATTCATAAACGCAACCGCTCGAATGGTATAACGTGGTTTATAATTTAAAGCTTTTAAAATGCGAATTACTTCAATACTTTGCATTACTCCTGCCCCATCATCGTGTGCACCCTGACCGGTATCCCAAGAATCCAAATGCCCACCTACTACAATAATTTTTTCGGGTTGCTCCGATCCCTTAATTTCGGCAAGCACATTAAACGATGGTTCATCCTCCAACTTTTTACACGATTGTTTAAAGAAGAATTGAAGATTAGGATTATCCTTTAGCATATCGCTTAATAAATCGGCGCCGTTCGTGCTTATTGCACAAGCCGGAATTTTTACAATAGAATCCTCATATCCCATTGAACCGGTATGCGGGAAATCTTGCTTACTCAAAGACATCGAGCGCACCACTACTCCTATTGCTCCAAAAGGCGCAGCTTGAGAAGCACCCGCCCAGCGTTGTCCTGCTGCCCCACCATAAGCGTGCATGGTATTGAGTAGCTTGGGATCCATTGGGCGATTATAGAAAACTATTTTTCCTTTAATCTTTTCGGTTCCTAAAATTTTTAATTCATCAAAAGAATGAACTTCAATAACCTTAGCGGTGATGCCGGTTTCGGAGGTTGCAATACTTCCGCCTAAAGCGCAAACAGAAACATCAAGAGTTTTTTGTTTACTAATAATTTTGGCAGACTCTTTATCCCCCCTTACCCAATGCGGTACCATACAAGCTTGCTTATAAACGCTGTCCGCACCAAGTTTCGCCATTATTCCTTCCACATACAGCACTGCTTTTGCAGCATTCTCGGAACCGGAAAGGCGGCCACCAAATTTGGTACAGAGGTACTCGAGGTTTATATAGGAGGGTGAATGCGTTAATGCTTCATCAAAAATTTTGCGCAGCATAATCGAATCCGCATTTTGTGCCTGAATGGGTTTTATCCAAGTTATAAGAAGAATTCCAAAAATCAGCTTTTTCATTTTTAGTTTGAATTATAAAAAAACAATATCGGTTATCACATTATGTTTCGCTTCTTTATTGAGCAAATCAACCAGCTTGGCTTTGGCATACGAAAGTTCATTGCGCAATGCGGCAGAGTTCAATTCCACAAAAAGCGTTTTTTTATTTATGTAGATGCGTGAAGTTTGTTTAGCTACTGATATTCCCATGAGTGATTCCCATGAATTAATGAGACGCACTTCATGCAACTTTCCATCTAAACAGTAGGAAGCCAACAATTCGTTGATGACTTCTTTAAGCGATTGTTCGTTACTTGCGGCCATTATGCTTCCTTGTTTCCATTTTTGATTTTAAACAATTTAAACTCCGTTTTAATTTTCTTGAAGATGAGTGCAATGCGGTCTTGATGAGTGTCGGTAATAAATATTTGCCCAAATCCTTCAGAGCTCACGAGCTGCATCAGCTGCTGTACGCGGCTTTCGTCGAGCTTATCGTAAATATCATCCAATAAAATGATGGGCGTTTTTTGTTTAATGCTTTTTAAAAAATCGAACTGTGCCAGTTTTAAAGCAATGAGAAATGATTTTTGTTGACCTTGAGAACCAAATTTTTTAACGGCAAATCCATTGATTTTAAAAATTAAATCGTCCTTATGAATTCCTACTGAAGAATATTGCAAGTGCAAATCCTTCTTAACAGCCGATTCTAGAAGTTCAGCAAATTCACCATCATTTAATTGGGATGCATATTCCAACCCAACTTCTTCCTTCCCACCAGAAATCAATTGATAATAACGATTGAAAATAGGAATGAATTTACTTATGAAAAGTTTGCGTTCCGCATGAATCATAAGTCCTAATTTAACCAATTGTTCGTCCCAAATGGAAATGGTTTCCTTATCATACATGCGATTCTCCGCAAAGCTTTTCAATACTGCATTGCGGTGAGCCAGCACTTTATTGTAGGCCAATAAATTTTCAAGATAGGATTTATCAAATTGAGCAATGGCACTATCCATAAACTTACGACGGCTTTCACTTCCTTCGGTAATTAATTCAGAATCGGCGGGCGAAACCATTACCAATGGAATGGTGCCAATATGATCGGCTAAACGATTGTATTCCTTTTTATTTTTTTTGAATTGTTTTTTCTCGTTGCGCTTGAACCCACAATAAATGTCCTCTCTAACATCCTCCCCAATTAAAAAATCGCCTTGAATCACGAAGAAAGGATTGGTATGGTAAATATTTTGGCTGTCGTTGGCATTGAAAAAGCTTTTACAAAATGCGAGGTAATGGATGGCATCGAGTAAATTAGTTTTGCCTTCACCATTATTGCCAACAAAACAATTGATGTGCTTACTGAACACAAAATCCGCTTCAGCATAATTCTTAAAACCCAACAACGACAATTTACTCAGGTACATTTAACTCCAATTTTGGGAGGAGCGAAATTAGCTTTTTTAATTTGGTTTTTAAAGCCGGAATTCAACTACTTTCAAATTCTTTTGAGAAAATTCTTGAATTTGAAAATGGCCTAAATGATGAAGCTTTCGAGAATAATTTTTCATCGAAATTTCTTAATTTCCATTTGCAAGTAACTGAAAAATAAATACCTTAGCTAAAGAATTTAATTAACCCATTTCGCATGAAATCAAAATTTTTTACCCTTGTCTTACTTTTTATTTTAGCCATTGCTGGTGATAGCAGTATCGCTCAAAATACAAATTGCCCAATTCCTTCAGGGCCTGTAACAACTGTGGTGAGCACAACAAGTGCTACCGTTTCGTGGACGGCTCAAACCGCAAACGGATATTATAGAGTTCAATATCGCGCGCTTTCCTTGAGTTCCGGGACCTGGACGCAGATGTATGCGCAAACAAATTCTTATACCATTAGTGGATTATTATGCGGAACTGCCTATGAATGGCAAGTTCAAGCAATTTGTGCCACTATTGGCGGAGTAGCCAATACCAGTGCTTTTACAACCAGTCTTGTTTTTACAACACTTCCCTGCAACACTACTTGCCTTCCGCCTACAGGCTTAAACACAAGCGCGATTGCAACAAATAGCGCTGTTGCGAATTGGACAGCACAATCCGGCATTGGAGTTTACCGCATTCAATACCGACCGGTTACGAATGTAATTACTGCATGGACCCAAATTACTGTGCAAGGTACAAGCTATACCATGGCAAATTTAATTTGTGGAGTAGCCTACGAGTGGCAAGTACAAACCCTATGCAGCACAGCCGGCACTGGAGGAACTAGCGCTTATTCATCAAGCACTGTGTTTACAACCTTAACTTGCCCCACCACTTGTCCTGTTCCTGCCGGTTTAACTGTTAGTTCAATTACAAGCACTGGTGCAACATTAAGTTGGACAAGCGCTTCGCCTGCACCGGCTTATTATCTGATACAATACCGCCCTTTGAATACTGTAGGTTGGACTTCCGTCACCGTTCAAGCAAATCAATCTTATACCTTAACCGGATTAAGTTGCAATACTGCTTATGAATGGAAGCTTCAATCCATTTGCGCTAATTCGGGAACAGCTGGTGGATCGAGTGCTTTTTCAACACCTTTATCTTTCACTACTTCAGCTTGCCCAACTCCAACCTGCGCAGTTCCAACAGGGCTTAACAGCAGCGCGGTTTCCTCAACAAGTGTTAATTTAGCTTGGACAGCAGCAAGTGGTGCTATTTACTACAAAATACAATATAGACCGTTAAATCCTGCCAATGCGAATTGGACACAAGTTTATGTAACAGCCAACTCATCTTATATATTGAGCTCATTGGTTTGTGGAACGAGCTATGAATGGCAAGTACAATCTATTTGTTCTTCTGCAAGCAATGGTGGTTCGAGTGCATTTTCTACCTCCGCAACATTTTCGACTCTTGCTTGCACATCAACCTGTGCGGTGCCTAGCGGAATGACAACCGGAAATATTACTTCCTCATCGGCTGTTGCTTCTTGGACGGCAGTTGCGG
Organism: Bacteroidota bacterium; assembly: GCA_016721765.1. Classification (NCBI taxonomy): domain Bacteria; kingdom Pseudomonadati; phylum Bacteroidota; species Bacteroidota bacterium. The sequence goes on from JADKHO010000004.1 coordinate 329,612, forward strand.
GAGTGAGTATTTACAATTTGCAATATCGTTTAGTAACGAATGCAATTACCAATTGGACACAAGCTACTGTGCAGGGAACAACCTTTAGTTTAGCCAATTTAATGTGTGGAGCGCTTTATGAATGGCAGGTTGCTTCAGTTTGCACAAATACATTAAATGGGACATCGGTAATCAGCAGCTTTTCGCCAAGCACAACATTTACAACTTTGGCTTGTGCTACTACATGCCCGGTTCCTAGCGGATTAGCTTCTGGAAACATTACAGCATCGAGTGCGTATGTTGGATGGGCAGCTGTATCTGGAGTTTATGCATATCGCATTCAATATCGCGCCATATTGCCTAATGTACCTCCAACCAATCCCTGGACACAAATCAGTTTGCAATCAAACACCACTACTTTAATTAATTTGCTCTGCAACACTAATTATGAATGGCAAGTACAATCCATTTGTACTACGGCAACAAATGGTACAAGTGCATTTTCATCTAGTTCATTCTTTACCACTTCTGCCTGCGCTAATTTATGCGCTGTGCCGCTTAATTTAATGGCAACAAACATTGCACCTCAAAGCTGTTTGGTTAAATGGACAAGCCCAACACCAGTGTTCGGATTTAGCATACGATATCGAAAAATAAATACTGGTGCTTGGACAGTTGTTAGTTCAAATACTTACTCCAAACAATTATTCGGACTACAGGCTCAATCTTATTATGAATGGCAAGTACAAAGTATTTGCACAACACCAGGAGGAACTACTGCCGGTTCAGTTAGTGCTTGGTCTCCCTCGTCTTATTTCCATACCCACTTTGTAATAGTAGTGGGTCCTAATCCGGCCGATAGGTTGTTAAAAGTGGAGATGGAGTTGAATGATACAGATGAGACAGCCCACATCCAATTGCGCAACATATTGGGTGCAGTTGTTTTTAGTACAGAAAAAACTTTGTATGACGGAAAAAATGAATTAGAAATTGCGACTGCTAATTTCACCGAAGGGCTTTACTTTTTAAGTGTGAGCGGCGTTTCAGGAAAACAGGTTTCAAAAGTATACGTGCGACATTAATAAGAATAGTATTTATGTTTAAAGGAGTTCACCCGGTGAACTCCTTTTTTATTTTAAAAAAGATTTGGCTGCACTAAATAATGGAATTGCTTTAGTACATTTGAATATCGAAAAAAAATAATTTATGCGATTTCCTTTTTCACTAAGGCTTGCGGGGATTCTTCTCTGCTTTGTGCTTTCCACAATCATTTTAGTTTATACCAAGGATTTTTTATTGCCCATTATCATTTCTGCGCTGCTTTCCTTTTTACTCTATCCACTTTGCAGGAGGTTAGAAAAAATAAAAATTCCGCGGATTGCGGCAATCATGATATCGATGCTGATAGTGCTGCTTTTATTGGTGATGGTACTCATCTTTATCTCCTCACAAGTTTCAACTTTAGTGAGAGAAATGTCGGGGATGAATCAAAAATTGGAGTTTAAACTCAACATGTTGCATGAATACATTGTAACTCATTTCCCTATTTCAAATGATACACTGGACCAATGGATTGAAAATGGAAAAGTAAAAATTATTGGCAATTTGGGTGAAATGCTTGGCGGAACTGTTTCTACCACCACTGAAATCATGAGTTATTTTGGACTAGTACCGGTTTATGTTTTTTGCTTTTTATTGTATAAAAAATCGTTTAAGGATTTTGCATTTTCATTGATTGATGGAGAGAAACATAGAGAAATTACACATCTACTCGGTAGCATTCAAAAACTGAGTCAGAATTATTTAATTGGTTTGTTTTCAGTAATCCTAATAATAGGAATATTGAATTCATTGGGCTTATGGATTATTGGAATAAACAATGCGCTATTTTTCGGGTTCTTTGCAGCTTTACTCACCATCATTCCTTACATTGGAATTTTTATTGGTTCACTCTTGCCAATCGCTTACGCTTTGCTCACAAAAGACTCGTTGGGAGCTGCCGCCGGAGTGGTTGTTGTTTTTTCGATTGTGCAAATTTTAGAATCAAATTATATCACACCCAGAGTGGTTGGTTCACGCGTGAGCATAAATCCATTTGCTGCCATAGTAGCTTTATTGGTGGGTGCCGAAATTTGGGGAGCAGCCGGAATGATACTCTCCATCCCGATAACGGCCATCTTAAAATTAATTTTTGATGCTCGCGAATCCACCAAAGCAATTGGATATTTTTTAGGAAGTGAATTAACGGATGAAAAAGACAATCCGGCTAAGACTTTGGGAAGAGATTAACTATAAACTATTTAATAAATCACGTTTTTTCTTACAACGTTGAATACTTGCCGCAGCACTATCAATCATTTTTTCATCAAATAAATTGACGATGTAATTTTTGTAAGCTGCAATTGCTTCATCATACTTCCCCATTGATTCATACATAATAGCATATTCATTTGCAAGGGTGGCGCGATTAATGCCGGGACAGGCTTCCGCCTTTTTTAATAGGCTTTCCAGCTCATCGTATTTCCTTATTGTGCTCAGCAAAATTGCATAATTGTAATATACGGCTGCGTAATCCGGTTTAAATTTAATAGCCAAACGATAATGCTCTTCTGCTTTCGGCAAATCTTTGTGTTTGGTTTCATAAATCCAACCTAAATGATTGTGTGCCTTTCCAAAATCAGGGGCTTCTGCTAAAACATCGTGCAATACATTGATAGCATCGGCAATTTTATTTTCTTTAATGAGGAAGTCAGCATTTTCGAACATTTCCTCTAAGACATTAGTTGTAAGCATAAAATATTATTTGCAGTAAAATTAAAAAAAGCTTTTTGGATTCTTGAATTGCCTTTTTTAGGCAACAAAATACATATCGATCTCACCCTTGTTTTTGGCAGGAATTTTTCCTCTATAAATGCAATTGAATTTATCTTTGACTTTTTGATAAGTGCTTCCGCTGATATTCACTTTACCTGCTTCTCCGCTAGATTCAAGTCGTGCAGCAATATTTACAGTATCGCCCCAAATATCATATGCGAATTTTTTGAACCCAACTATTCCTGCCACAACCGGTCCGGTGTGTATACCAATTCTGATTTCAAAAATTGCTTTGTGCTCGCTTTTTCTAACTTCAAGATGGCGCTGCATAAACTGATTAATTTCGATAGCAGCTTTAACGACATCTTCGGCATGCGTAGTATTTACGACTGGCAATCCACCGGCACACATATACGCATCCCCAATAGTTTTAATTTTTTCGATTCCATGTTTTGAAATTATCTCATCAAAAGCCTTGAAACAGGTATGAATTTCAGCAACCAATTCGGCCGGATTCAAACTTTCGGATATTTGAGTAAAGCCTTTAAAATCGGTAAACATTACAGAAACTTCATCAAATTGCTTTGCTTCTGCACTTCCGGTATTTTTCAACTCTTCTGCCACTTCCGGTGGAAGAATATTTAGCAACAAATCATCACTTCTCTTTTTCTCATAGCTGATTTTTTTTCGTTGCTTGACAACTAATATTAAAAACAAAGCCACAATTGCAAGTACTAATATAATTCCATTTCGAATAATTGCCTGAACTCTTAAACGTTCCTGATATTCCAATTTTTCGGTCTTTAATTAAAAATCTTTTAATGCGTTTTGCTTTATCATTTCGGAATAGGCCAATTGATTTCGCTTTACTAAAATGTTGGTACTATCGTTCCAAGAAAAATACAAACGATGCGCCTCCAGCGCCTTTTGCGGCATGTTCATTTTTTCGTACAAATAGCTTAGTTGCAAATAAACATCTCTTAATACAGATTTTGCCCTTCCTCCTTTTCCTGCTTCAATTGCAGCTGTAAAACATTGCAAGGCATTGGCATAATCACCCTTTCTGAAATAAATTTTCCCCAATCCCTTTAAGGAACCTGCCTTCACAAAAAACTCCGAAGAATCGCTAAGGGATAAACTTTTGGTATAGTAAATAAACGCTGAATCAGGCCTTTCACTTTCCAAAAAAACATCTCCCATGAGTTGGCAATCGTTACCGATAGAGTATGTATTTTTGAATTTATGATCAGAAGCCAAGCATTGCCGCAAGAGTGATTCAGCTTTTTCATAATTTTTTAAGGATAAATAAACAGCCGCCACATTGCCGAGCAAAAACACTGCTAATTTTTCATTACCCAAGTGCTTATACACGTTTATGCCGGCATTAAAAGCATCCAATGCCTTATCATACTCACCAAGGGAGGAGTAGGAAAGCCCTTCTGTATTGTATGAACTGGCCAACTGAATGCTATCTTTCATTTCAATCGCAAGTGCCTTACGATATGAATTATATTCTATTGCCTTACTATACTCTTCAATCCGCCAATAATATCCGCTTAAATTACGATACGCACGAAATAACCCATTGGTGTAGTTGATTCTTTTTGAAATGGCAAGTGCAGAATCTTCAAATACTTTTTCCACGCCAGGAGAATGTGCATATAAGGCCGCAAACTTAAAGTACTGTATAACCTTTGCAGTATCAGTAGTCATCGAATTTGCAACGCGTACTAAAGAGTCAGGATTGGGATTGGAAACGGAGGCACTTGCCTTCAAAAAAAGGCAACATCCCAAAGAAAACATTAACCAAATTTGGCCCAATTTCATACTGCAATAATGTATTCCTTTTTCGCTTGTACTTGCGAAAAAATATTCGATTAAATGTAGTGTTTGAATTTGAATTAGGAAAATTGAGAAAGAGTAGTTGAGCTTAACTTCTAAAAATTAAAATGAAATAAAATAAAGTTTTAATTTAGTTAAACTTGGTTGCTCTTCTATCTTGTCGCATTAATTTTTTTACTTTCTTGCCTCGTGTTCCTTGCAAGCGCTCCCATTTGCTTACCCTATCCCACAGTGGCACCGTATAATTAGGGTTTCGAGCTGATGAACCATCAATAGCAACACTAATCTTATTAACTGTTCTCAGCGTATCCACAATGAATGGAATTCGAATTACATGCGGTTTAAATTTACGCAATAGGCTTTTTAATAAGGTTGCTTGAAAGGGATCAGTTATTAATGCCACCTTTTTAAAACCTAAACTATCCGCCATCTTGTGCCCGTAGTAAACATTTTCTACACTGTGCTCTGCTTCAATTTCGGCAAAGCAATTCTCTTTTGGAACACCCATTTTTTGTGCATATAAACACATAATTTTTCCTTCATAAAATGGAGAATAAACGGAGCCTCCCGAAAAAATCAGGTTCTTCACTACACCTCTTTTGTATAAGTGCACCGCCCATATTACTCTTCCTTTCATCGCCGAATCCCAGCCACTTTCCACCCAAGGAACTCCGGGTACAATTCCAGCATCAAAAGGCGTCTTTTGAATTGCTTTTCGGTAAAGTTTTGTGGAATTGTTATTAAAAAAAACACAAGAGCTTAAGAGAAATAGCACAGGGATTATAATTAAAAAATTCTTCATCATACTGGTTATGCGCTAGGAATTTCGGCTGTTTTATAATTATCAATACGGCTCATGAAATTTTTCTTGAGGATGGTGGAGGCCGTAATAACGCCCGAAAAAAGAGCTCCACCCACGCCTACTGTTAATGTATCCTGGCCGGTTAAAAATAAATTTTTAATAGGGGTTTGAGGCCGCAACCAATTTAATCGAAATCGAGCCGGTGTATGCTCCAAACCATAAATTTCGCCATGCGTATAATTGCAAAAATGCTTTGTCGACAATGGCGTGGAGAGTTCGCACAGTTCAACATTGCCTTTTACTTGAGGAACAATTTGATATAATTTTTCGAGCATTATGGTTTTAAAAGCTTCTTTAAAATTCAAATATTCATCCCCTCTTTTCATCCATTTTGTTTCTTCCCATTTCTTTGTCCACTCATACGAACAGGCCACAATAATTTGAACAGTTGCTGTGTTAGCATTGTTTTCGGCCCAATTTGGGTCCTTGGCGGAAGGAAATGAAATGTAAAAAAGAGGTGGCTCCTCTGAACTGTTATTCATGTGCCGGTCAAAATCGGCATCAAAATCATAACTTTTATACACCCAATAATTCCATTTAGGAAGATTTAGTTCAGCATCCGACTTATTTAAGCCCACATACAAACATAAGTGAGAAACACTGGGCTTTACATTAAGCAAGTCGGATTTAATTGCCTTCGTGCGCAATTCCAATTTCGGAATTAATTTATCAAAGGTATTGCGAGCACCTGCATTGCTGATTATCTTACTCGCATAAATTTTTTCGCCGTCTTCCATTTCAACACCAACCGCAACTTTATTTTCCAATATTATCTCTTTCACATCGGCACGAATCAATACTTCCCCGCCTTGTTTGCGAATGACTTCAATAATATTTCTATAAATTTCGGAAGCGCCACCTATTGGATAATTTCCACCTTCCAAATAGTGTTCTGCAATCATGGCATGTATTGCAAAACTGCTTTTCTTTGGAGGCAAACCATAGTCACCACACTGGGCACACAGCACTGCAATCAACTCCTCATTTGAAGTAAGTTCCCTCAAAAAATCATAGGTAGTTTTATCGGAATAAGAATTGAATTTTTTGCGCAAAAAACGACCCAGCCATTTACTCAGGAAAGGTGGCATTGCCTTTTCTCCGAAAAACATTCCGGTGCCCTTGGAAAATTTTTCAATGCAATCGAAATAAGCACGTATGGCAATTTCTTCTTTAGGAAAATAGGATATTAATTTTTGAATCTGATTGGCTTTGCCGGCAACAAACTCATATTCCTTTCCGGCAATTATTGCTTTGTCATAAATACTGCCCATTTCTGCCCATTGAAGTTTGCCTCCGGTTATAAAATCAAAAGCTTTGCGCAAACTTGCCTTATGACTTTGAACTTGCCCCACATAATGCACACCTACATCCCATTTAAACCCTTTACGTTTAAACGCATGTGTAAAACCACCCGGAACATAATGGCGCTCTAAAACAAGCACTTTTTTCCCTTCACCGGCCAGCAATGCAGCGGTTGTTAGGCCACCCAATCCTGAACCAATGACAATGGCATCAAAATTTTGGAAATTATAATCGGGAGTGTATTTTTTGTACATATTAAGCTATCAATAGTACAAAAAACGTTTGAGCTAGTAAATTGTTTTTAGGCTGAATGCAAATTAATTTGCTTCCGCTCCCATACGAATTACTTGTGCAAGCGACTTCACCGCGCGTTCATGCTTTTTCACAAATGGGTTTTCTAAATCCCACACATACCCGGCTAAAACAGAGCAAATTTGCTTTTTAATCTCGGGATTTGAGGCTGCTCCTACAAAGAAAATATCGTGTAAATCCCCATTGTACCAAGCGGATACATAGGTTCTAAAGGTATCAATTCCTTGCATCATGTAATCAGTATAGTCTTTTTGCCAATTTACTTTTTCTCCTTTAAGGAAAGCCCCAACTAACTTACCGGCTTTATTTCCGCTTTCCATAGCAAAGGTAACGCCGCTTGAAAATACTGGATCCAAAAATTCGGTCGCATTTCCGCATAGCACAAATCCATCCCCAAATAGTTGTTTAGTACTTATCGAATATCCTTCGATGGTGCGCGGTTCAAATACCATTTCTGCATCTTTAAATCGCTCGGCTGTATGTTCATTTGTGGCAACAATTCCGCGCATGCGCTCACTAAAATTTTCAGAAAATTCATTGTAAAACTCAGGATCTGCTACAAATCCAACAGAAGTAATTCCATTGCTAAACGGAATAATCCATATCCAGGTACGCTGTTGGTGCACCACTACTGTTATGCGGTTTCCATCAATTCCTTCGGGACGTTTTAAGTCCTTGAAATGTACAAAATGTGTTTTACGCGGTTCAAAATTAGATGGCTTATCCAATCCAAACATACGCGGAATTACACGGCCATAGCCACTTGCATCCACTATAAAGCGCGCCTCAATCTGCTTCTCAGTTCCGCTTTTGTCAACCACTGTGGTGGTTGAATCTGTTCCTCTAAATTCAATTTTAGTTACTCCGGTTTGGTGTTCTACCTCCACGCCCATTTCGGCAATTCCTTCCGAAAGCAACAAATCAAACTGTGCACGCGGCACTTGCCAGGTCCAATTCCAACCTTTTGTAAACTGGTCGGCAAAATTGAAATCGCAAACCTCCTTGCCCCGCACGAATTTAGCACCGAATTTTTCTTGAAAACCGGCCTTTTTAACGCGTTCCAATAAACCGGCCTCGTCTAAGTGATCCATTACACGTGGCAATAAACTTTCTCCAATCACGAAACGCGGAAATTTTTCCTTTTCCACTACTTTTACTTTAAAGCCTTGCTTATGAATCATGCTGGCAGCAATACATCCGGCAGGACCTGCTCCAATAACTAATACGTCTACTTTTTCAGTGTTCATTTTGTTAAATTTCTTAGGTAACAAATTACTATAAATATTGTTTGCAAAAAACGCAACAATTATACATACAAATTGATTCGCGTCGGTATGATTTGAATCATAGCATTTACATCAACGAATGGGAAATAATTCGCGAATGTGTCTAAAATCAACTTAAGCCTAGGCGTTATGGTTTAAATACTAATCCTTTATCCTAGATTTATGCAAAATCGCTTCAATTAATACAGCATCTTCTTTAACAGAAAATGCAATGAGCTAATCCTTGAAATAAATACATTTCAACTCAAAATTCCGGAATGTTTCATTATGACACATGCCGATTATTTTAGGAAAACTTAGCTTTATTTTGAGCTGCTGTTCAAATTTACTTAACCATCTTAAACCTGCGCCTTTAGTATTGTGCGCTTCAATAAAATTAACCAAGCTTGCCAAAGATTCAACAGCATCATTGGTATAGTTAATTTTCATTGTAATCCTTTGCGGATAGATTGATGCGCCTTTTCCATGGAAATGCTGCCGCTTTCTCTGCTCTTACTAATTAATACCTTAATTTCCTTAGCCGAAAGACTCTCACCGGGCAAGAAGGATTTATTCTTATCCGCATCAACCAAAGTCAACTCCAAACTATTTTCTTTTGCGAAATCGAACAGCTTTTTTAAATCCGATTTTTTAGCATTTCCCAATTGTAATAACATTGCTTTGCTTTTAACGAAATATAATAATAATTCAATAAATAAAACTCAATTTTAAGGTTAATTCATTATTCACTAATTACTCTTAAACTCCCCAAAAACAGTGCGCATCACATCTGCAATTTCACCTAAGGTAGCATAGTTTTCAGTAGCTTCCAAAATTATGGGCATCAGGTTGGTGTCGGCTTTAGCGGCAGATTCCAACTGTACTAAAAGTTCATTCACTTTCACATTATCGCGCTCAGACTTTACTTGATTTATCTTATCGATTTGCACTTTCCGAATGGAATCGTCAATTGTAAACGTATCTAAAATTGGTGCTTCATCAATTTCAAACTTATTTACACCCACCAAAATTTTACTTCCATTTTGTATGTTGTTTTGATACTGATACGCAGATTTTGCAATTTCATTTTGGATGTAGCCTTCCTCAATCGCACTAACAGAGCCTCCCATAGCATCAATTTTACGAATATAGTCCCATGCTGCAGCTTCCACTTCATCGGTTAAGGCTTCCACAAAATATGAACCTGCCAAAGGATCTACGGTATCGGCAGCGCCACTTTCGTAGGCAATAATTTGTTGTGTGCGCAAAGCAATGCGCGCTGCTTCCTCGGTTGGCAAGGCTATCGCTTCGTCAAAACCATTAGTATGCAAAGATTGTGTGCCACCCAAAACTGCTGATAGCGCTTGCGTAGTTACCCGCACAATATTATTTTGCGGTTGCTGTGCTGTTAAGGTACTGCCGCCGGTTTGTGTATGAAAGCGCAGCATCATAGCACGTTCATCGGTTGCGCCTAATTCGCGTGTAATGTGTGCCCACATTCTACGCGCCGCGCGAAACTTTGCCACTTCTTCAAATAAATTATTGTGTGCATTAAAGAAAAAGGACAATCGTTTCGCAAATACATTTATATCCAATCCCTTGTCAATCGCGGCTTTCAAATATGATTTTCCATTGGCTAAAGTAAAAGCTAATTCTTGAACTGCAGTAGAACCTGCTTCCCTTATGTGGTAACCGCTAATTGAAATGGTATTCCATTTTGGCACTTCCTTGCTACAATATTCAAAAATGTCGGTAATGATGCGCATGCTGGGCTTTGGCGGATAAATGTATGTCCCCCGTGCTGCATATTCTTTTAAGATATCATTTTGAATAGTGCCCGAAATCTTTTTTAAATCGGCCCCTTGCTTTTTTGCTAAGGCAATATACATGCTGAGCAAAATCGAAGCAGTAGAGTTAATGGTCATGGAAGTAGTTATATTCTCCAACTGAATTCCATCAAAAAGTATTTCTATATCCCGCAAGGAATCAATTGCTACGCCGGCCTTTCCCACTTCACCATCCGAAAATTCATGGCTGCTGTCGTATCCTATTTGTGTAGGTAAATCAAAAGCAACACTCAAGCCGGTAGTGCCGTTGTTTAATAAATAATGGTATCGTTTGTTGGATTCTTCGGCAGTGCTAAATCCGGCATATTGCCGCATGGTCCAAAGCTTGGAGCGATACATGGTTTCCTGCACCCCGCGGGTAAACGGGAACTTTCCGGGCTTTCCCAATCCTTCACTCACACCACCTGATTCAAAGGGAGAATAATCGGATTTTATTTCAATTCCCGAATCGGTTTCAAATTTTTCTTGTCTTAACTTTTCGCTCATTCGCTTGCTTAAAATATTTGTCTGATTTCTGCTTTCATTACTTCAATGGCATAATCGGTTGGGAGCTTGGCCACTTTCGTGGAAAGGTCCAAAATTACGGTACACAAATCCAATCCTGTAGCGTCGTCAGCTACCTTACTTGCTGAAATATTTATGGCTTTAATGGTTTCTTCTTTTGCATTTTTAACAGCATCCCAAGCTGCTTTACTCACATATATTTGTTGCGAAATATTGTGCTCATATTCATTTCGGATAGTGGTTAATAATTCAGAATGCAACAAGCGCGCACTCATGCCCTGACGATGAACTCGCATAACCAGATTATTGATAGCAATACGCTCGCAAAACAGCACAATGCGTTCACAGGCTTGCAAACGAATAGGTGTTATGGTAGTTTGATTGTTCATTCGAATATCCGCCAACTTACTTTTGTATTCATTGTCCATGAAGGACTTTAAAATAAAATAAGAAGTAAGAAACACAATTAATGAAGGAACTGTGTACATGAGCATCGTTGCAAATGAATCCATAAAAATTTTTGGTTTGGTTAGACTATGAAACGGTAAATATCGAAAAAATATTTTTCAGTGCTTTTTAATCCCGGATAAAATTCAAATTTGAAGCATTTACTATATTCGCTCAATGGACTATTTTCTAATTTGTGTAGTTGCTTTAATCGGCTCAGGATTAACGCTCTTTTCGGGCTTTGGATTAGGAACTCTATTAGTTCCTGCCTTTGCTTTATTTTTCCCACTTCCGGTAGCCATTTCTGCAACAGCATTGGTCCATTTATCGAACAATATTTTTAAATATTTTTTAATTGGCAAAAATGCTGATAAAAATGTGCTCATTCGTTTCGGAATACCTTCTGTATTGGCTGCACTTGCCGGCGCTTACCTGCTAGGTGAACTCAGCGATATGGAAGCCATTTATTCGTATACCCTTAGCGGGAAGATTTTTTCGGTGATGCCGCTAAAACTCGTTATTGCAGTGTTAATGCTCGTTTTTGCGCTTTTTGAATTGATTCCGAAACTCGCGAATTTGCAATTTGACGAAAAATATTTATCCTTAGGTGGAGCTCTTTCCGGTTTTTTTGGTGGGCTCAGCGGCAATCAAGGCGCATTGCGAAGTGCTTTTTTGATGCGCTTGAATCTGAGCAAAGAAGCATTTATTGGAACGGGTGTAGCAGTTGCTTGCATGGTTGATATTTCAAGGCTCACACTCTATTCAAGACAGTTATTTTTTAATCCTGAAGTGCACTTGAATTATGCCTTACTTGCTGCAGCAACGCTCTGCGCCTTTACGGGAGCCTATTTTGGAAATAAAATTTTAAAAAAGATTACTTTAAATGCGGTGCAATTTATTGTAGCACTTATGTTGATTGTATTTTCGCTGCTCTTAGGATTAGGGATAGTTTAAGCTAAACTACTCCAGTTCTTTTGTTTCGCTTTCCGAATCGGGCAACTCTAATAACTTAACCGATTGAATTGCGCTTCCTGCAATTCCTTTGATGGAGGCATGCATGTCGATCGTATTCAGCGTTACCTTTTCAATTTGTTTTTCACGCTTCTTCCAAATGGCTTGCATGGCTCTTTTTTCACTTTCTAAATCCACCTTCATGGTCGTAAATCCTTCTACAATTGCTTCTACTTGCAAACGAAATGTATTCCCGGTAAGGTAGTCATACAACAAATGCATTTTATCGCCCTTGTTTTCTTGCGAAGAAATAGCATTGCTGATTTGTATTATTGATTCTCTCAAAACGGTACACAAGCCTTTAAATTCCTCGAAGGAGCAAATCCAAATTCCATCTTTCAAGCCCATCCTATCCATCCCGGCAGGCATGGCGTCGGTAACCAATACGCCAATATCAGAGCCTTTGACACGAATATCGCCCTTAAATTTTTCGATCCATCCGGCTTGGAAGTCTTTGGTGCGTTTGCTTTCATAATAGATGGAGCCACAATTTTGTCGCAATCGCGTATTAATGTATTGTATGCAATCACCGCCCCTCGCTCCTTTTTTTATTTCCTCGATGGTATCCAATGGAAATTGGGCACTTAGCCATTCTTCAATCGCCAACTCCATTACTTCTCCTTGCAGTTGCATAGAGCCTTGCTCCTGCTTGCGTTTCATCTCCTCGGTCAAACGTTTCTGATCTTCCAACTGCTTTTGCATTTCCTTGAAACGTAGTTCATTTTTATCTTCCTCTGCCTTTCTTATTTTTTCTTTCTCCTCTATCAAAGTTTGATTGAGCCGTTTTTGGGCTTCCGCTTCAATTGCTTCTTTCATTTCCAGCTTTTCGCGTTTGAGTTTTTCGATTTCTGCTTTTGTTTTATTGAGTTCGTTTACTTGAAGTGTTTTTTCATCCAACTCCTTTTTCATCAAAGCAATACTATCTGCTTGCTCCTCCTTAATTTTCTTTCCTAACTTTTCTTCCAGCAGCTTTTTTTCCTCCTTAATTTTTGCATCAAAACGCTCCTGAAATATTTCATTTTCCTTTTGTTTTTTTAACTCGAAATCTTGTTTCTCTTTTAACAGGGCAGCGTTTTTCTTTTCAAATTTATCCTTCTCTTCATTTAACTGTGAATTAAATTTCTTCTTTAATTCTTCTTCTAATTGATGCGATAAAATATCTTGTACATCAATAGATGTACCGCAGTTGGGGCATTTTATTTGGGTGTTGTTGGACATGACGTAACTGATTCTAAACTGGCGATTAAAATATTGGAATGATGTTGCTAAAATTAGCAATAAATCAACTCATGACATGCAGCTCAGCTATTTTTAGTTGTTCATTTTAAATTTAAATACGTCCAATCAGAATCATGAAATCTTTCCCAAACAATCCTATATTTGAAAAAACAAATTGAAAGTGACTGCGATTTTCAGGTTTTCTCTTTTTATAATAATACTCCTGGCATTTATCGCTAAATGCCAAGCTCAATTGCGCTATCAACCGCAGCGCATCGAAACGGATATTAAACTCGACGGCAAACTTACTGAACCCGAATGGGAATTGGCGACTCCGCTTAGTGATTTCATGCAAACATCACCATTACCCGGTGCCAATGCTACTGAACGAACCGAAGTGAAATTGCTTTATAACAACAGTTATCTCTGTGTAGGATTTCATTGTTATGATAGTGCAGCTTCCCAACTGGTGCGCTTTTTTATGGACCGTGATTTTCAATTGGGTAAAGATGATGGCATTTCAGTTCAACTAGATACCTATAACGATAAAAACACAGCAGTTGTATTTGTTACCAATACCCTCAGCGCACGCTTCGATTCAGAAATTTCGGGCAATGGCGACAATATGAATGACGATTACAATAACTTTTGGGATGTAATGTCGGTGGTGGATAGCAGCGGCTACACAGCTGAATTCAGGATTCCATTTTCCTCCTTACGCTTCGAGCAAAAGGAAAAAACAATTATGGGTTTTCGCTTTGCGCGATTAATTCGAAGAAAAAATGAACTCATTACTTATCCGCCTTGTGATTCCTCCCTTAAAAACAAATGGAACAATGTGAGCCAGGAAGCGGAATTAGAGTTTTTTAATCTTAAAACCAAAAAGCCAATCTACATTACTCCTTATGTAATTAGCAATTACGAGCAAATTAGTAAACTCAATGCAACACAAACGGATTACAATACAAGCTCCACTTTTTTTACGCGAAAAAACTACCTGCACAACGAAACACTGGATAAAATTATTAGCAATTTGGGTGCCGATGTAAAGTATGGGATCACCAAAAATTTCACGCTCAACCTCACGGTAAATACTGATTTTGCTCAAGCGGAAGCAGACAATCGGATTATAAATCTCAGTAAATATTCCATCAACCTACCGGAAAAAAGAAATTTCTTTTTAGAATCGCAAAACTATTTGAATTATCAAGTAGGATACAATACACAAATTTTTAATTCCCGCCGAATTGGCCTCGAAAACCGTAGTGTTGTGCCAATCATTGGCGGAGTGCGCATTACCGGTAAAAAAAATGGATGGACAATTGGCGCTTTAAATATGCAAACCGCCGGAGTAAAGGAAAAAACAATACATCCCGAAAATTTTAGCGTGGCACGCCTTCGAAAATTCTACGATAACAAAGGCAGTTTTTGGGGAGGCATTATTACCAATCGCATTTCTACTGCACAGGATAAAGTTTCCAATCAAAGTGCCGGTATTGATTTGGTACATAAGTTTAACGACAAGTGGTCGGCCGGATTTGGTGTAGTTTCTACTTACGATACGGCTGTGAAATCAAGCTTTGACAAAAACACCTTTATTAATTTGTTTGCATTTAAAAACGCAGGGCAAGGATTTACGCATGGACTGGATGTAGAAATTGTAGGTAAAAAATTTAATCCCTCCATGGGTTTTAATCCGGAATCAGATTACGGATTTGTATCCCTTTCAAATGGACGCATTATGCGCATTAAAGGAGAACACGAAGTTAATTTCTGGAGCCTTAACTCCACTGTAGAATACCGCTGGAAATTGGAATCGGAATTAACGGAAACAAAATTTGCAAACTTGAACGGAAATATTCAATGGAAAAAGGGCTCTTCCATAACTGTTACACCCTTTTCATATAAAGAAGACCGGCTTTTTGACGATTGGCAATTAAGCGACCATATATTGGTGCCGCATGGTTATTATTACATGTATGGTGCCGATGCCAATTTTTTATATGATGAATCCAAAAGTTACACATTTGAATTTAGTACCGGATACAGCAATTTTTACGGTGGAAATTTGTTCACCGCTAATCCTTCTGCTAATTATATTGTCAATCGCTTCATTCGTGTGGGTGCGAATTACGAGTTTAATGAAATTATATTTCCCAAAACATTTTCCGACAATGAAAACGGAATCTATAAAAGCAATTTAATTGCACTAAATCTAACACTTACCCAATCAAGTAAATTCTCCATAAAATTGCTGGCACAATACGACGATAATAGTGATTCCTTTGGTGGCAACCTCCGTTTTCGTTACAATCCGCGCGAAGGAACTGATTTGTTTATTGTTTACAATTCCTTACTCAATACACAACGCTTAGAAGCGAAGCCCACACAACCATTGGTAGATCAGCAAACCATAGTGGTAAAATATTCCTTTACGTTTGGATTATAGCGCTATCAACCTGCATCCATTCCTGTTCAGACAATTTTATTTTTGCACATATTTTAACACCTTAGTTTTGTATGAATTGATTCAAATTAAACACACATGAAAAAAATCTTACTTCTAAGTTTCTTCTTCTTTATACAGCAATTGTCTGCTTTTGCACAAGTTTCTTCACCAGCATTAATAGGCTATTGGCACAATTGGAACGATGTGAATGCACCTTATATTCAACTCGATCAAATTGATTCGCGCTACACTGTAATTGAAGTTGCCTTTGCAGTACCTACTTCTCCTTCAGACATGACCATGCTTTTTACTCCGGATGGAATTTCACAAAGTAACTTTATTACAAAAGTTCAAAGCCTTCAAAATCAAGGTAAAAAAGTGTTGATTAGCATTGGTGGGGCAACTACAAGTATTGATTTAACAAGCCTTGCAAACAAAAACGCATTTATTTCTTCCATGACTAGCATTATCACAACTTATGGTTTTGATGGTATGGATATCGACATAGAAAATGGTAATTCCATTTTAAATAGTGGTGGAACCATCGCCGCTCCAAGCAATGTGGCACAATTGAATTTAATTGCCGCCATACAGCAAATCATGACTAATTTTCGTACCAACCATCAAAAAAAAATGCTGCTCACCATGGCTCCCGAAACCGCTTATGTACTTGGTGGTCAATCGGCTTTCGGCGGCATTTGGGGCGGATACTTGCCCATTATTGATGCCTTGCGCGATTCGCTCGATATTCTTCAAGTACAACTATACAACAGTGGCTCCATGTATGGAATTGACGGCGGAATTTATACACAAGGAACAGCCGATTTTATTGTAGCGATGACAGAAGCTTCAGTACATGGATTTGCAACAAGCGGTGGGTATTTCACTGGCATACCCGCTTCAAAAATTTCAGTTGGATTGCCGGCTTGCGCTAACGCTGCGGGCGGCGGTTTTGCTGATACTTTAATTGTAGCATCCGCTTTGAACTACCTTAAAGGACAAGGTCCAAAACCCGGTAATTACACACTTTCACAAAGTAGTGGCTATCCAACATTATTGGGAATGATGACTTGGTCAATAAATTGGGATGCTATGAGCAATTGCAGCAGCAGCTATGCTTATGCTCAAAATTTTGAAAATATATTTTTAAACGCAAACGCTGCACCGGCAGCACAGTTTCCTTCTGCACACTTATCTGTGTATCCCAATCCTGCACAAACATCAATCTCAATAAAATACACCGGAGAAATTAAATCTAAGACATACGCAACAGTCTATACTATTGTTGGAACAAGATTATTATCAAGCGAAATGAGTACTGAAAACTCTAGTATCTCCATTGCTGATTTGCCGGCTGGAATATATTTATTGAAGTTTCAGAACACCTTTTGTCGCTTTGCAAAATATTAAATGAGCTATAAATTTAGACCCTGCTGTAAACATATCCATGTTAGCAACATGTTGAATAATTGTTAAATCAAACACATGGCGCACGTGGTAATTCCTTAATTTTGCATCCAACCAAAAAATAATTTCATGGAAGTTCCAAAAGGAAAATTAATTTCGGTGGGGGGGAATGAAGACAAAGGAACTGAGGCGGAACCAAATTTTACGCCCAAGGAAAAACTGAACTTCTTTGAAGAAGGTATTTTAAAGCGCATCCTTTCGGAGATGAAAGGAAAAGATTCCACAGTTGAAGTGATTACTACCGCTTCTATGATTCCTGTTGAAGTAGGCGAAAATTACATTGATGCATTCGGAAAACTCGGTTGTAAAAATATAGGTGTTATGCATATCCGTAAGCGGGAAGATGCTTTGCTGCCTGAGTACATTGAGCGCATACGCAAATGCGATGGCGTGATGTTTACAGGTGGCAATCAAATGCGCCTGAGTATGATTTTTGGCGGTACCGAATTTTTAAATGTAATTACCGAGCGCTATCAAAATGAAAATTTTGTCATTGCAGGAACCAGTGCAGGTGCCATGGCCATGAGCAATACCATGATTTATCAGGGCAGCAGCACGGAAGCCATGCGCAAAGGCGAAGTTAAAATTACTACCGGTTTAGCTTTTATAAAGGATGTTATCATTGATTCACATTTTGTAAAACGCGGTAGGTTCGGGCGTTTGGCCGAAGCTGTTGCCGGTAATCCGGGATGTATTGGTATTGGCTTAGGTGAAGATACCGGAGTGTTGGTGAAAGAAGGAAATAAAATGGAAGCCATTGGTTCCGGCTTGGTGTTGATATTTGATGGACACGATATTCGTCATTCCAATATTGCAGATGCAGAGCAAGGCACACCTCTATCTATCGAAAACATGATTGTACATGTTTTGGCAAAAGGAAATTTTTACCATTTAAAAGAACGAAAGTTTTTTGCAGAAACACCTGAAAAGCTGGAAAAAGCATAAGGATAAAAATTATAAAAAAAGCAGGGCATATGCTCGGCTTTTTTTATTTCATGAACTATAGTATTATTTCGTGTTCTGCATTTTATTAAACTAACTATTTTCGAAAATCGTTATGGAGGTAAACCCGTGTGGCAGCAAATGTTGTATCCAAATGGTAATGAGAAGGAACATTACTGTTATATGCAGCTAAAGCATCTTTCATAAAATATTCATTTGAGCCGGTGGCTATTGTATCGCATGGACAATTCTTTTCGAATATAATAGCTTGGTTTCCGCTTGTATATAAAGTGATTCCATACTCCAAAAGAAAATCAAACTTTAAATCCGCATCCGATTTTAAAGCCGGAAAGGGTTCGTATTTATTGCCAACCACAATGTACTTATTTGCAACATAGGTGGATAAATCTATACCAATCTTCTTTACTCCCTTTTGCAACAAATACTCCATTGCCTGTTCTCCCCCCTTTTTCACATTTTGATAATTGCTATTATTCTCACGATTTGCTAATGAGCGCGCATCGTTAGCAAATGTTAGTGCTTGTGGCAACATACATGCGAAAATCACGAGTGAAACTAATTTGAGTTGTTTCTTCACTACACCCTCTAATAAAGCAGCACCGGCAATTGTCGAAAGACATACTCCCACAAACATATAATGTGGCCAAATACGTTTCGTTAAAATAAAAATGAGCAGCAATTGCACCAAACCCAAGCCTAATAATAAATGCGCATTGGAAATTTTTTTACATTTTATTAAATAATAGATAGCAAGTGCTGCAAGTCCGAGTATTGCAATGCTGATAATTATGGAGTGAATAGCGTAATACTCATGCAGCAATTTATTCATCCAGGTTAAGCCATTTATACTTTTATCATCATAGGATTTTGTTGCCGAACCAAATGCTTGAGAAATATACGACTGCAAAAACAGGCGCTTTACCGGTGCCAGAAACAAACAAGGAATGCACAATAAGAAACCCAGCAAAGTGTAGAGCACCGAAATAGAAAACTCCTTTATTTTTAGTGCAAATCGAAATTTTTGTTCCGAATAAAAAAGAGGAAGTACAAAAAGTATAGGTATTAATGGAAGCACAGAAATTTTACATCCATAAGCGAAACCTAACCAAATAAAGTGCCTTCCAAAAGACCAATTGTTCTTGATAAATCCGCGCAGAAACAAGGCTAAAAAAAGCAATACAAAAGGTTCAGGTTTGGGAATAAAACTAAAGTAGATAAAATAAGGTGAAACTAAAATAAAAACCAAAGTCATCAGCCGCAGCAAGGCATCCTTAATAAAAAGTGTAATCAACAAATGAATAGAGAGCAGTAATACAAAAAAATGGCAAAGTCGTGTTGCCATTACCTGCCCTTCGATGCCCCAAATTTTGTCGGGAATAAACGATACGAGCGCATCTGTCCACATCATCACCCTGCCATAAAATAAAGTGCTCCCGCTAATTACCGAAAACACAAAATGCTTGGCATCACCTGGATGCAAAAGTGCATTCACATCGAGCAAAGCAATACGCTCATCAAATTGACTGTATTTATCTCCAACGTAACTAGTACCCGATTTGCATGCTGAAGTGTAATAAAATGCAAACCCAATCGAAATAATGATTGCAATTCCATATCCTATTTTATAGAACTTATCCATGCTTTAATTTTTTGCGCATTTCAAATACATAAGCAAAAATTCGCTTGATTAATTTTATGCGCGTTTTTACACTAGAACCGCTGCCTCCCTTTGCTTCTCCAAACTGACGCGGCAAAAAGAAAACAGGAATTTCCAATATGCTTCCTTGCTTTTTGGCGTGGTATAAAAAATATAAATCAAATGAAAAATCCTTCGGACAGTCAGACTTAATTCTTTCGTAAAAAGCACGCGAAAACAATTTTGGTTGTGCATTAATTTCGGTCAATCGTGTCCCCAAAGCCATGGATGACAATACCCCCATTCCCCATGAAAAAAATGCTTCACTAACTCTTCTGTTTTTTCGAAATCCTTTCACTAAAACAGGTGTTGGTGTTGAACTTTTATATACTTCCCAAGCGCGTATTACATCTTTGGGATCGGTTTGCAAATCGGCATGTGTCCACGACAACATGGGGGCCGTAGCTTGCTCTAAGCCACTATTAATACCAAAACCATATCCCAGGTTTTTTACCACATGCACCAATTTAAAATTTTTTTCTGGACGGCTTTTCAGTTGCTCTTCAAATACTTCAGCTGAATTATCAGTACTCCCATTATCCACCAAAATAATTTCCACATCTTTATGTTTGGCCAACAATTCATCAAATTGAGCAAAGATGTGCGGCAGATTTAATACCTCATTGTAACAAGGTACAACAATCGATAGCTGAGCGGCCATTAGTATTTCTTTTTATACGGGTGAAATGGCATATCGCTAAAAAAATCTTCCCAATAGTTAAATGTTTCATAATCATCCGGAACACCCCAACCAATATAGTGCTTGAGCTCAAACACTTTTGCTTTGAATCCCATCTCAATTAAATCGGTGAAACATTCATCCACATAAAACTCGTTATTTATTCTGCGGTTTTGAGCAATCATACGCTCCGCAGCTTCCACAAAATATTTACCCTTCTTAAACCAAAAAGCCCCCACCAAAGCATGATTGTTCATGGGATCGGGCATGTCGTGTTTTACCAACATTTTAGTGATGACATTATTCTCATCCACTTTTGTCCAGCCATGCGCTTTCGGATTTGCTAAAACTATCGGGTTGTTGCGGAAAGTAAAGATGATAGCATCGCATTCGCTTTTTACTTTTTCAAATTCGGCGGTATCGTAAACCATACCATTATCGCTTGCTCCAATGGTTAACTCTTCATCGTTGTTGATTAATTCCTTTGCCAACAAACAGGTACTGGCTTGACCTTCGGTTAGTCCTGTTACTGTTACAATTTGGCAATCCGGCAATTGTTCCTTCAATGCTTTGTCTATTGCATATTCCTGAATGTGTTCGGTGCGGACCACAAAAATGGGTTTACCTTTTCCGGGCAACATGTTGTAGGCAGATATTACCATTGGTTTGCCAAATACCGGCAAAAGTGGTTTGGGAGTTGTGTATCCTTTAATGGCAAAGCGACTTCCTGCGCCGGCCATGGGTATAAGTGTTATCATTTTGCTAGTTCAATAAAAATATCCGACCATTGTTTATATTCTCCCATATCTGATGGAGTTCCCCACTGACAAAAATGAGGCACATCGCTATACACCACTGTTTTTAAGCCATCGCGATACATAAGGTTGTATACCAGACTCACAAAATATTCGTCATACATGGTAATTTTTTTCTCCATTAACTCTGTAAAATATTTTTTCACATCGCTGCCGCGTTTGAAATAGTAAGTACCAACTGAATGATAATCTTTTGTTTTATCGGGCACATAAGAATGCTTTTCGCGAATTTCAGTCATTAAATGATTTTCATCCAATTTACACACCGCGTATAAATTATGCGGATGCAGCAAATGCGGGTGAAATCCGGTATAGCAAACGATGCTTCCATCGCAATCCGTTTGAATCATTTTATTTCTGAAATGATTGTAATCCCATTGCATAAAAAAATCACAGTAATTATAAATTACGGGCTCATCGTCTTTCAATAAATGAAAGGCCTTTGTGGCGGTATGCACCGGGCCTAATTTATGCGGTTCGCAAGGAACAATGGTTGCATTGGGGCGCACACGCATGAGCGTTTCCGCGATGTCGGTTGTTTCGAGCAAATCGGTTCGTACAATAAATATAAGCTCATCGTCACCGGGAAACATGTTCACCACGTGCTGAATCACCGGCATTCCGTTTTGAATAATAAGTGGTTTATAGGTGGTGTAACCGGCTTTAATAAAGCGGCTCCCCTGCCCACTCATCGGGATAATTATTTTCATATGAATTTAAATTGTTTTTATGACCAAAAGGAATGCACAAGTTATACTCATTAATTGGTTTGACATCACCTTAGTGCATTTCATCTGTTTTTTAAAATTGAAATTAATAGTTCGGGATAATCTGTATAAAATCGCTTAATGTTTAAATTCAAATATTCGTGCATCGCGGCAGCATCGTTAATTACAATAGCTCCAACATCAATTCCATGTGCTTGTAATTTTTTAATTTTTTCCGGATTCAAGGCTTGCCATACAAACATCAAGGCTGTAAAGTTAAATTCCTTTCCGATATAAACATCGTTCTCAAAATCAGTATTGGGAAGGCGATCCCAAAAAAGTGAAACGGTATTAGAAATCCGGCGGGCTTCAATGAGGTATTCGCAATTGAGTTCATTAAAGGCGATTTGATTTACTACTGCATGTTGCTGAGCGAGTTTAAAAACCGATTTAATGATACCATCGCATTTAGGCTGAATGGAAACAGAAGTTTCAGTGTTCTTAATTAATTCAAACACATCACTTAACAAGGGAAGCTTTTGATACGGGATTTCCTGAATGGTTTTATTCTGCGTTTCGCGAAACACTTTTCCAAAATCCAATTCACACAATTCCTTGTAAGTTGAATTGGCAATTACAACATCCAAACCGGCAACACGTTTTGCAGAAGCATCGTGTGTTACTACAATTTGTGCGTCTTTGGTGAATTGAATATCTAATTCAATATACTCACATTTTAAATCCACTGCACTTGCAAATGCAGGCATGGTATTTTCGGGAAAAATACTCATGTTGCCTCTATGGGCGGCTACTCCTTTAAACATCAAAATTAATATTCAGTAATTAAATCACTTCAAATTATCAAAAATACATTTCGCCAATAGCAATTGAATAATACCGTTGTAATCGCTCTGCCATTGCGGTTCGTAAATTCCTAATTCCTCCAATTCGGGCAATAATTCATAAGCCATCAATTCAATTGCTTCTTGTGAGATGCTGCCATTTAATTTAAGCCATTGCTTGTTGTCGGCTATAAATTCATGCGTAATGTCTAAGTCGCCATTCGCTGAAAGTTCCAGCACCAAATCATCCAACGGAATATCGTTACTGAGTGTAATTTCCAAGGCTTCCTTATCCAAATCATCGCCCACCGGAACAAAGCTAAATACGATATCAGCAAATTGTTGTTGCCCTTGAATGTACTTCTCGCTATCGCCTTCACGGTCTTTTAGTTGCTGCAACACCCCTTCGGTTGTTTTGCCTCTTTCACCCACATCCCGCTTTAATTTGCGATGTATGCGGATGCGCTCATCGGGTTTTATGAATACTTTTAAATCATATAAATCCGCCTGCGACTTTAAATAAAAGGGATGCAGACCTTCAAACATCACCAAACGATTGGATTTTATTTGAAAAGGTAAGGTAAACTCCCCATTGTTGTGATCGTATTTTTTACGCAAAACACTGTATCCGTCTTTTAGCTGGCGGATATCGCCCAAATCCTTGTGTATGTCATTTGCTTTGGGATTAAGGTGAGTGACCTTGCTCCAGTTCTCGTTGCCGCGCTCCCATTTATGCATATCATCGCCACGCACAACAGTGGTAAAATTCTTCCCAAACAATTGATCCACCAAGGTAGTAAAAGTAGATTTACCTGCGCCGGAATCTCCACCCACACCGAGTAAAAGTGGGCGTGACAAAAATTTAATTTGCTCAAAACTGCTAATCCCGTTAAGGTACAACTGTGCTAAAAAAAGTAACAACATCGACTGCATTAAAGTAAAACCAATGTTTACAATGTTGGGAGAATAACCCAAAATTGAATGGAATGACACTTCTGCGAAAGCGGGATTAATTAAGCTAAAAACTTTAAAAAAATCGGAAACCGGAGTCAGAGCAAAATAAATTATATAGGAAACACATAAGGAAGCAAAAAGCCAAATTTTTTCGGTTTGGTGCTTAATCACAAAATATATAAACAAGGGCAAAATCCAGTAATACCAGCCTTGCATGGGTGCTATCAATACGGTAAACACACCAAAACTAAACGCTAGAAACATGAGCAACAAATCTCTATTTACCCATTGAAACGAAAGCATGCGATAAATTAAAAACACCATTGCTCCTACCACTCCATAATAACCTAAGTTATTGTCGAAAGTAAATAAGGGTGTAAGTGCTTTTTGCTGCACCGGATTATTATAAACCATCTTAATAAATCCTTGAGAATTTAAAAATGGCAAATTCACCAATCCTATAGTAATCATTAAAATAGCCAAACTTTTTGCCAATTGAATGTGATTGCAGGTATTACTCTTAAAAGCATAAATAACCACAAAAGGCAATAGCAATACCATGTTGGATTTTGTTGTAATGGATAATCCAATGATGAAAAACGCAATCATCCACTTTTCCTTAAACATAAAATACAAGCCGGCAAACATAAGCGCCACGGGTATAACATCCAATTGACCATGTATATAAGTGATGTAAATCAACACAGGGTTCAACCAATAAAACAACAATACTTTGCGGTGATGTGTTTTGAGCCAGCGCAAAAGTGTAAAGAGAATAATCGTATCAAAAAATAATAGAATAATGCGAAAGGAAAAAAGGTGTAAAAATGTTACTTGATCAATACCATCGGCAATAAAAGGGGAAAGAAGCAATCGCGGAAGTGCAACAATATATAGCATTAGTGGTGGATAAGGAAATCCATCACCTACCCCATGCACACTAAAATAATCGTATGGATTAGTTCCTGTTTCTACAAAATAATTTACAAATGGAATAAATAATTTTGTAAGGTAATCGGATGCCAGAAATGTTCCCAGTACTAATTTGAGTAGTATTCCGCCATAAAACAAAGAAGAATGCAGACCTTGAATTTTGGTCTTCCCGTACTTATCGTAAAATAAATTGTTGTAAAAATTTTTCACCCGCTAAAACTACAAAAATATCTCAAAACAGAGCGCGAAATCGGTCATTCCCATGGATGATACCATTTAATTCCAAGCGCTTCCGCGCCTGCCTTATCCGCTCTTAAGCTATCGCCTATCATTATTACATCCGGTGCAGTTAAATTTAATTTTTGTAAAGCCAAGTGAAACATATCGGGTTCTGGTTTTTCTTTGCCGGCTTCTTCGGAGGAAACTAAAAACTTTATGTGTTCTCCAATCCCAAGTTTTTGAATCTTTTCAAATTGCACATCTGCTGTTAAATCCGTTACTATGGCAACCGGAAGTTGAAGTGCATGACACTTTTCGAGAAACAATTTTGCTTCCGGCAACACTTTCATGATTTCAAAAAAAGAACTCCAGTATAATTTGTAAAAAATCAAAGGGAGTTCAAAATTTGTCTTTCCTTGGAGAGATTCAAATAGGTATTGAAAATACAATAAGCGCGAATGGCAGGAGGCCTGGCCATGCAACTGATGATTGACGCGCTTCTTCATTTGATTGTACACCGCCTTAAAATCTGCAGCGGAGATACTTAGTTCATTCGTTGCCTTCTCAACACAAGCATTTAAAGCATGTTCATGACAGGGATCGTATACATAAACCGTATTATCGAGATCGAGCAAAACGCCCTTAACACCATCAAAATTTACATCCTTGAACATGCCGCAAAAGTAAAATAAAATTTCTCCTAAAGAGCAGCTCAAAATTATTTCTAGTTTTTAGAAAAAAAGCTTTGCTCGTATCAATTCGGTTATATTTGCAGCATATTCCAAAATCAATACTATGTATCCAACGATCACCGATTTATTAAAAGATTTGCTAGGCGTTACTATCCCTTTGCCCATACAAAGCTTCGGCTTTTTTGTTGCGGTGGCCTTTTTAATGGCAGCCTATTTATGGAGCAAAGAAATCATGCGCAAAGAAGTAGATGGCTTAATGAAAGCAAGCAGTCAAAAATTTTTAAAAGGCGAAGCAGCTAGCATTAGCGACTTAGTTTCTTCCGGCATAATTGGATTTATAATTGGATATAAAATACTCTATGCAATACTTAATTACAGTGCCTTTACCGATAATCCACAAGCTATCATTTTATCGTTAAAAGGGAATTTATTAGGTGGCATTTTAATCGCAGGAATTGCGGTGTACCTTAAATACAGTGAAAAGCAAAAAGCTAAGTTGGACAAGCCGGTTTGGGAAGAAGTAAAAATGCGGCCACATGAGCACGTCGGAAATATGACCATAATTGCAGCAGTGGGCGGTTTACTGGGTGCAAAAATTTTTCATAACCTCGAAAACCTGGACGATTTTATGGTAGATCCATTAGATGCTTTGCTTTCGTTTAGTGGACTTACCTGGTATGGGGGCCTTATTGTTGCAACGCTTGCACTGATGTATTATGCTAAAAAGAACAACATTTATTTTCCCCATTTAATGGATACCAGTGCACCTGCACTGATGGCGGGTTATGCGATTGGGCGAGTGGGCTGTCAGGTAGCGGGAGATGGGGATTGGGGAATTGATAACCTTGCACCAAAGCCATCCTGGATGAATTTTTTGCCTGATTGGATGTGGGCCTATCGTTATCCACACAACGTGCTAGGCGAAGGTATTCCTATTCCGGATTGTGTAGGCCATCATTGTGCGCAGCTTGCCAATCCAGTATATCCCACTCCATTTTATGAAATAATAATGTGTGGTATTTTATTTTTTGTGCTTTGGGCGATTCGCAAAAATGTAAAAACTACGGGGGTTTTGTTTTCCATTTATTTAATCTTTAATGGTGCGGAGCGTTTTCTAATCGAACAAATTAGAGTAAACTCAGAGTACCATATTTTTGGGCATGGCGTTACCCAAGCGCAGATTATATCTACACTGCTTTTCATTACCGGCTTTTATGGGATTTATTATTTTAAAAAGAAGGCCCAACCGAATTTATAACACGAAAATAAATCTTTGTTCTTTGAACTAATTACCTTGTACTGATAATATGAACCTGCAAGAAATAACATTGTCCGTTTGTGCGCTTACCAAGCAAGTTGGTGCGTTCATCCTAAGCGAAAAAGGTAAGTTAAAGAGCGGAGGAATTGAAGTCAAAGGCCTTAACGATTTTGTAACGCATGTGGATAAGACTTCCGAGCGAATGCTTATTGAAGGCCTATCCAAACTCATTCCGGAAAGTGGTTTTATTGCTGAGGAAAATACTTCTGATAAAAAAGGGGCGCATTACAATTGGATTATTGACCCTTTAGATGGTACCACAAACTTTATTCATTCCGTACCTTGCTTTTGCATCAGTATTGCGCTCATGCGCGATGATAAACTCGTTGCTGGGGTGGTGCATGAATTAAATTTAGATGAATGCTTTTACGCTTGGGAAAATAGTGATGCCTTTATGAATGGCTCAAAAATTTCAGTGTCTACTGCTCCCACTTTGAAGGATTCCTTATTAGCAACTGGGTTTCCTTATTATGATTACAGCCGATTAGACGATTACATGGATTTGTTTAAACATTTTATGCAGCATTCTCATGGCTTGCGCAGACTAGGTTCTGCTGCCGCTGATTTGGCTTATGTGGCCTGTGGACGATTTGAAGGCTTTTATGAATATTGCTTAAAACCTTGGGATGTTGCCGCAGGTGCTTTTATAGTGCAACAAGCCGGAGGAAAAGTTACCGATTTTAAAGGTGGAGATAATTATTTGTTTGGACAGGAAATTGTGAGTGGGAATGGGTTGATGTTTGAGGAGTTTTTGGCGTCAGTAAAGCAATTTATGAAAGAAAAATAAGCAAGCACTGTATTGAAAACAAAAACAACTGCACTAATTTTCATTTTGCTATTGAGTTCCATGTTGATAACATACGCCCAAAAAGGATTTAAATTGGGAATAATGGGTGGTCCACAATTAACAGGAATCAAAGGATTAGCTGTTGAAAAGTTGAGAACATTTAATTGGAATGCAGGAATGAATGTAGGCTATTCATTTACAGAAAGAAGATCCATTTCACTTGGGCTCTGCTATTCATCACAAGGGCAGCGTTATAAACTTAACTATTTAAATGCAATTTTTATCTCTACAGGTTTAATTGCTGAAAATGAAACGTATTATCAACACTTAAATTTTCTCAAAATTCCATTACTATTCAATTATAAAAGTAATACCACCCAACGAATTGCCTATTATGGAAGTATTGGACCGGAATTAACGTACCTTTCTAAAGCAACACTTAATTTTGTTCACGCCAATCTATCTAAGGATGTTTCATTCGCTTACAAAAAAACAAATTTAGGAATTGCAGCAGGGTTCGGTATTTCAATAAAATTAAATGAAAATGTGCAAATACTTACCGGAATGCATTTCAGTCACGATCTGCTCAAAGCAAGTACTTTTTTTACCGAAAAACTCTATAATTTTACTGAAGGAGTTGAATTTGGTTTAGTATATCAATTCAATAAAAAGAAAGAATAAGCGTCAAAGAATTTATTAAACCACCAATTTCTTAAATCGAATTCTTTTCGGCTCCACATCCCCCATTCGTTTCTTCTTGTTTTCTTCGTATTCGGTATAGCCACCTTCAAAATAATATATTTTTGAATCTCCCTCAAAGGCAAGAATATGCGTACACACACGATCCAAAAACCAACGGTCGTGGGAAATAATTACAGCACATCCGGCAAAATTTTCTAACCCTTCTTCCAAGGCCCGCAAGGTGTTCACATCAATATCGTTGGTAGGCTCATCCAATAAAATAACGTTCCCCTCTGCCTTTAAAGCCATCGCTAAATGCAAACGGTTACGCTCTCCACCGGAAAGTATGCCACATTTTTTTCCCTGATCAGCCCCATTAAAGTTAAAACGCGAAACATAGGCGCGAGAATTAATTGTCTTTCCTCCCATTTCAATCACCTCGTTTCCACCGGTAATGTTTTCCCAAACTGTTTTATTGGGATCAATTTCGTTGTGCGACTGATCTACATAACTCAATTTTACGGTGTCACCCACTTTAAATTCTCCGGCATCGGGAGCCAGTTGTTTCATAATCATTTTAAACAAAGTGGTTTTACCCGCACCGTTTGGTCCAATAATTCCCACAATTCCTGCAGGAGGTAATTTGAAATTCAGGTTTTCATATAATAACTTATCTCCAAATGCTTTCGAAACGCCAATGGCTTCAATAACTTCATTACCTAAGCGAGGACCATTAGGAATAAAGAGCTCCAGCTTTTCTTCTTTCTGTTTCACATCTTCATTCAACATTTTATCGTAGGCAGCCAAACGTGCTTTCCCTTTTGCCTGGCGACCTTTAGCTCCTTGTCGCACCCATTCCAACTCCCGTGCTAAGGTCTTCTGACGCTTGCTTTCGGTTTTTTCTTCCATGGCCAAACGCTTTCCTTTTTGTTCCAACCAGGAGGTATAATTACCTTTCCACGGAATACCTTCACCTCTATCTAATTCTAAAATCCATCCGGCCACATTATCCAAGAAATACCTATCGTGTGTGATAGCGATTACGGTACCTGCATAACTTTGTAAGAATTGCTCCAACCAATCAATACTTTCGGCATCCAAATGGTTGGTAGGCTCATCTAACAATAAAATATCCGGCTTTTTAAGCAACAATCTGCAAAGTGCAACACGTCTTCTCTCCCCTCCACTACACACGCTAATAGGCGTATCACCTTCCGGGCAACGCAACGCATCCATGGCCCTTTCCAATTTCGTGTCTAACTCCCAAGCATCGTGCTGTTCAATTAAATCAGATACGACCGATTGGCGCGCCAGTAATTTTTCCATGGCCTCATCGCTCATGGGCTCGGCAAATTTATTGTTGATTTCTTCGTATTCCTTAAGGATATCAACCACTTCCTGCGCGCCTTCACGCACAATTTCCATCACTGTTTTGCTTTCATCCAATTGCGGCTCTTGCTCCAAGTAGCCTACAGTATAACCCGGTGAAAAGACTACATCCCCTTGAAAAGATTTTTCGACTCCTGCAATAATTTTTAACAGGGTGGATTTACCGGAACCATTTAAACCGATGATTCCAATTTTTGCTCCATAGAAAAATGAAAGGTAAATGTCTTTTAATACTTGCTTTTGAGGTGGAAAGATTTTACTCACTTTCACCATCGAAAAAATCACTTTTTTATCGTCACTCATTTTACTAGTAGAATTGTTGATTTAATGAATTATAGATTTATTGAATTGATGAGATACCTTCTTCAAAACAACTGAACTTTGCATGCTAAACTTCAGCTTCAATTTCAGGCTGCAAATTAAGCTAAAAGTTTACAATATCAGACAAAGGTTTAATCAATTATTTACCATGAAAATCAAAAGTGATACTTTTGATTTTCATGGTAAATTTAAATATACAAAAAACTAATTAAGCACCCAATTTCGCGTTGATATAGGTATTGACAAGGTCTTCCAGTACATTCATCGGAACCGGACCGGAAGTTAGTATCACATCGTGAAATTCTCGGATATCGAATTTTGTTCCCAACTTTTGCTTTGCTTTGTCACGCAGTTCCATAATTTTTAGCATCCCAATTTTATAGCCGGTCGCTTGTGAAGGCCAAACGATATAACGTTCAATCTCCTTTTTAATATCGCCTTCCGGATTTGGGGTATTGTCGTGAAAATACTGCAATGCCTTTTTACGCGTCCATTTTTTGCTGTGTATTCCGGTATCCACAACTAATCGAGCAGCGCGAAAAACCTCCATGCTTAATCTCCCAAAATCGGAATACGGATCGCTGTAAAAGCCCAATTCTTTTGGCACTAGCTCTGAGTAAAGCGCCCATCCTTCCACATAAGCCACATTGCCGCCACCTAAGCGGCGAAACTTTGGTACATCTTTTAATTCTTGTGCTATAGCAATTTGCATGTGATGACCGGGAATACCTTCATGATACGCTAACGCTTCCATTTGTGTAATTACCTGGTCATTCATGTTGTAGAGATTTATGTAATACGTGCCCGGACGTGAGCCATCCACCGCCGGTTCTTCATAAAAGGCACCTGCTGCCGATTTTTCACGAAATTTCTCCACCGGTTTTACAACAATATCTGCCTTAGGCTTGGTAAGAAAAAGCTTATCCAACTGCCCTTTCATATCTTCAATAATTTTAACCGCACGCACTCTATAAGCCTCTTTGCCTGCAGCATCATTGGCATAATAAAATTGTTTGTCGTTTCGGGTAAAGTCAAAGAAATCAGTCAAGTTATCATTTTTAAAATTCACTTTTTTCATTATCGCATGCATTTCTTCTTGAATACGCGCAACTTCCTTTAATCCGATTTCATGAATTTGATCGGCTGTTAAATCGGTGGTTGTAGTAGCCTTTAAAGCTGCATTGTAGTATGCTTCCCCGTCAGGAAATTTCCAAACGCCATCGTCTTCTGTCGCCTTTTTTTCGAGCGCTGTAATATAACTGATGAACTTTTCGTATGCCGGTTTCATTGCTGTATTCATGGCTTCGGCAGCTTGAGCATATAATTCTTGTTTTCGTTTATCATCCATTGCTTTTAATGCCGCTACTTTATTCTTAAAATCTTCATATAAAGCATTGTCTGTTTTACTCTTGTCGAATGGAAAACCGCTCAGCAAACCTTTGGCATCGTTTAAAACATATGGGAATACAAATTTGGGCGGAATAATATTTTTATCTTCTCTAATCTTCAAATTCACCAACAATTGATCAAATAATTTATCCACTCCTTTTAAGCGTGAGATATAGGATAGCGCATCTTTTTCAGAATCGATGCGGTGAAAATTAATTAAGAACGAAGGCACATCATTATGCAAGCCATCCATTTGATTGATTGGATAATTATGAAATCTCCATTTAAAATTTTCGATCTCTTGCATGCTTTGACGTTCAAAAAGCTTGTAACTTATTTTTCCTTGGGCATCCAACTTTTCGAAATTTATCTGCTTTTTCATTTCGGTTAAATCAGCAGTAGTAATTTCAATATCCTTTTGCGCTGCCGAATCAGTTAAATCATTCCATTTATCGTAATCCTTTTTAATTCCTAAACGTGTCTGCATTTGAGGATTGCGATCTACATAGGCGTCAAAAACCTTATCAAAAAAAGTGTTTGCTTTTTTTGTTTCATCACTAATTTCTTCCTTGCTGTATAGGACTTGGCTATCCTTATCATTTGCTGAAGGGGTAGAATTTGTACAAGCTGAAAGCAGTGCTAAAAGCCCTAAAAATGGGATTGAAAGTTGTTTTGAATTCATCTTACTAATTTAATTGTGAGTTCTTATCGAAGAGTTCAAATGTAATGAAATCAAATAATTAAGGAAACAGTATAGCGGTGTAAAAACAAAATTATGAAGTAACTTTGAACTTCATTCTTAGCCATGGATAGTTTGCAACGCATTTTAACGGAAGACGGGTCACACACCCTTTTGAATACAAAACTTCAAGAGCAATACCATAGTAAACACGGGGCTATTCAGGAATCGCTTCACGTATTTATACGAATGGGATTGGATATCATCATTCAACAAAAAAATGTGATTTCTATTTTAGAAATTGGATTTGGAACCGGCCTCAATGCCTATCTTACCTTGCTGGAAGGCGCGCACAATAATGTTGCAATTACCTATACAACTATAGAAACATTTCCAATCGACACAAAAGTAGCGCTAGAACTCAATTACCCTCAACAGGTGCTAAACAAAACCCATGATAAGCTGTTTGAACAATTGCATGAAGAAAAATGGAATGAATTAATTGCAATAACCGACCAATTCAAATTGCTTAAACTCAACACCACTCTTGAAAAATTTGAAAGCAATCAACTTTACGATTTAATTTATTTCGATGCTTTTTCACCAAAAACTCAACCGGAAATGTGGACTGTGGAACAATTTTCAAAGCTATTTCACTACATGAATAACGGTGCTTTGCTGGTTACTTATTGTGCAAAAGGTGAAGTAAAAAGAGCTTTAAAAAGTGCCGGCTTTAAAGTTATTGGCATGCCCGGCCCTCCCGGAAAGCGAGAAATGACGGTAGCTATTAAGGATTAAGGAATATGGATTTAGGATTTAGGATTTAGGAATAAGGATTTTGGAATAAGGATTTAGGAATAAGGATTTTGGAATAAGGATTTTGGATTGGGGAAGTTTAAAGCTAATTCGTTTGATGATTTATCATTTTGATTAAAAAAATAAATAGTGCAGGGCATTGGTAAAATTTGATAGGAAAAGAAATTTTGAAAAAGATGTATAACATTCGCGTTTATGGGCTATTGGTAAATGAGCAGCAAGAAGTGCTTGTTTCGGATGAATTCCGTATGGGCATGAATATGACGAAATTCCCGGGGGGCGGTTTGGAGGCAGGTGAAGGCCTTATTGATTGCCTGAAAAGAGAATGGCAAGAAGAATTAAATGCAACAATAGAAATAGAAAAGCATTTTTACACGACCGATTATTACGTTAAATCAGCATTCAATTCAGCGCAATTAATCAGTGTGTATTACCTTATTAAAACAAGTAACGCATTAACAGTAAAAATCTCAAAACGTGCTTTCGATTTTGATGAAATAAAAGATGGTGCACAACAGTTTCGTTGGATAAAAATAAAGTCTTTAAAAGAAACAGATTTCACTTTCCCAATTGATAAACGCGTTGCCGAAATGCTTAAAAATAATTTGTGATTACCAAATTTTTACCCGCACACTATCTGCACGATACATCGCATCTCCTGGCTTCACATTAAAGGCAGTATAAAACTCCGAAATATCGCTCAAGGGTCCATTTACGCGATATTTAGCAGGTGAGTGTACGTCTGTCATAATCCGTTTTGCCACTTCCTCATTTCTTCGCTGACTCATCCAAGCAAAAGCATAAGCCAAAAAGAAGCGTTGTTCAGCACTGTATCCATTTTTTATTGCATTCGCAGCTCCTTCCTTCGTTTTCTTAAAAGCTTCATAACCCATAACTACTCCTCCTAAATCGGCCAAATTTTCGCCCAAGGTATTTAATCCCCGCAAATGAATGGTATCAAGCATTACATACTCATCGTATTGTTTTACCATGAGTTGTGTGCGGGCTTTAAAATTTGCACGATCTTCTGTGCTCCACCAATCATTTAAATTGCCATTCTCATCATACAAGCTACCTTCATCATCAAATCCATGTGTTATCTCGTGCCCGAAAGTGGAACCGCCAATTATCCCATACAGTATTGCATCCTCCGGCATTTCATTTTTTGAGTAGCCCGGTACCAATATATTGCAAGCCGGAATAACAATTTCATTGTTGCTTGGATTGTAATAAGCATTATACATTTGAGGAGTCATGTGCCACTCGGTGCGATCAACAGGTTTTCCATATTTGGCGGCCATTTGCTTGAAATTCCATGCCTTCACATTTAAAATATTTTTAGTAAATGAACTTCTATCAATACTTAAGTCCGAATAATCCTTCCATTTATCGGGATAACCAATTTTCATGGAAACCGTGCTCAATTTTTTTAATGCTTTTTCCTTTGTAGCCTCTCCCATCCAATCGCATTTTTTAATGCGTTCGCGGTATACATCCATAATATTGTTGCCGATTTCAACCAGCTTTTCCTTGGAGTTTGGAGGCAGATACTTAGCTACATATTCTTGTCCAACAAGCTCTCCCAAGGATTTATCGGTCGTTTCAACTGCTCTTTGCCAACGCGGCTTTTGTTCCTTGTTACCGGATAGCTTTTGGGTGTAAAAAAGAAAATCTTCGAATTCAAAATTACTGCTTAAATAAGGTGCATAATTTGAAATTAAATTCCACTTAAAATATATTTTAAAATCTTCAATCGCTGTTTTTTTGAGAATCGTTTCGAGGTTCTTAAAAAACTCCGGTTGACCCACATTAAGTGTATCGGCGTTGGCTATTCCCATGTTGCTAAGCATACTATTCCAATCAAGTGAAGGAGTTGTTTTGCTTAAAGCGGCAACCGACATTTTATTGTAATTTTTAAATGGATCGCGCAAGGCCTCCATTTTACGGCTTCCATTGGCCAAAGCAGTTTCAATGTTAAGTATAGATTTCACATTTTGCTTTGCTTTTGCCTCTGTTTCGCCCGCTAAAACAAACATTTTTTCAGCGTGTTCAGTATAGGCTTTTCTAATTTCCAAGGTGCGTGGATCTGTATTTGTATAATAATCACGTTCCGGTAATCCCAATCCACCTTGAGTAAGCAGAATAATCATTTTTGAACTTATCTTTTCATCCTGACGTACATCTAAATCAAAAAGCACTCCGACTCCAATTTGGTGCAGCTTAGCGGCTTCCTTTAGAACGGATTTTATATCACTCATCTGATCAATTCTATCCAGTTCCTCTTTTAAATCCTTTATTCCATTCTTATTGATGCTAGCGGTATCCAGAGCACTATAAAACAAATCTCCAATTTTTTGTTGGTTACTCCCTTTTGGAGCAGCTGTATTTGCCGCAGACTTTTCGCAAATTTCACGAACTGCAGAATTCACCGAATCCTGAATAATTAAGAATATTCCATTACTGGATTCAGCAGCAGGTATTGGGTTTTGTTTAAACCATTTACCATTCGCAAATTCAAAAAAATCGGTAGCGGGCGAAATAAGTGTATCAATGTGATCTGTTAGCGGATCTTTTTGTTGCGCACTTGATTTACTTTCGGAGCCGGAATTAGAACAGGAAGTTAGCATTAGTGAAAAGCCTGCGCAAATCAAGCAATTCCATAAAATATTTTTCATACGGATTTTTTTTTGAAACGTAAATTTAGCTTTTAATTCAAATGTAGAAGTACTTCTACATTAATTCAGCAAGTAAAAACCTAAATATTACACTTTTAACCGTAATTTTTTTATCCTTGTTCACAAATCTAATTCCGTTATGCTATTTCGTGCGCTCTTAATTATCCTTGTATTGCATATTTCTAGCCTTACAAGTTTTGCAAAAGTTACTTTTTGTAAAGGATATTATATTACTTTAAACGGTGATTCTGTTTCTTGCACTTTCACCATTCCCACCGACAGAAGTATTAATATTCCGATCTATCTTGAACTTCAAAAAAGTGTTATTGCTATAGTTGAATCCACTCAAAAAAAGCAACGCTTTAAGCCGAAACAACTAAAAAAATACGCTTTTACTTTTGATACCCTGAATCTTGAATTTGAGAGCATACCCTTTGGAAAGAAAAATGCGAAAATATTTGTAAAAAAAAGCGTTTCAGGTTACCTCAGCATTTATGAATATTATTCAGAAAACGAGGTCCGCCCACAGAATTTTGGTTCAGGAATGGTTTTCGCACCTTATAACAGAAGCTATGTTGGTGGTCCCACTTACGCGCATATTGGCATTTATCAAAATTTTTTGATGCAAAAGCGAGGAGCGCTGATGGTGTTTATTGATGGGTTAAATTTTAAAGCAGAAATGTCGAACTACTTTACGGATGCTCCTGAAATTGCGGCCAAAATTAAAGAAGGACAGTATACTAAAAAGTTGATTAAGAAAATTGGAGAGGATTACAATTTAAAGTATTCCAAGTAAGCTGCATTAAAATTTACAAGCTATTAAAAAGTTGGAGGTAATGATTTTTATTTGCTTCCACTGAGTACTTTTCAACTACACTTTTTCGACCTTGTAATCCAATACCAGAGCGAAGTTCAGGAGATTCAATGAGTCGGCTTAATTTTGCTACCCATTCGTTATCGTCCTGTGCAAGAAAACCATTTTCACCATCCTTAATAATCTCTGAATTTACGCCAACCGGACTCATTATGGTGGGGATTCCAAGCGACATATATTGTAAGCCTTTTAAACCGCATTTTCCACTTGCCCACTCATCATCCGGCAAAGGCATAATACCAATATCAATTTCGGCTAAGTCATTTATTTCACTCGCCTTCTTCCAAGGAAGACCAGCAATATTAAGCTCTTTATGCTTAAAGCTTCCGTCGCCAATTACTTTAAAGTAAATTTTATCCCCATACTTTTTCTTCAATAACAACAAAGCACCCACCACATATTGAAAATGTTGTATGGTGGTTACACTCCCACTCCATCCAATGCAAACGGTGTCTTTGGGCTTTTGATTTTCTTTTACAAAATAATATTCGGCGGTATCGATGGTGGTTGGTATGATAGTAACATTTTTATTAAAACGGAGAGCGTAGTCGGCTAAGTATTGATTCCCGGCGACCACGCAATTAGCCATTTGAATGATGTGCGAGGTTTTAGATGGATTTTTTAAAAAGGACCAAAGTTTATTTTTGTCCGATACATTCTGAAGCCAGATGCTATCGTCAAAATCAAAAATGAGTTTGCATTTGTTGCGAAAAAGTTTTTCGAAATAGGCGCTGCCTAGCATAAAACATTCGCGTTGCACAAAAACTATCGTATCCTTTTTTGTAGAGCGATATTTTGAGTACAGTTTAAAAACACTTGTAATCAAAATTTTAATTTTACCCAAGGCATTGTGCGAATAAAATAGCTTATCGTCTCGCTCATTGAGTAAATAAAAATGTTCCACTAAAAAACCATTCGCTTGAAGAAATTCCAAGTATTGTTCAAATCGAAAACGCTGACTGGGAGAGCGATCGGGGCGATGGAGGGTAAGGAATAAAATACTTTTCACAACGCTCAATTTAATCCTCTAACCAAACTGCTGGGAGCTTTTCATAAATCTCAATCTCCTTAAATTTAGGAGTTGTTTTTACTCCCATTACTTTTACCCAATCGGCCATTTTTTTTAACCCTGCTTTTAAATCGGTAAAAGAATCGTCACTTATTCCGAAAACTTGCTTCACTTTTGAGTGATCAGAATAAGCATGCAACACTTCATTACGAGCAGGTAAATAGCGCAATTCAGAAGTTATTCCCATCACTTCCATAACAGAAATGGCAAGTTCCTTAACGGTATATTCAATATCGCCACCTACATTAAATACCTGATTGTAGGCCTCCTTTACATTTACAGATTTGGCAATGTAGGGCGCCACATCCCCAATATAACTAAATGCCCGAGTTTGTCCACCATCTCCAAATACGCTCAGTGATTTACCTTGCATCAATTGATTCATAAAGATACCAACTACATTGCGGTAGCGGTCGCCAATGTTTTGAAACTCCCCATATACATTGTGTGGTCTGAAAATCACGTAATTTAAACCGAACATTTCATGCGTAGTTTTCAAATCCAATTCAACCGCAAATTTTGCCACACCATAGGGATCTTCCGGCATGGGAACAGCACTTTCACGTAAAGGTAACTCTCCTGCGCCATAAACTGCAATGGACGAGGTGAACACAAAACATTTTATTTTATGAATCACCGAAAGGTTAATGAGGTTAATACTTCCAATTAAATTATTGTTATAATTGAACCGCTTTATAAAATGACTCAATCCTTCGGCAGCGTATGCAGCCAGGTGATATACATAATCAAACTTTTGAGTTTCAAAAGCTTGGCTAAAAATTCATGGTCATAAATGCTACCTTGAATAAATGTGGCTTTAGGATTTACATATTCGGCATAGCCTCCGCTTAAATCGTCTACTACAATAACATCGTGTCCCAACTTTAGTAGTTCATTCACCACATTGGCACCAATAAATCCTGCTCCTCCCGTAACTAAACTCTTCATACTAAACTGAATTATAATTTTTGCGAATATAAATAAAAATCGAGGCTTTAAACAGGATACAGGTTGAATAGTATTGACCTATTTTAAAAGTGAGTCATAAATACCCACATATGCTTTTACCGCTTTTTGCAAACTATAAATGGCAAAACTCTTTTCGCGGATGCTTAAAGGTGTTGCTGAAATCCCTGGTTGCATGGAAGTAACTGCATCCATATAAACTGTTTGGGAAAAGGAATCCAAACAAATTCCACCATTCACTTGTTCAATAATTTCTTGCACATCTCCTACTTTTCCATTTACAATTAGCGGTATTCCCATGGCAAGTAATTCGCCCATTTTTGTAGGCGAGCTGGCTGTTTTAGAATAACTGGGCTTAATAAAAGAAATTCCCCAATCGGCTGCAGCTAATTTTTCGGGTACTTGCTTACGATTTGCAAACTCAATATAAACATCTGATGCATCAATCCCCTTTTCTTTCGCTTTTGCGAGCAAATTTTCAGTGTTTTCGCCGGTAATGAAATAAAATTTTGCTTCCGGTATTTTTGATTTCAAGGCAACAAAAAAATCAAGCATCTCATCTAATAAATACCAGGTTCCAATTGAACCAAGGTAAACAAGCACAAAATCTGAAGTTGCAAAACCGGCGTGCTTTCTAGAAATGCTTCGCATCTCGGCTGTAGCCGGAGCAAACAAATCAAAATCAGCACTACAAGGAATCACATGAATTTTTTCTTTTTGTGCAGGTCTAATATTCCATTGCTGAATTTCACGTTTTCCGGCATGCGTAAGGCTTACAATTGCAGCAGCTTGATTTACAAATGCAAGCTCTTTCTTCTTAAAAAAAGAATAGATGACTTTAAAAATAGGGTTTTTGAGACTCCAAATGTTACCTTCAATACGCTCATCTGCCCAAAAGCCACGCATATCAAACACAAAAGGGATGGAGTGCTTTTTACTAAATTCCACCCCAATCAATGAAGTTATGTAACTGCGGCAATGCACCAATTTAAATTGCTTTTGAGCATGCAGTGTATCTACCTTTCGCTTCATTTTATAAATGTCCATCAAAGTAGAAATAACCGGTGGTCGCTTGGTATAAAATAAAGGGTGCCAGTCGATGTTATGGGTTTTTAACAGCTTAGAAATGAGTCCCTCATTCTTTGAAAAAGCCTCCCTTTTCTCGCAACTAATAAGGGTTATAGCATATCCATTTTGCGCCAAACCAATTAAATAAGGAATAACCTGAGATTGACCCAAAGTATCAGTCATCCCGTCGTAGGAGATATATAACGAATTCAATTTTATTTATTCTTAAATCCTCAGTATGTTTGCATGCAAACATACTAAATTGACCTTGTATTGAAAGAAGAAATATTAAGCATCTGGGATTTAATACTTCCGCCAATTTACATTCTGATTATATTTATCATAGGTCACCTTGTTCAAATTAAGTATGTTAAAACGAATGAGGTTTATAAGTATTTGAAAATTGGTTTATTGGCAAAAATTGCAGGTGCCATTGCCATGAGTTTAATTTACACCCTTTACTATACCGGTGGTGATACCACTGAATATTTCAAGGGAAGTGTTTCAATGGTGAAGCTCTTTTTTAAAAACCACGAAACTTTTTTTTCGATAATGGCCGACAATTTAACGAAAGAAAATCGTTCGGAATTTGATTCGGAAACGGGATGGCCATTTTATTATAAAGAACATGCATCCTTTACCGTTACTCGGCTCACAACTATCATTCAATTCCTTTCTTTTCAAAGTTATTTGGTGACCTCAATTATACTTGGAGCGGTTTCTTACCTTGGAACATGGCGGCTTTATATCCTCTTTTGTGAAATTTATCCAAGCTTATACAAGCAATTCCGTATTTCAATTTTGCTGGTTCCATCCGTTTTATTCTGGGGATCGGGTGTGTTAAAAGATACTTATACACTCATGGCCGCAAGTTGGTTTACTTATAGCTTCTACCGAGTTTTTGTGGTTCCGAAAAAAGTTACCATAAATGTAATAATGATGATTTTTATGGCCTATCTCCTAATTAAAATTAAGCCTTACATATTTATCGCGTTAATGCCGGGAGCCTTACTTTGGTTGAGTGTTGAAAGAGTTAAACGTATTAATAATTGGCTTTTAAAGATTTTGGCAGGACCTCTATTGATTGTGTTTCTTTCGGTCATGGGGTACTTTCTATTGAATACCTTAAGTTCCGGATTCGGTCAATATTCCTCCACACAGGGAATTCTTCAAAAAGCCCAAAACACGCAAGTGGATTTAAAACAAGGTTATTACGGGGGAAACTCCTTTGACATCGGTGATTTTGATGCTTCCATTACCGGAGCACTCGAAAAACTGCCGGCAGCTATTGTCGCGGGATTGTTCCGCCCATTTTTATGGGAATCAAAAAACTTTGTCATGGTTATAGCCGCACTCGAAAATTCGGTACTCATGTTTTTATCGATTTTTCTTTTGTTCAAATTGGGTATATATCGCTTTTACAAGGTTATTGCGCATGAGCCCATTCTGTTTTTCTCGATTATTTTTTCCTTGTTTTTTGCCTTTTCAATAGGCTTAACAACATCCAATTTTGGAGCAATGGTACGGTATAAAATTCCTGCCATTCCTTTTTATCTCTCAAGTCTAATTATCATAAACGATTTTTATATTAAAAAACGTGATGAAGAGAATGCAGCACTCGCAGAAATTAAATTAAAAAGCGGAATCAAAGCTTAATAAAGCACCTCAATTATGAATTACTGGCTAATAAAATCAGAACCCTTTAAATATCCTTGGAAAAAATTACTTAAGGATAAAAGCACGATGTGGGATGGAGTGCGTAATTATGCAGCCCGCAATAATTTACGAAGCATGAAAAAAGGTGATTTGGCTTTTTTTTACCACAGCAATGAAGGGCTCGAAATTGTTGGCATTGCTAAAGTTAAGAAAGAGTCGTATCAAGACCCGTCAACCGTTGACCCAAATTGGTTGGCGGTCGATTTTGAACCTTTTAAATCGCTAAAAAAACCAATCTCCTTGGCTCAAATTAAAGCCGATAAAAATTTACAGGAAATGCAATTGTTAAAATTGTCTCGACTTTCTGTTCAATCGGTTAAGAAAGAAGAGTTTGACTATATCCTAAAACTCTCTGAAAGCAAGTAAGATTTAACATTTTGCGCTTTCATATTTTACTATCTTTGCCCGCTATAAAAAATTTTTATGTGGAAAAATAAACCCCTTTTTCTTCTAGTTCTTGCCGTTACTCTTTCTTTTTCTGTCCAAACTGTGTTTGCTCAATCTGCTAACATTCGTGGATTTGTGTATGAAAAAGGTACCGGTGAACCTGTTATTTTTACGAATGTATATTTGTTGGGAACCAGTATTGGCGCAACAACGGATGTAAATGGTTACTTTTCAATTACAAAAGTACCGCCAGGAAACTTTACGCTTACTGTTACTTACATTGGATGCGACACCTTAAAGCTACCGGTGGAAGTAAAAGGAAACGAAATCATTACTAAAAAACTTTTTCTTGCAAAATCGTCGGTAAGATTGCGGGATGTAGTTATATCTGCTGAAAAGCAAGAAGCGGTTTCCCAAGTAAGAACTTCGGTTACTAAAATTACTGCCAAAGAAATTAAACAGCTTCCATCGGTTGGTGGTGAGCCGGATTTAGCGCAGTATTTGCAGGTAATTCCCGGTGTAATTTTTACCGGTGATCAAGGAGGGCAATTGTATATACGCGGGGGTTCACCTATTCAAAACAAAGTATTGATGGACGGAATGATTGTATATAATCCGTTTCACTCTATCGGTTTATTTTCTGTTTTTGATGCAGATATAATTCGTAATGCAGATGTTTACACCGGAGGATTTGGAGCGCAATACGGCGGTAGAGTATCTTCAATTATGGACATCACCACCCGTGATGGAAATAAAAAACGCATCTCCGGAAAAGTTTCAGCTACCACCTTTGGAGCAAAAGCATTACTTGAAGGACCAATTGTAAAGCAAACTGAAAATGGTGGAAGTTCTTCCTATATCGTTTCTATAAAGAATTCATACCTAAATCAGACTTCTAAGTCGCTTTATTCTTATATAGATAGTAATGGCCTTCCCTACCGTTTTACCGATTTATACGGAAAGGTTTCCATTAATGGAAGCAATGGAAGTAAGTTTAATGTATTTGGATTTAATTTTAATGACAATGTAAATTACCGTCAAGTAAGCGATTTGCATTGGAGTGAATCAGGTGCAGGCAGTAATTTTGTGTTGATTCCAAACAATTCTTCGGTATTGGTGAAAGGAAATTTTGCTTATTCAAAATATGGCATTTCGCTTTCTGAAGCGGATGGTCAACCGCGCCAAAGCGATATTAATGGATTTAACCTTGGGCTCGATTTTACTTATTACCGAGGCAAAAATGAGTTGAATTATGGCGTTGAAATATTAGGATACAAAACCAATTTTATCTTCTTTAATTCCTTAAACCGTAAGCTCGAACAGGCTGATAATACTACCGAAATTGGAGGTTTTATACGTTCAAAAGTAGTTCTTGGTAAATTATTAATTGAGCCTAGTGTGCGTTTGCATTATTACGCTTCATTACGTGTGTTTTCGCCCGAACCCCGTTTAGGAA
Source organism: Bacteroidota bacterium (assembly GCA_016721765.1). Taxonomy (NCBI): domain Bacteria; kingdom Pseudomonadati; phylum Bacteroidota; species Bacteroidota bacterium. The sequence goes on from JADKHO010000004.1 coordinate 373,022, forward strand.
TGAAACTTAATGTTGCCGATAATTTTCGCATCAAATTCGCGGGTGGAATCTATAGTCAAAATTTAATGAGCGCTTCCTCCGACCGTGATGTGGTGAATTTGTTTTATGGATTCTTATCCAGTCCTGATAATTTACAATCGGATTTTACACAACAAAATGGGAAAACTAAATCCGTTAAAAACAGTCTACAACGGGCCAATCATGCGATACTCGGATTCGAAGGAGACTTAAATAAGAGCACCACTTTAAATATTGAAGGGTACTACAAATATTTCGGACAGCTTACCAATATTAATAAAAACAAAATTTTTGATGACGATGCCGCAAATAGTGGCAGACCGGATTTGCAGAAAAAGGATTTTATAGTAGAATCAGGCGATGCAAAAGGAGTGGATATTTCATTGAAATATGAACACAAACGAATCTATTTATGGGCAGTTTACTCTCTTACTTTTGTAAATCGTTGGGATGGTATTTATGCTTATCAACCCCATTTTGATAGAAGACACAATGTAAATTTAGTGGGTACCTACACATTTGGTAAAGGTTTGCATTGGGAGTTAGATGCACGATGGAATATGGGTTCCGGATTTCCGTTTTACAAAACAACCGGTTTTTATGAAAAACTCAATTTTCAAGACGGTGTAAATACTGATTATACTACCGAAAATGGCGATTTATCCTTTTTACTTGAACCTACAAACACAGGTCGTTTACCTTATTATCACCGACTGGATGTAACCGTAAAACGTAAATTTGAAATTAGCGAGAATGCAACGTTGGAAGCAAATGCCGGAGTGACGAATTTATACAATCGAAAAAATATTTTTTATCAAGACCGTATTACGAACCAGCGTGTGAATCAATTGCCTTTTTTACCGAGTTTGGGATTGAACCTCGTTTTTTAAATTGCATTTTTATACAAGGATTCTGTTAATTTGATTAATTTCGCGGGCTCTAATTTTATAACCTCAACCCATTGCAGAGCTTAACTCTTCCAGACAATACCATTATTGAAGCGCGGAAAAATAATTTGCGCTATATTATTTCTGGGGGACCGGGTTTTGGAAAAACCTCCATCATTCACGAACTTGAAAACCGCAATTTCAAGAGCATACATGAAATTTCTAGAAGCATCATCAAAGACCAACTTGAAAAAGGCGGGACAATTTTGCCTTGGAAGGATTTAGCTGCATTTAGCGGACTTGTTTTTGAACAACGTTTGCAGCAACACAGCCAATTGCTGGATGAAAACATTCACTTTTATGATCGTGGTATTGTGGATGTGTTGGCGTATTTAATTAAGGATAATTTACCCATACCACCCAACTATATTAAAGCTGCACAAGTAAACCATTACAATCAATTGGTATTTTTAACTCCACCTTGGAAAGAAATTTATTTGATAGACAATGAGCGCAAGGAGGATTTTTCAAATGCCGAACAAATTCACAATTTAATTGAAAGCACCTACCAACAATTGGGATATCAAACCCTAAACATCCCAATGATGGAAGTAAACAAACGAGTTGATTTTATACTCAACACAATTAATCAGCACAATCAAAAATGAGTACAACTAATGAACATGTAAAATGCCTGATAATAGGATCAGGACCTGCAGGATACACAGCTGCTATTTACGCAGCAAGAGCAGATATGAAACCTGTGATGTATGAGGGACTTCAGCCGGGTGGGCAATTAACTATTACCACTGAAGTTGAAAATTATCCGGGCTATCCCAAAGGAACTCAAGGTCCGGAAATGATGGCCGACTTTAAAGCCCAAGCCATGCGCTTTGGTACAGATATCAGATGGGGATTGGCAACTTCTGTTGATTTTTCAGTACATCCCCATCAAGTGGTGATTGATGAAAAAACAACGATCACTGCCGATGCAGTCATTATTGCTACAGGAGCATCAGCCAAATGGCTGGGATTGGATTCCGAAAAAAAATACAATGGCTTTGGTGTAAGCGCATGTGCAGTGTGTGATGGATTCTTTTTTAAAAACCAAGATGTGGCTATTGTTGGCGCCGGCGATACTGCCGCTGAGGAAGCTACTTATTTGGCAAAGTTGTGTAAAAAAGTATACATGATTGTTAGAAGAGATGAAATGCGCGCCAGTAAAGCAATGCAACATCGAGTATTAAATACTGCCAACATAGAAGTACTCTACAATCATGAAACCGAAGAAATTATTGGCGACAATGCAGTGACAGGTGCTATTGTTGTAAATGCAAAAACCAAGGAAAAACGGACACTTGACGTAACCGGCTTTTTTGTTGCTATTGGACATGAGCCCAATACTGCCATCTTTAAGCAATTTATTGACATGGATGAAACCGGCTACATCAAAACGATTCCGGGTTCCAGCAAAACAAATATAGATGGTGTTTTTGCAGCAGGCGATGCACAAGATAAAATTTATCGCCAAGCGGTAACAGCTGCAGGAAGTGGCTGCATGGCTGCATTAGATGCCGAACGCTATTTGTCGGCAAAAGGGATACATTGATATTAAGCAAAAATTTAGAAGCCTCGGTACCAATGCCGGGGCTTTTTTATGCCACAAAGTACATATCTATTTCTCCCTTATTCTTTGCAGCAATTTTTCCACGATGCGTGCAGTTAAACATATCCTTGACTAAGGCATAAGTAGTTCCACTGATGTTCACTTTACCCACTTCTCCGCTGCTTTCCATGCGGCTTGCAGTGTTAACCGTATCGCCCCAAATATCGTAAGCGAATTTTTTCAAGCCAACTATTCCTGCAACCACCGAACCGGTGTGCACACCAATTCGAATTTCGAAATAAGGTAAACCCTTTGCAATCTTTAATGCTTTGCCTTCTTCAATAAATTGTCGAATTTCGAGTGCTGCGTTAACCACATCCTGCGCGTGTGTTGTATTAGGTGTGGGAATCCCTCCTGCGGCCATGTAGGCATCACCAATGGTTTTTATTTTTTCGATGCCATGTTTTTCAATAATTTTATCAAACGCTGAAAAACATTCATGAATATCTTTCACCAATTCCTTCGGGCTCAACTTTTCCGACATAGTTGTAAATCCCTTAAAATCGGTAAATAAAACAGTAACCTCGTCTATAAGCTTTGCTTCTGCAGAGCCTTTAGCTTTGAGTTCCTCTGCCACTTCTTCGGGAAGTATGTTCAACAATAATTCATCGCTCAATTTTTTTCCGGCTTTAATTTTATTGCGTTGACGGTATACCACAACTAAAAAAACCATTGTTCCAATAAGCCCTGCCAATATTGAGTTTCGGATGTTCCGGTTGCGGATGTCCCTCTTTTCCTGTTCTGCTTTCGCTGCAGCTTCCTTTTTATCAAAATCATACTGCATAGCCGATTGCGTAATTTTTTTGTCTCTTTCGATATTAAAAACGGAATCGTTTAACTGTTTAAATTTTTGTTGTGCGGCATATGCATTCTTATAATCTCCACGTAAGTGCAGTATTTCACTAAGATGGTTATATGCATTCGAAAGCGACTCCAAATCGCCTACCTGATCTACCAAAACGATTGCACTATCAATATATTTTTTTGCAGTTTCGAGGGCTTTAGCTGAGGTCAAATTAAAAGGTATGGTAGGATTGGAACTACTATCCTTTGCTATCCCTAAATAAATTTCTCCGGCAGCTATAAAGCCAAGCCCTTTTTCATACTCATAGTTATTTAATTTGGAAATAGTTAATGCCGAAAAAATATAATCGCTTGCTTTAGAATAATCCCCTTTTCTTAAATACAAGGAAGAAAGATTTGCCAAATTACGCTCAATCCCTGTGCTGTCGCCCAACTCAGTATATTGTTTTAATGATTCCAAAAAATAGGGAAGCGCTTTATCCAACTGACCCAATTGTGCATGTATGTCGCCAATGTTGCCTACAATTAGTGCTATGCCATTTCTTTTATCAATTGCCTTGTATATAATCAGCGCGCGTTTTGAATAATCTAAGGCTTTTAAAAAATCGGATTGTGTGTAATAAACATTTGAAATATTATTCAGACAATTGGCCTGTCCATTTTTATTTCCATTTTTCTCAAATAAGGTTAATGCATTTAAAAAGGATTCAAGCGCTTTGGGGTAATTGGATAGTGGAAGGTAGGCATTGCCGATGTTTGTATATACTGTGGCTATACCCTCCACATCACCTTTTTCTTGCTCCAGCTTAAGCGCTTCATTAAGAAAGCGCAAAGCAGACGAATAGTTGGCGGCAAATAAATTGGTATTTCCCAATAGATAATAGGCTTGAGAAATGCGGTTTCTATCGTTTAATTTTTGGGCAAGTTGCAAGCCTTGCGTTCCAAAATCAATAGACTTATCAAAATCTAATCTTCGAAATGTTGTGGAGAGGGTAAAAAAAAGGTCCACCTTATTGCTATCTTCCTTTGCTTTTGATAAGCTGTTGAGCAGGGAATCAACTTTAGCTTGTCGACTATCCTTTTGGGCGAAAGAGGCTGTAGTAAAAATCAAGCCAACAAACAGCAGTAAGAAGTATGATTTCTTCATAGCATTTTTTCTTAACGGTTACCAAAATTAGAAGAAAAATTAAATCTGAACAGCTAAACCTCTCAAAACAAAACAACTACATGAGGCATCCTACAACTTAGCAATAGCTGCTTGATTTGATTGGGAATGTGATCTTTGCAATGAATTAATTACTAATAAATTCTGTGTCTCCCCTTCAGCAGGAATAAGCTGAAATAGTAAAGTAAAAAATACCAGCAGATACTTGGTTAATAGGTAGTTTATAAAATCAAATATAGAAATTAATGGGGCACTGAAAGTAGCGCCAAATTTTAATTTGAATACAACACAAAAAATGGAAATAATCCTTTTACCCATCGAGCAATTTATATCTTTACTCTTCAAAAATTTATCATGAATACCGAACTCATCATACAATTTGTGCAAGCCATCAATACTCAAAACTTCACAGAAATGGCCGAATTACTGACCGCAGACCATACTTTTTGTTATGCTGAAAAGGATGCAGTAAACGGAATCCCCAATAGTATTGCTGCATGGAAAGTTTTATTTGAGGAATGTCCGGATTATAAATTCGATATTGAAAACCAAGTTCATCACAGCAACACTATTGGAGTTTTTGGTATCGCTAGCGGTACAATTAAAAATTTAAATTCAAATCTTGTCAATTCCTTATGGAGCGCTTCAGTGGCCTGGAAAATAATCACGGAAAATGAAAAAATTAAATTTTGTCAGGTTTATACCAATACTAAAAATAAATCCGAATTATCAGATTACGTTTCAAGCAATGCCAATAACTATGTGGTAAATGGTTTTGGAGGTGTGTTCTTTAAAAGCAAAAATCCCAAAGCGCTAACAGCGTGGTACGATACCCATTTGGGTACCGCTTTTGGAAGCAATACCTATCATACTTTTAAGTGGCGAGAGCGTGAAAATCCTACTAAAATTGGCAGTACAGCTTTTAGCATTTTTACAGCAAAGTCGACTTACTTTGCACCCAGTAAAAAACCCTTTATGTTCAATTTTAGAGTGCAAAATTTGGATGCATTTTTAGATAAATTAATTGCAGATGGTGTGAAAGTAGATACTAAAAGAGACTATACCGAATACGGTAATTTTGGTTGGATATATGATTTGGAAGAAAATAAAATCGAAATTTGGGAAGCAGTAGATGAAGTATTGGAAGCTTATGATTCAAAATAATTTTGGCTTTAATGGATTCAACAAAAAAGTTAAAAATCTGCAGTAAGGGTCACCGTTATTCCAAAAGCAGCAATTGCCCTACTTGCCCTATTTGTGAAGCCAATCGAAAACCATTAAGTGGATTTCAAACAGCGCTCTCAGCCCCCGCCAGAAGGGCACTCGAGCATGCAAAAATAAGTACACTTAAACAATTGGCTACCTGCACTGAAAGTACTATTAAGAACCTCCATGGAATGGGTCCATCGGCAATGATTAAATTAAGAGAGGCTTTAAAACAAGCCGGATTAAGCTTTAAGAAATAATTCATAATAATTCCCAAGAAAAGGCATAACCCTGCGAATGTTTGCCGGTCGTAAAAATAGGCTTACACTTTTTTATTAGCTTTGCCGCGCTCACTAAACTCATGCTTTGAACCGAACGCTTGTTTTTTTTATTTCACTTCTCCCCTTGTTGGCGCAGGCGCAAACCCGTATTGAATTGCTCAATGCAAATTCATTGGAATACGACGAAAAAAAAGGAAATGCAAAACGCTTACTGGGCAATGTTTCATTTAAGCACGACAATGCAATTATGTATTGCGACAGTGCCTACTTGTATCCCGATAATGCACTTGATGCTTATGGGAATGTGCACATTCAACAAGGTGATACCCTTAATTTGTATGGGCAATTTTTAAAATACAATGGCAATACCAAAAAAGCGGAACTAACGCGAGAGGTACGTTTAATAGACAAGGATATTACCCTCACCTCCAATTTTTTGAATTATGATTTAAACGCTGATTTGGCAAACTATACCGGTAATGGTAAGATTGTAAATAAGGAAAATACCTTAACCAGTGAAAGCGGATATTACTATGCCAAAAGCAAGGATTTTTATTTTAAGAAAAATGTGGTCTTGGTTAATCCACAGTATACAGTTTATTGTGATACCTTGAAATACAATACCCTTTCTGAAATAGCCTATTTTCTTTCTCCCACTCAAATCATCAGTAAAGAAAACACCATTTACTGCGAAAACGGTTGGTACGACACCAAGAAGAACATTGCTCAGTTTAATAAGAATGCTCGACTTAGCAATCCAAAACAGCAAATCAAAGGGGATAGTTTGTATTATAACCGTAACACCGGTTATGGAAAGGCATTGCGCAACATCGAAATACGCGACACTTCTGAAAATATAATTATAACAGGAAATTTGGGTGAGTACTTTGAAAGTGAAGACAATTCAATCGTTACAGGCAAAGCATTGCTGATTCAGATTTATGATAAAGATTCACTTTTTTTACATGCCGATTTGCTGCGTGCTACAACAGATAGTGCGCTGGCATTGGCCGCCAGTGGTAAGAAGCCGGAGATCAAGGAAAAAAAGAAGAAAGAAAAAAGCAATCTCAAATCGGACAATACCGTTGCAAAAAAAGAAGAATCGAAGCGGGTTTTGCTGGCTTATCATAAGGTAAAATTTTTCAAAACCGATATGCAGGGAAAATGCGATTCTTTAGTTTTTACTTACAAAGATTCAACCATGCGCATGTTTAAAGATCCTGTTTTATGGTCCGATAAAAACCAACTCACCAGCGACAGTATTCACATTCACACCTATGATGGCAAATTAAAAAGCTTGGATATGAGGAACAACGCATTTATGGTGTCTCAGGAAGATTCGTTGCGCTTCAACCAAATTCGCGGAAAGAACATGAAGGGCATATTTGGCGACAATCAGTTGCGCAGGATTAATGTTTTAGGGAATGGCCAAACGATTTATTATGCCAAAGACAAAGAGGCTATGATTGGTGTTAACAAAACCGATTGCAGCAGCATGATAATACTTATAAAAGAAAATAAAGTAGATCGAATTACCTTCATAACAAAACCGGATGCCACAATGTATCCTATCCAAGAATTAAGTCCAAAAGATTTGCTGTTGCGCGATTTTCATTGGTGGGGTGCCATGCGTCCGATTAGTAGGTACGCCATTTTCGAATAAAACCCGTCTTCAACTCTGCAAGTTCAGCATAATTTTTATTTTCCTAATTAAACAGGTAATAGGAATTTAGTATATATTTAAAATTAATTTTAGCTTAGCATCCACCCGTAAGGAATTTCTTTAACTTAACTTAAACATTCGCAGTAAATGGTTGAATCCGCTCGCAAACGCTACAATGCCTCTTTTAGTGAAGAAAAATATCAGGCATTTTTAAACGATTTAAATACTTCCTACAACTATACTATTCCCTTTAGGATAGCCGAAACGCCTGTATTTGTTCCCAAAGCATTAAAGCACAAGCTTATTAAGGCATGCGACAGCATGATTGATTTTATTTGTAGAGATGATTTTAAAAGCCTTACCGATAAAGCAGTTCCTGCTCATTTAAATGTTCCCGGAGAAGATGCGCATACACTTTGTTTGGCTATAGATTTTGCAGTATGCAAAGATGAGAAAGGCGAATTAACTCCTCAACTCATCGAGCTACAAGGCTTTCCCAGCTTATATGGCTACGAAGAATTTGTATCTAAAAAATACCGTCAGCATTTTGATATTCCCGATAATTTTTCTCCCTATTTTGGAGGATTAACTTCTGAAACTTACCTTGAAATACTTCGAGAAGCCTTTGTAGGAGCACATAAACCTGAAAATGTTATTTTGCTGGAAGTAGAACCGGAGAAACAAAATACGGCCATTGATTTTATGTGCACTGAAGACAAATTGGGAATCAAGGCAGTGTGTTTAACCAAAATAATTAAGGAAGGCCGCAAACTTTTTTATTTGAGAGAAGGTGTAAAAACCCCTATTCACCGCATTTACAACCGCATTATTTTTGATGAGTTAGTGCAACGTACCGATTTAACCTACTATTTTAAAATGACTGATGAGGTGGATGTTGAATGGGCAGGACATCCCAATTGGTTTTTTAGAATCAGCAAATACATCATGCCTTTTTTAAAAAGTGAATTTGTACCGGAGTGTACCTTTTTACACGAATTAAAAGTAATTCCGAACGACCTCGAAAATTATGTTTTGAAACCGCTTTTTTCTTTCTCCGGATCGGGTGTAATTTTTAATGTAAAAAAAGAAGACATTGAAAAAGTGACCGATAAAGAAAATTTCATTTTGCAACGTAAAGTCCAATACGAACCTACTATTGAATCGCCTGATGGCAAAGTAAAATCTGAGATTCGTATGCTGTATATTTGGAAAAAAAATGATGCCCGTCCTACCCTTGTAATTAACTTGGCTCGACTCAGTAAGGGAGAAATGATTGGTGTAAAATATAACATGAATAAAACCTGGGTGGGTGGCTCAGTGAACTTTTTCGAGCAAGACTAAAACACTTTTCAACAAAAGTCTAAATCCGTTTTTAGCTAAGCGCTTTTAATTTATATTTGCAGGACTGTTTAGGCAGTTCAATTTTCAAAATTTTTATTGTTTAATGGATAATTTCATTGTATCGGCCCGTAAGTATCGTCCAGCTACCTTTCACACGGTAGTAGGGCAAATGCACATTACGAGTACCTTACAAAATGCCATTAAAAATAAGCATTTAGCTCAAGCATTTTTATTTTGCGGTCCACGGGGTGTTGGGAAAACTACTTGCGCACGTATTTTAGCGAAAACCATCAACTGCTTTAAACCAACCGCTGCAACCGAAGCTTGCGACCAATGTGAAAGCTGTGTATCTTTTAACAACGGGCAGTCGATGAATGTGCATGAGTTAGATGCTGCCTCCAACAACTCAGTTGACGACATTCGTAGTTTGGTGGATCAGGTTCGATTTGCTCCTCAATTAGGTCAATATAAAGTGTATATCATTGATGAGGTGCACATGTTGAGTACAGCTGCATTCAATGCGTTTTTAAAAACCTTGGAAGAGCCACCAGCGCATGCTATTTTTATTTTAGCCACAACCGAAAAGCACAAGATAATTCCAACTATTTTATCACGGTGCCAGATTTTTGATTTTAATCGAATTCAAATTGATGACATTGCTAAACACCTTGCTTTTATTGCCCAAAGCGAAAACATTAGTGCTGAAATGGATGGCTTACATATTATTGCGCAAAAGGCTGATGGTGCTTTGCGTGATGCGCTAAGTATGTTTGATCAAATTGTAAGTTTTGCAGGAAATTCAATTACCTATAAAGCTGTAATTGACAACCTCAATATATTGGATTATGATTATTATTTTAAAGTAACTGATTTTATTTTAGAAGAAAATATTTCTGAATGTTTATTGCTTTTTAATGAAGTACTCAATAATGGTTTTGATGGCCATAATTTTATAAATGGACTTGCAGAACACTATCGTAATTTATTGGTAAGTCAGGATAACACTACGTTACAGCTACTTGAAGTAGGAAATAACATTCGCGAAAAATACAAAGAGCAAAGTAAAAAATGTAGCCTCCATTTTTTAATAAATGGTTTGAATACACTGAATACTGCCGACTACAAATACAAGGTAAGCAAAAACCAACGCCTGCTTGTTGAGCTTAGTTTGATGCAGATGTGTACCGTTCAATTATTAAAAAACAGCCAAGTGGCTGAAAAAAAAAATGACAGTATAGAACAAAGTTCAGTTCCTAAACTTGCATCGCCTGCCATTTCTCCGCTTCCTATAAATGCATCAAGTGTATCTGAACCAAAACCGGAAAATCTTGCTATACCTGCTCAAAATATAGAAGTTAAACCAAAGCAAGCACCTGCAATTCCAAGCTTCTCCATCAACAGTTTTACAAAAGCTAAACCGGAGGAAGCAAGTAAAACAGGATCAGAAACAGTTGTAAGCGTAAAGTCCGAAAGCCCGAAAGCTGAATTCACCCAAGAGCAATTAGAACTGAGTTGGAAAAAGTTTGCCGATAAAATGAATGCACTCGGTAAGCTTAATTTTTACAGTACACTCACTTCCCATAAGCCTCAGAAAAAAGATAACTTTCAGCTTGAATTCACGCTCGACAATAAGGTACAAGAAGAGGAAGTGAACCGCGAGAAGCTTGAATTACTTGGGCATTTGCGCAGGGAACTGAACAATATGGAAATTCAGTTGAGCACTACGATCAATAAAAATGAATCCGAAAAACGGCCTTATACCAATGTGGAAAAATTCAAGCACATGTTGGCTATTAATCCTGCCATCGAAACACTTAGGAAACAGTTAGATTTAGAAGTTTAAATTAAGCGCTTATATTTTGCATCAGTGCATCGTAACTGATATCAAAATGAGCATCCACAAAAGTGCATTTCCCATTTTCAATTACTAAGAGTTGAGGGGATTCATGCTCAATATTATAACGATCAGCAATTTCATTAGAAATTTTCCTAAAGGCAAGTAAATCTAAAAAATAAGGTTTAACAAGGCTAGTATCGCTTTCACTCCACTTCCGTTCAATTCGGTTTAATGCGGCGGTACTTATACTGCATCTGGTGCTGTGTTTAAAAATAAATACTTTTTCATTTTTAGATACTTCATCTAGGGCAACCAAATGTTCAGGTTGCGTGAGTTCATTCCATTTCATAAATAGTAAAAATCAGATACGTATTCCAATAACCAAAATGTCGTCTACTTGTTCATTGGGTCCGCGCCATTTTTCTACAAAATTTTCAAGTTCTTTTCGCTGGTCCTTCATGGGATGGCTTTTAACCGTCACCAAAAAGTCTTTAAACCGTTTAGTAGTGAGCTTTTTGTTTTTATCACCGCCAAACTGATCGGCATATCCATCCGAAAATAAATACACACAATCCCCCTTTTCCAAATCAATAGTATGTTCTTCAAATTCCTGGTTGCTTTTGGTAAAGCCACCAATAGCACTCTTGGTAGCCTTCACTTCAATAATACTAAACGAATTCTTTTTAATAATCCACAACGGTCGGTTGGCGCCTGAATAAGCTAGTTGGTTGCCGCGCAATCGAATTAAGCCAATATCAATCCCATCGCCGGTGGCTTCCTCGTTGGTTTGTTTAAGTGTTTCCTTCACTCCATTATTTAAGGCTTTTAAAATTAAACCCGGTGTGCTAAATTGAGCATTGGCTATTTTTGATTCTTTAAATCCAACCAAACTCATAAATGCGCCGGGAACACCATGTCCGGTGCAATCTGCAGCAGCAATAAAAACATCGTTATTAGCGGTATTAAAATAATAAAAATCACCGCTTACAATATCCTTGGGTTTGTATAAAATAAAAAAGTCGCTTAGGTTCTTCTCAATTTCATGCATATCCGGAAGTATAGCAGCTTGTATACGTTTGGAATAATTGATACTGTCTAATACTTCATGATTCTTTTCTTCAATAATGCGCTTTTGCGCTGATATTTCCACTTTTTGTGATTCGAGCAAAACATTTGCTGCGAGCTTGCTGCGGTAGTTACGATACACAATAAATAAGGCCACAATAATAAAACCAATCATGGCCACAATCATGATGTTTAATACCTTTTGAAGATTTAGCTCCTTTATAACAGTGAGGTATTTGGTGTTCAGTTTTTCTAACTCGGCTTGCAAATTTTCATACTCCTTCTTTTTATTGTTTACTACATTCTCACGCAATCCGTATTCTTGTTTTGTTAAATCAATTTTTACCTCCTGCAGTTTTATTTTTTCTTCAGTGGTAAGTGTTTCAGACTTTAATTGTTGATCCAATTTTTGTTTTTGATTAAGCACTTGATCCATTTGGGAGTTAATCTCTACCTCCTTTTTTTTGATATCAGCTTCGCGTTTTAAAAATTCTGCTTGAGAAGCAGATGCATTTTTTTGAGCTTCCTTCTTTTCGGCTCTGCTACTCTTACGTGAAGCCGCTGTGCTAGAAGCAGAAGGTTCTTGAGTACTTGCAACAGGTTCGGTTACGGTTACCACCGGAACTTCCACTGAACCGGTTTCTTCCTCCAAATCAAAATCATCCATATTGTCATCCGTAATGCGAATTGTTTTCTTAGCCAATCCAACAAAACCTCCGGTGAGCTTAAGTCCGGCATTTAAGAGATTCTCCTTATTTATTTCAAAGTTCAGTTTCTTATTTCCTTCAATAAACGCAAGCATGGTGCGATTCATGTCAAGGTTATTATCGGTAATTAAAAGTGTATGTCCTTTCAAATCAGAAAGTGCGAAGTTTTTGAATTTGGCATGGTCAACAAATAATACTTCGGTTTGAGTTACCTCTGCAATACTTCTAAAAACGATTACTGAAATAAGAAACTTTCCTTCTCGCTTGCGATTTGTGATGCGCTTTAACTCATTCACCACATTATCGTTTGCTCCCAAAATACCAATTCTGAAATCAGTTAATTCCTTAGGATTCTTCCATTCAATGGTATGGGCAAATTTGAAAATTAAACTGGCCTTCACCTTTGAGTCGCGGTCGACGGCCCCATGTACACGAAAAAGTGTAAGAATAAAAATACCGCATAAGGCAATCCAATTTGTTGGTTTCATAAGTAAATAAAGTCAAGCATCACAGCTTCATTAATTTTATCTTTTGGTTCAGTAAAGGTGATTCAACATGCAAAAGATAAATTCCGGATTTCATTAATGCATATTCTGTATTGAACCTACTTTCCAATTCTTCCAAATTCGATTCAATAAATAATACTTCACGCCCGCTTAAGTCATACAAACGTAATTTTAGTAAATCGGTTTCAACTAAATTTTGAAAAGCAAAATATACAAATCCATTACTTGGATTAGGGTATACTTTAAGTGCCGCAACTTCTTCTATTGGACTTTCCTGTTCAAAATTAAAATTCAAACTTTTGAGGTTGCCTGGTGCTGTTCTGGTATTCACAATTGCTGGCGAAACGTAGCTCACATTTACCCAAACACGCTGCGCAGCGGTAGTAGTATTTGCGTGTTTTACCTTTATCGTTAGCCAACCATCCGCGCCGGGAGTATAGTTTCCGGTAAGTGGTAAAGCAGCAGAAGATGTCCCACTTATCTGAGAAACAAGCGTTCCACTGGAGTTATATAAACTAATATTTTGAGCAGTGCCATTTACTTCCGGAAAAACTTTATAGGTAACCGTTTGGTTAGCCGCAGCATAAATTCTACCTGCTGTGCGCTGTGCGGCACTATTGGCAGGCAATCGGCCACCTTGTTTCAGCGAATTAATATGACTATCACCCAAATCATCCGCCATTTCCCATTCTTGTGTTGTAATTGGAGTGCGTGAGGGAGAATAAGATGCGAGATAATTATAGATGTCGTTTATGCTGCTAAAATTCATCCCGTTTGGTACAGGCGCCCAAATGGAATAACCATGTCCTTTAGCTGATGAGATGTTATGTCCTGCAGGTGCTGTTTTAATTAGCACTCTTCCATCTGCATAAACGTGTGTAGTTGTCAATCCGTGAGCGCCGCTGTAATCTATTAAATCGGTATTATACCAACTGGCATCGCCAACAGACACCCAAACTTCTTCATCGTTCGAATTATCAACTGCTGAAGCATATCGGTCAGTAACTCCAATTATTGCTTTTCCTTTTCTTTCAAAAACAATATGATCCCCGGTTCCGCCTTTTGCATAGTAAGGAGCTTGAGCCCCTGTTAAAGCTGTGGGTACGGCATAATCTCCATTTTTAAATTGCAATTTTTGATGTGCTTCAATAATATTTACAATATCTTCTCGCACCGGCAAATCAGACACACTACTCGGAAGGTGCGAAAAACGCTTGCCTGTAGTACCAATATCAAAAACATCCTCGAAAAAAACAATTGGATTTCCATCCATAGAAAAAATTGTAGCGTAAGCAGCATAAAAGCGAGGTTCCCGTGGATCTATGTGCCCACCATTTCCGCCCAATTCACTCCCTACATTCCAACCACTTGCATCTCCTAATGGTTTTGAATAATTGCCGGATGCATCCAATACTGGTCGATAGGTATCATGACTATTAACAAACGGAACAGTGCGATGCACCCGTTGAGCAGCATAATCGTAATAGCGCTTTAGCTGTTGCTCACCCGGTAAGTTTTGCATGTTATAATTGCCTTGCCCTAACACCATGCTATATAATCCGCCATTGGGGCCATAACCTCTCAGGCTAAAATCGAAAGTGCCTGTGTGCTCTTCATTACCACTTCGAACGCTGGTTACATAGTTATCAATTTCAGTTTTTCCTCCAACATACTCGCCAACATTAAACATGGCTTCTCCGCCTTGCGCAAATCCGGGTAGCATATATTTAGTATTGTAAATTAAATCCTCTTGCGCATAAGTAGGAAAGTGCTTCACAGCATCCCATCGCCAGCCATCTACTCCTGTTTGCTTTTTCATCCACATGAGCCAGTTGCGCGCATTATCACGCATATAATTACTTACTTGAGCAGGATTAACGTAACTGCGACTTACGGTTCCAACGGTAACCGACCCTGTTTTAGGTATATTGCTGCTTTGTCCGGTTGCTGTTGATTCATAAGAAATATCAGGACCGAAAAAATTAGAACAAATATCTCCGGTACTGCAGTTATTATTTTTATTGGGATAAAAGTTCGTGTAATTTTTAGGCCATCTACCATTTCGTGTCCAATAGTCATTTTGACTTTCATTTATAGATGGCCTGGTATAGGAAACATATCTAAAATTTTTATAGCCCCCTTCATTCTTCATGGAATAATTGGCTTCCGGATCCTTACCGCCGGCACCGCTGGTTGTTCCTGCATTGTTGTTGTGATTCAATACTACATCCTCAATAACTTCAATTCCATTTGCATGCATCACCGCAATTAAACGAAGGAGTTCATCCTTATTTCCCATGCGGGTTTTCAAGGAACCTTTCTGGTACTTATCGCCCAAATCATATTGATCAAAAGGTGCATAACCCACATAACCGGGTGACGTATTTTTATAAGCTGGTGGAATCCAGATTGCGTCCACTCCCATTGCTTTTAAGCGAGGTGCCAATTCGGTTAAATAATTACTCCAACCATTGGGGTAATTTGAATTCCAATAGTCCCACCAAAATCCTTGAAAAACAACTTTTTTGACTTTAGTTGTTTGGGCTTCGCTTGCAAAACTTATTAGGAAGAAACATAACAGTAAGAGTAAACTTTTTTTCATTCGAATTAATTTTATGTAAATGCAATGGCTTATGTCAATTCAAATGTATAAATTTTTATTGATTGGAATATTTATTGGTTTGACCACTAGTTTTCAATACTTTCGCCTTCAAAAGCCAACGATAAAATTTATGAGAATACACGTAAAACTACTCACTATCCTATTGCTTTGCGGCACACTGGTAACTTCTTGCAAAAGCACTAAAACGAGTAATGCACCTGCTTCATCAGTGTCAACAGCAGCTGCTCAAACAGTTATTGAAGCTCCAAAGGATGTTCCCAAAGTATACTCCTATCAAACTTTTAAAAATGACCCGCTAAATGCCAGAGTTTATACACTCGATAATGGCTTTAAAGTGTATATGACAGTCTATAAAGATGCTCCACGCATCCAAACCTACATCGCCACAAAAGCAGGAAGCAAAAATGACCCTGCCGATGCTACCGGTTTGGCGCATTACCTTGAACACATGTTATTTAAAGGCACAGATAAGTATGGTACGCTTGATTTTGCAAAAGAAAAGCCTGAGTTAGATAAAATAGAAGTGTTATATGAACTATATCGGAATACAAAAGACGATAAAACCCGAAATGCTGTCTATCACCAAATTGATAGTATTAGCGGGGTGGCGGCGAAATTTTCTATTGCAAATGAATACGATAAAATGATTTCAGCGCTGGGTTCTAAAGGTAATAATGCATTCACCAGTTTTGAACAAACCGTTTATGTAAATGATATTCCTAGCAATCAACTCGAGAACTGGCTTTCGCTGGAGTCGGAACGATTCCGCCATCCGGTGCTGCGCATTTTCCATACCGAATTGGAAGCGGTGTATGAAGAAAAAAATAGAAGTCTTGATTCAGATGATAATAAACTATTTGAAGCGATGTTTTCGAACCTTTTTAAAAAGCACACTTACGGAAGTCAAACTACCATTGGTACAATTGAGCATTTAAAAAATCCATCCCTTTTAAAAATTAAAGATTATTACAATACGTATTATGTGCCCAACAACATGGCGCTTATTTTATCCGGTGATTTTAACCCGGACGAAGCAATTAAAATGATTGATTCCAAGTTTGGTTCTTTGCCTTATAAAGCAGTGCCGGCATATAAGGTGGCTGTGGAAGAGCCAATCGCTGAACCACGAATTGTGCAAGTTTTGGGGCCTGATGCCGAATCACTAGCTATTGGATATCGATTTGGAGGTGTAGAAACTTCTGATGCAGATATGGTAAAGTTTCTAAGTAAAATCATTTACAACGGTACTGCCGGATTATTTGATTTATACTTAAACCAACAGCAAAAGGTGCTTGAGGCGTATTCGTTTCCTTACTTATTAAATGATTATTCTACTTTAATATTAGGAGCTTCTCCAAAAGAAGGCCAAACACTGGAACAAACCAAAACCTTAATGTTAGAACAAATTGAGCGACTTAAAAAAGCTGATTTTCCCGATTGGATTTTAGCTGCAATTGTGACTGATTTAAAAGTGGCACTGACTAAATCGTATGGCGCAAACAGAGGAAGGGCCGATGATTTGCTTGATGCATTTACCGCGAATATTGATTACCAAAGAAAAGTTGATGAAATAGGACGATTTGAAAAAATTACAAAACAACAGCTTGTAGAATTCGCGAATAAGAACCTTCAAAATAATTATGTGTTGGTATACAAGCATACCGGAGAAGATACTTCCATTCAAAAAGTAGTGAAGCCCATTATTACTCCGGTAGAAGTGAACCGAAACGCACAATCCGAATTTCTTAAATCAATTGTTAATGCAAAAGTACCTGCAATTGAACCCGTATTTTTAGATTATAAAAAAGACATTCAGGAAGTAAACTTGAAAAATAATATTCCGCTCTTCTATAAGAAAAACACTGAGAACAACACGTTCAGTATGTATTACATTCTTGATATGGGTACCAATAACGATAAAAAAGCTGGTATTGCTATCGACTATTTAAATTACCTCGGGACCTCTAAATTAAGCCCTTCTGAGGTTCAAGAAGCGTTTTATAAATTGGGTTGCCGTTTTGAAGTTTACAATTCGGAGGAGCAAATTTATGTTAGCTTGAATGGGCTCGCCGAAAATTTTGAAAAAGCTACCATTCTTTTTGAAAGCTTGCTTAGCGATGCTCAACCTAATAAAACGGCCTTATCTGAATTGATTGAAGATGCATTGAAAAAAAGAGCGGATGCAAAACTCTCTAAAGATGAAATTCTTCAACGTGCCATGCGCAATTATGCCAAGTATGGTGCAAAATCTCCCTACACGAATATCCTTTCGGAGAAAGAGCTTAGAGCTTTAAAACCTGCAGAATTAATATCCATTATTAAATCACTCACAGGCTATCAGCACCGTGTGTTGTATTTCGGTCCGGAAGCAACCGATAATTTAGTAAGCATTTTAAATGCACAACATAAAACGCCTGAACTGTTAAAGGATGTCCCTACAGCTACTGAATTTCCTGAACTTGAAACAACTGCGGATAAAATTTATGTGGTGAATTACGACATGAAACAAGCCGAAATATTATCGCTGAGTAAAGGAGAAACTTATTCCAAAAACAATGCTGCAAAAATCGCTTTATTCAACGAATATTTTGGTGGTGGAATGGGTAGCATCGTATTCCAAACCATGCGTGAATCAAAAGCTTTAGCTTATGGGGTATATGCTTCCTTTGGCAATCCAACTTATGCAAATCGTGCCCACTATGTTAGCAGCTATATTGGTACACAAGCCGATAAATTACCTGAAGCTATGGCAGGAATGGACGATTTGATGAACAACATTCCGCATTCCGAAAATCTGTTTGAAGGTTCTAAAACCGCTGTAATTCAAAAAATTAGAACCGAGCGCATTACCAAAGAAGCGGTGCTATTTAACTTTGAACGAGCCCGAAAACTAGGGCTGGATTATGATATCCGCAGCGATGTGTTTCTACAAATACCTGCTATCACTTTCGCTGATTTAGAAGCTTTTAGCAAACAACATGTGAAAGGAAAAAAATATACGCGAATGGTTTTGGGCGATAAAAAAGTGTTAGATATGAAAACATTGAACAGATACGGAAAAGTGGAGTTTCTTAATTTGAAAGATGTTTTTGGATATTAAATTTAGTATAACAGGCCAAGATTAAAGCTTGTTAAGAATTACCAATTCCTGAATTATTTCACTTTTTGGTTCCTTTTAAAAACATACTTTTGCGCTACTATTGAAAGACACAAATTTTAAAATAGAATTAACTATAAACCTTTAAAAAATGAATAAAATAAAAGTAAGCAACCCTGTAGTGGAGCTTGATGGAGATGAAATGACTCGAGTGATTTGGGCGTTTATTAAAGAAAAATTAATTCACCCGTATTTAGATTTAGATATCAAATATTATGACCTGGGCATGGAGCATCGCGATGCTACTGATGATAAAGTTACCGTGGAAGCAGCAGAAGCCATTAAAAAATACAATGTGGGAATTAAATGTGCCACCATTACGCCCGATGAAGAACGCGTAAAAGAGTTTAAATTAAAACAAATGTGGAAATCGCCCAACGGTACCATCCGCAACATTTTAGATGGAACTGTTTTCCGCGAGCCTATTGTGATGAAAAACATTCCACGATTAGTTCCGAACTGGACAGCACCAATTTGTATTGGCCGCCATGCTTTTGGTGATCAATACCGTGCTACTGATTTTGTTACCAAAGGAAAAGGAAAACTCACCATTTCCTTTACACCCGAAGATGGCAGTGCGCCTCAATCATTTGAAGTATTTAATTTTAAAGGAGATGGAGTTGCTTTGGCGATGTATAATACCGATGAGAGCATTAAAGGTTTTGCCCGCTCATGCTTTAACCAAGCCATCATGAAAAAATGGCCATTGTATCTCTCTACTAAAAATACCATCCTTAAAAAATACGATGGTCGATTTAAAGATATTTTTGAAGAAATTTATCAAACTGAATTTAAAGCTAAAATGGATGGAATGGGCCTAACTTACGAGCATCGCCTTATCGACGACATGGTTGCAAGTGCCTTAAAATGGAACGGAAATTTTGTGTGGGCCTGTAAAAATTACGATGGCGATGTGCAAAGCGATACCGTTGCGCAAGGTTTTGGGTCCCTTGGATTAATGACCTCCACCCTTGTTACTCCCGATGGAAAAACAATGGAGGCAGAAGCAGCTCATGGCACGGTTACCCGCCATTACCGCATGCATCAGCAAGGTAAACCCACCAGCACAAATCCAATCGCATCCATCTTTGCTTGGACACAAGGCTTGGCTTTTAGAGGTATGCTGGACAATAACCAAGAATTAATTAAATTCTGTAAAGCATTGGAAACCGTTTGCATCGAAACAGTTGAAAGCGGAAAAATGACGAAAGATTTAGCGGTATGTATTCATGGAAACGCTGTGAAACAAGACCAATACCTAAGCACAGAAGAATTCTTAAATGCAATCGATACCAATTTGAGAACTAAATTGGCTTAAGCTATTTCACTTAATTTTTTTTTAAACCACTTCAATTTTGAGGTGGTTTTTTTTATATTTGAAATTCTTAAACCCCTCTCTTATGAAAAGTAGCACTAAAAATATTTTAGGTATTATTTTAGGTTTAGCAATTGCAATGACCTCTTTTATGTTGTTCGAAACCATTGCTCATTTTGCCTATCCCCTTCCGGCAGATGTGGATACCGACAACGCTGAAAGCATGAAAAACCACATGGCCAATGTTCCAACAGGCGCATTTTCTCTGGTGCTTTCAGGATGGATGGTTGGGTCCTTACTGGCGGGATATTTTGCACGCATGATTTCTAAAAATAATAGCTTTCGTAACCCCTTAATTATTGGATGCATTTTAGAAGCTGCCACAATTTTTAATTTCATACTCTTGCCGCATCCAATCTGGCTGATCATCATTAGCCTATTGCTCATGATTCCTGCTGTTATGGTTGGTCATAACTTAAACAAATCGAATAATTAAGTGGGCTAAAATAAGCTTCATAATTTACTTTCGGTATTGCTTTTAGAGCCACAGTATTCTATGAAAATAATGGTTGAAAAACTTTTATCGTTTCAAGAAATAAAAAAACCGTCGTCCTTTACAGGAGACGGTTTTTTATGTTTTAGAAGGGTGGATGATGGGGCTCGAACCCACGACCCTCGGTACCACAAACCGATGCTCTAACCAACTGAGCTACAACCACCATTTTTAAAAGCGGATGCAAAGATATAATTTTATTTTTTTAATTCATGCATGAATGTATAAACGGAGACTAATTTCTTACTAGTTACTCTTAGCCAGTTATATGCAAGTTCACATTAAGCTGTCAGCTCCCCACAAAGTGAGGCGGTGAGCATTTTTTCGATTTTAGCTCGGGGCAATTTTTTTCCAAGCAAATACATCAATTTAGCAACTGCTGCTTCTGTGGTGATGTCCTTTCCGCTCACCACACCTATTTTAGCCAGTCCTTCACTGGTTTCGTATGTTCCTTGCTTAACTGTTCCTGCATTACATTGCGATACATTGTAAATAATTATTCCCTTTTTTATTGCTACGCGCAAGCAATCAATAAACCAGTCAGCACTAGGCGCATTGCCGCTTCCAAAAGTTTCGAGTACTACCGCTTTTAAATCCTTTGTGCCCAAAATAGCCTCAACGGTATTTTTACCAATACCCGGAAAAAGCTTAAGAATGGCAATATTGGTATCAAATTCAAAACTGGCTTTCATTTTTTTAGAACTGGCTTTTTGAATGCGTACGTAATTGTACTTGATAGCCACACCTGCTTCTGCAAGAATTGGGTAGTTGGGCGATTGAAAAGCATCAAAATGCTCCGAATTAAATTTATGGGTGCGGTTGCCTCGATACAATTCATATTCAAAATAAATGGCCACCTCCGGAACTATTGGTTTACCTTTTTCTTTTGCTCCGGCAATCTCAATAGCTGTTATTAAATTTTCTTTTCCGTCGGTACGAATAATTCCTATGGGCAATTGCGAACCGGTAAGAATTACGGGCTTGTTTAAGTTTTCAAGCATAAAGCTCAAGGCCGATGCGGTGAAAGCCATTGTATCAGAACCATGCAGAATCACAAACCCATCGTATAAATCATAATTCTCTTGAATAATTTTCGCCAGTTTCACCCAGGTGGCCGGCTCCATATTACTTGAATCAATTGGCGGCGTAAAGGAAATAGAAGCTAAATCAATATCAAACTTTTCCAACTCGGGCACTTGCTTTTTGATGTGAGCAAAATTAAATGGGACAAGCGAACCGGTTTTTGCGTCTTGCTTCATACCGATGGTTCCGCCGGTATAAATGAGCAATACAGAAGTTTTTTTTTGCATACGAGTAACGAATTAGTTTCCAAAAACCAGTAAAGCATTTTCGCTGGTAATTTTTGCTACCTCTTCGATAGGGCAGTTTTTTAGTTCAGCAATTTTTTGAGCTATTAACGGGATGTACCCGCTCTCATTGCGCTTACCGCGATGAGGCACAGGTGCAAGATAGGGGGAATCTGTTTCTAAAACAATTTTTTCGAGACCAATTTCTGCAACCACTTTATCTAATCCCGAATTTTTAAAAGTCACCACCCCTCCTATTCCAAGGTAAAAACCGAGTTCAATAACTTCCTGTGCTTGCTTGCTATTGCCACTAAAGCAATGAAATATCCCGCGAAGAACATTCACCTCATTGGGTACACAATACTCCTTCAAAATAGTATAAATCTCATCATACGCATCACGACAGTGAATGGATATTGGAAGATTTAATTCCATAGCCCATTCAATTTGGGTTCGAAACGCCTTTCTTTGCTGCTCCACAAAAGTTTTATCCCAATACAAATCCATTCCAATTTCGCCCACAGCGCAATAGTTGCGACTAAATAAATGCGATTTTATCAGGGCTAATTCAGATTCAACTGTTTCATTAACCGAGCAAGGATGCAATCCCATCATGGCAAAGCAATTTACAGGATAGTTTGATTCTAACTGATGCATCACCCCAATAGAGCTGGAATCGATATTGGGAAGATAAAATTTTGTAACACCATTTTCAATGGCTTGTGCAATCATTTGAGCTCTGTCGGCATCAAATTCTTGAGCATAAAGGTGGGTGTGTGTATCAATAAGTAGCATTTTACAAAAATAGGAAAAGACTCTTTTGCAGGATTTTATATTTTTACTGAAAATTAGTTATGGCAAAAATTCTATTCATTCGATTTAGTTCTATTGGCGACATAGTGCTTACTTCGCCAGTTGTTAGAAGTGCAAAGCAGCAGCTTAAAGCCGCAGAAATTCATTTCCTGACAAAAAAATCGTTTGCTAGTATTGTAGAGCTTAACCCTAACATTGATAAGGTTTACAGCATCGAAAAGCACATTGATGAAGTTATTCCTCAACTCAAAATCGAACAGTACGATTACATTATCGACTTGCATTATAACATACGCAGTGTGTTGGTGCGACTTAAACTCAACCGGCCATCTTTTACTTTTTATAAAACCAATTTAAAAAAGTGGTTGATGGTGAATTGGAAACTTAAAAAAAAGCCAAACGAACATATTGTGAACCGCTATTTTAAAGCTGTTCAAAAAATTGGTGTGAAGAATGACAAACAAGGATTAGATTTTTTTATCCCTGCTAAAGATGAAGTTCATCTTAGTTTGTTGCCAGCATCCCATCAAAAAGGCTATATCGCTTTTGTGATTGGTGCCAAACATTTTACCAAACGAATGCCCAAAGAAAAAATGCTTTCTATTTGTAAAAAGTTAACGCATCCAATTGTTTTGCTTGGAGGGAAGGAAGATTTGGAGGTGGCAAATTTTCTTGAAAAAGAAGTAGGAAATACTGTTTACAATGCTTGTGGTAAATATAATTTGCAGCAATCGGCATCTCTTGTAAAACAAGCCCATAAAGTAATTACCCACGATACCGGCTTAATGCACATTGCAGCGGCCTTCAAAAAAGAAATAATATCTGTATGGGGAAGCACAATTCCTGAATTTGGAATGTCGCCCTATTTACCGGAGCATTCAAAACCGGCGATACTAGTGGAAGTTAAAAATTTAGCTTGCCGCCCTTGTTCAAAAATTGGCTTTCCGAAATGCCCTAAAGGACATTTTAAATGCATGAATAATATTGATGAGGAACTCCTTATAAAAGCAGCAAACTAATTATTTTTTCATGGTCGAATACTTGTACCACTGAAATCCGGCGACATTTATATGATCGAGTAATTCCGTCTTTTTGGCATTGTATTCATCCAAAAAAATTTTGTTAGCTTCATCTTGTGCATGCTCCTGCTGCCATTCGCCCAAAAATTCACCGGTGCTGCCCCAAATAGGAATAATGGTAACTTTTTTTGAAACTGCGGCAAAAGAATGTAAGCGCTCTTGGGCGCGATCATAAGCCTTTTCGGGATTTTTCAGATAAACATCCACTAAAATTCGATCTACCGTATTTGCAATAACCTTTGCTTGTCCTCTGCTTGGCTTGCCCACATAAACCTCCGATTTAATACCCAAGGCCTGAGCCAATGAATCAATTCGAAACATTTGCACCCGGTAAAATTTAAATGCACCTGAAGTATCACAACTGCAATTTGTTGGCATTAAATAGCGCGTGCAATAATACCCTCCCGGTGCAGTACTTTTTCGGTTCCAATACTCGAATTCAAAATTTAATACATTCACTCTTTCAATTGTATCTGTTCGAGTGCGGTTATATTTTGCAATAATAGTATTAAAGGTGTCATACTGTTCGCTGCTCATAGCAAAGGATATAATTCCATACTGTTGCTTCGCCCTTTTAATAAAAGATGCCAGTATTTTCCCACCGGTTTTTGGGTTGCTGATTTGAATCTGCTTTTCAATGTCCTTTGTTTTATAGGTGCATAAGGCATTAAATCCATTTTTCTTGCAGTAATTCAATAACTGATCTTCGAGAGGCCGTTTTCCCAATATTTTATCAAAGCCATCTACATACAAACCTTTATATGGCTGTGCGTTTGCCGGCTGACTAAAAAATATGCAGCAAAATAAACCGATTAAAAAAACAATTCTACTTCTCAATTGAAATTACTTTTTGATGTACACGAAAGTACTTGTTTCGAAAGGCTAAACACCATGCTTCAGATGCAAATAACAAATACATAACAATCATTAACAATCCAAAATCCACAATCCCCATTACCAGAGCAATTAATGCATGCAAGGCTATACCAAATGTAAGTAAATATGGTTTTAGCTTCTTAATCCATATACAAACAGGAAATAATATTTGAAAAAGCAGAGTTAACCAAGTGAGCAGTCTTAAAGGCAATTCTATGTTGGCAACAATATCCTGAACAAAACCAAGTGTAAATTCATCGTTTAATAGAGCATAATGCATGGCAGAGCCATCCATCCATTGCGAGCCTTGTAGTTTATAATAACTCGAAATAAAATACACTACGCAAAGCTGCACCTGAGCAGCTAAGAATGCAAAATTAGTTAAGCTTATAGATAGCGCTTTCAGCTTACCCGCTTTATGCATTGCGTTTTCATCCATCAATACCAAATAAAAAAGTTGTAAGTGCAACAAGTCGGCACTCCCATTTTGAATTGCAACACTACGGTGGTATAAATTGGAATAGCAGAAAAAGATAAGCAGTGCTAAAAGTCGCTGCGAGCTCACAAAGAAGGAAGCAACAATTGCAATCAACAAAAGTAATACTAGTCCGGGATAATAAGTTGAAAATGCCGGATGTGAGAGCAAATTCAAGCTTTGCAGTAAACTATTCCCTTCGTAAATTAAAGGTGCAATTGGAGCGTTTTTACCCCATATAAAACTTGCAACAGGAAGTTGCATTAAGGTAATTAGAAACGTAAATAAATATACCCCTTTGCGATAAAGAAATAGTGCATGCGGGTGCTGCACTGCATGTGCCTGATTAAATAAATATGAAATCCACTTACTCCTCATCTTACTAGTTCGACTTTAGGAAAAAAAAGATAAGTGTATTTTGAATTCTTCACCTCAAACTTGTTGTTCACAGGAGCTATTTTTTCGAGCAATAAGGCACATTCAAAGCTTTTCGGGAAAGGCTTATTCTGAAATGCCCTCATCCACTGCTGGTTAAAACAATAGGAAGCTTTATAAAAATGTATGGAGTTACGCAGCAATAAGTCTAGCTGCTTTTGAGCAAGATTTGTAGGCAAGGTTTTATCACAACGTTCAACAGCATCTGCATGTGCACGCAGCAACTCTGTTATTGCATTTTTATAAATAAGGTATTCATAACCGCTTGAAGAAATACGATTTTGTTGATGTTTTAAAATTAAGGGAGCACCAACATTTTGCCAACTCGAAAAATTTTTACCATCCGAAGCATAGCGTACAAAAAGCTTATACTTTATTTCGGGAACATCCGGTGCAAAAATTTTGAAATTTTGTGTAAAGAGAGGCTCTGTGTATTGTTTTGATAAGCTTGCTAATCGGCTCGTGTAATTTAATTCACGAAACTGGTATGCTATTGTTAAAGCGAAATGCAGCACCAGTAAAAGCAAAAAAAAGAGAGAAAGCAGAATTTCCAAATGCTGCTTCTCTCTTTTTGTAGTTGTATTCATTAAAGGATTGTTTTACCAGGCATAGAGCGGCAAATCTTGCATAAGCACATTCACTTCTTTGCGCACTTCGGTAATTTTATTTTCTGAATCCTTGTTCACAATAACTCTATCGATAAGGTCAACAATGTTTTCAATCTGATTTTCTTTAATTCCACGAGTAGTGATGGCGGCAGTTCCAACACGTATACCGGATGTAACAAAGGGTGATTTATCGTCAAATGGAACCATGTTTTTATTTACGGTTATATCCGCTTTCACTAACACATTCTCAGCTTCTTTACCGGTTACATTTTTTGAGCGCAAATCGATGAGCATACAGTGGTTATCGGTTCCGCCGCTGATAACAGCATATCCTCTATCCACAAAAGCTTTTGCCATCACCTTTGCATTCTTCATTAATTGTATTCCGTAAGTTTTAAAATCATCGTGCAACGCTTCACCAAAAGCTACTGCTTTAGCTGCAATCACATGTTCGAGGGGGCCTCCTTGTGTACCCGGAAACACTGCACCATCCAGCAAGGACGACATTTGTCGCAATTCACCTTTGGGAGTTTTTAAGCCGAATGGATTTTCAAAATCTTTGCCCATCATAATTAATCCACCTCTTGGTCCGCGTAATGTTTTATGCGTGGTGGTGCTCACAATATGACAATGTGGAAGTGGGTTATTCAAAAGTCCTTTTGCGATTAAACCTGCCGGATGTGCAATATCTGCAAGCAGAAGCGCACCAACACTGTCGGCAATTTCACGCAATCGTTTGTAATCCCAATCTCTTGAATAAGCCGAAGCACCACAAATCATCAGTTTAGGCATCACCCGTTTAGCAGTTGCTTCCACTTTATCGTAATCAACCTGACCGCTTTCTTTTTCTACTCCATAAAAACTTGGAACATATAATTTTCCTGAAAAATTAACGGGTGAACCGTGTGTTAAGTGACCGCCATGGGATAAATCAAAACCCAAAATTTTATCACCCGGTTTTAAGATAGCTAACATTACTGCTGCATTTGCTTGAGCGCCACTGTGTGGTTGCACATTTGCCCATTCGGCACCAAATAATTCTTTTATACGGTCGATTGCCAACTGTTCTACTTTATCAACTACTTCGCAACCACCGTAATATCTTTTAAAGGGAAGCCCTTCTGCATATTTATTCGTGAGGCACGAACCCATGGCTTGCATCACTTGGTCGCTAACATAATTTTCGGAAGCGATTAATTCGATTCCATGCGTTTGCCTAATTAATTCTTCTCCGATAAGGTCAAAAATGACGGTGTCCTTCTTCATATGTGTTAAGTGGTTTTATTATTTAGGTTCGAACTGAGTTTAAATGCAGGAAATAAAATCATTAAAATCATGGGTGATTGCATTAATGCAAGAAAAGAACGCGATATACTTGAAAATTTCTCTGTGCTGTTCACCATCCATCCGTAAAGGTAAAAAATAAGAATTGTAAGTAGCAATGCGGTATGAAAATAAAAACAAATCCAAAGAAACGTGCGATTGGCAAACTCATACTTTACAACTAGAAGTGTGATGGCAAAATAAATCAAAATAAAGAAAACAGTGAGAAAATACTTTGCATAATATAGCTGCATGTAGGTAAATTTTTTCAAGAACAAAAATGTTTCAGGCACAGCGTAAGAGCTGTCGTTGTAATACAATTGATAGAGGTATAAATTATAATACCTAAGAAAATAATCGCGAAAAAAACCTAAAATAATTAGAAAAAGAATTACGCCTATATAAAAAAACAATCGTTGATTTTTAGTTGCTTTCACGAGGTATAATATTTTCCTGTGACTTCTTGGGAATTGATAACTTGTTGGCCCAAATCATCCAAAGGATGAAGACAAACGAATAAACAAGAATAGTAAATGTATAAGTGTGATTCAATTCGAGGTAATCAGGCCAATAAAGTGTAATAAAAACCAAGGCAATTATACGCAGCAGGTTAATTAAATGAATAGAGAGTATACCAAGTGGGATAAACCATAGTTTCGTTTTTAATGGACCGGGGTAAGCAATTACAAAACCCGAAAAAAGAGCAAATAGTGTAAGCCCATTACAGGGGTCTCCAATCCATAATCCATGCGTACCATCGATGCCTAAGGTTCGGATATTACTTGCTAAATAGGGTTCCGGAATTAAGGTAAATCCTAGCGCTGAAATAATGAACTCGCCACTACGTATTAAATTATTAATAACCAATCGGTCTACAACTCCAAGTGGGTTTAACCAAAGTTCGTAAACAAAATACCAAAGAATAAAGAGGAGTAATGCTTTAAGGAGAAAAAATAAGGTTGGATTCTTTTGAATTTTCTTAAACATTAAAAAGTATCCAAACTATTAGATGTCTTTATTTTCGACGTTTTTACGTGAATTGTATATTTTTTTTGCACCTACAGCTACTCCGGCAGCCACAAGGAAGCTAATGCCACCATCAATTGGAATGCAAGGTGGAGGCAAGCAAGGAGGACCACCACCACCGGGAGGAGGAGGAGGAGAACCGGCACGAGAGTCCAAAATAGTAACGAAAACAAAAAATGCGGTTATGGCAGTTATATTAAAAACTAACTTCTTCATCTGCGAATATATTTTTTACAAAAATAATAAAATTGTTTTGATTTTAAATTAAATACATGACTTATTATTTTTAATCGACGAATGGTTAAATAAAATACGCTTTTTTATACTTATCAGCCTTGCTAATAGCTCAATAATTAAGGATTAAAGCCGAAATTACATTTTATTTATATATTTGTCGCCTTTTGAAATTCTATTTCTCACTCAACTTGCATGTCTCAAAAAAGCGGTTCACTAATAGATATTAACGATTTAAACAAAGGCCTAAAAATCATCTCTGAAAATTGGTTGATTATGGTTTTGTTTTTGGGAATTTCCTACATTCTAGCCTATGTTTATATACATAAACTAACTGAATACTCAGCTGCCAAAACTCAAATTTTAATTAAGTCGGAAGAAACGTATGACTATCAAAGTCAAATCATGGCAGGCTTAGGTCAATCCTATAATTATTACAGTAGTTACGAAAAAATTTCGAATGAAATGCGTGTCATCAAATCCTATGATTTGATTGAAAAAGCAGTTTCCAAACTCAATTTAGATGTTTCTTATTATATAGTTGGAAGGTTAAAAACAACCGAAATATATGAATCGAAACCCTTTCAAGTGGTGGTTTCAAGTATAAATCCTGGACTTTATGAGCAAACAATAAAATTAAATTTTATTGATGATAAACGGTATCGTTTAAAATACGAACGTTATGGTGAATCGGTGGTGCATGATTACTTTTTTGATAGAGAAGCAGTGGATACGGATTTCAAAATTGTAGTAACTAAAAATTCCGGCATTGATAAAAACTCCGCCCTTTCATTAAAGGATTTGGAATACCAGTTTAAGGTGCATAAAAAATCCAATTTAATAACCAAGTACCAATCCACCCTTTCGGTCGAAAATGAAGAATACACTGCTATCTTAACACTTTTAGTGGAGGATGAAATTCCTGAACGCGCCGTGTTGTTTTTGGATACCTTGTCAAAAGTGTATTTAGATTATTCTCTTAAATCCAAGGTAGATATAAATGAAAACACTTTGCGGTATATCGACAAACAATTGGATGAAGTAATTCAAATTTTATCGCAAATTGAAGATGATTTAGAAAACTATAAAAAGAAAAAATCGATTCTTGATTTAACAAAAGAAGAGGATTCCTATTTTCAACAGTTAACCGATTTTGAATCTCAAAAAACAAAGCTTGAATTGCAGCTTCAAACTATTGGTGAGCTTGAGAAATATATTATTTTAGATAAAGATCCCGAGTTGCTCCCTCCTTCCTTTTACATTAACAATGAAGATGATTTCTTAAAAAAATCAGTTGGTGAATTATATGCATTCCAAATTGCACGTAATGGCGCCCTGTTTAACTCCACAGTAAAAAACATGTCGATAACAGAAATCGACCAAAAAATTAAATTGCTTAAGAACAATATTCTTACTTATTTAGGCAATACTAAAGTTGCTATCCAAGACAATATCAATCGTGTTACTAAGGCCATCAACACTTACGAAGGCTCTATCCAGAACATCCCTCAAAAGCAGCGACAACTATTAAATATTGCACGTAAGCAACAAGTTTATGAAAAGATGTATTCGTTTTTATTGGAGAAAAAATCGAGTACCATCATTGCCAAAGCAGGTATAGTTCCTGAAACAAAAATTATAGAATCAGCTCGATCAATTGGTGTTGTTAAACCTGACAAAACAA
This sequence comes from Bacteroidota bacterium, assembly GCA_016721765.1. Lineage (NCBI taxonomy): Bacteria > Pseudomonadati > Bacteroidota > Bacteroidota bacterium. The sequence continues at coordinate 403,676 of JADKHO010000004.1, forward strand.
AAATTTTGTATTCCTTTTTGGGAGGTAGCTTAATTTTATCGCTTATAATAGTTTTTATACGTACTGCATTTTTCTCTCGTATTGAAAGCGTACAAGAATTAAAAGCACTTACTACACTGCCTATTTTAGGTGAGATTTTATTTTCGAAAGCCGGTAAATCATCTTATATAGTTGTGGATGCCGATCCTAAATCGCCCATAACTGAATCATTTCGCTCCATGCGCACCAATTTGGAATACATGGCTTCCAATTCTAAATCGAAATTGGTTATTATTACTTCCAATAATCCCGGTGAAGGAAAAACATTTTGCTCCATCAACCTGGCTTCGATTTTGGCAAAAGCCGGTAAAAAAGTTTTGATTATTGAGCTCGATTTGCATAAGCCAAAAGTGCATTTAGGTTTAAATATGAAATCAGAATTTGGAGTAAGTAATATTCTTATTGGAAAAGAATCCACCAAGAATTCAATTCTAAAAACATCAATCGAGAATTTGGATACCATTCTTGCCGGCCCTACTCCACCAAATGCTTCCGAATTAATATTAAGTCAACACATGCTCGAAATGCTTGACTATGGTCGAGAAAATTACGATTACGTAGTTGTGGATACGCCACCGGTTGGGCTTATTTCAGATGCCTTTATTTTGATGAAGTATGCGGATATTAGTCTTTTTGTTTTAAATGTTCGATTTGCAACCAAAGGCTCTGTAAACAATGCACACGAAATTGTTGAGTTAAATAAACTTCAAAATTTTGGATTTGTATTAAATGGTGTTCGAGAGAAAAAATCGAAATACTATTATAACCGCTATTCATATGGCTATGGATTTGGTTATGGCTATGGTTACGGGTATGGAAAAGGATATGGATATGGGGGCTACTATGGCTACGGTCAAAAAAGTAAAAAAGATAAAGGCGATAGTCAGGAATTAAAGTCCTAATCCGATAATTAAAGAATATAATTTGTGCTTTTCCTGTACAATAATTCTGAATACACGTCATGGGCTCAACTGCAATTCGAATTATAGCCGAAGCCGGTGTTAATCATAATGGAAGCATTACGCTTGCAAAACAGTTGATTGATGCAGCTGCTTTAGCAGGAGCCGATTATGTAAAGTTTCAAACATTTTCAGCCGATAAAGTGGCAAGCAGTCAAGCTCCTAAAGCCGCTTATCAATTAAGCTCTAGCTCAAGTAGTAATGAATCCCAGTTGGACATGTTGCGGAAATTGGAGTTAACAGCAGCGATGCATGAAGAACTGCAAAGCTATTGTTTGCAGAAAAACATAAAATTCTTATCTACTGCCTTTGATCTAGGAAGCATTGATTTGCTAGCTAAACTTAAACTTGATTTTTTCAAAATTCCTTCAGGAGAAATAACGAATAAACCTTACTTGGAGTACATTGCCAAACAAGCAAAGCCGGTGCTTTTATCAACCGGAATGGCTACCCTTGCAGAGGTTAGCGCAGCAGTAGATTGCCTGGTGAATGCCGGAATGAAGCGAACAGAAATTAGTTTAATGCATTGCACCAGCGAATATCCGGCACCTTTTGAGGAAGTGAATTTAAATGCAATGTTGACGCTAAAAAATGAATTCGGATTAAAAGTCGGCTATTCGGATCACACAAGCGGTATCGAAATTTCGATTGCAGCGTCAGCGCTTGGTGCTGAGTTTATTGAAAAACATTTTACACTCGATAAATCAATGCCCGGTCCTGACCATAAAGCATCACTTGATCCTAGTGAGCTGATTGCATGGGTTAAGGCCATACGGAATGTTGAAAGCGCAATGGGAAGCAGTGAAAAAAAACCTAGCACATCCGAAATTAAAAATAGAGCAGTTGTTAGAAAAAGTATTTTCCTGCATAGCAATTTACCCAAGAATCACATTTTACGTGCAAACGATCTTGAAATGAAAAGACCCGGAAACGGAATTTCTCCTATGGAACTTGACCTGGTAATTGGAAAAAAATTAAAATACGATCTGCCAGCTGAACACCAATTGACTTATTCCGATATTTACGAGGCATGAAAGTAGGTTTACTTACTAGCTCCAGAGCTGACTACAGCATTTATCTTCCACTGCTGAACGCATTGAAAAAAGATTCCTTTTTTGATTTGCATCTTATCGTATTTGGTACACATTTATCGCATAAGCATGGCTTTACGCTGCAAGCAATACAAGCGGATGGCTTTACTATATCGGCTCAAATCAACAGCCTGCCGGAGAACGACAGTCCTTATGAAATTTCCAATTCGATGGCGCGCACACTGAGTGAGTTTTCTACCTTTTGGAAAGATTCCGATTATGAATTGGTTTTTTGTTTTGGTGATCGTTTCGAAATGTTTGCTGCATGTTCGGCGGCGATTCCATACGGTATTAAGTTAGCGCATATTCATGGTGGCGAAACTACTCTCGGGGCAATAGACAATGTATTCCGTCATTGTATAAGTCAAATGTGTGCCTTGCATTTTGTTGCTGCGGAGCCTTATAAAAACAGGGTACTTGAACTGCTTGATACCAAATACAATGTTTTTAATGTTGGTTCGCTAAGTTTCGATAATCTAAAAAATAGTACCCTCTTATCGGTGGAACAGTTTATCGAAAAATTTTCTGTTGATTTGAATATCCCTACGATTTTAATTACCTTTCATCCTGAAACGGTGAATTATAAAAAGAATGAAGGTTATATGATAGAATTGATTGGGGCTTTGGAACATCTTAACGACCATCAATTTTTAATTACCATGCCTAACGCAGATACCGGAAGTACTGTGATTCGTGAAAAATGGGAGGAATTTATAAAAGCGCATCCGGACAAGGCTTTTGGATTTGAAAATCTAGGAACTATAGGCTATTATTCTGCCATGAAGTATGCAAGCATGATGTTGGGAAATACTTCAAGCGGTTGTATCGAAGCTGCATACTTTCCTACTTGGGTAATAAATATTGGTGATCGTCAAAAAGGAAGATTAAAAACAGCGAATAGGATAGATTGTAACGTTAACAGTGCTGAAATAGTGTCAGCTATTTCCACCATAAAAACACAAAAAGCCCTTGTAGATTCAACTGTGTATGGCAATGGCACAGCAGCTGAAACAATATTAGGGATACTCAAAAAATACGCAAGTGAACAAGCATCTGATAAATGAAAAAAGCACCTTAAAAGATGCTTTGGTACAACTCAATAATTTACACTTGTACCTCACCCTTTTTGTTATTGATGACCATGAGGTATTAAAGGGAACCATTACCGATGGTGATATACGCAGAGGCTTACTGAAGAACATGAAACTGGAGGACCGGGTTTCTGATTTAATGAATGTGAATTATAAGTCATTTCATGAAACTGAATTTAAGCTTTCCGATTTAGATGAAATTCGTAAAAAGGGATTGGTATTAATTCCAATAACTACCGACCAAGGAAAGATTAAACGTTTACTGAATTTTAAGGAACTAAAATCGCTCTTACCAATTGAAGCAGTGCTCATGGCGGGTGGCGAAGGTTCACGCTTAAACCCAATTACCAATACAGTTCCAAAATCGCTTTTAAAAATTGGAAATAAACCCATACTCGAGCACAATATTGATCGTTTAATTCAGTATGGAATTGATACCGTAACAATTGCTATTAATCATTTGGGTGAACAAATAGTAAACTTCTTTGGTGACGGGGCATCCAAAAAAATAAAAATTAATTACCTGCAAGAATCCAAAAAGTTAGGAACCATAGGTGCATTAAGCTTACTCTCCAAATCGAATTACAATCATGTTTTGCTTATGAATTCGGATTTGTTGACGAATATTGATTTTGAATCCTTTTACCGTGATTTTTTAAAATACGATGCCGACATTTCTGTAGCCTGTTTTCCTTACAATGTAAGTGTTCCTTATGCAACAGTTGAAGTGGATGGGGAAAACATTGTTGGTCTAAAAGAAAAGCCTGTTCTCACCTATTATTCTAATGCAGGTATTTACCTTATCAAAAAAGAACATTTGGGACTCATACCAAAAGACACATTATTTGAGGCTACTCAATTTATTGAGCAACTTATTCAGCGCAAAAAGAAAGTAATTTATTTTCCCATTTTAGACTATTGGTTAGACATTGGTAGAGTGGACGATTACAATAAAGCGCAGGAGGACATTAAGCACATTAAACTCTAATGAAGCTACTATGCATAATACCGGCAAGAGGCGGTTCTAAAGGTATCCCGAATAAAAATCGCAAACTTTTAAACGGCAAACCACTACTTTTTTACAGTATTGACATTGCTCGAAAAATAGTGCCGGATGCGCAAATTTGTGTGAGTACCGATGATGTTAACATTAGTGAACTTTGTGAAAAATACGGGCTAGAAGTCCCGTTCAAAAGGCCTTCAAAATTATCGAGCGATACTGCCAACACCAGCGATGTTATTGCGCATGCAATTTCGCATTATGCAGCACAAGGAATGAATTATGATACGGTTTTACTTTTGCAACCCACCTCCCCTTTTCGAACGGTAGTTCAAGTGAAGGCTGCACTAAAATTATACAGTGGAAAAGAAGATATGCTTGTGAGTGTTACTGAATCCAAATCGAATCCTTATTACAATTTGATGGAGGAAGCTGAAAATGGTTATTTAAAAAAATCAAAAAAAACAAAGCAACAAATTACGCGCAGGCAAGACGCTCCACCGGTGTACGAAATTAATGGGGCCATTTATGTTATAAATGTAAAATCGTTTTTGAATAAAGGTGGTTTGGGTGCTTTTACACGCATCAAAAAATACAGCATGCCTGAAAGGGATTCATTAGATATTGACACGCCACTAGATTGGCAATTTGCTGAATTTTTGCTTGCAGCTAAAAATAATAACGCACTATGAAAAAAGTTTTGGTAAGTGGAGGCGCCGGTTACATAGGGAGCGTATTGGTTCGGCAATTGCTTCAAAAAGGGTATGCTGTGAAAGTTGTAGATGCCTTATTATTTGGAGGCGAGCCCATTTTAGATTTGTTGACACATCCCCATTTTACTTTTTTGAAAGGTGATATCCGAAATGAAGAAACCCTAAAAATAGCCTGCAAAGGAATCGATTATGTTGCACACCTCGCAGCAATTGTAGGTGATCCGGCGTGTGCAGCACAACCCGAAGTAACACGCGAAACAAATTTACTGGCAAGTAAATCCTTTTATGAAATTGCAAATGCCGCAGGTGTTCAAAAATTTGTGTTTGCCTCCACGTGCAGTAATTATGGTAAAATGAAAGATGGTACGGGCTATGTTACAGAGGAATCTGAATTAGCTCCCATATCGCTTTATGCGGAAACAAAGGTAGAGGTAGAAAAATACTTGCTGCATCAACACAAAGAAAGCAGTTGTAAACCTACTTGCTTGAGGTTTTCGACTGTGTATGGCCTCTCCTTGCGACCCCGTTTTGATTTAACCGTGAATGAGTTTACAAAGGAAGTAGCACTTAAACGCAAATTGGTCATTTTTGGCGAGCAATTTTGGCGGCCTTATTGCCATGTAAACGATTTGGCTGCAAGTGTTGAATTAGTATTTGCTTCCCCATCCGTAAAAACCGCATTTGAAGTTTTTAATGTAGGAGACACCGGTGAAAACTATCAAAAAAAAATGATTGCAGAAGAATTGATAAAAATTATTCCTGATGCCAAGATTAGTTATGTTAGCAAATCAGAAGACCCTCGCGATTATCGAGTAAATTTTGATAAAATAAAAAATGAATTAGGGTTTAAAATTACCCGTAAACTGCCCGATGGAATCAAAGAAATTAAGCAAGCTGTGTGCGATGGATTTATTGCAAATCCTGATGATAGCAAGTATCGAAACAGTTGAAATATTTTTAAAAAGGTTATATTTTTAGTCCACTTATGAAATGAAGCATTCCGAAATAGTTGATTTTATTAGAAGCCGCTTCACCACTGAAGAATTTATTCCGCTGCATGAACCACGATTTTTGGGCAACGAAAAAAAATATTTATTGGATTGTATCGATTCTACATTTGTTTCTTCAGTTGGAGAATATGTTAGCAATTTCGAAAAACAACTGGCCCTTTATTGCGGCGTTAAATATGCGGTTGCTACTGTTAACGGCACTGCCGCGCTTCATCTTGCGTTGCGCTTGGCTGGTGTAAAACGAGATGAATTGGTATTGACACAAGCGCTCAGTTTTGTTTCTACCAGCAATGCTATTTCTTACACAGGTGCTTCTCCTGCTTTTATAGATGTGGACACTGACACTTTGGGAATGAGCCCCGATAAATTGAACTTGTTTTTAACTGAACACACCGTACAAAAAGAAGATGGCTGTTACCACCCTGAAAGTTCAAAAAAAATAAGTGCCTGTGTTCCCATGCATACATTTGGTCATCCTTGCCGAATTGAAGAAATTGCTGTAATCTGTGCCAATCACAACATAGCATTAGTAGAAGATGCAGCCGAAGCAATGGGAAGTTTTTACAAAACAAAGCATGCGGGAACCTTCGGATTAATGGGCATACTCAGCTTTAATGGGAATAAAATTTTAACCTGTGGTGGTGGAGGTGCCATTCTTACGAATGATGAAGTGTTGGCTCAAAAAGCTAAACATTTATCCACTCAAGCAAAAGTGCCACATCCATGGGAGTTCCAGCACGATGCACTTGCTTATAATTACCGCATGCCTAATATAAACGCGGCATTAGCCTGCGCACAATTAGAACAACTGCCTCACTTTTTACAAAGCAAACGCGTATTGGCAGATGCCTACGCTACTTTTTTTGCACCTACAAATTTTACTTTTATAAAGGAGCCTCAACATGCTGTTTCAAATTACTGGCTATGTGCGCTATTGTTAATGGATAAAGAAGAGCGAGATGCATTTCTGAATTTCACCAACAAACAAGGGATAATGACACGCCCTACATGGAATTTATTAAACAATCTGGAGTGGCTCCAACCGGCGATAGCGGGCGATTTAAGCAATTCAATTGCACTTGAAAGTAAAGTGGTTTGTATTCCAAGCAGTGTGCGACTTTAGATAATTTTTGCAAGAGCGAAACGGTTAATTCAATTTTTTTGTAATATTACCCTCCTAAAATATCCTATGCAGAAAATTTGTGTCTTTATAGATTTTACTGATGGCTGTAAAATAGCGCTGAAGCAGGCTTCGGTGTTGGCCCAGAAAAGTAACGCAACAATTTGCTTGTTGAATATTGTTGATGCTGCCGCAGAAGTTGAAAAAACGAAAGTTCAACTACTCAAATTTGCAAAAACAACATTAGGGCATTCTGTGTTAATGGAGGCATACGCCGGTGTAGGTGGATTGATGGATGGCTCTCCTGTGCAATTAAGGAAAATAAACCCTGATTTAGTTATCATAGGAACACATGGTATTAAAGGAATCAAACAAAAATTTTTAGGTGCCGATATTTTAAAACTGGTTAAGATTATAGCGTATCCCTGCATTGTTGTGCAAGAAAATACAGAAGTAAAAGAATCCGGGTTTTCAAAAATTCTATTTCCGGTGGGCCCACATCATAATTTTAATGTCAAAATAAAACAAACTGCTGCCTTTGCAAAACGTTTTGGGTGCGAGGTAGTGATTTATGAAATTGCAAAGGAAGGTTTTGATTTAGGTGGAGCTGTTGGCAAAAATATAAACCTTGCTAAAGCCCATTTCAAAGAAATTGGAATTTCATTTAGTTCAGTGATGGAAGAGATGACCGTATTTTCAGCGGGCAACTCGCGTCAAACACTTAATTATGCGGATAAAAATGGTTTTGATTTAATTACCATCATGTCCACAATTTCACAAAATGAAATTTTGTATGGCGCTACTGATAAAGAAAATTTACTGGTAAATAACTTAGGTATACCTATACTTTGCTGCAACGAATAGCAGCTTTTAGCAATGCAGAATTTTGAAAAGTAGTTCTTTCATTAATTCACCAGGCTCCACATCACCGCTCTCAATACCTTTTGATTTAAGGTCGTATTCGCGCAAAAATCCAATAATTTTGCGAAGCTTATCCGGATTATAAATTTTAGCTGCCGACTCGTACTCTTTCACAAAAAAAGGAACAACTCCCATCACACTTGCAACCGCATACTGAGATTTATCGGGTGCTCCGTGATACAATAATAGTTTACTGAAATACGAATAGAGGTTTGCGATCACAAACACAAAAGGATTATCTTTTGGATTGGCTGCAAAATAGGTGATAATTCGATTGGCTTTCAACACATCTCGCCTTCCAATGGCATTGTTCAATTCAAACACGTTGTAATCTTTACTAATCCCAATAAAATTTTGAACATCTTCCGCTTGAATTTCATTTCTTCCTTTCAAGTTAATCTTTAATTTCTCAATTTCATTGGAGATGCGACTCAAGTCTGTACCCAAATACTCCGCCATTAAAGCACTTGCTTGAGGGCCTATTCTTAATCCTTGACCCTTAGCATAACTCTCCACCCAAGCAGGAATTTGATTGTCGTATAATTTTGATGAAGAAAAAAGAACACCGGCTTGAGCAATAGATTTACCAAGTGATTTACGCTTGTCGAGGCTCTTGTATTTATAGCAAACAACTAGGATGGTGGTTTGCTGCGGATTCTTAGCATATTCTTCAAGCAAGTTTATTTCCTCTTCCTTCTTTTTTACTCCTACTGTAACTTTGGTTGTCTTTTCAAGATCTTTAATTTCCTGCGCTTCCTTAATAATCAATACCTGCTTATCAGCCATCATTGGAAAGCGCTTTGCCTCGCTGATGATGCGCATGCTATCGATATCTTTCCCGTAAAGTATGGTTTGATTGAATTCACGCTCACTTTCGTCGAGCACGTGTTCGGCAATGTAATCAGCAATAAGATCAATGTAGTAAGGCTCTTCTCCTTCTAAAAAATAAATAGGTTTGAAGACTTTAGCCTTTAAGTCGCTGATAATTTTTTCGAAAGTTACCCCCTCGCTTTTTTTAGCCATTGCAATCGCCGGTTATTCGAAACGCAAGTGTTTCACGGTAAGACCATTGTTGATTAACTCCAGCAAGGAGTCGATTCCAATTTTGAGGTGTTCATCCACAAAATTCTGAGTTACTTTTTGATCGCTTTCTGCGGTTTTAACTCCGGTAGAAATCATGGGTTGATCGCTCACCAAAAGTAAAGCTCCTGTGGGAATTTGATTAAAAAAACCGGTAATAAAAATGGTTGCTGTTTCCATATCAATGCCCATACAACGCAACTTGCGCAAATAGGATTTAAAATCATCGTCGTGTTCCCAAACCCTGCGGTTGGTGGTGTATACCGTTCCACTCCAATAATCCTTGTTGTGATTGCGTATTGTTGTGGAAACAGCTTTTTGCAACATGAAGGCAGGTAAGGCAGGTACTTCAGAAGGGAAATAATCGTTTGAGGTACCTTCCCCTCGAATGGCAGCTATTGGTAAAATTAAATCACCGAGTTCGTTTTTCTTTTTTAAACCTCCGCACTTCCCCAAAAACAAACAAGCTTTGGGAGCAATAGCGCTTAGCAAATCCATTACAGTTGCGGCATTGGCACTCCCCATACCAAAATTGATAATGGTAATATTTTCAAATGTTGCATTTGGCATTGGCTTATCAGCACCCTTGATTTCCACATTATTCCACTCGGCAAACATTTTAACGTAATTGTTAAAGTTGGTAAGCAATATATACTCACCAAAATCTTCCAATTTTGTGCCGGTGTAGCGCGGAAGCCAATTATCAACTATATCCTTTTTACTTTTCATCTGTTCTATTTTTAATTAATTCGGTTTTGCTTTTTGAACAAAGCCTATATTTGTTTTGAATATTTAATCCTGATGTATCCTTCGCTCAACCTTCCCCCCTATCCGGTAAAGCTAAAAAACCAATCTCAAAGAACGCAAATTTTTGATAGAATCAGAAAGAAATTTGTGGTGCTCACTCCCGAAGAATGGGTGCGACAGCATTTTGTAAATTTTTTGATTGAACATAAAAGTTTTCCTGAGTCGCGCTTAGCTGTGGAATCTTCACTCAAATATAATGAATTGCTGCGCCGTCCGGATATTGTGTATTACGACACACATCTAAACCCGCAATTAATTGTGGAATGCAAGGCACCTGAAATTAAAATTACGCAAAGTACCTTTGATCAAATTGCCCGTTATAACATTGCGTTAAATGTTTCCTACCTCATTGTTACCAACGGATTAACACACTTTTGTTGTAAAATGGAGAATGAAAATAAATCCTATTCCTTCTTAAAGGAAGTGCCTGAATTGAGCCTGCTTTAGCGTTTAGGAATGAACCAATCGCTTTTTTTCAACCAGCTGAAGTAGTTTTTCTTCCACTGATTTTCCAATATTCATCAACGGAAGTCTTACGGTATCGCCACAAATTCCAATATTTTTTAAAACTGCTTTCACGCCACCCGGACTGCCATCTGCAAAAAGCAAATCGGTAATCTCCATTAATGGAAAATAGGTTGCACAAGCTTTATCGAATTCCGATTTTAAGGCATAGCGCACCGCTTCAGATGTTTCGTAAGGAAAAGCATTGGCGACTACCGAAATTAAGCCTTTTGCACCAATTGCCATCATTGGCATAGTTAAATTATCATCCCCAGAAATGAGTAAAAAATCTTTGGGCTTTGATTTTGAGATGCGCATGCATTGTTCCAAATTTCCACTCGCTTCCTTAATTCCAATAAAAACCGGAAAATCATTTGCCAAGCGCAAAGTGGTTTCGGCGCTCATGTTGGAACCGGTTCTTCCGGGAACATTGTATAAAATTATAGGCAAAGGGCTTGTTTCAGCTATTGCTTTAAAATGCTGATAAATTCCTTCTTGGTTGGGTTTATTGTAGGAAGGTGAAACGGAAAGAATTGCATCAATGCCTGTAAAGTCAATACTTTTCAACTGTTGAATCACTTCAGTTGTGTTATTCCCTCCCACACCTAGCACTAATGGAACACGTTTAGTTGCTGCTTTAATAACGCAAGCAGTAATTAAGGCTTTCTCTTCCTTCGAACAGGTTACCGATTCACCGGTAGTTCCAAGTATTACTATGTATTCCACCTTGCCATCAATAAGATGATTCACCAGCTTGGTTAAAGCTGTTTCATCCACAGAGTTATCGGGCTTAAATGGGGTTACAATTGCTACTCCGGTTCCTTTAAATTTTGAATTCATTTTTTATTTTTTACACGTGAATTGTATGTATAATCCTATCAAAACAATAGAATACTCACAAGTTAAGCGTTAATCATATTCATGTAAACATCAACATTTTTCATAAAATATTTCAAACTTTTGCCTTCTTCCACATCCAGCAATAAATCATAATACATTTCATATTTTGGAAAATGCTTGCCAATTTTAAATTTTGCTTTGCTGAGTGCTGCTATGTACACCAATGGTAAACATTGATGAACCGTAAAGTTTATCAAGATATCAAATTCCTCTTCTACAAAATTTTTAATGAGCGGATCGGTAGGTTTAAAATGCCAATTGACTTGCTTGCGCGTAAAAAAATCGTATTCCAATTTGGAGTATTGCATTTCAGGAATCTCTTTGGTGTTATAAAAACCAAAAGAGCGAACACGTTTTTTAGAGTCCTTTAAAAACTTGATGTATTTTTTTACCAGTTCAAAATCTTCGGGAATAGTGGCATCAAATAAAATTCCAATGCTTTTTGCTTGTGCAAAATTCATGGCTTCTTTAGTCCGGTAAAGGCCTTCAGCTTCCTTCTTGAGGAAATATTCTCCGAATTTTTTTTTTGTGTTTTTTACTAGTCCCAATCTAATTTCGTTTTTATTGTTCTTTGTTTAGCACTGCAAATTAAAAAGTTAATTCAGCATTTCAATAAACTCCTCCTCATTAATAATTTTAATTCCCAATTTTTCTGCCTTTTCCAATTTGGCAGGACCCATATTTTCTCCTGCCAACACAAAGTTAGTTTTTGTGGATATGGAACCTACATTTTTTCCACCATTTTGTTCGATTACCTTTTTGAGGTCGTCGCGATTAAATTTTGTGAATACTCCGGAAACCACAAATGACAAACCTTTCAGTTTGTCTGTAAAGTTCAAGGCCATTTCCTGTGAGAGTTCAAAATTGAGTCCTTGAGATCTTAATCGATTTACAATCAGCATATTCCTTTCATCCGCAAAGTAAGCCTTCACACTTTCAGCTATGCGGGGACCAATCTCATCCACCTGCTCCAATTGATCGAGCCCGGTTAAAAGATTATCCAAGGATTTAAAATTATAAGCAATCTTCTTCGCCATTGTTTCTCCAACATGGCGTATCCCTATTGCAAACAAAACACGCTCAAAAGGTATCTTTTTCGATTGCTCAATTCCCTCTAATAAATTGGTGACACTTTTTTGTGCCATGCGTTCCAAAGGAAGAAGTTGTTCTTCACGCAAATCATAAATATCGGCAATGGTGTGAAGGAGATTGGCATTGAATAATTGCTCAATTGTTTCTGCTCCAATACTGTCAATGTTCATCGCCTTACGGCTAACAAAATGCTCAATCTTTCCCTTAATTTGAGGAGGGCAACCCAATTCATTCGGGCAGTAATGATTGGCTTCTCCTTCTTTACGAATCAAGACAGTTCCGCATTCCGGACAGTTTTCGGCATAATGAGTTGGAACTGAATCGGCTTCTCTTTTTGTGAGATCCACCCCTATAATTTTGGGAATGATTTCCCCTCCTTTTTCCACAAAAACAGTATCCCCTACTCTAATGTCTAACTTTTCGATAATATCGGCATTGTGCAAAGAAGCACGTTTAACAAGCGTTCCAGCTAAAGGAACCGGCTGTAGGTTAGCAACCGGTGTTATTGCTCCGGTGCGGCCCACTTGGTATACAATCGAAAGCAATTTGGTTGAAACTTGCTCTGCTTTAAATTTGTATGATATAGCCCAACGTGGCGTTTTGCTTGTAAATCCAAGTATTTGCTGCTGACGGTAATTATTTACTTTCAACACAATTCCATCAATATCAAATCCCAAGTTATTCCGTTCGGTATTCCAATACGCAATAAAATCAGCTATTTCAGCACTATTTTTACACAAACGAGTATGCGGTGAAACTTTAAAACGCCATTTTTTAAGGGCTTCCAAACTTTCGTAATGGGTTTGGAAAGGCAAGTTTTCACCATAAACGAAGTAGAGGTAGCAATCCAAATTGCGCTTTGCCACCACCGAAGAATCTTGCATCTTAAGCGTTCCGGAAGCTGCGTTTCTTGGATTTGCCAAGGGTGCTTCATCAATTTCTTCACGCTCTTTATTTATTTCATCGAAGGATTTGCGCGGCATAAAAATTTCGCCTCGCACCTCAAATTCTTCAGGAATATCCAAACCATGAAGTGTCAAAGGAATACTTTTTATAGTTCTTACATTGGCAGTAACATCGTCGCCTTGAACGCCATCACCGCGTGTGACCGCCAGTATTAGTTTTCCATTTTTGTAAGTTAATCCGATTGCCACACCATCGTATTTTAATTCACACACATACTCAAACTCCTCGGTTATTACTTTGCGAATTCGTCCGTCAAAATCATTAATCTCCTCAGCTGAATATGTATTCCCGAGCGATAACATGGGATACTTGTGTTGAACAGTTTTAAACTCTTTGGTGATGGTACCTCCCACCCGTTGTGAAGGAGAATCATCGCGCAACAATTCGGGAAACTGCTTTTCGAGTTTTATTAATTCCTCCAACAACATATCAAAATCATAGTCACTGATGGTAGGACTTGATTGTATGTAATAATTATAATTGTGTGCTTCAATTTGCTTCGATAACTCTGCGATTCGAACTCTTGCTTCTTCCTCATTCATATTTTAAGCGTTTATTGCTTTTATCATTCTGTCTTTACCATTTAAATCTTTTCGTAACTCAATTTGTTTAAAACCCTTATTTGCGAGGAGTTTGATTACATCCCCACCAAGTGCTTCGTTAATTTCAAAATAAATTTGCCCATTTAATCGAAGCGTTTTTTTTGCGAAAGTAGCAATCGCTTCATAAAACAATAAAGGATTTTCATCGGGCACAAATAAAGCCAAATGCGGTTCATATTCGAGCACATTTTTATGCATCAGTCTGCTTTCCGAATTTCGAATGTAAGGCGGATTGCTAATCATAACATCAAAGGCTGTTGCAAGCGCATCAATGGATACATCTATATTCAAAATATCTTGCCTTATAAATTCAATCGAAACATCATTTAACCTAGCATTTGTTTGAGCTTGATGCAGTGCCTTTTCTGACACATCCAAGGCAAAAACTTGTGCGCTTTGCATGTTTTTTTTAAGGGCAATAGGTATGCAACCACTTCCCGTTCCAATATCAAGAATTCTAATTAATGACGGCTTTCTTGCAGGTGATTTAGCATCCACACTTTTGTTTTGATTTAGGATCCAATCCACCAGTTCTTCGGTTTCTTGACGCGGAATTAACACATTTTCATCCACCAAAAATATTAATCCATAAAATTCTGTTTCTCCCAGAATGTATTGAATTGGCTTATGTTGCATTAATTCTTCCACTACGGTTGTAAATTTTTTAGCCAAGTCTACCTGAATTTCCATTGCTGATTTTTGGCGCAAATCGATGCGAGAGAAGTTTAGAAATTTCTCACAAGTTAAAAAGCAAAAATTCTTAACTTCCTCTCTATCATAGAGCGGGAAAAGGCTATCCATAAAGAGCTCCTTAACTTCCTGAATGTTTTGCGGCATCGAATTCATTGCCCTAAAATTAAAGAAAATAATGACGGCAGAATAATTTTAACTTTGCGCCTCATTAAAAAAGTGCGAAACAAAATGAATGCTGCAATTCCTAAAGTAATTTTAAGTTCAGGTAAAGATCAATCTTTGCGAAGGTTTCATCCATGGGTATTTTCGGGTGCCATCAAAAAAATAAAAAATGCCGAAGGAAAAGAGTTTGAGCCTGCTGAAGGCGATGTGGTGAAGGTAGTTTCCAACCACGATGAATTTTTAGGAGTAGGCCACTATCAGTTTGGAACAATTGCAGTGCGTGTTTTTGCGTTTGAAGAAGTAGCGCTCAACCAACACTTTTGGAATGCAAAAATTGAAGCAGCATATAAAGTTCGTCAAGCCTTGGGTTTAACAGATAATTCTGAAACAAATGTGTATCGCTTGTTACATGCTGAAGGTGATGGAATGCCGGGATTAATTATTGATTTTTACAATGGCACCGCTGTGCTGCAAACGCATTCGATTGGGATGCATTTAATTAAATCGAACATCATTGAAGCGCTTCAAAAAATATATGGTTCTAAGCTGGATGCTGTTTATGATAAAAGTGAAGAGACCATGCCCAAACAGTCTGAAATTAAAGCAACGAATGGGCTTTTGTGGGGCAAAACGAAAAGCAATGAGGTGTTGGAATATGGAAATAAGTTTTCGATTGATTGGGAAACCGGCCAAAAAACAGGATTTTTTATTGACCAACGCGAAAATCGGAACTTACTGGCGCAGTACAGTAAAAATAAATCTGTAGCGAATACATTTTGCTATTCAGGAGGATTTTCGGTTTTTGCCATGCGTGCCGGAGCTACATTGGTGCACAGTGTGGACAGTTCGAAGAAAGCAATTGAACTTACCGATAAAAATATAGAATTAAATAAGGAGGCATTTTCTGCTGCTTCCACACATGCCTCCTTTGCACTCGATACTTTTGATTTTTTAGCAACAGCTGATAATAAATACGATGTGATTGTGCTGGACCCACCGGCCTTTGCGAAACATCAAAATGTGAAACACAATGCAGTGCAAGGTTACAAACGCTTAAATGCAGAGGCTTTTCGTAAAATTAAAAGCGAAGGAATTCTTTTTACTTTTTCATGCTCGCAAGTTGTGGATACCAATTTATTTAATAGCACGGTGATGTCGGCAGCCATTATTGCCAAAAGAAATGTAAGAGTGCTGCATCATTTAAGCCAACCACAAGACCATGCGCCAAGCATCTTTCACCCCGAAGGCTCTTATTTAAAAGGCTTGGTTTTGTATGTGGAATAAAAAGATTAATTCGCACTAAAAGCGCACTGTTATAGGTTATCCCAAAAATTGTGCGTTCCTGAAATAGGTTGATACCCAACCAAAATGAAGACAAATAAATGAGAATGAAATACCTTTTCAATAATAAAAAGGCATGGACCATAATTTTATATTTAGCATTCTTGTGCTTGTTACTTGGTCTCATTAGGTTATTTCTCTTTCCAGATTTATTAAAAGAAACGAATTTTTTGAACTGGGATGCTGAACATTATAATTGGATAAAAAAAAATGGGTATGCCGGGTTTCGGATAGCTTTCTTTCCACTTTTTCCAATAGTATGGTACATATTGTCCTGCGGTATTTACAGTATGGCTTTGATAAATGCGTTAGTATTTTTAATATCCTATTATCTCCTGATTAAATTATTGAATCTAAGCACACTAGAAATAGTACTATATTTAAGTATTCCAAGCTTTATCTTCTTCTATCTTCCTTACACAGAATCACTATTCTTTGCAACTTCAACGCTAACTATTTATGGAGTCAAAAAAGAAAAAACTATTCTAATAAGCATGGGAATATTTCTATGCGCTTTAACAAGACCTTCCTTTATTTTTTTAATTCCTGCAGTAATTTTTACTGAAATATTGTATGAAAAATTAAATACTAAATCAATATTGAGAATATTATCCTACATTATTATTTCACTAATTGGATTAGCAATTGTTTTTGGAATTCATTCTTACTATACTGGAAATTGGTTTGCGTATTTTGAAATTAGTAAAGGCTGGGGCGGAGTCCTTCACTTCCCTATACTTCCTTATACATCATGGGGAGGAGGTTTAATTGTTAGACTTGATGGTGCATCAATGTTATTTGGAATTTTTTCAGGAATACTATTATTATCAATTTATTTTAAGGCATCATTCTTAAAAAATACATCTATACCTAAAGAGGTTATCTTCTCACTAATCTATTTATGTGGAATAACCCTATTTATAATGCTCCGTGGAGGAACACTTTTCAGTTTAAACCGTTTTATTTTTGCATGCCCATTTATAATTATTGCATTTAATTTTTGGACAAAACTAAATTATGACATCAAGACAAAAGAATTATTTTACATATTTGGTTCAATAATTTTATTTTGGTTGCTCTTAGGTTCATATGTCCATATCCAAACTTTCTTAAAATATTTTTTATTATCGATTTATGTGTCTTTAATTTTTGTGATTAAATTAGATAACTTTTTAGTAAGAAAATTAGCTTTTTTTTTATTAATCACACTAAATATAACTTTTCAGATTATCCTTTATGTTCGATTTCTAAATGGAAATTGGGTTGGATAAAAGAAATATCTAGTTAAAAGTAGGTTCACAAGTAAGACAATAAATGCTTAACTTAAGTCACGTGAAAGCAACTTTGTAACTTCCTTCTTACACCAAGTGCAGCAGACAAAACATTAACTAAGACTTGTATACTTTTTTGTACACCATGCCTAATTCTGTTTTAATTTTGAGATAATAAATTCCTGCACTGGTATTCACGTCCACATAACAAGTTTGCGTAAGATCTTGAAACTGTTGTTGAAGTATTCTTTTTCCTTCATTATTAAACACTTCAATAGATTGGATTGAATTAGGGAAATGTACATTAACATTGATTCGACCGCTTGTAATACTTGGATAAATCAATACCTCATTCGCAAGAACTTGTTTTTTGTTAAGTGCAAGAGAAACATTCAATATACTAGCAGAATCAATTAGTACAGGAGTTTTATCGGCAGCAGTATACATTGTTTTAAAACTATCCAATTCGGCACTGCTATATCCCAACATCTCACTCAGCCATTTTGGTGGCATAGTTTGATAAAACAATTTTGCATTAATGCTCACATAACCGCTAATACCGGCGCGTGGAATATGAAAATGCACCTTATCACTCCCGCTTCCTTCTATAGCATTAACCTTATTAAAATCTGCATCAGCCAGGGCATCACTCGAAATTTTTGCAGTATCGTAACTTAAATGGCTGCTTGTAAAACCTAAAGGAGGCAAGCGATTATCTTTTAATAAAAAAGCGGCACGCTCGGCAACTGTAGTTACTTGCCGATTCACATCTCCCATTACCAATTCATAAATTTGAGTTTGATTGTTTTGGCGAATAACATCCCGATGTGGCTCATAGTTTACGTTCTCTCCACTCACTCTAAAATCAGAATGAAAAATACCCGACTTGAACAATGTATCTTGTTGCGCATCTTTAACTACCAATTGCAGTACCGCACGACGCGATGGATAGCCGGATGGAAATTTATGTCCGGCTTTATTGGTCAAACTTACCGTAAAATATGCTGTATCGCTAGCTATACTATCAGTTGTCAAAACTAAGTCAAGTGTATTCTTTTGAAGCAACTCATTTGTAGCTGTAAATGTGGAATCAAAATACCTGTCATCAATGGGTATGCCCAGCTTATTTTTATTTTGTTTTAAGAGATTTACCATTAGTGAATTTCCGCCTACAAATATGTGTTGATTGTAAGGTGCGCGATAGGGAACCGATTGGTTGTTATTTACAATTACCACCCCGCCTTTTGCTTTTGGCATGTGGCACTTTTGACAAGTAATCCCGTTTTGGCTGTAGCCGGAATTGAGCCATTCCTGATAGGTAGCTTGTTCAACAAATAATCCGCCGGTATAATTTCCTGCTAAGTCTACACTTTTATTAATAAGCGTATGACAAGGAGAACAAGCCTTTGAAGCATTTAAATGAGCGCTGTATTTTGGGGCATAGCCTGTTGCAATTTGCATGGGCCCAGCCATTGGAAACGTGAAGGGACCATAAATGGTGCGGTTTGTATCGTAAGGAATTCGACCTGAAAACACTGCACCCAAGCTCAAACTATCCGCTACCGCATGGCAACTTACGCACGATACGCCATCCAAACCTAAGGAATCGCCATACATTGTGCCCAGCGTATAATGTGCAGCCAGGCCTTTGTATTTGGATGTGTAATTTCCCATTGGAGCGTGACACGAAGTACAATTATCTTGCAACTCAAGGGTATGCCCCGGATTCACCAAAATTTCGTGACTTACCTTTGCTCTCCAAAATGGATCCTTGGCCGAGTTTGCCATAATAGTGCTTTGCCAATCGTCGTAGAGATTTACGTCAACGCCACTTGAATCGATGTTTGCATAGTGCAACGAATCGTACCCATGACAACTTTTACAATGTGCAGCAATAAGAAAATAATCTCCGGCACCTATAGGGCCACCCATTTTTTTACTAAAAGCAAAATGCTCTTGAGCAGTATGAAATTTCTTTTGTTCCACATCTTGATTGGAGGCAAAAAGGGCTATCAAAAAAACAAAACTGGAAAGCAAAGAAAGTACAAGTAAACGCTTCAAATACATAGGTAAATATGCTAAGATTTTGAACTGTAAATTTAGAATTAAATCAAATCCAAAAAGAGGTCGGATTTAGATAAAAAGCTCCACCGTTAAATATCCCAAATAAATCGCTTGGGTCAAAAACAGCATTCCCCAAATGGGTGCCGGGATGTAGGTAAAATCTCGGAGATTGCTTGCATCACCTGCATTGGATGGCTCATTCATACTTATCCAACAAATAGTAGCAGCCGAAAAAACAGATTCGAATAAAACTATTCCAGAAAAGAAAACAGAAGTAGCGTACATGTAGTTGGGTATACGGTAATAAAAAACCCAACCTAATATTCCCGAAAAAATTAACAGCCAAAAAATACCGTATGCGTTCCTAACCCAAAACAATAGGTTTACCAACGCAAAAGCACAAAAAATATAAAACACCCAAGTATACATTGCTTTGCTGATTAAATAAAAAAGAAGAAATGCAGTACCGGAAGAGAAAGTATATCCCGCTAAGGCAATCATAATTTTAAATAGCCAATACTTGGACTGTGTGGTAGCTGCACCGGAAGTATCGCTGTTGAGATCAATAGAAACCACACTTCCACTGGTTAGTAAGGTTACTATTGCATGACCGCTCTCGTGAATAAGCGTATTGGTGGACCTGAAAAATTTTCCAATAACAGGCACACGTGAAACTATCAGTGCCGCTGCAGCAAAGGCAAATAATAGAAACCGATGATCGTTAAAATTCATCTCTAAAATTTAAAAATGAGCTTAATATTGAGTTGCCTTCTGGTTAAATAATTAGGAATGGCATATTGCCGCGCCGTAACATCTGTAACCCATAAATAAGAAATGGTGTTGCTGATTTGCAGTAGATTAAATACCTCAGCACTCGCCCAAATGGATTTGAAAAAATGGAATGGATTTTTAGCAGGTAGCACTTTTGTTTCACTCAGCAATTGTTTCGAAAATCCAATATCCACCCTACGGTAAGGAGGAATGCGCAAGGTATCCTTGTAACGTTCATAACTTGGTGGACCAAAAGGAAAACCAGAACCATATAATAAATTTAAGTGTACTTTCCAGGAAGGAAATCGTGGAATAAAATCCTGAAAAAAGAGTGCAAAATTTACGCGTTGATCGGTTGGTCGCGGAATATAGCCGGGAGTATGCAAAACACTGTCGGTTGCCACTTGATCGAAGGTATATCCTTTGACAATTTTATTTCCCTTTTTATTGTAATAGTCATAGTAAAAATCATCCTTAATATCTTCTTGCGTTTGCATTACACTCACGCTTACCCAAGATTCAAGGCCTTTTACAAACTCACCGTTTAATTTTAAATCAATTCCGGTTGCATAGCCTTTTGCATTATTGTTGGCATAGTAACGGATACGTACATTATCAATTTCATAAGGAACCAAGTTGTCAAGATATTTGTAATAGCCTTCTGCCACAAACTTAAATGGACGGTCCCACATTTTAAAATTGTAATCGCTGGCAAGTACAAAATGAATGGAGGTTTGCGCTTTAAGATTGGTATTGATTACGCCATTTAAATCGCGTAATTCCCGGTAAAAGGGAGGTTGATAATAGTATCCTGCAGAAAAGCGAAATAAAAAATCTCTCTTCCAATTCGGAATCATTGAAATGGTAGCACGTGGACTTATTAAGAACTGCTTGTTTACATCCCAGTAATGAGAACGCACACCGGCTGTAAAGGAGAACTCAGTTGTATCTCCAAAATGCCAAGTGTTTTGAATGTAATCAGTGATGCGTGAAGAGCTAAGTGTATTTTTTGATTTCACTACATTTTGCAATTCCAACACATCGGGCTTAGATTGCGGTATTGAAAAACCAGCCGAATCTTGAAGTTTCCATTCGCTAATTTGATCTTTTATAAACTCCGATTGGTATTTTATACCCCATTGTAATTCCTTTTTATACCCTTTATGCTCCACATTAAATACAGTGGCATCTAGCAAATTTCGTCCGTGGGTAAGGTAACTTCCAACATTGCCCAATGAGGTAGCATCTCCAAAATTATCTTTGCCAAAATCAGTTTCCAATTGACCAATAAAATACTGACCCAAAACATCAAATTTTTCACTCTCATAAGAACGAAATGCCGAGGAAATTAATTTTAGCGTCACATCCTTTTGTGGTTTATAAATAAATGAAAGCGCCCCTAAATAAGTATCAAAATTATTTACTTCCTTTCCATCAAAATACACCTTTAAGCGCAGTGCAGTATTCACCGTACCAAAATCAGTTTCCCTATCAGTAGGAATAAAGCGGTATTTATTTTGAGCATAATTACCTAAAAGCCCCATTTCAAACTCAGTAGTGAATTGATAGGTGAGATACATTTGACCGTCAATAAAACGTGGTCGATAATCCCCTTTAGTGTCTAACGATTTTAGCAGGTAACTGTTGGAACGCTCACGCACTCCCACAATAGCACTTAGTCGTTTACTTTTATTTGTACCTTCAAGGGTAATGCTCGCACCCAATAAACTGGCACTCACATTGGCCGCAAATTCTTTTGGCTTTCGATAGGTTACATCCAGCACACTGCTCATTTTATCGCCATAGCGGGCATCATAACCACCTGCCGAAAACAAAACCCCCGAAACCATATCGGGATTCACAAAACTTAATCCTTCTTGTCCCCCACTTCGCACTAAAAATGGACGATATACTTCTATGTCATTTACATAAATTAAATTTTCATCAAAATTACCCCCGCGCACATTGTATTGTGAGCTAAGTTCGTTGTTGCTGCTTACACCGGGAAAAGTTTTAAGGAGTGCTTCAATGCCCCCGGAAGTGGGTAATGCTTCCACCAGCTTAGGATCCAATCGTTTTAAGGTGGATTGTCGTGTTGCTTTATCTTCTATTTGAATTTCTGTGATGTTTATAGCGCTGCCACTAAGACTAGGTTTTAGCTCAATTTGTTCGCTAGCAGTGGGGGTTATCTCAATAAATTGAGTTTGAAAACTAATGTGCGAAAAAGCAACTTTTATTTTTTTTCCTGCAGGTACTTCCAAGGAATACTTGCCCTTTGCATCGGTTTGTGTGGCACCGGGTAAGCCAACAACCGAAACACTTACAAACTCAATTGGATTTTTTTCTTTATCGATTATTGTTCCATAAACGGTTGCAGTAGCTTGCGCAAATAGCCCTTGAGCAAAGGCCGATAGACAAAGAAAAAGTAGAATGATTTTTTTGGGCAACATTACGCTATTCATCCAAACAGTTCATTACTTGCGCTTTAATTCACCATTCTTCCAAGCCTGGATAAATTTGGCCCAAGCAATTGGGTTGAGCAAATTATTGGGAGGAAGTTGACCGGCATAATATAAACGACTGTTGCGTTGTTGCATATAATATTTTTGATTCATTGAGCCGTCCATTCCAATACTCTCGCCGCGTTGTCGCATCGCTTCACGTTCCAAATTACGTTGAGCCCTTGCCATATCATCATTGGGCAATTCCAAACTAATAAAAGCTTGTTTAAACTGTTCCTTTGTGGGCCAAGGGTAAATAATTGCGGCATTCAATAAAACGGTATCTCCATTTAACATTTGAATGAGTGAATAGCGTGATTCCTCTAAGCTATCAGGAATAACAAAAGAGCTTTTTTTGTAGCCCAGTGCCGAAAACTCGATAACATCGTTTTCTTGCGCCACAAAAGAAAAATATCCATAATAATCGCTAACGGTACCGTGATAGGTATTTTTAATCATGATGTTTACAAAAGGTATAGGCTGCAAACTATCGCCACTTACCACCACTCCCGAAAACTGAATAAGTTTCCCATTTTTTTGGGCTTGTACAAAAAAGGAAAAACAAAGAAAAAATAAAACGCTCAAAAAGAATTTATTCCGCATAATATATGAAAGTGTATAGCGTCAAAAGTAGAAAAATTAATACTGAACTACTGCATCAAATCAGAATAACGAAGAATTTGTCTATAAATTGTGCTTATTTCGATAAGGGTTGAGGATAGCGAAACTACGCATTTTAAAATCCTTTGTATTAATTTCCGGAAACAATAAATGTGTCTGATTTATGCTGTAAATACAGACCTTTCTTCGCTATCCAAAAAATAATTACATTTGCCTAAACACATAAAAAGTATGAGCGTATTAGTCAATAAAAATTCGAAGGTTATAGTTCAGGGATTTACAGGTAATGAAGGAACTTTTCATGCCACTCAAATGATTGAATTCGGCACCAATGTGGTGGGAGGAGTCACTCCAGGGAAAGGTGGACAAAAACATCTCGACAAGCCTGTATTTAATACCGTTGCAGATGCTGTTAAAACTACCGGAGCGGATGTTTCCATAATTTTTGTGCCACCTGCCTTTGCTGGTGATGCCATTATGGAAGCCGCAGAAGCAGGCATAAAAGTTATTGTTTGCATTACTGAAGGTATTCCTACTAAAGATATGATTCAAGTAAAAGAATATTTGAATGGCAGAGATTGTCGACTCGTTGGTCCTAATTGCCCGGGTGTTATTACCGCCGGTGAAGCCAAAGTTGGAATTATGCCGGGTTTTGTATTTAAAAGAGGAACAATAGGCATCGTAAGTAAATCCGGTACTTTAACCTATGAAGCAGCCGATCAAATTGTGAAAGCCGGCCTTGGAATCACTACTGCCATTGGAATTGGTGGTGACCCAATAATTGGAACAACCACAAAACAAGCTGTTGAATTGTTAATGAAAGATCCCGAAACCCAAGGTATTGTTATGATTGGTGAAATTGGTGGAGGAATGGAAGCGGAAGCTGCACATTGGATTAAAGAATTTGGAACTAAACCAGTTGTAGGATTTATTGCCGGACAAACTGCACCTCCAGGAAGAAGAATGGGACATGCAGGTGCAATTGTTGGTGGATCAGACGATACGGCTGCCGCTAAAATGAAAATTATGCGCGAATGTGGCATCCATGTTGTGGAATCGCCTGCTGTAATTGGTAAAAAAATGGCAGAAGTAATTGGTAAAGTATTAGCTTAAAGAACAGCACATGCGTACTACATTTTTTATACTCGTTTTTATTATTTGCTCCTTGTTCACATTTAAGCTACGTGCTCAAGATCGCATGTTTTTTAAAAATGGGGACATGGTTGAAGCAAAAATATTAGAAGTATCTTCGTCAGAAATTGTGTATAAAAAAGCCACGAATCCGGATGGCCCTTCTTATCATGAATTAAAATCAAACGTCAGCAAAATTGAATTTGCCAATGGTACGGTTGAAGTATTTTCAAGCCCTAAAACCGAAACAATTAAAATTAGCAGAGCCGTTCCTAGTGAATCCAATCCCGCTGCTGCGAGTGAAACACCCAAAGCCAAAGAGCCAACTTTTGTGGCCAAGAAAAATAGCTTTTCGTATAATTTAACGGATGCATTTTTTAAACGCATCACAATAGGCTACGAACGAATTATTGCAAATGGATTTTTGGGTGTAAAAATTCCGGTTTCATTTGGCTTGGGGAGCAATAAAGTGTTTGATGTGGATTATTTGAATTCCTTTCAAGACAACAACAATGACCAATACTATAATTACAATGCCGTTCCAAATGAAGAAGTTAAGTATACCTCAATACTGCGAAAAAACACTTTTGGCCTTGAGTTAAATGTATACCCATTTGGACAACGACCGGTTTCCTTTTTTGTTGGGCCCTCATTTTATTATGGTTTGATAAAAATAAAATATGAAGAAACTACCTATAAATTAGTTACCAACTCTAGTTCCTATTATAACTACTACGATACATTCATTAACTATAAAGAAGCTTCAACAATTTCATTGTCCGGTATGATTAATACCGGTTTTGCGTTTAACACCAATTCTAATTTTTCAATGATTGTTCAAATAGGTCTTGGCTTTCGTCAAAACAATACGGATTTTGATGATTACACGGCAACCTTGCTAGTACCATCTTACCATCTTGCTTATAAATTTTGAAACCGGTGAATTGCTTTTCATTACAAGCTTTGCGCATTGCAAAGCTTTTTTTATGGCTGTTCCTATGGACATCTTTCGTACAATGCAAAAAAGAAAAGAAGGCATCTATTGAATGGATAAAGCAAGAAAGCAATGTGCAACATGACTTGCGCGCCATTCAAGTTAAACCCCTTGGCGATACTCTATTTGCTTGTGGTGGGACTGCTGGTGCAGAAGGTGTAATTCTTCGCTCAGTCGACGGTGGCTCCACATGGAATAGTATTTTTACAACTGCCAACAATTCCTTTTATCACCTGCATTTCTTTACGGATAAACTTGGATTTGGGTTAGCTGAATTCTTGACAATTTATAAAACTACCGATGGCGGAAACACCTGGAATCGTGCACTAAATTTGGATACAGTTGAGTATCGGTACCGTGTAAAAATGCATGCTATAAAATTTTGTGGCAGTCGCTTGATTGCGGTAGGTGGAAATAATTTCGGTTCCGGAATTATTCTTACCAGCGCCGATAGTGGCGCAACTTGGAAAAGTGTTAGCACTGTAGAGCATGAATTGCGCGACCTTGAATTTATTTCATCCAACACCGGATTTGCAAGTGGTTATGGAACTGTTCTAAAAACAGAAGATGGCGGAATAAGTTGGAATGCAACTGCACTTTCGGATGATTTTTTTACAGGTATTTATTTTACAGATGCAACTTCAGGATTTCTTTGCGGATATAATGGCAACCTTATGAAAACGAGTGATGGTGGCGAAAATTGGGCAAATTCAGTAAAGGGAAATTCATTGTTTACCGGCAAACGTTTACATTATAACACAGTTGAATTTTACGATGCTCAAATTGGAATGGTTAGCGGAGAAAGCGGTAATTCTTTGCTTACGCAGGATGGCGGTGCATCATGGAAATCATCGGCAAATGAGGCTAAGACAAGTATTCAAGCACTCACATTTAAAACTGCTGAGGAAGGATTTGCAGTTGGCGATGGCGGTGCAATTTTTAAGTTTCGGATAAAGTAAGTTTATTTTTTATAAAAATTCATCTCTTTCACATATTCGTAAACCGGCTCAGTTAGCAGATACCGCACATCCTTCTTTTCTTTGATAGCAGTACGAATATGGGTGGAAGATATTTCCATAAGCGGCGCATTTACATGAATTATATTTTCATGTTGAGCCAATTCCCCCCCATTCATACCTGGGCGGGGATACACATAAATTTTATAATTCGAAAGTATCTCTTTGTAATTTTTCCATTTGTGCAACGTGGTGAGATTGTCCGCTCCCATGATAAGTGCAAACTCGTTGGCAGGATATTTTTCGCCAAGATGAATAAGGGTATTAATGGTGTAGGAAGGTTGTGGCAATTTAAACTCAATATCTGAAGCTTTAAGCTTTGAATTATCTTCAACCGCTCTTCTCACAAGCGCCAAGCGATGATTATCCGCAAGCAAACTTGACTTTTCTTTGTGCGGATTATGCGGACTAACTACCAACCAAACTTTATCTAAATCGGTAAACTGAACCATGTGGTTGGCTATAACAAGATGCCCAACATGAATGGGATTGAACGAACCAAAGTATAAGCCTATTTTCATTTTAAAGTATTAAATGGGTATCTCAATTACTACAGTTGTTCCTTTGCCAAGAGTGGAATCGAAATGTACTTTTCCTTTTAAATAAGCTATACGCGATTGTATATTTTTTAATCCAATACCTTCAAAATCATTCAATTTTCGAGTATCAAAACCCACCCCATTATCCTCCACCATAGCAGTAAGTTCAGTATCGTGCCGAATTAATTGCATACTTACTTGATTCGCTTTAGCGTGTTTAATAACATTACTCACAATTTCTTGAAGTACTCTAAATAAAACTGCTTCGGTGGTAGGTTCAAGCCTTTCATTTAAGCCATTTACCTCCAAATCAATTTTTACTTTTTCACCTGTATTTAATTTTTGAACAAATTCACGCACAGCGGCAACCAACCCCAGTTTCAACAAGGCATTAGGCATCATATTGTGGCTAACTGTGCGTATTTCCTTTACTGATTCATCCACTAAATCCATAGCGTTTTTAAATTGGCTTCTTGCTTCTAAGGATTCTAAACTAATTTTATCTTCTAAGCCACTTAAATTCAATTTTGCAGCAGATAAAATTTGACCAATGCCATCGTGTAAATCTTGGGCAATACGTCGACGCTCATTTTCCTCCGCTTCAATAATGGCTTTGCTACGAATTTCTTGTTGCTTTAAAATTTCAAAATCGAGCAATGCTTGTTGCTTTAGTTTATAGCGATTGTAAAGTAAGTACGAAATAACAAGTGTTAATAAAGCTGCCCCAATAAGGAAATAAATAAGAATTCGTTTTCTCGCTGCATCCGCTTTATTCACGGCAAGTTCAGCAATTTGATTTTTAATTTGCAAATCCTTTTTTTGAGCTTCAAATTTGGTTTGCATTTCTGCAATTTGTTGCGTGCTTTCATCGTTTAGTAAACTGTCCTTTAGGGAAGAATATTTATCTAAATAAAAATAAGCCATGTCAAACTCTTTCATTTTTTCATAACAATCACCAATGGAATGATAGGCATCCTTGAGCAATGGCTTGGCTTCATTTTCGATGCAAATTTTTTCGGCTTGTGAAAAATACTCCAGCGCTTTTGAGAATTGCTTCATTTCTTTATAACTCTCTCCAATATTTAACATGGATAAAATCATTCCATAGGAATCGCTCCCCGACTTGTCAATTTCTAAACATTTTAAATAATAACCCAAAGCAATTTGCGGAGCATCCTTATATCCATAAATAGTCCCCAGGTTATTATACGAAGTTGCCAAGCAGGCTGGGTCATCAATTTCTTCTGATTTAGTTAAGGCCTTGTTATAATAAACTATTGCGCTATCAATAATTCGTAATTCAAAAAAAGAAGTTCCAATATTGTTTAGCGTGTTAGCGATACCCTTTCCAAAATTTGCCTGATTGGCCAATTGGTTGGATTTTCGGTAATACTTCATGGCCTCTGTGTAATTTTTCATGGATTTGTACACCACGCCAATATCGTTATTGCTGATGCTTTGCCCTAAAACATCATTTATACTTTCTTTCATTTTTAATGCTTCCAAATGCACTTCAATGGCTCTCGCAAAATCGCCATTATTCTTTAATACCTTACCTTTCAAACTTAAGGCATCAGCAACAGTTTTTGTTTTCTTTAATTTCTGGGCCAAAGAAATTGTTTTTTCAATGGATTCAAGCGCCTTTTCGGGTGCATTAAAGGTGTACTCTCGCGATAGTTGATACAATATTTTTAGTTTGGAAGAATCAACTAGCTCCTTATACAAGAGTGTTTTTTCAAGGGAATCAGTTGCAGATTGCTGCGCATCCAAATGCGTGTAGAAAAAAAATTGTGCGAAAATAATTAGAATTCTAAATTTCATTTTTCTTTGTCTTTTCTAATTCAAACTAAATTTTTGCACTTTAATAATTCCATTTTTTAAGTGGACTTTAATCACATAAATCCCACTGGCCAAATTCTCACGCTGCCAGGTGTATTGAAAAAGGTTATCAAAATCCTTCCTAAATACAGTTTTACCATGAAAATCCACCATTTCTAACGTCTGAATTTGATTTAAAACAGACGACTTTATGGTAAATTCATTCGAAGCAGGATTAGGAAAAATCCAGTTTGCTTTTTCTTGCTGAAATTCAGGAGTACCTAAAATCATGTTACAACTACTTTGACCTATCGGAAAAATGGTAGTACCATTTACTTTCATGCACAAGATGGAATAAATGCCGAAATCGCTCACGTAACCTGGTGAAGGCACAAGTAAGCCAAAACTTGAACCTACACCTTCGATATAATAAATATTATACAAGCTATTTATATACAGGGCTCGATGATAAAATCCGTCAATCAAAAATGAATCAATGCTGAGCACAATATCCTTTACTCCAGGGTAAGTCACTTCTAAGTAACCAGTCACTGTATCTCCCACTTGCAAGGAAAAATCGTAAAGTATTACTTCATTGGAGGAATCAGCAGGTATTATAAAAACCTTATGTAATATAGTGTCTTGGCGAATTGCTCCATAATACAAACCGGGGGAATAACCACTATTTCCACCCGAACAGGGTGCTATATAATAATTATGAACCGCTGGAGAGCTAAGTCTATGATAAATTAAATTATTTATAAGCGTATCTCCGTCGTATAAAATTGATCGATCGCTTACAGCTGAACCATTCGAAATAAAACAATGGAAATCACTTCGTGTATTCCAAACTACATTCGCATCAGGCATTGGAAAATAGCGGCTCGTTTGAGCTCTACCCGATTGTTGTAAAAAACCTACTAAAAGCAAAAAAGTAAAATATCTCAATGCAACTAATTTTAGACTAAAATACTGATTTCATGCAACATTCATTGTCTTATTTATTACTGGCCTTTATTTTAATGCTTTGAAGCCTAAAATATGCCGCCTCTCCCCTGTTTATCCAATCTGTAGTATCGGAAGAAATATCAAAACTATAAATTGAAATAGGTATATTCGAAAGCGAATCAAGCAGGCAATATTTACTTGCTGCGCTTTTGCAGGAAGCAATATTTGTATAACGTTGCTGCATTTCAATATGATATAAATTTGCTGTTCCCTTCACAATATCCTTTGAAACGTGTAAAAGATTTCCTCTTATAAAAAGTGAACAAAACAAGAGCAGAAATAAGGTATTTTTAAAGTGCGTGCTCATTTCTTCAAGTCGCAGCAAAAGTTGATGTTGAGAATAGGATACAATCCATACATATAAATTCACAAACCAATACAAAATAAAAAAGAAACAAGCAGCATTAAGCGTGCGGTGTTGCCCTAAAATACCAGTACTCCAATAGGCCGGAAAAACAGAAATAAAAATTAATCCCACCAAAATTAGGAGGCTTAATTTAGGGGGAATGCTCAATTTATTTAGAAAAAAGGATTTTACTGAATGCAATTTAAGCGCAATAGGAATAAACAATAATGAAGAAAAAAACAAGGGATAAGATGAAATCCATGTCAGCAAAAAACGCAGTGTTTGAATACCGGAATACCCAAGTGAATGCAACAGCTGATGTGCGTTTTTAAAGTGTGCCGACCGCCCTTCATTACCTGGAGCAAACACAACAATTAAAGCACTCACCACCAACACAGCACTTAAAGCGATAAACCATTTAGGTCTATAATAAATGAGGCATAAAAAATGCAAAAACAAAAGCTGCAACATGGCGGTTTCGTTAAATCCAACAATGCAAAACAATTCTAATCCCAATAAAATCGCATCGCTTTGTCTATTTATGAAAAAAGTTTTTCGAGTAAATCGCAACAAATGGGTAATATAAATCAATGTCAAAATACATGCTCCCTGATAACTCACTGCCCCGGTATACCAATAAATTCCTTGCGCCAATTGAGGCATTTGAATTAAAAAAAGGAGGCAAAGTAATAGGCTCCACGACACCAACTGTATTTTGGATAAGAAGCCCTTAAAGACTTCTATTAAAAAGAACCACATGGAAAAAAAAGTAAAGAGAATTAATAGCAACGGAATATATTGATACCCCTTAAAACTATTAAAGGCAATAGGGTTGCAAAACATCAACACATTTGAAAAATAACGCCCATTCCAATTAAAATAATCTCGCTTGCAACTTGCTATAATTCCGAATTCTTTGCTGCTCCATGCATACGCATAATCGTCAGCAGATGGATGACAATAGAATGCAACCCATAAAAATGGGAAAACAGCTGCCAAAAGCAGTATTAAAGCAAGTAATTGTGGCTTGTTAGGCTTCATCCGAATTAAGAATTCAAACATAGCTAAAAACAAGCGGTAATTAAACAATTAGCAATACCTTTGCCACTCAAAAAAAATAGGTTTGAAAACAAAAACGCTCAAAAAGAATAAAGTAAATGTGGTAACTTTGGGTTGCTCTAAAAATATTGTTGATAGTGAGATTTTGATGGGCCAGCTCAAAGCGAACAACTTTGAAGTAGAGCATGAAAGCAAGCGTGACGATGCCAGCATTGTAATAATTAACACTTGTGGCTTCATCGATAATGCTAAACAAGAAAGCATCGACACCATTTTACGCTACGCGGATGCTAAAACTGCCGGAATGGTGGATAAACTCTATGTTACCGGATGCCTGAGTGAACGCTACAAACCTGAGCTGGAAAAAGAAATTCCAAATGTTGACGCGTATTTTGGAACCAGAGATTTACCTAAATTATTAAAAACCTTAAAAGCCGATTACAAAAAAGAATTGGTTGGAGAGCGCTTACTTACTACTCCGCAGCATTTTGCCTATTTTAAAATTTCTGAAGGTTGCGATCGCCCTTGCTCTTTTTGTGCCATTCCATTGATGCGCGGAAACCATATTTCAACTCCTATTGAAGAATTGGTGAAACAAGCCAAAAACCTTGCAAAAAATGGTACAAAAGAACTGATGCTAATAGCACAGGATTTGACGTACTACGGATTGGATATTTACAAAAAGCGAAATTTATCCGAATTATTAAATCAATTGAGTGATGTTGAAGGCATTGAATGGATTCGATTGCATTATGCTTTTCCAAGTGGCTTTCCGATGGATATTTTGGACGTGATGAAGGAGAAGAATAATATTTGCAATTACTTGGATATGCCTTTACAACACATTACTGATAACATGTTAAAAAGCATGCGCCGTGGAACAACCAAACAAAAAACAATTGATTTGGTAAATCAAATTCGCGATAAAGTTCCGGATATTGCTTTGCGCACTACACTTATTGCCGGCTATCCGGGCGAAACTGAAAAAGATTTTGAGGAAATGAAAGAATGGGTAAGCCAATCGCGCTTTGATCGTTTAGGAATTTTCACTTATTCGCATGAAGAAAATACGCATGCCCATTTATTAAACGATGATGTTCTTGAGGAAGTAAAACAAGAACGTGCTGAAGCAGTAATGGAACTGCAACAAGGAATATCGTACGAATTAAATCAGAAAAAAATCAGCAAGAAATTTAAAGTGCTGGTAGATAAAAAAGAAGGAGAATATTACCTAGCCCGCACAGAGTATGATTCACCTGAAGTGGACAATGAAGTTTTGATTAAAGCAAATGAAAATTATTTACGGATTGGTGATTTTGCTGAAGTCGAAATTACACGTGCGGAAGATTATGATTTGTATGGAAAACTTGTTTAATATCAACCCTTTAATACTATTTTGATTCCACAATAATTCTTGCATTCTGGGTATGGAAAATTTTATTCCGAATGCGGTATACGTAACTTAATGAACGACTCTCATGCAGTGCTACCCTTGTTTTATCAACTAAATTAAACCCATGATTCAAGCTGTTTTAATTTTACACATTATAGCCGGTTCATTTGCTTTGCTTAGTGGTCCGCTGGCAATTGCTTTTAAACATGGTGGAAAATTACATCGTCTCTTTGGGAAGATTTTCTTTTTTGCGATGATGACAGTTGCCATTTCTGCAGTGATTGTAGGGCTGGCGCATAAAAATTATTTTCTTTTTATTGTAGCCATTTTTAGTGCTTATTTGGTAAGTTCCGGTTATCGCATTTTATACTTAAAGAAATTGCATAAAGAACAAAAACCTCAAGGCATTGATTATGCCATTAGTGGCACCATGCTTGCATTTTCTATTGCCTTTTTGATTTGGGGGAGCTACCTCGCTTATCATAAACAAAGTTTCAGCATTGTATTTTTTACGTTTGGTATAATTTCATTTTTATTGGTGAGGAATGACCGTAAACTCTTTACTGCAAAAAACCTCGAAAAAAACTATTGGCTTTTTGCCCACATCAATAAAATGATTGCCGGAATCATTGCAGCATTTACCGCATTTCTTGTTGTGAATGTGCAATTCCAACCCAGTTTTATAGTTTGGATAGCACCAACGCTCGCAGGCGGATTTGTGATTCGCCATTATACTAAACAATACCGTCAAAAAATAAATAAAGGAAGCCAGGTTGAGCAACTGGTGGAGTTAAAAAAATAATTATGCCAACTCAAAAATCAACCATAAGCTACGCGCAAAGCAATTACTTTTCAAAACTAATTTTGGAATATATTTCAGGAAGTGATAAACTCAACTACTTTTATAACGCAAAACCCGAAATAGCCTCTTTTTCTGCTATAATTGAAGCAAAATCCAAAGAGACCATTAATCGAAACTTGTTGTATGAAGTGATTGACCAGCAGTATAAAAATGGCAATTGCACTGTACCTAACGCTAATCTGCAGCTGTTAAGTCAAGAAAATACATTTACGGTTACTACAGGGCATCAACTCTGTTTGTTCACCGGTCCCCTCTATTTTATTTATAAAATAATCTCAACCATCAATCTTGCGGAAGCGCTCAAAGCTAATTATCCCAACTTTAATTTTGTCCCATTTTATTGGATGGCCAGTGAAGACCATGATTTTGCTGAAGTAAATCACATCCATGTTTTTGGAAAGAAAATTGAATTTAATCCGACGATGCCCACAAGTTCTATACCGGTTGGTAAAATTTCTACCGAAGGCATTCAAGTTGTGCTAGATGAAATAAAATCCATTTTGGGTGAAAGTGAGTCTGCTAAACAGTTAGTAGCCTTATTTGACAATGCTTACAAAAATTCTAAAAATTTAGCAGATGCCACCCGTATTTTAGTTCATTCACTATTTGGACACTATGGCTTGGTGGTTTTAGATGCAGATGACGCTCGCTTAAAAAAGAATTTGCGTCTATAATGCTCGATGATATTAAAAATCAAAGCAATCACAAGCTGGTTAATGAAAGTATTTCAAAACTAGAAGAACAAGGGTTTAAGGCGCAAGTGAATCCGCGCGGAATTAATTGTTTTTATATGAAGGATTCGTTTCGAGAACGAATAATCTTTGAAGCAGATGTTTATAAAATCAATAATACCGAACTTGTATTCAATGCATCAGAAATGGAAACGGAGTTGCAAAATTTCCCCGAACGATTTAGCCCCAATGTTGTGTTGCGTCCACTTTATCAGGAAAAAATACTTCCCAATTTAGCCTATATTGGCGGCGGTGGTGAATTAGCCTATTGGCTAGAATATAAATCCATGTTTGAATTTCATAACATTCCATTTCCGGTTTTACTATTGCGCAACTCTTTACTTTGGATAGATAAAGCTTCCGCTGATAAATGGCAAAAATTTAGTTTTGGTGATAGCGATTATTTTTTAGCTGTAGATGAGCTAATCAAGAGCTATATGGCTAAGAACAGTGACGATATAAATTTAATGGAAGAACAAGAAAACATAAAATCCATATTTGCTTCTATTGCTGCAAAAGCACAAAAAAAGGACCCTACCTTAAAAGCGTCGGCTGATGCTGAATTGCAAAAAGCCCTTAGCTCGTTAAGCAACCTGGAAAACAAAATGCTTAAAGCCGAAAAACAAAAACAAGAGACTTCCTTAAATCAGCTTAAAAAAATTAAAGAGAAATTGTTTCCTGCAGGTGAATTGCAAGAGCGTTACGATAACTTATCTAACCTTTACCTAAAGCATGGGAATGCTTTTATTCAAGAAGTAAAAGACAACCTAAATCCGCTTGATGTGAATTTTACACTTTTGATGGAAAAATAAATTTGATTAAAACCGAAATTCTATCCGAATAAATAAAGGTTACAAAAGGATTTAATTTATTAATTAGCCAATTGCCTCATTCAAATCGGGCAATTTTCCAAATCGTTTTAAGGTTTCGATATGCGAACGGATGGCTTGCCAAAGTGTTTTATTTTCTAAATAAGGTACCCCAAATTCTTCGGCAGTGCTTTTTACAATTTCAGATATCTCGGAATAATGCATGTGGGATATTTTTGGAAATAAATGATGCTCCACTTGAAAATTTAAACCACCAACATACCAAGAAATAAACTTATTGTGTCGTGCAAAATTCACTGTTGTATTCATTTGATGAATGGCCCAATTGTTTTCAATAACACCTTCTTCATTTGGCAACGGATGACTGGTGCCCTCCACCGTATGCGCCAATTGAAAGGTAACTGTTAAAACAATTCCGGCAACAAAATGCATAAGCACAAAACCACATGCTACTTGCCATAAAGGAACACTAAAAAATAAAGTAGGCACCACCAAAACAACAAACGTGTAAATCAATTTAACGAGCACAATTTTCAAAAGGCTAACTCTATTTTGTGCTTTTGTATTATTATTAACGCCTTGTTTTTTGTACATCGAAAATTGCACAAAATCCTTCAATAATATCCAATACAAAGTTGTGATACCATAAAACAAAAAAGCATACACCCATTGAAACCGATGATAGGATTTTACTTCACTGTGCGGCGAAAAACGAAGCATTGGTTTATCTGAAATGTCATCATCCATATCCGCAACATTGGTATACGTATGATGCAAAATATTGTGCTGCAATTTCCAATTAAAGGTGGATGCTCCCAATAAATTGAGAATGCTCCCCATCCAAAAATTAATTTTAGGATTCTCTGAGTAAGCGCCATGATTGGCATCGTGCATAACACTCATTCCTACACCTGCCAAACCAAAACCCATAATAAACCAATGAAACATGCTAAGCCCAAATGGAGGATTGGTTAGCAATATTAAAACAAATGGCACAATGTAAACGGCAAGCAATACTATTGTTTTAATTACCATTCCTGTATTTGCATATTTTGAAATATGATTCTTTTCGAAATACGAATCAACTCTTTCCTTTAAGGTTGGGAAAAACAAACTTTTATCTTTTTGAACGAACTTTACTTGTCCTTTTTTTTTCATCTGAAATATATAGCATCCTTCTATAACGCACAAAAGAATGGTAATCTTACCAAAGATACACAAATTTATGGTATTCGCTTAAAATCCTTTAAGGACGCGGCACTACAAAGAATAATTCTTAATAACCCGATTCCTTCCAAATATATTTTTGTGTACTTAATTTGTACCAAGCGAGTTTATCGTTGTGTTCCAACAACAGTAAATCTTTAGTTAAATCCGGAGCTTTATTGAGCTCAATAGGAAGAACTATTTCACCCTTTGATGAGATAACACCATATTTCCCATTTAGTTCAACTCCGGCAAACATTTTATAAAATTCCGATATGGCATCCCACTCAAATGGAATAACTACTTTCCCTAATAAATCGATACAACCCATTTTATTTTTCTGCTTCGCCCTAAAAAGCCCTTCGCTACTAGTGGCCAAATATTGGTATTTGTATGGTATTAGCACTTTTAAATTTGAATCGAGTAATCCCCATTTTGATTTCTTTTGAGCAGCATAATAGCCATTTTCCAGATAGGAAATTGATTCAAATTCGAGTGGAACTACAATTTTATTTTTAACATTTATAAAACCAACTTTTCCCCTTAATTGTACTCTGGTAATGCCGTTCATGAAATTATCCAAGGCCTTACCGTTACTTGTATACTCATACATAAAAGGAATTACCAGTTTTCCGGAGTCATTAACATATCCTAATTTCTCATCCTTTACCACCGCCGCAAACCCTTCTTTAAACTCATCCACGCGATCAAATTCAAAAGGCAACAAAATGCTATCCTTCACTGAAATCAATCCATAGTAATCTCCCAGCTGAACTTTTGCTTTTCCGTTTTCAAAATTATCCGCCCAATCATATTTTTCGGGGATAACTATTAGTCCTTGCTTATTGATAAATCCCGATTTTTGATTTGACTCCACTTGAGCAAAACCATTTTTGAAATTATTCATGTTGTCAAATTTAAAAGGGACAATCTGCTTGCCC
Source organism: Bacteroidota bacterium (assembly GCA_016721765.1). NCBI lineage: Bacteria > Pseudomonadati > Bacteroidota > Bacteroidota bacterium. The sequence goes on from JADKHO010000004.1 coordinate 440,869, forward strand.
TTTGTATCAAAACAACCATATTTACTGCCTTTCCTTACAACTGAAACTCCTTCTGAATAATCATTCACATCCTCATAAATAGCCGGAATAATAAATTTTCCAAGCTTATTAATAACGCCGTATTTTGAATTAATCTTAACCACTGCTAATCCAGCAACAAACTTTTCGGCTTCCTCGAATTGAAAATCAATTACAGTCTTGCCTTGCTTATCGATATAGCCCATTTTACCTTGTAATTCAACCACAGCTAAGCCTTCGAAAAAATCTTCCATCCAATCAAACTTAGGGGCAATAAAAACATTTCCACTACTATCCACACAGCCCCACTTACCGTTTTCACGAATTTTATACACTTCCTTTTGTGAAAGTTCCAACTCACTTGTAACAAATTGCTTATCCGGAAAATTGGGGTATTTTTCAACAAATCGTTGAATAGATTCGACACTAAAATCTTGTGTAGACAGTTGATATAAATATTTCCAGGCTATAGGAATATTTCTGTTTTTAGGATATTTGGTAATAAATGCATTGAGCTGATTTTCAGTGCGGGATTTTGTTGATTTTGAAAAGATGGAATCCTCGGCAATACCGGTATATGGATTTGTAGGATATTTTAAAATAAAGCGCTCATACTCCACTATTGAATTGTGAACAGTTTCGGATTTAAAAAGCTGGCGTTCAAAATCCTTTTTGGCATCCAATGCCTGCTTAGAATCCGGATAAATTTCTAAGAAGTTTTGAAAGGAAGTTACCGTTCCTTCTTTCTTTGCCATTTCGTAAGCGAGCTGACTTCTTAACTCAACTGCCTCTTTTCTCTCTTTTGCATGTAGATGTTGATCAATAAATTTTGAATAACCCAAAATGCTTTTCAGCTTTTTGGTTTCAACAAATGCAAGTGAATCAATTGCTTGTTGGAATGCCAGTATTTGCAAGGAGTCGATGTTAAATTGGAGCAATTTTTTTTTCCCTTTTGGTGTAACAAGTGCGTAACTCGAACCGGCACGCATTGCATAGGTGTAAGCAGAATCAAGATTATAAAAAGGATTATCGTGTCGTGCAAAAATTTGAGCCAATCCATAGCAAGCCGGTGCAGGATTTTTTTTCAGCGCCCTTTCAAACTGATGCTTGGCTTCAAAATAGTTGTAAATATGAAGCGCCTGAAACCCCCTTTCAATTTTGGATGGAATTATAAATGCGCACAGTAAGAAAAAGCATACAATGAAAAATAAGTTACGCTTCATTTCTTATTAATGGCTTAGTTAGCATGTGCCATAGAGGGTGTACGTTCACGTTCACCAATTTGCTGACGCCACATGGCATAATACAATCCTTTCATATTCAACAATTCATCGTGCTTACCTTGCTCCACAATTTGACCGCGCTCCAAGACAATAATTTTATCGGCATGCATCACCGTCGACAATCGATGTGCAATCAATACAGTTAAATGACTTCTGTTTTCAGAAATCGATTTTATTGTTCCGCTAATTTCCTTTTCAGTGAGCGAATCTAAAGCTGAAGTGGCTTCATCAAATACGATCAAACTTGGCTTGCGTAAAAGCGCACGCGCAATCGACAAGCGTTGCTTTTCTCCCCCCGATACTTTCACACCACCTTCACCAATCACTGTATCCAAGCCTTTATCGGCACGCGCCAATAAACTCTGACAAGCAGCTTTATTGAGCATTTCCATGCATTCTTCATCCGTTGCTCCTGGCCTTACAAATAATAAATTTTCACGAATACTTCCCGAAAACAATTGCGTATCCTGTGTTACAAAACCAATTTGCTCGCGCAAACGATCCAAGTCAATTTCATTTCCATCGGCACCGTTATAGAGAATTTTTCCGGAGTCAGGCCGATACAAGCCCACTAATAATTTCACCATAGTGGTTTTACCCGATCCTGAGGGACCAACAAATGCAATGGTTTCGCCTTTGTTCATTTCAAAAGAAATATCGTTTAAAGCCGGACTGCTTGCCGATTGATGCTTAAATACAATATGACTAAATGAGAGGTTTTGCACTTCGGTAATCACAATAGGATTCTCCGGTTTGGGCTCAACAGGTGTTTGAAGGATAGCGTTAAAATTATCTAAAGATACCTCGGCTTCGCGGTAAGTGCTAATGATATTGCCTAATTCCTGTAGTGGGCCGAAAATAAAAAAGGAATAAATCTGCAACGAAAATAATTGCCCCAATGTCATGGTATCGGCAAAAATGAGGTACAGCAATAAAAACAAAATACAGCTTCTTAAAAAGTTCACAAAGGTTCCTTGAATAAAGCTGATGCTTCGGATATAACGCACCTTTTTTAATTCCAAACCCAGAATTTTTGTGGTCGTTCCATTTAGTCGGTTTATTTCTTGTTCGGCCAATCCCAAACTCTTTACCAACTCGATATTACGCAGCGATTCGGTTGTGGAGCCCGCCAATGCTGTTGTTTCGCCTACAATTTTTTTCTGAATGATTTTGATTCGCTTACTCAATAACGAAGTAATAAAGCCTAAGATAGGTACAGCAGCAAAATACACTACCGCAATGATCCAATGAATCCGAATGGCATAAATCATCACAAAAACTACACCCACTAAGGAGGTAAATAAGATGCTGATAAATGCAAAAATTAATTTCTCCACATCGGTTCTCACTTTTTGCAACTTACCTAACGTTTCACCACTTCTTTGATCTTCGAATACTTTGTAAGGTAGCTTTAGGGAATGATTCAACCCATCAGAATAAATCTGAGCTCCTAATTTTTGTGTAATCACATTTACATAATAATCCTGAAAATTTTTTGCAATGCGCGACATCATTGCAGCACCCATAGATAAAAGAATCATCCCTCCTATACCTTTTATGAATTCATCCTTGCTGTAGCGATGGGGACCGGTGGCATAATTATCCACAATGTGCTTAAATACTAAGGGATCTAATAAAGAAAATATTTGATTTATGGCTGCGAGGGTAAGCGCTAAAACCAGCAACTTCCAATAATTTTTTAAATAAGAATATAATAATTTCATGTTGAATTTGGTTTACCATGCACGCAACACAAACTGCAACTTAACAAATTGCGCAGCGGCAAAAGGGTGGATTATTTTTTGGGTTTTAAACCCCGCAAAGGTATCAAATATTTTGACTGACTACAGCTTTATGAATTTCCGCAAATTCACTTAAAATCATTGCAGTTGCTCCCCACACATGATGCCCGCCAATGTTGAAATAGGGAACTTTAACTTGAGTCAAATCATGCGCATTTAATCCGCGGCTTAAGTCCATTATTTTATGTTGTCTTAACGTATCTTCCAGCAGCACTGATGTTGCAACATCAATCAGCTCAGCAACTTCTCTTTCATTCCTTTTAAAAGAAAGAGGACCTTTTGCAATACCAACTGCAGGATGTACCAAAAAATTACTGGGTGGAATATAAAGCGAAGTGAGCGTACCAATGATTTCAATGTTAGTTTTTGAAACACCAATTTCCTCCTCAGTTTCGCGCAAAGCAGTCTCTAAAGGGTTCGCATCCCCTGCTTCAATTTTACCTCCTGGTAAGCTTATCTGCCCACTGTGAATTCCTTCATACGAAGTGCGTAAGGTTAGCACAAAATGAGGAACTCCGCTAAGCTCATACAATAAAATCAAAACACTCCCTTCGCGATAGTCCTTAATAGTTTTTAAATAATGCTCAGATGACAAACGGTGCGCGGGAGCCATTTGCTGATGCGCCGCAGCCCCAGGTAAAGGTCCAGATAATTGCTGTTTTAAACGAAGGATGTACTCCGGATGCATAAGTTTAAAAATAGGTATTGATCCAACTAAACGATTTCGTTAACATTTCAAAGATAAAAAAGCTAGATAAAATTAAACGCTAGAATCAATCGCGCTTATTTATAAAGTAAAAAGATAGCCGGTCGCTTATGCAAATTGGGGACTTGTCGCTTCCATTCAGCAATTGATTTTGTTTTTATCATTTCGCTCGGAAGACTTATATCCACAGCGATACACAAAAGTGTGTGGTTGCTGCAATTTTTTAATAAATCTTCAACCAGATGATTGTTGCGAAAGGGTGTTTCAATAAATAGTTGCGTTTGATGCTGACTTTGCACAATTTTTTCGAGTTCCTTTATTTTACGAACGCGCTCGCTTCTATCTATTGGAAGATATCCTTGAAAAGCAAAACTTTGTCCGTTAAAACCAGATCCCATCAGGGCTAGCAAGATGGATGAAGGTCCTACCAAAGGCACAACTTCTATATTTTGCTGATGTGCCCATTTTACAGCTTCGGCACCCGGATCGGCAATGCCCGGACAACCTGCTTCAGAAATAACACCTAAGTTTTTGCCTTGTTTCAAACATTGCATGCTTTCTGCCAATGCTGCAAAATCGGTATGCTTATTTAAAAGATGTAGCTTTATTTCTTGCAATGGCTTTTTAATTCCAAGCTTTTTCAAATACTGTCTTGCCCATTTTTCATTTTCAACCAAGTACTCGTCAATCTCGTTCACAATGGCATACACACTTGCAGGAATGCTAGCGAGTGGATCTACTTCACCTAAGGTAGTTGGGATTAAATACAATTTTGCTTTTGCTTTTTCCATGTTACTTTCCGATACAAAAGCGTGAAAAAATTGAATCTAAAACGTCTTCATTAGAAATCTCACCACTCAGTTCACCCAAAAACTCAAGTGCTCTGCGTAAATCCAATGCAATTAATTCGGTAGTAATTTTATTATCAATTCCAATTAATACTTCGTCCAGCGCATTAGATGCTTTTTGCAAACCTTCGTAATGCCTGAGGTTAGTAATAATTTGAGAATGCTGTGTTTCCTCTCCATCAAATAACAATTTATTTAGCGCTGTTTTTAGCTCCTCAATTCCTGATTTATTTTTTGCGGAGGCCAATACCACATTTTTTTGCACCTTCAAAAGTGCTAAAGAACTTTCGCTGCACAAATCACTCTTATTGGCAATTAATAAAAAAGGAATTTCAAATACGGATGCTGCGTTCAACTCGTTTGTTAAATCCTGTGAAGTTATAATTTGAGAGGCATCTGAAACATAAAGTAAAATACGTGCATTCTTAATTTTTTCATAACTCTTCTCCACTCCCATTTTCTCAATTTCATCCTCTGCAACACGCAACCCGGCAGTATCAATAAAACGAAAAGCAACTCCATTTACATTCAATACCTCTTCAATTGTATCACGTGTGGTTCCAGCAATGTGGCTCACCAAAGCCCGTTCCTCATTCAATAAAGTATTTAACAAAGTCGATTTTCCGGCGTTAGGTTTTCCTGCAATGGCAACCGGAACGCCATTCTTTAATACATTTCCTAAACGAAACGATTCAATGAGCGGCCGCAATTGCGCTTGTACTAATTTTACCAAACTTACAAATTGGCTACGGTTGGCAAACTCAACGTCTTCTTCTGAAAAATCTAACTCCAACTCCAATAAGGCAGCAAAATCAATTAATTGTTGTCGGAGTTGCTGAATATCCTTACTAAATCCGCCCCGCATCTGTTGTAAGGCCAAGCGATGCGCTGCTTCATTATCGGCAGCAATTACATCCGCTACAGCCTCCGCCTGACTTAAATCCATCTTTCCATTAAAAAATGCACGCATGGTAAATTCACCGGGCCTCGCCATCCTTAGCCCGTTTCGCAAGAGCAAACCAATAATTTGTTGCTGAATATAGGGTGAACCATGGCAGGAAATTTCTACCGTATTTTCACCTGTAAAGGATTTAGTGCCTAAGAAAACGCTTACTAACACTTCATCTATGATTTTTTCACCGTCGCGAATCGTTCCAAAATGCAGGCTATGTGTTTTTGATGCATTTAGCTTTTGCTTGCCACCTACCCCGTAAAAAACCTTTGCACACTGAGTCAATGCATCTTTTCCTGAAACTCGAATTATAGAAATTGCTCCAATTCCGGGTGCTGTTGCCAGCGCAACAATCGTATCGTCGGGATATTTTTTCATGTGTGAACTAGCTGCAATCTAAACAAAAATTGCAGGTTGCGAAATAATGGAAATTAGCTGAATAGTACTAGTAAAAAAGCAAAGCCTCCGCCGGAAAATTATTTATCCTCCTTCTTCTCGCCTTTTGAGGCGTGTTCAATAGCTTTCGATAAATCCTTTAAGTCATCCTTTGAAAAGTACTTACCCATTGAGTGATCTGCATACACAATTTCACCATTGTGTGGATCCACCACAAATACCGATTTTACAGCTGTAGCCGATAATTGCAAATAATAAAAAGAGGAATCACCACTTTCAATCAAACGTTCAATTGTTTCCTTTTTACAAAATTCAGTCTTATTGGCATAGGTCTTTTTAAAATCTTCTTCATCCATCTTATCCCCGATAATTTCGGGACATATCAACAAAATGCGCTCTTTAATTTTTCCGGCTTGGTGCTTATAATTTTTTTCTAACAGTTCGCGCATTTTTTCCAAATCGCCCTTAATTTCTTCGGTCTGCACTTTTGTAACCGTAGCAATTATCGATTGCACCATATTTTTAACCCGGTAAGAACAATTGTACATGACTAATTCATTTTGAAAATGGTTGGTTGGACAATAGGCTAGCATATCAATAAATTCGTAACCACTCAAAGTTGCTTTTCCTCCATTTACTAGTGCAAGACAATTGTACAATTCCTCCGATTCTTCAGTGCTCATATTTACCAGTAATAAAAAGGAAGCCTTTTTATCGCGCAGTTTTTTATTTAAATCCTTTTTGTAATTGATAAATTTATAGGGTGTTAGCTTCCAATACTTTTTAATGGCATGCACCATACTTGAATCATAAGCAGCATTATCGGTCAAAACAATATAGGTGGTAGATGCAATAAATCGCTCATAATCATTGGTCATTTTAAAACCTAAGGAGGCATATTGGGCTGAGCAATGGAGTGATAAAGCAACTAAAATCAAGAGTAGATTTTTTTTTCATAAAAAAGGTGTTTGAATTACTTTACTTTTTATTGGAACAAAATTAGATTTGAATTAGGTTTCTAAAAATAGGAAAAACTTTGTTTCCACAGGATGATTAAAAAGTATGATTTTTATCAATTAAAAATACTATTTTTCATTTTCTAATTAAAAGCAATAAATAAGTTTAGTATGAAAAAACGGATAGCCCTTCTCATTCTTACAATTACCCTTACTATTGGATACTCAAGTGCAAGCTTTGCTCAATGTAGTATTGATTCGAGCCAAACCCAACCCGGAATACATCCGGACACATTGGTGAATGCAACAGTAAATCAGTTCTATTCTCAAGACGTAACCTTTGTTATGATAACAGATACTCTTGGCTTAACGGTTTCCAACTTTTTTATACAAGCAATTAATGGCTTGCCAATTGGTATGCAATGGACCTGCAACAATGCTTCAAGTGGTTGCAACTACAATCCGGCAGTGAACTTATATGGATGTGTTAGTATTTATGGAACTCCGGCACTTCCCGGGAGCTATCCACTTAATATTACAGTGGTAGCAACAGTTGCCTTGATAGGAAATCAAACCTTTAATTTTAATTCCAATCTTTTGGTTAATCCGGCAAGCATTAGCAATGCAGGTTTTACACTCAATAATGCTTTGGGCTGTGCCCCGCTAACTGTTGGCTTTAGCAGCAATTTGGGAACACAGGATTATTATCATTGGGATTTTGGCAATGGCGATAGCAGCTTAGTTGAAAATCCGGCAGATGTAACTTATACCAACCCCGGTAATTTTATCATAACCCAAACCACCATTGCAGATACTAACTCTTATTACTATTTAACAGCCGTAAAAATCGACAGTATTCCAAACAATGCAGGAATTTTGGATACGCCCGATATGTATATTTTACTTAAAAATCAATCGGGTACTACTGTGTATGATTCACGTCCAGCCATTACTAATACCAATCCACCTTATACCTTTAGTATTCAAAATCTGCAACTTTCTAATCAAACTTATGTTCTTCAGGTATGGGACGAAGATTCGGGAATAACCGCTCCGGATGATCCGCTTGGTACTATTTCCTTTCAAGGTACCGATTCCACAGGAATTGCCTATGCAACAGTTTCGGGTGCAAGTGGCAGATTAAAACTTACTTACAACATCACCATCATTCATCCGCAAACGTTAATTACTACCGATACCATTCATGTGTATCCAAATGCAATAACTCCAATAATTACTGCAAGTGGTTCGCTTAGCTTTTGCGATGGCGATACTGTGTTTCTCACTTCAAGCAATGCAACAGGAAATCAATGGTATAAAAATGGCAATTTATTAGTTGGAGATACCAGCCAAACACTTGCTGTTACTTCAACAGGAAATTATTTTGATCTAAGCACAAATTCGTTCGGGTGCACCGATACCTCAACAACGCTTCAACTAAGTGTTAATCCCCCACCGCCTTATCCTAACTTTGCGGTAAATGGCAATGTGTTAAATGCTGCTGTTTTTGGCACCTTCACCTTTCAATGGATTTTAAATGATACTGCCATTAGTGGCGCTACAGCAAATACTTACACCGCATTAATTTCAGGGAATTACCGTTTGCAAATTACCGATGTGAATGGTTGCAGTCGAAAATCTTTTCCCATAAACATTGTGGTAACGGGCATTCATTCTTCTGTATTTGCCAATGAATGGACTGTTTATCCTAATCCTGCAAAAAATGAAGTGCAAATTAATAGCAGTGCTGATGTGCTTACCACACAGATCACAATTAGTGATATGCTTGGAAATAAAATATATGTCAATGAAGTAAAACCCGGAAAATTGCTCCTAGATATTAGCACTTGGAATAAAGGTATTTATTTTATTCACCTGCAATCCGCTAAACAAAGTGAAGTGCTTAAACTATTGGTTGAATAAGTAAAAAGGAATGCTTTAAGCGGAGGCAATTTTTTCTTTCACTGGATGAAATGCATCGCTTTGCTCAATAGCCTCCATTATCTGACTTAGGATCGCGTCCGAATCGGCTTCAAAGTCAATGTTTAATGGTGCTTTAAACCTTATAGAAAGTTCAGTTCCACGTTTCTTCAACCACATGCCTCGCTTGTCGAATGCAGTTCGAAATCCATTAATAACCACAGGAATTACAATGGGTTTATATTGCTTAATAATATGTATGGTACCGCGGCGCCCCGGTGCAAATGGAGTTGTGGTGCCTTGCGGAAAAGTGATTACCCAGCCCGCATTCAGCGCCTTTTCAATCACTGAAAACTCACTCACTTCTACTTGACGTGAAATATTTTTTCCTGCTTCCCGCCAAGTTCTTTTCACTTGTAATGATCCGGCATAGGCAAATATTTTGGGTAAGATGCCATCCTTCATAGTTTCCTGCGCAGCAATAAAACTCGCGGTTGTAACCGGATTGAGTAAATAAACCGGGTTGGAAATGGAATTTCTAAATTTCCATTTCACGCTGCAAAACACATGTATATAAGCAATCACATCTGCAAAATAAGTTTGATGATTGCTTACAAAAAGAATATTTGTTTTAGGCAGGTACTCAAAATGTTCTGTGCCTTCCACTTTAGTTTTATTGAGCCAACTAAAACTCGGAAAGGTAACCATACCGATTAATGAAATCAGCAAGCGCTTTACAACCACTATATTTCCAAAAACATCCCGCTTGAATAAAGGCATTCTTTAGTTAAATTTTTATTCCAATCACCAAAACATCATCCACCTGCTCATTGTTTGCTTTCCAGGCATCAAAATTTATTCTTAATTTTTCTTCTTGCTCTACTACAGGCAATTCTGCAATAGTAACAAGTAATTCTTTTAATTGAGCGTATTTAAATTTTTTATTTTGATAGCCTCCAAACTGATCTGCATACCCATCGGTATACAAATAAACCGAATCACCTTTCTCCACATCAATTTTTTTATTTTGAAAAGGGGTAGGTGTTCCCGCATAAATTCCTATGGGTTGCTTATCACCCTTGTATTCCGTGAGTTTCCCTTTTCGAATATGAATCAGTGGATTATTCGCTCCGGCAAATTCCAATATGTACTTCTTTTCTCCCTTTGGATTTACTTCCATTCCTAGCGTGCACAAGGATATATCCATTCCATCACGACTCTCTCCATCTGCACCGGTTTGCTTTAATGCTTTAATGACTTCTTCCCGCAAGTGAAACAAAATTTCACCGGGCTGTGTAAAATTCTGCTCGTTCACAATCTGGTTCAAAAGTGAATTCCCAATCATGCTCATAAAAGCGCCGGGTACGCCATGTCCTGTGCAATCTACTGCTGCAATGATGGATTTATTCCCCTGCGAACTAGCCCAATAAAAATCACCGCTCACCACATTGCGGGGCTGAAACAAAATAAACAATTCCGGAAAAAGCGAATGAATGTATTCCTTCGAAGGCAATAAGGCTTGCTGAATCTTTTGAGCATAATTTATACTATCCGTTATATCCTTATTCTGTTCGGATATCTGTTGATTCTTTTTCTCCAACAAAAAATTATTTCGTTTCCGTTCACGATTTTGGCGGTTAAGTGCAAGCACTGATCCAATCGCCAACAAAAGCATAATTACAAAAGCATTGCGAATCCAACGTTGTTTATCATTTTCTAACTCTTTATTCCGGGTTTCTAATTGCAGCCGCTCAATTTCCTTTTGTTTGCTCTTGTTTTCAAACTTTGCCTCGGTGAGGCGGATGTGGTTTAAATTCTCTTCACTCATTACATCGTCCTTATATTGCACATACAATTTATAATAGTAATAAGCTTGTTCTATATCTCCCTTTTTTTCGAAGAGCTTGTACAACTCCATGTAATTTTCCTTTAAATCGGGCACCTGTCTTAATTCCAATGCATGTTGCAAGGAATTCCGATATGCCTCTATTGCTTCATCCCATTGGCCATTTTCTCTGCGCACATCGCCAACTGCAGCATACGCCGATATTAATTGAAAGGTATTTTTATTACGAAGCAAAATATTAACGCCTTTGGTCAAAAACTCATCGGCCCTCCGCTCCATATTTTTTTTGTGATATAAATACCCCATCTGCGCATATAAGCGACCAATGTTCACACTATCCTTTACAGCCAAATTCAACCAAAGAGATTTATTATTGTAATAAATGGCGCTGTCGTAATTTTCCATTAAGGAATACGTCAAACCAATGTTATTGTACAATTTGGGCATTCCTTCGGTATACGATTTGTCCTTAAATAATTTTAAAGCCATAAAGTTATACTGAAGTGTACGCCTGTAATCCCCGGTTGAATTAAACACACGCGCAATATTCAAATAGGCATTTCCCAAACCGGTTTCAGTTCCCGGTAATTGCTTAAAAAGTTCTATTGCCTTTTTGTGAATTTCAACCGCTCTCTCAGCATCGCCCATATCGTGGTAGAACGTACCAATAGCGTCATAAATTTGTGCTTCCATGGGCCTGTCTTTGTACTTTATTGCCAAGCGCAAAGCTTCCTCTGTATAAGTCAATCCTTCCTTTAAATCTTCAAAACCAAGTTCCCAACCCAAGGCGGAATAAATTTTTATCAGTTTAACGCTATCACTGGTGGTAGCAGCCATTTTGCGCAACATAATAATATCCTTAGTGTCTTCTGCATAGCACGAAAAACCTACGTTAATTAGTATTAAAAAAATAAAATTTCTACGCAAAAAATTCATGGTTTAAGCTTTTGTAACTTTAGCTTACATATTCCTTCGGTACTGTCCGCCCACCTCAAACAAGGCATTCGTAATTTGCCCGAGTGAACAATATTTCGAAACCTCCATCAAAGCGCTAAAAATATTTTTATTGTGAATGGCTGCAGTTTGCAAATCGCGTAACAAAGTTGGCGCTTTATCTGCATTGGCAGCATGCAATATTTCAAGCATCTTTATCTGGTACACCTTTTCCTCTTCGGTTGCTCGAATTACTTCGGCCGGCAACACTGTGGGAGAACCTTTACTACTTAAAAAAGTATTCACACCAATTATTGGATACTCTCCATTGTGTTTCAAGGTTTCGTAATACAAACTTTCCTCTTGAATTTTTCCGCGCTGATACATTGTTTCCATTGCACCTAACACTCCTCCCCTTTCATTAATCCTATCAAACTCCAACAAAACCGCTTCTTCCACAAGCTCGGTTAATTCTTCAATAATAAAAGAACCTTGCAAAGGATTTTCATTTTTAGCTAATCCCAACTCCCTGTTTATTATTAATTGAATGGCCATTGCCCTGCGCACGCTTTCTTCGGTTGGTGTTGTTATCGCTTCATCGTAAGCATTGGTGTGTAAGGAATTGCAATTGTCGTAAATCGCATACAAGGCTTGCAACGTGGTGCGGATGTCGTTAAAATCAATTTCTTGCGCATGCAACGAGCGACCACTTGTTTGGATGTGGTATTTCAACATTTGCGAACGCTCGTTGGCATTGTATTTTAATTTCATGGCTTTCGCCCAGATTCTTCTTGCTACCCTTCCAATTACTGCATATTCAGGGTCAATTCCATTACTAAAAAAGAAAGATAAATTGGGTGCAAATTTATTGATGTCCATGCCGCGACTCACATAATACTCCACATACGTAAATCCGTTACTTAAGGTAAGCGCCAGCTGGGTAATAGGATTCGCGCCGGCTTCGGCAATGTGATATCCTGAAATGGAAACCGAATAAAAATTTCGAATCTGTTGCTGAATAAAATATTCTTGCATATCACCCATCAATCGAAGTGCAAACTCAGTACTAAAAATACAGGTGTTCTGCGCCTGATCTTCCTTCAAAATATCGGCTTGAACAGTTCCACGAACGGCAGCCAAGGTTTCGGCTTTAATTTTTCCATACACCTCCTTGGGCAAAACCTGATCGCCGGTAACGCCTAACAACATCAAACCTAAACCATCATTACCTTTCGGCAAATCTCCTTGATACCTTGGACGAGCAATTTTTTTGGAGGCATAAATCGATTCTATCTTCTTTTCAACTTCTTTCTCCAAACCATTTTTGCGAATGTACAATTCACACTGCTGATCAATTGCCGCATTCATAAAAAATCCGGTTAGCATTGCAGCCGGGCCATTAATGGTCATACTTACCGAAGTGCTCGGATTGGCCAAATTAAAACCCGAATACAATTTTTTAGCATCGTCCAAACAACAAATCGAAACTCCTGCATTTCCAATCTTCCCATAAATATCGGGTCGGTAATCCGGATCTTGACCGTATAAGGTAACACTGTCAAAAGCAGTGCTCAAGCGTTTTGCCGGTAAGCCCATGCTAACATAATGAAAGCGCTTGTTGGTGCGTTCCGGTCCACCTTCGCCGGCAAACATCCGGGTTGGGTCTTCTCCTTCTCTTTTAAATGGAAACACACCTGCAGTATATGGAAATTCTCCCGGAACATTTTCTTGCAAATTCCACGAAAGCAAATCGCCCCAAGCTTCGTAGCGAGGAGTAACCACCTTCGGAATCTGGCTGTGTGAAAGGGATTCGTAATGTGTTTTAATTTTCAATTCCTTATCGCGTACCTTAAAAACAAAAAACTCATTTTTATACGCTTGCACTTTTTCCTTCCAACCTTCAATAATCTTTTTGTTGTGACCATCCAAACCGAGTTCCACCTGCGAATATGTTTCCTCTAATCCTTTAATTAGATTTTCTTTCTGGCTTAGTTTTGATGTCGAAAGTGTATCAATGGATTTACGCAGACTGTATAGTTGTTGTGCAATTTCACTCTGTTGTTTCACCCATTTATCATAACCTCTATTGTTTTCAGAAATTTCACTGAGGTAGCGGGTTCTGTGCGGCGGTATGATGTAAATCTTTTCGCTCATTTCATCGGTAACGTGAAAATCTGATTTTAAATCCGCTCCGGTTTTTTCAGCCAAACGATCCACAATGGCTTTGTATAGTTTATTCATGCCGGGATCATTAAACTGAGATGCAATTGTTCCGAAAACAGGAATGTTTTCATCATCTACGTCCCACAATTGATGGTTGCGTTTGTATTGTTTCTTCACATCACGCAAGGCATCCAGCGCGCCGCGCTTGTCAAATTTATTTAGCGCAATTATATCTGCAAAATCCAACATGTCAATTTTCTCCAACTGAGTAGCAGCACCGTATTCGGGAGTCATAACATACAAACTCATGTCACTGTGCTCAATAATTTCAGTATCGCTTTGCCCAATTCCGGAAGTCTCCAAAATAATTAAATCAAAGTCGGCAGCTTTCACAATATCCACAGCTTCCTTCACATATTTACTTAAAGCAAGATTACTTTGTCGGGTAGCAAGTGAGCGCATATACACCCGCTCATTGCGAATAGCATTCATGCGAATTCTATCACCCAAAAGTGCACCACCTGTTTTACGCTTGCTGGGATCGACAGAAATTATGGCAATTGTTTTTTTCTCAAAATCAATCAAAAATCGGCGCACCAACTCATCCACAAGCGATGATTTTCCTGCACCACCCGTACCGGTAATTCCAAGCACAGGAGTCTTAACTTTTGATTGTAATTTTTTTACTTCCTTAAGGATAGGTTCCGATTGTTCAAAAAAGTTCTCAGCCGCTGAAATTAACCTTCCTATTGATTTGGCATCCCTTGACTTTAAATGATTTATTTCACCATTCAACTGCTCACCGGTAGGAAAATCACATTTTTGAAGCATGTCATTTATCATTCCTTGCAAGCCCATTGAGCGGCCGTCATCTGGGGAGTAAATTCGAGTTATGCCATATTTTTGTAATTCTTCTATTTCACTGGGAAGTATTACCCCACCTCCACCGCCAAATATGCGGATGTGCGAACAGCCCTTTTCTTTAAGCAAATCATACATATACTTAAAATACTCCACGTGCCCGCCTTGATAGCTGGTCATGGCAATGGCATTGGCATCTTCCTGTATCGCACAATTCACCACATCTATCACACTGCGGTCGTGCCCCAGGTGTATTACTTCGGCACCACTGCTTTGAATAATGCGACGCATAATATTTATGGAAGCATCGTGACCGTCGAACAAGGAAGCGGCTGTTACAATGCGTATTTTATTTTTAGACTGATAAGGAGTTACGGTTGTCATTTCTGTAGGCTGTGTTATTCCTGCAAAGATAAAAATTCAAATGAGAAGAATTTTTGAATATTTTGAGGTGGTGATTAGCTGATGTTGTGATTAGCTGATGCGGTGATTAGCCGATTAGCTAATGTTGATTAGTTAATTATCAGAAGAATTGGTGAATTGTTGAAAGTCGGATGGAAGTTGAAACCCGGATGAATCGATTTTTGGTATCCCCCGCAGGCGGGGGCAGGGGGTGGTTAGGAACGCAGATTTATTAAGATGATTATGATTTTTTATGCTTTGTTTTCAAGGTGCTGAATTATTAGAATTTTTGAAAAAGATGATGCTGAAAATTCAAGTATCCTCCGCAGGCGGGGGCAGGGGGTGGTTAGGAATTCAGATTTATTAAGATAATCAAGACTATATCTTTTGATTCATTTAAATACTTTTTAAAACAAATTTCATAGCGTCATATTTTGTCGTTATTCGAACATACTTTTGTTGCAACTAAAAACAAAAGCATTATGAAAACCAACTCCTTTAACGAAACAGAAGCAGGCTTCGCCACTGCCGAAATGATGAATGTGTTTACTCCTGATGGGAGATTAGCTTACAACAATTTATTTACATACTACTTCAATTGCATCCCCAACAAATACGAAATCGGAAATGTGAAAGCCAAGAAAATGATGGAGGAAATCTGCAGCTTCTATGCCGACTTTATCATTAAAACTTTTGACGGAAGCAGCTACGATGCTAAATTACGCATGCACCTTCGCTCGGCCTGTGTGGTACTATTTAACACCGGCGAAATGCTGGTATTTGACAGAGAAGTGGTTTCATATTATTACGACAAGGAAGATTTAATCAGCAAAAAATACCTGCGCGACGAATCGCACCGCTATTGCCGTGAGCGCGAAGAAAAACCCGAAATCCAACTCATCGTTTCGGGCATGGATGGCCTCGAACTAAATTCTTTTGAAATCGAAAAAAACAACATCGATTTGAATGCTAATTATAACGATGATATAAACCTGTTTCACAATGAATTTATTACTGCCCTCAACGATAAAAAGAAAAAAGGAATCCATTTTTTATATGGCAAACCCGGCACCGGCAAAACCAATTATTTACGCCATATCATCAGTCAAACCAGCAAGAATGTAATTTTCATTCCTTCCGGAATGGCCGAATCATTAAGTGATCCGGGTTTTGTAAACATGCTCATACATCATGCTAAAGGTCAAATACTCATTATTGAAGATGCCGAAAAAGCTATCGTTTCAAGAGACGCGTCATATAATACCGCCGTTTCTACCTTATTAAACATTTCCGATGGTTTGCTCAGCGATGTGCTTAACATGCAGATCATCTGCACCTTTAATACTGATATCCGAAATGTGGATAATGCATTGCTGCGCCCGGGTCGCTTGTTGAGTAAATATGAGTTTAATGACTTGGCTCCTTCAAAAGCAAACAAATTAAGCAGACAACTCGGCTTTAACCGCGAATACAGCAATCCTGTTTCCTTATGTGAAATCTATAATAACCGTGAAACACAAATTATTTCTTTGCAAACCAAACGGGCTGTTGGGTTCTAGATTTTTGTGAATTTTACCTATTGAATAATAGAATCAACTCATTTAAACCATAACACATCATAATCATCATAATAAATCAGCGTTCTATTTAAGTATAGATGTAAGTTTCAATTTTAAATATATTTTAGCAAAAAAAATCCTTTGAGCAAACGTGAATACATAGCCCGTTACATGCACATAGTAAACTTCCTTCGCAGAAGAGGAGAAGCCGACTTCAACGAAATAAGCGATTTGCTCGAACGTGAAAGTCAGGACCAGGGATTAAAATTCACCATCTCGCAACGCACCTTTCAACGCGACATAAAGGAAATTTACACCCTTTACGGCATCACCATCGAATGCAGCAAAAGAAGCGGAAAATATTTTATTGCGGAAGAAGAGGAAACGCACAGCAATTCCCGCATGCTCGAAACGTTTGACTTATACAATGCACTCAAATTTTCATCCTTTTACCTGCCCCTAATTCATTTCGAAAAGCGCGTTGCCAGAGGGAATGAACATATTTTTGCACTGCTGCATGCCATACGAAATCGCTTTTTGGTAAAGTTCGTTTACTCCAAATTCTACACCGATGAATCAGAAGTAAGAACCGTAGAACCCTTACTATTAAAAGAGTTTAACGGGCGTTGGTATTTAATTTCGCGCAAACAAGGTGAAGATACAATTCGCACCTTCGGCCTCGACCGAATAAGTGAAATAGAAACCTTACGATTAAAA
Organism: Bacteroidota bacterium; assembly: GCA_016721765.1. Taxonomy (NCBI): domain Bacteria; kingdom Pseudomonadati; phylum Bacteroidota; species Bacteroidota bacterium. The sequence goes on from JADKHO010000004.1 coordinate 458,231, forward strand.
TATCCTGCTTCAAAAAGTTTCAACCCCGAAGCCTATTTTCACGATGCATTTGGAATTTTTGTTCCGGTAAATGAAGCCGCCGAAAGAGTAGTGCTAAGTTTCAGCAAGGAACAAGGACAATACATTAAATCCTATCCCCTGCATCATTCCCAAAAAATTATCAGCGAAAGCAATAACGAAATTCAATTCGAATTAAAAGTTTACCTGAGTTATGACTTCTTGCACGAACTGCTCTCCTACGGCGAAAACATCACAGTAATTTCACCCAAATTATTGGTTAATCGTATTAAAAAAGTATTTAAAGATGCTTCCGAAAAATATTGAAATGCGCTAAGCACGCTGCACAATGCTAATAAAGAACTGTCCAAAAATCAGCCTAACTTCTCCAGCTGTTTCAAAATTTTTGCGCCTCTATTCTTAAATCCCGTGGAACCATAAGGCATTTGTGCTTCAATCACAATCTTTAACTCGTTCCTTAAATCCGGTTCTTGCTTACATATATTAAACAACACCGTCATTGCAAAAACCCTCACGGCTATGGGCTCCTCCGGCTTCATAAATAAATCCATACAATTTTGAAAAGCCAATCCTTGCAACGCTTTTGGAATCTCAATAAATTGCAGCACACGCACCGTATTACGTTTTACTGCATCGTGTAAATTATCCTTCTCTAAATTCTGCAGCATGGGCATAATGTATTCCTTAATGAGATCGGGATGCTTTTCAAAACAAACACTCACCACTGCTGCAATACGCTGAGTCACGCGATACTCATTCGCAAAAAACAAATGCATGATTTCGGCAAATAGTTTTTTATCCGCACCTACATAATTGGCTACTTTAAGCGTTTGTTTTTTACTGTGCTCTTTTAAAATTTCTTCACGAAAATTCATTTTACAAACTCTGAAATTTAGTTTTTAAATCTTTAAGATATAATTTTATATCGCCCTGATAGCGAGTGTTTAACACATTTTCCAGGCTATCCTTTTGGCCATCATAACGTTCATAACTCATAAAAAAAGCATTACCCGACAAAATTGCTCCCTTCATGCGTTTGGCATACTTGCGTGGACGCTCAAGTGGTAATTTATAGGCATCCACAACAAATTGATGTATCATCTGCTGCTTTTTTATTTTCTTTACTTCATCCGGTTCATGATTCATACCGGCATACAACTCTTTTAATTTTCGAGTGCATTCCACTAAATACTTTTCAAATATTCTCTCGTCTGTTAAGGACGATTTATAATTCGCAAGGGCTTCAGAACGTTTTCCGAATTGATGCACCAAAAATTTTTCAGCGCCTTTCTCTCCAATAAAACTCGCAAGGTTTTCATTAAAATTCACATCGTTTTTTACATACAAAGTACCATGTGTTAACTCATGTATAATTAAACTGGCCAATTCTCCTTTCGAATAATACAACATCGACGAGAGCACTGGATCCTTAAACCAACCCAAAGTACTCCAGCCACTCGCCCTTCCCAGTTCAGTATCGTAACCTTCCAAACTCAGCTCGTACTGTTCCAGCCTTGCTTTCTTTTTATCAAAATAACCCTTGTATGAAAAATCTCCCAAAAGCGGAAAGTGCCATTCCTTTGCCTTCATTTCATAAGCTTCTGAGGCCATCAACATCCACATTAAGGTGTGTCCTTTTTGATCATAAAATGTACTGTAGTTCTCCGATTTTTTTATTCCCAAACTATCTTCTGCATATTTCTTAATTTCTGCAATCAGTAACAATTTCGATTTCAAGGAATCAGGAAACTGAGAGGATGCAAGCACATCCTCAATAGCTTCGGTATTCCAAATAATCTTAAGCTGTCCTTTTGCTTGTGAAATAGCGTAGTTCACCAACTTGTAATTCCACAATCCTAGCAATAAGAGTATAACAAATACAAGCTGTAAAAATCGCTTTATCCAAAATAATATTTGCCGCATTGCCTCTCTTGTGAAAAAACATTAGCATTTTTTCAGCTACAAAAATACACAAACGCTTCAGCTTAAATTATCAATATATTTACAAAAAAAATTACATGTTTTTTATTCTTTCAAAGCTGCTCAACTTTCTTATAGCACCACTTAGCTGGATTATAGCCCTGCTGGTTTGGTCATTGCTTACTAAAAATTTAAAAAGAAAAAGAATTTTGGTTATTAGCGTTTGCAGCGCGCTCTACCTATTTTCCAATGCCTTTTTATTTAATGAAGTAATGGGAAAGTGGGAATTGCAAACAAAAAAATACAGTGAGTTAAAAACCTATGATGTAGGAATTGTGCTAGGTGGCATGCTGGCCTATGATGGAGAATTTGATCGACTCATGTTTATGCGTGGAACCGATAGAATTATGCAAGCCATTGAACTTTACCAACGCGGTTACATCAAAAAAATATTGTATAGCGGGGGCTCAGGAAGTATTCTTCGTCCTGATTTTAAGGAAGCAATTTATGCACGTAGGTACTTGCTAACGTTAGGCATTCCCGACTCTGCTATTATAATTGAAACGGAGTCAAACAACACCCGTGAAAATGCTCTATTCACTAAAGCTGTTTTACAAAAGCAATGTCCGCAGGGAAAATTTTTATTAATCACTTCCGCATTTCACATGCGCAGAGCCATGGGTTGCTTTACTAAAGTGGGCGTCACAACCGATTACTACAGCACCGATCGCTACAGCGGATTGCGTGCCTTTGTATTTGACAATTTGCTCATCCCAAATGTGGGTACCTTATTGCAATGGCACATGCTCCTGCATGAAATGACCGGATTTGTAGTTTATAAAATTTCAGGCTATGCCTAATAAAGCAAGCGCACTATAGGTTTTATTTGCCTTCAGTAAGGGATTTTAAACTTGCTAAACCGTTTTCAAAATCAGCTCCAACCATTTTGTCCATGAACAAACTCATGTATTTATGCGGAACAATCATCCAAAATGGTATTCCTTCACCTTTCGAATCCATTGCCCATGTTACTTTTGTTGCATTTCCTTCTTTCGTAAAACCAAAACTTGCAGCTGATTTACCCATTCCTTCAAAGTCTAATTCCATAATTACCTTTTGATTTGGTGCGCTTTCGATGATGGTCATTTTTCCATTTCCTGTTTTTTCACTCGACCAATTGTAACCTTGACCCAAACCTTGTTCAGGTCCAAAGAAATCCATTTTTGTATTGGGGTCCATTTTAGCCCATGGCATCCAGGTAACAAAATTCTTTAGGTTATTGACATTACTAAAGATGACAGAATCATTAGCATTAATTACTGCCGAACGCTCCACATGAAATGTGGAAGGCAAAAAGAAAGAAACAATTACCAGTAAAAGCACAAAACTAACAAGTACAATTCCAATTTTTTTAAGTGTTTTCATCGTGTTGAATTTTTTAGGATTTAAAACAAAACTAAAAATTTGTTGGAAATCATTCCAATTTGAAAAAAAATATTCATCCGCTATGTCACCTATAAGGATTGACGAAACATATAAATTATTCCTTTGCTCCCTGTCATTAAATAAGCATTTAGAATATTTCGAAGTGCCTTCGAGTTTTTGTGGCATTTCCATTCAAGTTATTTAAATAAAGTTTAAAATTTTTCCGATTTATTTAAATACAAAAGTGAATAGGCACAATTCCTAATGAAAGAAAAGCATATTTTTGAAAAAAAATTCAAGGTATGAAATGGATTGGTCGCAGAGAAAGTGAAAACGTAGAAGATCGCCGTCGCATGAGCGGAGGCAAAATAGCACTGGGTGGAGGAGTGCTTGGTATAGTTGTTATTGTGATTAACCTGCTAATGGGTGGTGATCCAAGTGCTATTATTAATCAAGTGCAACAGCAAACTTCCCAAACCAATGATTCCCCTATTGATCCGGCCGAGGATAAAATGGCTCAATTTGTTTCGGTTGCTTTGGCTGATAATGAGCAAGTTTGGAATAAAATTTTCACCGAAAATCAACTACAGTATGAAGAACCAAAACTAGTGTTATTTCGCGATGCAACTGAATCGGGATGTGGAAGTGCGAGTGCTTCAACCGGACCATTTTATTGCCCTGCAGATAAGAAAGTTTATATCGACCTCTCTTTCATGAATGAACTACAAAACCGTTTTGGTGCCAAAGGTGGCGATTTTGCCTTGGCATATGTGCTGGCGCATGAAGTGGGCCATCATGTGCAAAACCTTTTAGGAACCTCTACAAAAGTGCGCAATCTTCAATCTCAGCGCAATGAAACAGAAGCCAATCAACTATCCGTGGCACTCGAATTACAAGCCGATTTTTATGCCGGTGTATGGACACATTATAACGAAAACATGAACCATGTGCTGGAAGAAGGAGACATAGAAGAAGCCTTAAGTGCTGCAAGTGCGGTGGGTGACGATGCGATTCAAAAAAAAATTCAAGGCACTGTAGTTCCAGATGCATTTACACACGGCACCTCCGAACAACGTATGTATTGGTTTAAAAAAGGATTCAACAGTGGGGATATCACTAAAGGAAATACCTTTCAAGAACTTGGCTTGACGAATTAAAATCAAACGCTTTTCTTTTATAAATTTGACGCATTAATAAAATCAAAACATGAAAACAAATCACGAAATCGATTACAAAATATTTGGCGAAGAAATGCAAAGTGTGGAAATCGAATTAGATCCACATGAAACAGTAGTTGCTGAATCGGGCAGCTTTATGATGATGGACAGCGACATACAAATGGAAACTATTTTTGGCGATGGCTCTCAAAGCTCAGGTGGCGGATTTATGAATAAAATATTCTCGGCAGGTAAGCGCCTCTTAACCGGTGAAAGCCTATTTATGACCGCGTTCACCAATACCGGTGTAGGTAAAAAACGCGCCATGTTTGCGGCACCATACTGTGGTAAAATTATTGCCATGGATTTATTTCAATTGCAAGGAAAAATAATTTGCCAAAAAGATGCTTTCCTCTGCGCAGCGAAAGGCGTTAGTGTGGGAATTGAATTTCAAAAAAAATTAGGAACTGGTATTTTTGGTGGCGAAGGTTTTATCATGCAAAAGCTCGAAGGCGACGGAATGGCCTTTGTACATGCTGGAGGAAACATAATTGAACGCACCCTTTTACCCGGCGAATTAATAAAAATTGATACCGGTTGCATTGTTGCCTTTACCAGCAATGTAGATTATGACATACAATTTGTTGGTGGAATTAAAAATACCATTTTTGGTGGTGAAGGTTTGTTTTTTGCCACCCTTCGTGGTCCAGGAAAAGTTTGGATTCAATCTTTACCTATTAGTAGATTAGCCAGCCGAATTATTTCTTACGGGGGTATGGGTGGCAGAAAAGAAGAAGGCAGCATACTTGGAGGCCTTGGAAATTTATTGGATGGAGATGGAAGGTAAGCGGAATTAAAACTGCAAATTCAAACCATCAAAATAATGCCGCAAGCGTTCACGCTTGTGGCATTATTATAATTCAAAAATGCCGCAAGCGTCCACGCTTGTGGCAATACTACATTTCTAACTTCAATCCCAAAAATGCCTCAAAAATGCCGCAAGCGTCCACGCTTGTGGCAATATTACAATTCCAACTTCAATCCATCATAAGCCTGAAATACATTATCAGGCAATTCCTTTTCCAAAAATGCCGCAAGCGTCCACGCTTGTGGCAATACTATAATTCCAACTTCAATCCATCAAAAGCCTGAAACACATTTTCAGGCAATTCCTTTTCCACTTCAGCATGCAAGCCCAACTGATGACTAATATGCGTCAAATAAGCTCGTTCCGGTGCTAAGTCCTTAATAACATCTAAAGCTTCTTCCAAGGTAAAATGAGAAACATGTGGTTCACGCCGCAAGGCATTCAACACTAACACTTTGCAACCTCTTATTTTCTGTCGTTCTTCTTCCGAAATAAAATTGGCATCGGTGATATACACAAAATCACCAAATCGGTACCCCATCACCGGAAGTTTAAAATGCATCACTTCTATCGGTATCACCGGAACTCCTTCTATTTCAAAGGACTTGTTCTCAACCGTAACAAAATCAATCTCCGGAATACCGGGATACTTGTAATCTGCAAAAATGTAGGAAAATTCTCTCCGTAAGGCTACCTGCACTCGCTCGGTGGCGTAAACATCAATTCTCTTTTGCAAAATAAAATTAAATGCCCGAATGTCATCCATTCCGGCAATATGGTCTTTGTGCTCGTGGGTAAATAAAACCGCATCCATGTGCTTCACTTCCTCCCGCAGCATTTGTTGGCGAAAATCAGGACCGGTATCCACAACAATTGTCTTACCTTGTGTTTCGATTAAAATGGAAGTACGTAAGCGCTTATCACGCGTATCGTTCGATTTACACACCACACATTCGCACGCTATAAGTGGCACTCCTTGTGAGGTTCCTGTGCCTAAAAATGTAATTTTCACGAATTGAAATTAGTGAAACAAAGAAAGGAAATTAATTTGGAAGATGAGTGTTGGTTAAGAAACCAAAGCAGGAACAATTATTCATAAATACTCCCTTTATCCAAATATTGCTAAAGTGTAAGATAATAAAAAATGAGGTTTTACAGCCACAAAACAATCCCAAACTACATTTGTTAAAAAGGTTCTAAAGCCATACTTTTGCAGACTTTTACAAAAAGTGATTTAACAAAAAAATAATCTATTGTTTGCATTAAAGCAAAACCGGAGGAATGATTAAGATAGGCGACAAAGACATTACGATTAATGAAATAAACGAAATTTTAAGCGGCAATGCGCCAATCGAAATTTCGAAAGGAGCTTTGCTTCGGGTAAATCAGAGCTTTAAATTTTTGAAAGAATTTTCGAAAGGAAAGGTTATTTACGGCATCAACACCGGCTTTGGGCCAATGGTGCAATACAAAGTGAGTGAGAAAGACCAGCAGGAATTGCAATATAACCTCATTCGCAGCCACAGCGCAGGCGCCGGCAAACCACTTTCTAACTTGCAGGTAAAAGCTACAATGCTGGCGCGCTTAAATACGCTGGCAAAAGGGTATTCAGGCATACACGAAGAAGTAATTATTCTGCTCAAAGAACTCATCAACAGAAATGTTTATCCCTTAATTTTTGAACATGGCGGAGTTGGTGCAAGTGGCGATTTAGTGCAATTGGCGCACCTTGCATTGGTTTTAATTGGCGAAGGGGAAGTGAATTACAAAGGCAAATGGGTGTCCACTGCCAGTGCATTTAAAGCTGAAAAATTAAAACCTATTTCCATCCACACCCGCGAAGGATTAGCCTTAATTAACGGCACATCGGCCATGACTGGTATTGGCTTAATTAATGCAATTGATGCACAAAACTTATTGCGCTGGTCTATCATGGCATCCAGCATGATTAGTGAAATTGTGGAAACTTTTGACGATCATTTTTCGCATGAATTAAATCATGTAAAATTACACAACGGACAAAACTCCATTGCAGCAGCAATGCGTGCCATTTTAACAGATAGCAAACTCATTAAAAAACGCCCGGAGCACCTCTATCACAAAAAAATTGAAGTAGAAGTGATGCGCGAAAAAGTACAGGAATATTACAGCCTGCGCTGCGTTCCGCAAATATTAGGTCCGGTGCTGGATACCATTCAACGCACCAAACAAATATTAGCTTCTGAAATCAATTCGGTAAACGACAATCCCATCATCGACCGCGAAAACAACAATGTTTTTCACGGTGGAAACTTCCACGGCGATTATGTTTCGCTCGAAATGGATAAACTCAAAATTGTGGTGACTAAGCTCTCTATGCTATGTGAACGTCAACTCAACTTTTTATTAAACGATAAACTGAACCAAAAGCTACCACCATTTGTTAACTTGGGTAAATTAGGATTGAATTTGGGAATGCAAGGAGCTCAATTTACTGCAACGAGTACAGTTGCCGAAAATCAAACCTTATCGTTCCCGATGTATGTGCACAGCATTCCGAACAATAACGATAATCAAGACATTGTTAGCATGGGTACCAATTCTGCTTTGCTTACACAGAAAGTGATTGAAAATGCATTTCAAGTGATTGCCATCGAATACATCACTATCTTGCAAGCAATCGATTATTTAAAGTTTGAAACAAAACTCAGCTCAAAATCACGTAAACTCTACAAAACCTTGCGAACAATTGTTCCAAAGTTTACTAAAGATGCAATTAAATACAAGGAAATTGAAGCGGTGAAAAACTATTTGCAAAGCAATTCACTTCAAATACTAAATTAAGCTACCCATGAAATACGCATTAGTAACCGGAGGATCAAGAGGTATTGGAAGAGCTATTTGCTTAACCTTGGCGGAAAGCGGACATTACATCCTTATCAATTACAAATCCAATCAGGCGGAAGCCGAAAAAACCTTGGAATTGGTGCGTGCCAAAGGAAGCGATGGAGAAATTATAAAATTTGATGTGGGCAGCGGAGCCGATATTGAAGCTACATTGGGTGGCTGGATCGAAAAAAATGAGGATAAACCTATTGAAGTGCTTGTAAACAATGCCGGAGTCCGACAGGACGTATTGCTCATGTGGATGAAGCCCGAAGAATGGCACAATGTGCTGAACCCCACCTTAGACGGATTTTTTTACGTTACACGACTGATAATCAAAGGAATGTTGATGAAAAAATACGGGCGCATCATCAATGTGGTTTCCTTATCGGGAATAAAAGGAATGCCCGGCCAAACCAACTATTCCGCTGCAAAAGCCGGAATAATTGGGGCAACCAAAGCCTTAGCACAGGAAGTTGGTCGTAGAAATGTTACCGTGAATGCAGTAGCACCGGGATTCATCAAAACCGATATGACTACCGATTTAAATGAAAAAGATTTTAAAGCGCTTATCCCTATGAATCGATTTGGCGAAGCAGAAGAAGTGGCAGAAGTAGTAGGGTTTTTAGCTTCTCCAAAAGCATCTTACATCACGGGTGAAGTAATATCCATAAATGGCGGATTGTATACCTAGAAAAAATTATTTTTATTTTTACCTTTAAATAGATTAAATTTTAATGATAAACAGAGTAGTAATAACGGGTTTAGGAGTGTATTCCACCATCGGGCGTAATCTCGAAGAGGTGAAAAATTCGTTATACAAAGGCAAATCAGGAATTGGATTTGATCAGGAAAGAAAAGAATTTGGCTTTCGCTCAGGCTTAACCGGAATTATCGAAAAACCTGTTTTAAAAGGTCAACTCGACCGTCGTTTGCGAATTGGCTTGCCTGAACAAGGCGAATACGCTTTTTTAGCAACCACAGAAGCATTAAAAAATGCCCGCATCGACATGGACTTTTTAGAAAAAAATGATGTGGGAATCCTTTATGGCAACGACAGTTCTGCAAAACCTGTAATTGACGCTACCGATACCTTGCGTGAAAAACGCGACACTATGTTGTTGGGTTCCGGATCAGTGTTTCAAAGCATGAACTCTACGGTTACAATGAACCTTTCAACTATATTTAAGTTAAAAGGAATCAATTTTACCATCAGTGGTGCTTGCGCAAGTGGCTCCCACTCTATTGGTATGGGCTACTTTTTAATTAAGCACGGCTTGCAGGAACAAGTTATTTGTGGTGGGGCGCAGGAGTTAAACATGTATTCCATGGGTAGTTTTGATGCGCTAAGTGCCTTTTCAATTAAAGAAAGTACGCCGCAAACCGCCTCCAAACCGTTCGATAAAAATCGTGATGGATTGGTACCGAGTGGTGGAGCAGCTACCGTTATTTTAGAAAGTTATGAATCGGCTGTAAAGCGCGGAGCACCTATCTTAGCTGAGTTGGTTGGTTACGGTTTTTCATCCAATGGCAGTCATATTTCTCAACCAAGCGTCGACGGTCTAGTAAAATCAATGGCAATGGCAATGCGCGATGCAGGCCTAAGCAATGCCGAAATTGATTATATAAATGCACATGCCACCAGCACACCGGTGGGAGATGGATTTGAAGCAAGAGCAATTGATAAAATGTTTGGCGATGTGCAAACTCCGGTTAGCAGTACCAAATCCATGACCGGCCACGAATGCTGGATGGCTGGAGCCAGCGAAATTGTGTATTCGATGTTGATGTTACAGGATGGTTTTATAGCACCCAACATCAATTTTGAATCACCGGATGAAGATTCTGCCAAACTAAATTTAGCTACAAAAACGATAGATAAAAATATTGATGTATTTTTGTCGAACTCTTTTGGATTTGGTGGAACAAATTCCTCCTTGATTGTAAAGAAAATTAAATAAGAAACGCCACATAAAATGACTGACGCAGAATTAATTGAAAAAGTAAACGACCTCTTGGTAGATGAATTTGAAGTTGAACGTGAAACTATTTCCCCTGATGCGGTTTTAAAAGATACGCTCGGATTAGATAGTTTAGATTATGTGGATTTAGTGGTGGTAATTGAAAGCAACTTTGGCTTTAAAGTAAAACCTGAGGATTTTGTTGGGATTGTAACCTTTCAGGATTTTTACAATTATGCGTTAAAACGCGTTGCTGAAAAAGTATAACGCAAATCACGCGCTTTCTTTTTAAATAAACATTTGCTGGTATAGCTTGTTTATCTTACTTAAACTTTTTATCAAATGAAAAAATTATGGAGCGGCAAAACCCGTGGTGGCGTGCTGGGGCATAAAATTTTTGTTTTTATTATCAAGCGATTTCGATTACGGGTGGCCTTTTTTGTGCTGCATTTTGTTTCTGCTTACTTTGTCTTCTTCTCCCCAAAATCCACCAAATCAATCTATCATTTTTTCAGAAAAGTATTTAAGTATTCCCCGCTAAAATCATTTTTCAAAATATTTCGAAACTACTATATTTTTGGACAAACTTTAATCGATAAAGTAGCCATGATGGCTGGTATTGTAAAACAATACACTTTTGAGTTTGATGGGGAAGAACACTTGCGTGCGATGGTGGAAAACGGCACCGGAGGTATGCTCATTAGTGCCCATTTAGGAAATTGGGAAATAGCCGGACACATGTTGCAGCGCCTCAATTGCAAAGTGAATGTGGTGATGTATGAAGCTGAACACGAAAGTTTAAAAAAATACATGAACAGTGTTACCGGAAAAAAATATGTGAACGTAATTGTAATGCGTTCTGACATGTCTCACATTTTTGAAATCAGCAATGCCCTCAAAAATAAAGAGCTTATTTGCATTCACGGCGATCGCTTTGTGGAAGGTGCTAAAGTAATCCCTACCAATTTTTTTGGGGATAAAGCCTTTTTTCCATCCGGCCCATTTTACATGGCTTCTAAGTTTGATGTGCCTTATGCTTTTGTTTTTGCAATGAAGGAAAGAAGCACGCATTATCACCTCTACTCTACTCCACAAAAAAAATGTACCGAAGGGGTTCAAAAAATGGTGGAAGAATATGCATCAGCACTTGAAAACATGGTTATTAAATATCCGGAGCAATGGTTTAATTATTATGATTTTTGGACGCCAGTTGACAAGAAGGTAACAAAACATAATCCGTAAATGTTTTAAACAATTTGTATTTTTACTTTAATTTTTGAAAAATGGAACTACTAGACCGGATTACTATAAATCAAGAAATATGTCATGGTAAACCCTGTATTAGGGGCATGCGTTGGCCAGTAGAAGTAATTATTGATTTATTATATTCAGGTATGACCACTGAGGATATTTTGAAGGATCATTCTAAATTAGATAAAGAAGATATTTTTGCAGCTCTTAATTATGTCAAGTTACTTGCTTCAGGTATTCACTATAAACATGTTGCCTAATGCGGTTCTAATGTGACGTGCATATTTCATATAAGCTATCACACTATCTTTCAAACAAAGGCTTTCATACCGAACATATTAATCAAATATTAAACAAATGGCATACTGCGGATTCAGCTATTGCAGCTTATGCAAATCAAAATGATCTTATTTTAATTACTAAAGACTCTGATTTTAGGGACAGTTAACTTCTAAAAAAATATCCAAAAAAGGTAATAAAAATCAGTTTAGGAAATATTTCCAACTCCAATTTGATTATTCAATTTGAAAAGTATTTACAACTTATAGAGAAAGAATTTAGGGCAGAATATTGTTTTTTGGAAATGAGTGCTGAAGAAGTTTTAATTTTAAAATAACCCATTTTATGCTCTATTTATGTCACAATTAGTTGATAAAATAAACATACTAAATTTCATCCCCCAACGCCCGCCAATGGTGATGGTAGATGCCTTGCTAAGCAGCGATGAAGCTACATTAACCGCACATACCAGCTTTTTTATTGAAGAGAGCAATATTTTTTGTGAAGCGAATGCTTTTAAAGAACCCGGTCTTATTGAAAACATTGCACAATCCTGTGCCTTAAGAGCCGGATATACCTTTCATTCAAAAAACGAAAAAGTCCCACTCGGCTTTATTGGCGCAATAAAAAACCTGCACATCCATTTTTTTCCGGAAGCTAACTCCGAAATAATGACTGAAATAAAAGTGGTGAATGAAATTTTTGATGTTACTTTAGTCACCGGTAAAGTTTTTTCAGAAGGTAAGCTTGCTGCCGAATGTGAAATGAAAATTTTTTTAAAGAAAGACTAAAATATGAAGGACAGTCAATTGATTGCCGAAACAGAAATTGCCATTCGATTTAATGAAGTAGATGCATTAGGCATAGTATGGCATGGCAATTATGTTAAATATTTTGAAGACGGGCGCGAAGCATTCGGAGAGAAATACAATCTCAATTTTCAAAAAGTTTACATCAACGAAGGCTTTGTTACCCCAATTGTTTCGGTTGAATGCAATTACAAACAATCGCTAAAATACGGTGATAGGGCAATTGTGCAAACCCGCTATATTCCAAGTAGAGCAAGTAAAATAATATTTGAATACTCCATTTTTAGAGCGTCAGACAGAGTGCTTATGACTACCGGTAAAACCGTTCAAGTTTTTGTAAGCCGTGAAGGTGAATTGTTTTACACCGTGCCGGAATTTTTCGCCGCTTGGAAAAAGAAAATGAGTGAATAAGAGAATGGGTATGAAGGAGGTGTATGTAGTAGCAGACAATGTAATTTCACCATTAGGATTTAACACGAGCGATAATTTTAAACAATTGCTTGCCGCTAACACAGCCATTGTTAGCCATACCCTTCCGGCTGCTTCACCCCTACCATTTTTCGCTGCATTACTAAATAAAAGTAAATTAGATACTAGCTTTGAAGGGGATGCTTCCTCCTATTCCTATTTTGAAAAGCTATGTATCAATTCTATTTCAAATGCGCTTTCTCAAGCTAAAATAAATTATCAAGACAGCACAACTCTCCTTATTATTTCAACCACTAAAGGAAATGTAGACTTATTGCTGTCGAATCCATTTGAAGCAAAGCGAGTTTATCTGCACGAAAGTGCGAAACAAATTCAACACTATTTTAAGCTCAAAAACACACCGCTAATTGTCTCAAATGCTTGTATTTCGGGAGTTGTGGCACTTAATACAGCTGCTGAATTATTGAATCATGGCATATACAAGCACTGTATTGTGGTGGGTGCCGATGTGGTAAGCGAATTTACCTTATCGGGATTTGAGACGTTCAAAGCGCTTAGCCCCGGACCTTGTAAACCCTTTGATGCCCAGCGTAATGGAACATCCTTGGGCGAAGGAGCAGCTACCCTTATTTTGAGTACCCAACATAAATCGAAACTCAAAATATTATCCGGCGCAAGCAGCAACGATGCAAACCATATTTCAGGCCCTTCACGGGATGGAGTGGGACTATTTATAGCGGTAAACAAAACAATGCAAGCGCATCAACTTCCCAAAATTGATTTTATATCTGCACACGGCACCGGCACAATTTATAACGATGAAATGGAATCAAAAGCCTTTAATTTAGCGGGTTTAAATCAAGTGCCTGTCAATAGTTTGAAAGGATTTTTTGGCCATACCTTTGGTGCAGCCGGAATTATAGAATCTGCCATCACCCTTGAAAGCATGCGTCGAAATTGCCTTATCCCAACCTTGGGTTTTGAAACAAAAGACGCAGGAATAAATTTAAATATCATTAAAAAAGCTGAAAATCAGGAACTTCATACCAGCCTTAAAACAGCCTCCGGTTTTGGTGGATGCAATGCTGCTGTTATGTTTCAAAAAGTTGTATAACGCTCGTGAAAAACCGTATAACCAGTTATTGCCGAATTAAAAATCATTCAATTCATCTAAATGGTGAACTTGCTTTTAGCACGGTGAATGCTAACTTTACAACGTTTTCGAAAGAAGCCTATCAACACTTTAAAATCAATTATCTTAAATTTTTTAAGATGGACAATTTAAGCAAATTGGCATTTTTAGGTGCAGAGCTAATTTTTCAAGACAAAAAGTTAATTGACAACTATGCTCCCGAAGAAATCGCTGTGTGCTTTTGCAGCAGTGCTTCCAGTTTGGATACCGACCGTAAACATGTTGAAAGTATTAAGGATCGCGCTAATTATTTCCCTAGTCCCTCGGTATTTGTTTACACGCTTCCCAATATTATGCTAGGTGAAATTTGTATCCGAAATAATTTTAAAGGGGAGAATGTTTGTTTTATTCAAGAGGGATTTGATCCTGAATTTTCAAGCAATTTAGTTGCCTCTTGGATTAACGAATCAAAATGTAAAGCCTGCTTATTAGCGTATGTGGATTTTGAATTTGAAAAAGAAGATGCACTTTTGTGTTGGATTGAAAAATCTACGAACACACAATTTCCGGAATTATCGAATGAGAACTATAAAAATTTATATTTAAATAATTGAATGAGATGAGCCAATTAGCAGAAGAACTAAAAACAGAAATAATAAAAGCACTAAACCTCGAAGGTGTAAGCCCTGCCGATATCGATAACGATGCCCCGCTTTTTGGCGAAGGTTTAGGATTAGATTCTATTGATGCATTAGAACTGATTGTCTTACTGGATAAAAACTACGGTATTAAAATTGACTCAGCTGCCGATGGAAAAACTGTGTTTCACAGCGTATCCAGCATGGTTGCTTACATTGAAAGTAAAAAATAATGCCCGATAAAATTTTTGTTACCGGCATAGGAATTATTTCTTCTATAGGAAAAAATATAGAAGAAACATTGCTGCATTTCCGGTCAGCTAAATCGGGAATAGGTCCGATTACCCGCATGGATACTGTCCACAAAAATTCTTTACCGGTTGCAGAAGTCAAATTGAGCAATGCAGAATTAAAACAACTTTTGAAGTTAAATTCAAGCGATAAAATTTATTCGCGAACCGCATTATTAGGAATGGTGGCGGCGGCTCAAGCATTGAAAAGCGCTGGTATTACAAATGTTTCAGAAATGCGCACCGGAATAATTTCTGCCAACAGTGTAGGCGGAATGGACCTTACAGAACAATTTTACGAATCCTTTTTAAAAGACAATGAAAGCGGAAATGCTTCAGTTGTTACTGCCCATGATTGTGGAGATAGTACAGAAAAAATAGCCGACTTTCTTGGAATAACAGAATATGTTAGTACCATCAGTACTGCTTGCTCCTCCTCCGCAAATTCCATCATGTTGGGTGCACGCTTAATTAAAAATGGGGTGCTCGATCGCGTTCTTGTAGGTGGTACAGATGCTTTAACCCGCTTTACCTTAAATGGATTCAACACCCTAATGATATTTGATAAAAACGAATGTCGCCCTTTTGATGCGGAACGAAACGGCTTAAATTTAGGCGAAGGTGCCGGCTATCTTGTATTGGAATCAGAAAAATCAGTGCTAGCAACACAAAAAAAAGTACTCGGTATGCTTAGCGGATATGCAAATGCAAACGATGCCTACCATCAAACTGCCTCATCACCTGATGGTAATGGAGCCTTTTTAGCCATGCAACAGGCACTGGAACTTAGCGGTTTATTACCGGAGCATATTGATTATATTAATGTGCATGGTACTGCCACCCAAAATAATGACCTTAGCGAGGGCATTGCTATGAAGCGAATTTTTGGTGAGAAAATCCCTCCGTTTAGTTCTACCAAATCTTTTACCGGACACACCTTGGGTGCGGCCGGTGGAATAGAAGCTGTGTTTTCGATTCTTGCTTTGCAAGAGCAAATTATTTATCCCAATCTCCGCTTTAAAACACCTATAGCAGAACTAAATATCAGTCCGGTGACAACTTTTTTAGAAAATGTTTCCATAAAAAATATCCTTTCCAATTCTTTTGGATTTGGAGGAAACAATTCCACATTAATTTTTTCGGCAGCATAAGCTATGAAGGCGTATATCAATGGAGTTGGAAGTATTTCAGCACAGCAAACAAGCAATTCAAAAGATTTTCTGAAGGAAATTATTACCTATAATTCAAATGCCTTAGCAGCAATTGAACCCGATTATAAAGCGTATATCAATCCCACACAAATCCGCAGAATGGGGCGTATGATTAAAATGGGCGTTACAGCTGCACAAATGTGTTTAAAAGATGCTGAAGTGGCAATGCCCGATGCCATCTTAACCGGAACAGGATTAGGTTGTATTGAAGATACCGACAAGTTTTTAACTGCAATTATCGAAAACAAAGAACAATTCCTTACGCCAACTTCCTTTATTCAGTCAACACACAATACAGTTGGCGGGCAAATTGCACTTCTTTTAAAATGCACCAACTATAATTTCACCTACGTGCACCGAGGTTTTTCTTTCGAAAGTTGTGTGTTGGATGCGTGTATGATGTTGCACGAAAAAAAAGCAAATGCTGTTTTAATTGGTGGGATGGATGAATTAACCCCCACCAGTCTTAAATTGCTAGAAAGAATAGGGCATGTAAAAAATATTCCCGTGCAAAGTTCTATGTTGTTGGAAACTAATTCTCCCGCTAGTATAGCCGGTGAAGGCGCTAATTTTTTCATTTTAAGTGGTGACAAGACTCCCAATTCCTATGCACAGATATTAGGATGCAAAATGATTTACAAACCAAGCTCAATCGAAAAAATAAAAGCTGAAATCAATCAGCTGCTAGATCAACATAATCTCAGTGAAAGTCAAATTGATTTGGTTTTATGTGGTTGGAATGGCGATAATGCTTTTGATGAAGTATACGCTGATTTGCTCAAAAATACTTTTCCTCAAAGCTCCAGCGGCCATTACAAACACCTCTGTGGCGAATACCATACGGCAAATGCTTTTGGATTTCTTTTAGCTTCACACATTTTAAAAACACAGATTATACCGGAGTCTGTTTTATTAAAAAATCGTCATCGTACTCCCAAAAACATTTTACTCTACAACCACTATCGTGGGATAAATCACACTTTACTGCTACTCACAGCATGTTGAATCATCGTGTCACTACTTCTGTTTTTGGGCTCTTGATGCTGATTTTACTAAGCATTCATTTTTTTTCAGCAGCCATTTCCATTTACTATTTTTTAATTCCTTTTGGACTTTACCTTGGAATCGTAGCCTGGGGTTCCTCGCAAATCACATCCAATTACCATTTAACTGCACATTGTTGTGCACCCAAAAACAAACAAAACGAAATTTCACTGAGCTTTGATGACGGTCCTGATGCTACCTTCACTCCAATAGTTCTCGACATCTTAAAAAAGCACCAAGTAAAAGCAAGTTTCTTTTGTATTGGCCACAAAATTGAAGGGAATGCTGATTTGCTAAAGCGAATTGTCGAAGAAGGTCATATTATTGGCAATCACAGCTTTTCACATTCCTATTTATTTGATTTTTTTACAGCGTCAAAAGTGAAGGATGAACTGGCAAAAACGAATCAAGTGGTAGAAGCAATTACACATCAAAAATTGAAATTTTTTCGGCCACCTTATGGCGTAACTACTCCAGCTATTGCTGAAGCTACCGAAGCGTTAAAGCTCACTACAGTTGGCTGGGATGTGCGCTCACTCGATACAGTGGAGAAAGATAGCACTAAAATAACAGCGCGGGTTATTAAACAGCTAAAGTCGGGTTCCATCATTCTATTTCACGATACAAACAACCGCATTGAAAGTGTGCTAGAACAGGTAATTGTGCATTGCAAAGAAAATGGATTCAAAATTGTAAGCCTGAGCAAACTATTAAATCTTAACGCCTATGAATAAGAATCTTCTGCTAGCATTTTTGCTTTCCTTCACTGCACTTCATCTAATTGCACAACCAAAAGATTTTAAAACACTAAAAGATACCAGTACTTTTAAATCAAAACTGCAAGAAAAAGCAAGGATTACTAATACCATTGAAAGTAATTTTACGCAGGAAAAAAACCTGAGTATGTTAAGTGAAAAAATAATTTCGAAAGGTCATTTTTGCTTTAAAAAAACGAATTTATTGCGTTGGGAATACTTAAGTCCGAGTGCTTATCTAATTGTGATTAACAAAGACAAAATCTTCATAAAGGATGGAAAAAAAGTAAGTAAATACGATGCCAACTCCAATAAAATGTTTAAAGGCATAAATGATATGATGTTGAACTCTGTTCAAGGAAACGTCTTAAATCATAAAGAGTTTAAAATTTCCTACTTTGAAAATGAAAAATATTACCTGGTTGAAATGCATCCAAAAGCGAAAGAAATGAAGGAATATTTAAAAAGCATTTCCATGTATTTTGACAAGGTGGATTATACGGTTTCAAAAATACGCATGACCGAACTTTCTGATGATTATACCAACATCGAATTCAACACCAAAAAAATAAATGAACCCATTGCCGATACGCAGTTTTTGGTTAAGTAGCATTTTATTTATTTGGATGGGATGCGCTTCCAACAGCTACAAAAACCTGAGCTTAAAAGAAAGTGCAATCATTGACAGCACGCTGTTGCCTTCTCTATTTAAAAATTGCAACCCTGCTCCTCTTTATAAAGCCAATGTTAACCTTTATGGAAAAAAATTCGGAGGCTTGCTGCTTATTAAAAATATGCCGGATAGCAGCTACCGCTTCGTTTTCACCACCGAAACAGGAATTAAACTTTTCGATTTTGAACTAAAAAACGATTCTTTTAAAGTCCATTTCTGCATCGAAAAGTTTAACAAAGCAGGTGTTCTGCAAACCCTCGCCAGCGATTTAAAATTGGTGTTAACAGAAAATAGAATAGGACAAAATGCACAGATCCTTTCGGCAACGGACAATAAATGGACAATCTATAAGTTTTCGAGTGGACAAGTTCAGGAGTATTATTACAAAGACATTTCTTCAGGGAGGATTTCAAAAATCGAACAAAGCAGTGGTAAAAAGAAAAAAGTTGTTATAGCTTTGTCCAACTATAAAACTCGCATACCAGCGCAAGTTAATATTGATCATAAGAATATCCGCTTAAAAATAGATTTAACCTTGATGGATAGATAAAATGCTACTTGGAGAATTTTACCTCATAGAACAAATTCAACCCCTTGAAAATTTTTCGTTTAAATTAAGAGTGCGAATTAATCCATCGCATGCCATTTTTGAAGGCCACTTTCCAGGTAATCCAATCGTTCCGGGTGTTTGCTTAACGCAAATGACAATGGAAATTATTGAATCCATTCAAAATTGTTCGCTTCAATTACGAAAAGCCGATAATATAAAGTTTACGGCCATTGTTAACCCCAACGAAAATCCTCTTTTGGATGCAAATTTAGCATTGAAATTCGCAGAGGATAATAGGATAATTGCTGATCTAAGTTTCTATTCGGGTGAAACTGTTTTTTTCAAATTTAAAGGCAGCTTTGTACCTCAAGAAGTTTAGGCCCTATTTTTAATTTTAATGGTCTGCATTTAATTCTTTACTTTTGAGCCTCAATTTATTTTTATGGCGCAGGTCAAGGTTCACGACAAATCTTTTGAAGTTTATATTGAAGAAGCTAAAATTCAGCAAACAATTGCTGATATGGCAAGTAAAATGAACCTCGATTTCAAAGATAAAAAGCCATTATTTCTTGCTGTACTAAACGGTTCATTTTTATTTGCTGCCGATTTGTTTAAAAAGCTAAACATCGAATGCGAAATTTCCTTTGTTAAATTAGCGAGCTATGAAGGAACGCAAAGCACAGAGAGCGTAAAAAAATTGATTGGCTTAAGCGAAAACATTAAAGGCCGCACGGTGGTAGTATTAGAAGATATTGTGGATACAGGAATTACCATCAACGAAATGATGGCGCAACTTATGGAGCATGAGCCGGCTGAAATAAAAATTGCCACCTTACTTTTTAAACCGGCAGCCTACATTAAACGCGTGCACCTCGACTATGTTGGTTTTGAAGTTCCAAAAGTATTTTTATTGGGTTATGGGTTAGATTATGATGGGCTGGGTAGAAACCTTACTGATATTTACAAAATTGTTGAATAAATAAGCATTTGGTATATGTTAAACATCGTATTATTTGGCCCTCCGGGAGCAGGAAAAGGAACTCAATCCACCAAACTCATTGATAAATACCAACTTGTTCACCTTTCAACCGGTGATATTTTGCGTGCTGAAATTGCGAATGCTACAGCCCTAGGAATGGAAGCAAAAAAATTAATGGATCAGGGATTATTGGTTCCGGACGAAGTGGTAATTGGAATGATTTCCTCAAAATTAGATGCCAACAAGCAAGCTAAAGGATTTATTTTTGACGGATTCCCCCGCACTACTGCACAAGCGCAAGCCTTAGACAAATTATTAAGTGAAAAAAGTACTGCCATTTCCATGATGCTGGCACTTGAAGTGGAAGATGAAGAACTTACACGTCGATTGCTTAAAAGAGGCATCGATTCGGGAAGAGCGGATGACCAAAATGAAGAAATTGTGCGTAAAAGAATTGTTGAATACAATACCAAAACAGCTCCCTTAAAAGAATACTATTCAGCTCAAGGCAAATTTATTTCCATAAATGGAACCGGCAGTGTAGAAGCTATTTTTACTGCTCTTTGTGAAAAGATTGGTAATTAATTCCTAGCTGAATATTTGCGAATACTCGCTTTACTCAATATCCGAAAGCCTTTATGGCTGTTCAAAAAAAACATGTCTGATTCCAATTTTGTTGATTACGTTAAAATTTGCTGCCGCTCCGGTAAAGGAGGTAAAGGTTCCACTCACTTGCACCGCGATAAATCTAATGCAAAAGGGGGCCCCGATGGTGGGGATGGTGGTCGTGGTGGCCATATAATTTTGCGGGGAAACAAGCAACTTTGGACACTCATACACTTAAAATACCGTAAGCATGTTATCGCTCCTCCGGGCGAAGATGGTGGCAGTTCCAATAAAACCGGTGCAAATGGAAAGGATGAAATTTTGGATGTACCCATCGGAACCATTGCAAAAGACGCAGAAACTGGAGAAGTGATGTTTGAAATTACGGAAGACGGTGAAACAAAAATTATTTTGGAAGGCGGTCGTGGAGGCATGGGAAACGATAATTTTAAATCTCCAACCTTTCAAACACCACGCTATGCGCAACCCGGCGAAGATGGCAAAGAAGTATGGAAAATTTTAGAACTTAAAGTTCTTGCCGATGTTGGTTTAGTCGGCTTCCCAAATGCAGGTAAATCAACATTATTGAGCAAGGTTTCTGCCGCCAAACCCGAAATTGCAAATTATCCTTTTACCACGCTGGTTCCAAATTTAGGAATTGTGCCTTACCGCGATTATAAGTCTTTTGTAATGGCCGATATTCCGGGAATCATTGAAGGTGCGCACGAAGGAAAAGGCTTGGGGATTCGCTTTTTGCGACACATCGAACGCAATTCCATTTTGTTGTTCATGGTACCTGCCGATAGCAACGATATTCGCAAAGAATACGAAATTTTATTAAATGAATTGAAACTCTATAATCCTGAACTACTTGATAAAAGCCGCATGCTCGCCATTTCAAAATGCGATTTATTGGACGATGAGCTAATCGCTGAAATTAAAAAGGATTTACCCCCAATTCCACACGTTTTTATTTCGGCACATACCCAATTGGGATTAACTAAATTAAAAGATATGATTTGGGCTGAGTTGGCTAAATAAATCAATGCCAATTTATAACTCTATAATTCCATTACGAGCATAAAAAAAGGGGCTGTTCGGCCCCTTTTTCTTTTTCATAGTCGACTAAGATTAATCTCTTACACAGCGCACGTAATAGGCTTTACCTCCACTGTTATCTTGAGTGGTACGGTATATAGCGTTATCAATATTATTCAATTGACGAATCCATAAACTGTTTGAACTTTGTTTGGTTGAAGACCAGTAAAATGCATTTAGCTTTTGCTCTGTAACTTTAGCGGCCAAAGGCATAGTAACAACCGGAGGTGTTGAAATGGTAAAAGTAGTTGCATTGGTTATAGCAGTAATAGTTGTTCCGGGCGCTAAATATTGAACTCCTGTAGTTGCATTAGAAGCAGCGATTACCATTCCCACACTTAATTGCGCTGTGGATCCAACCTTTACTGTTGTGGAAGAGGTAGAAGTAGAAGCCGATGTAGTTGCAAAAGCCGTAGAAACGTTAATACCCAATTTTGCTGAGAAACCGGTTGTGTTTGTTCCACCAGACCCTGCTCCCGACGCTTGAATTGGCGATTTTATTGCATTCGCATCATTTAGGGCGATATTGGATAAATTGGTGAATTCCGCATCCGAAGCCAAATGCCAATTTAATGGGCAAACACTTTGAGAATCAACTACAGTATTGGCCATTACTTCAGCATAGCTCCAAACATTTACCGCTGCCGATTTTCGAACATCTGTTTTTGTCCAGCAATATCCACCAATTTGTACAATTTTAATGGTATCGGTACCATTCACAACTGCAGTATCGGCACCGCAAGGATTGTAAGCATATTTTACAATTACTTTTCTGCTCGTTGAATCTCCTGCAATGCCGCTTAAAATTGCATGCACATAATAAGTTCCTTCTGCAGCTTTAGTTAGATTTGAAATAGCCACATTTTGATTTGAACTAGTAAATCCATTTGGACCTGACCATTGGTAAGTTGCTCCTGCAATTGTTCCTGCACTCAAATTTAATGTTCCATTAACTGTATCAACAAAGGTTGAACTTGGAGATGAAACTGCTCCATTTATAGATCCTACTCCGGTTCCATTTAAAAGTGGCTTTTGAGGGGCAACAACTAATGTTACTGAACTATCAGGCGTGGTACATCCTCCACCTGTTCCATTGGGTAAAGTCATAACCAAGGTGTAAGTACCGGTTGATAAAGAAGTAACTCCAAATATGGTTGGATTTTGTTCAGCAGACACATAGCCATTTGGGCCTGTCCAACTATAAGTTGCTGTTGGATTAAATGATGAAGTTAAGGAAACAGTATCCCCTACCACTGCAGTCGTCGTGCTGATTCCAACTACCGGTGCAGCAATACAAGAACTTACATAAGTATGATAGGCATCGCTAGTACAGCCATCAACAGTAACTGTAACTAAGTATTCCCCAGCTTGCTTCGCATTTGTAAATGAAAAAGAAGGGTTTTGTTCATTTGATGAAAATCCATTTGGACCAGTCCAGATATAAGAACCACCTGAAACACTTTCAGCTGTAAGGTTAATTGTTGCGCCAACTGCAACCGGACTGTTATTGCTCGCAATTGGGGCTGCCGGCGGAGTGCAGGGTGTTTCA
Organism: Bacteroidota bacterium; assembly: GCA_016721765.1. Taxonomy (NCBI): domain Bacteria; kingdom Pseudomonadati; phylum Bacteroidota; species Bacteroidota bacterium. The sequence continues at coordinate 481,738 of JADKHO010000004.1, forward strand.
AAATTCTTTTCTTTCTCTTTACAGGATGCAACAAACAGCACTGCAGCTATGCTTGCCGCAGCGATTAGGTTACCAAATGAAATAAGGTTTCTTTTCATAGTTATGTTAATGTTGTAGATGTAGCGCAAATATTTATCAAAGCAAATGTAAAATAATTTCTTTAAAAAAAACTATTTCTTATTTATTATTAAAGCATCAGAAGCGTAAGGTGCTTTAATATACCGGCTCATCCTAAAATCATTGTTCATTTTCTGCTACTGTGTGAGCTAGTTTGATACTTTTGTGAAAAACAATCCTATGCTCAATTATAATATCGCAACTAATCTCGAAAAATTTCGTCTCATAGCCTTTATTGAAGGTATTTCTTATCTGCTTTTACTGGGTATAGCCATGCCGTTAAAATACCTATCCGGCAATTTAGTGGTGATGAAATACATGGGCTGGGCGCATGGAATTTTATTCATTTTGTATTGCTTGCTCCTCTTAAAAGTGTGGACTCAATATAGTTGGAAATTTAAGAAAGTGGTTTTTGCTTTTGTCGCATCGCTTATTCCATTCGGCACTTTTTATTTAGAAGCACAAATTAAAAAAGAAGCAGCAATTTAATTTTCTGCATCCGGTAAAATCTTCTTGTGGTTTAGCATTACTTTCCTTGAATTTATGTTATTTTTGAAATCAAAATTATTTGTGTGGTGGAGAATTATTTAGAACAATTAAATGGGGTGCAACGGGAAGCAGTTGTGCACACCAAAGGGCCATTGATGATTGTTGCCGGAGCAGGATCCGGAAAAACCAGAGTACTTACATTTCGTATAGCCCATCTCCTAAAAAGTGGGGTAGATGCCTTTAACATTTTGTCGCTCACCTTTACCAATAAGGCTGCACGTGAAATGAAAGAACGTATCGAAAAAATTGTAGGGGGTAGTGAGGCACGAAACCTTTGGATGGGTACTTTTCACAGTGTTTTTGCAAAAATTCTACGCATCGAAGCAGCTAAAATCGGTTATCCCAGCAATTTTACAATTTACGATACCGACGATACTAAGAGCGTTATTAAAGCCATCCTAAAAGAACAAGGGCTCGATGAAAAAATATACAAGCCGGGAGTAGTATACAACCGCATTTCATCGGCTAAAAATAGCCTCATCAGCTGGCAGGCCTATAAACAAAATGCCGAAATACTGGAAGAAGATCGCATGGCAGCCAAACCCAAGCTGGGCCTAGTGTACGAACTGTATCAAAAGCGATGTTTTAACTCCGGTGCCATGGATTTTGATGATTTGCTCTTCAATACCAACGTGCTCTTGCGAGATTTTCCGGAAGTCTTAAATAAATACCAGCATAAATTTAAATACATCCTCGTGGATGAGTACCAGGATACCAATTTTTCGCAATATGTGATTGTGAAAAAATTGGCAGCTGCTTCCGAAAATATATGCGTGGTGGGCGATGATGCACAATCTATTTACGCTTTCCGAGGAGCAAACATTCAAAACATCTTAAACTTTAAAAAAGACTATCCCGATCTGCAGGTTTATAAACTTGAGCAAAATTACCGTTCTACTCAAGTAATTGTAAATGCGAGCAATAGTGTTATCAGCAATAACAAAGACCAACTTCAAAAAAATGTTTGGACCAGTAATGATGTAGGTGAAAAGATTAAGGTAATTAAAACCTATACCGATAATGAGGAAGGAAATGCTGTAGCACAAAGCATTTTCGAAACCAAAATGAACAACCAAGCGCACAATCATGAATTTGCAATTCTTTATCGCACCAATGCGCAAAGTAGAGCCATGGAGGAAGCCTTAAGAAAAATGGGAATTCCCTATCGTATTTTTGGTGGATTGAGCTTTTATAAACGCAAGGAAGTTAAAGATGTGCTGGCCTACTTCCGTTTAACCATTAATCATAACGATGAAGAAGCCTTAAAACGAATTATCAATTACCCGGCGCGCGGAATAGGAAATTCAACCTTAGAAAAGCTTACGGTTGCCGCATCTGAAAACAATACCAGCATTTGGAAAATAATTGAGGACCCAAATGGTTTCCAACTTGGAATAGCTCCGGCTACTTTTAATAAGTTGAGCGATTTTATGATGATGATTAAGAGTTTTGAAGTGCAATTAAACACTCAAAATGCATACGAATTGGGTAACCACATTGCAACTTCTTCGGGTTTGATGCGTGAATTATATACCGATAAAAGTCCTGAAGGTGTTGCCCGTCATGAAAACATTCAGGAATTATTGAATGGGATGAAAGAATTTACCGACCGTGAATTGGCTGCTGAATTAGTAACAGATGAAAAACCGGATGTGAGCCTTTCTGCATTCATGCAAGATATTGCCTTGCTTACCGATAGCGAAGAGGGTGAAAATGACGATACCAATAAAGTTTCACTCATGACCATCCACAGTGCCAAAGGGCTTGAGTTTCCGTATGTTCATATTGTTGGATTAGAAGAAAACTTATTTCCATCCCAACTTTCATTGAGCTCACGCGACGATTTAGAGGAAGAGCGACGATTGTTTTATGTGGCACTTACTCGCGCCGAAAAAAAAGTTACGCTCTCCTACTCCACCAGTCGCTACCGTTGGGGCAATTTAATTAGTTGTGAACCGAGCCGATTTATTGAGGAAGTGGATAGCAAGTATTTAGATTACAATGAAGCCCCTTCCCGCAATTTTGATACAACTTTTGATTCAGAACGTAATGCATATTCCGGCGGTGGATTTGCCAAAAAATTTCCGGCACGACCAAAAGAAGCTGCCCCAAAAACGCTCGCTGCGCCGAGCATCCCACCTCGTAAAAACTTGGTGCGTATGAATACTTCCCTCGCTAAAACCAATGAAAACAAGGAATTAGTGGGTGATGACACCCGAAACCTACAGCCCGAAATGCTTGTGGAACATGGTCGCTTTGGAAAAGGGGTGGTTAAAAAGATGGAAGGCAGCTTCCCTAATCAAAAGGCTACCATACATTTTGAAGCTGCTGGTGAAAAGCTCTTGATATTAAAGTTTGCAAAACTCAAAATTGTGTAACAATAGATAGTATTATGTAACATTCTTGCTGAATTGAGCGTATATATTCCGATTTTTACATTATTTAAGTGTTTTTCCTATAATTTGTTGCAATTATCTTTTTTTATTCAATTGATATACATATCTTTGACTCCCCTCAATTCCCAAAAATGTTTGATATCTTAAAAAAATTCGAGACTAAATATGCGCCCTTGCAAAAAAAAGGAATGCGCGTGAATGGCTTTACGATTATTGATGTTCGAAAGAAAACCCACGCCATAAAAATTAGTCGACCCTTTATTTTCGACAACCGCCAGGTGCCTAAACGCTATGAAGGTGTGCAAGTAAAGAGTCAGATACAAGGCGATTTACCGGAAGAATTTTCGGTAGATAGAACTAATCCGGATTGGGCAAAACAAAATTATATTTGGGCACCGGAGCGTTTCGAAAAATTTGTGGACCGCTGTGGCGATGAGATTAAAATTAAACTCGAAAATCCTAAAATGACACGCAAAGAAATGTTGGATGCAATTTGTTTTGGTGATTTTGAAGAACACAAAAGCAAAAGTATTCAGCTTATCAAGGAAGGAAAAATTCCAGCCTATAAAAGAAAATAAATTTACAAGCTTCACTACTTGTGTTGCTAGAAATAAAATAAGTTTTAAAAAGGAGCAATTTCAAATTTGCTCCTTTTTTTGTTTCTAACAGATTCAGCATCCTATAAAAAGTGCTTGTTAGTTTTAGGTTTGAATCCTTAAAATTCAGTAGGTTTGAATTATAAAAATAATCTATGCAGGAAAATTCCACAATTAACTTCCGACCAGCCGAAAACATTCATATTGTGCTTTGGCTCTTGAAAGATTTATGCTGGTGTACATTTTCAAAAACGATGGGAATAATTATGGTAGTTCCAACCATCGCTTTAGCCATTTACATCACCTTTTTATTCCGCAAAAACAAAGCGGAAGTTTTGCACAATACAGCTATCATCTTTTGGATCTGTGCCAATTCCACATGGATGATTGGCGAATTTTATTTTGAGGATGGCTTACGAAGTTATGCATTAGCCTTTTTTTGTTTGGGTATTGGGGTTATTGCGTATTACTATGTTTCAGAATTCTTTCTACGAGCTAAAAATCGAATCTCAAATAAGTTATAAAAGCGCTAAGTGTAGTGTAAAATCAATATCTTTCATAATGATAAACAGTTGATGTCACACTTTCATGCTACAAAATCAACAATAAAAAACTACAATGATAAGTAATAACGATATTTTAAAAAAGCTACGGGTAGCCCTTCAATTAAAGGATGATGATATTATTGAAATTTTAAAACATTCCGATTTTAAGCTTTCGAAAACAGAATTGAGCGCCTTTTTTAGGAATGAAGAACACCCGAATTACAAGCCGCTTGGGGATCAGATTTTGAGAAAATTTTTAAATGGTTTAATCATTCACAAGCGCGGGCCAAGGCCTGAGAAGAAGGAATAAGCTTATTTGGGTTTTATAAACCGGCTTTGATGCGCTTCATAAATTTACTTGCATACACAAAGTCATTGAGCTCTTTATTCTCCGTTTTTAATATTTCTTGTTTGTTCCCTTCCCACCATTTTTCGCCTTTGTAGATAAAGGAAATATTGTCACCAATTTCCATTACCGAATTCATGTCGTGGGTAATTACGATGGTAGTGATATCAAACTCATCCGTAATTTCCTTAATTAAATTATCTATTAAAATGGAAGTACGTGGATCTAATCCTGAATTGGGTTCATCACAAAACAGATACTGCGGATTCATAGAAATGGCGCGGGCAATTGCTACTCGTTTTTTCATTCCACCACTAATTTCAGAAGGGAATAATTTATTTGCATTGATAAGGTTTACACGTTGCAAACAAAAATTTGCTCGATCTCTTTTTTCGGATTCACTCATATCTGTAAACATCGAAAGCGGAAAAATAACATTTTCTTCTACCGTTTGAGAGTCGAATAAAGCCCCACCTTGAAAAAGCATTCCTATTTCCTGACGCACTACTTTTTTTTCACCAAAATTCATGGAAATAAACTCTCTACCATCGTATAGAATTTCGCCCTCATCGGGTTTAAATAAGCCCACCATGCTTTTAATAAGTACGGTTTTTCCGGAGCCACTTTCACCAATAATCAAATTGGTTTTACCCTTCTCAAACTTAATGGAAATATTCTTGAGCACTTTTTTGTGCGAAAATTCTTTGCTGAGATTTTTAACTTCGATCATGCCAGCAACAATTGAGTGATGAGCACATTGAATAATAAAATAATAATGCTGCTATAAACTACCGCTTTGGTGCTGGATCTTCCAACTTCAAGTGCACCGCCATTGGTGTAAAAGCCGTGATAAGCACTTACCGAGGTAATGATAAAAGCAAACACTACCGTTTTTACCAAGGCGTAGGTCACATTAAACGGACGAAAATCATACTGTATGCCATAGATATATTCATAGGATGTAACCGCATGTGTGAAAATTCCGGCTACATATCCGCCGAGGAGCGCTAAAAACATGCTGATAATAATTAAAAAAGGATTAATAAATACAGCTGCCACAATTTTAGGTAAGATTAAATATCCGGAAGGATTAATCCCCATAATTTCGAGTGCATCAATTTGTTCGGTAACCCGCATGGTACCTATCTCAGAAGCAATGTTTGAACCTACCTTACCGGCTAAAATTAAACTTACAATAGTGGGTGAAAACTCGAGCACTATGCTGTCGCGTGAAGCCACCCCAACAGCGTATAATGGAATCCACGGGCTTTCGAAACCAAAGGCCGATTGTATGGTAATTACGGCTCCCATAAACATCGAAATAATAGCAACAATACCCAAGGATCCAATTCCGAGGCTCTCAATTTCTTTTGTTATTTGTTTGCGATATATCGAAAATTTTTCAGGCTTGCTGAACGTCCGAACCATCAGCATATAGTACCTTCCAAGCGAAGTAAGCCAAGTCATATAGTAATTTTGTGGGAGATAAAAGTAAGGATTAATTCCTTAAAAAAATCTGGAATTTTAACCCTTTAAAATGATTTGGGTTTTAATTGATTAATTTAGTGCAATCTTAAAATGAAGCAGCTACACCTTAACTATTTCTTCTTCTTTTGCATGGCTGCAATGCTTATGCTAAGCTCCTGCCGTGCATCCAAAAGCAAAGTGAAACATCACAAAACAACAAAAAACTGCGATTGCCCATCTTTTTCTCACTAGTAACAACACAGCATTCATGCGGAAATTAAGGAGCTTATTTACTTTTATTTTTATTGCCTTCTTTTTGCTACCCGCAGATTTGGACGCGAGTCCCAAACGGAAAAAGAGTAAGCATCATAAAAAAAGTGTGCATCATTATAAAAAGAAAAAAAAGAAAAGAAAACACAGTAAGGCTACAGCTTGCCCATCGTTTCACAAAGGTGGTGGAGGGGTGCGGTGGTAGCTTAAAAAATGACTTTATGCAGTCGGCAACAAATGAATTTTAAAAGTAACCTTAGCGTGTGAATTAATATTTCGATTAAATTTCATTTTTTCTCCACAAAAAGGTATATTCGCTCTACTAAATATTAATTTCAATCCAATGAAAACACAATTCGCTATCCCATTTTTGGAGCATAATCCAAATGTGACTGTTTACCCCCCCCTACAACCATAAGGGTTTCGTGGAATTACATTAATTTTCATGCGCGTTTTAAGCCCAAGTTAGTTTACCCTCTTTTTGTATTATTCATGCTGTCTCTTAATAATCTATTCGCATCAATTCCTACTGCACCACCTGCGGGATATTTAAGAGGAATGTATGTGAGTTGTGGAAATGAACTAATAATTGAACTACATGCGAATGCTGATAGTTATGATTCATTAGACCCAAAACTAACTCCCAAACTTTCTAAACTAATAAAATACTGTAACGAAAATTTTATTAATTACATCGCAGTATATTCATTGGGTAAAAGTGTTAATTCATCGGGTGATCCAATTGTTGGCAATATGACCTATTTTAGTGCAACCAAACGCTTTTTGCAAGTGATGCATGACAATGGAATTGATGTGGGTATTGTGATTACCAACAAGGAATTTTTAGAAACTCATAACACTTATGGAACTTTTATTACTTCTCCCTTTTTTATGGAAAGCCCAACTTTGCCGTGGGATACCACCTGCTCTATACTTGCAAAAAACAACCCTGCGAATAGTATATACACAGCAACTTCTCCCCCCGACAGTTTAATAAATCCAACACTTAGTTGTGAAGATTATGGCTGTTATAGCACTTTTGAATTATCGGAAATGCTTAAACAAACTATGCGTGTGTTGCAATACAGCTATTGGGTGCGCGATAGCACCATTGCCAATGGCTGTGTGGGGTGCACTTGGCGAAGTAGCAATACAAGTACAGTACCCGACTTATCAAAATATTTATTTGATTATATGAGCTTGGAGTTTGAATATTGGGATTCAACTACTTTTTCTTTATCCAGCCCTCCTCCGGGAATGTCTAAAAGAAAAGCATCATGGAATAATTTCTTTCAAGTTTCTCAAGCCATGCTTTTTGTATATAGTCAAATGTGTAATCAGGTTAAAATGGAGTTGGAGTTTAGGTTGGATCCTGCAACTGGGATTGTTTTTGGAGATCCATTGCCAAGTGGACCAGGTGACTTAAGTGCTTTGCAAATGCTTTCTGCAACTCAACAATCTGAATGGATTTCAAGAGCTTTTAATCGGGTACTTGCGAGTGATTATAGGCGAGGCAATCCAGCTAATATTGTTTACCCTAAAATGGTTAATAAAACTGGTAATATTCATACCCATCTTTCAGAATTCCCAAATGATATTAATGCAGATAGTGAGCATCACATAATGCCCCTTTTTTCGGCTGCACAAAAAGGTGAGTTTAAGCAATGCTTTGATGTGGTAAAACTCGATTTAGATTCACCACCGGACACCTTAAAATGGAGTGAGAATTTTTTCGGAAGTGCTTTGCAAAACGATACACTTATGTATGATTTTGAAGCACTTTATATTACTCAACTTGGACAAGCGATTACAGCCGATGAAGAGTTTGACAATAATCAGGAGTATGGGGCACTTGGAACATATGACACAATTAAGTTTTTAAACCAGAGCATTACAGGATTTATGTGGTTTAATTACAGCACCTTAAGCGACACCTTCCGCATCCCTTCGCAATATCATCGTCAACAAAATTCAGGCATTGCCGATGACAATTCGATTTATCTTTATTTTGATAATACTAGTTCCAAATTATCTGTCCATTTTTCAGCGGATGCTGAAATTAATAATGCAAGTGTTCAAGTATTTGATATTGAAGGCAAATTGGTCTTGAATTCCGATGTATCTAAATCAAAAAGATATTTTTATTTGGGTGAATTGTTAACAGGATTTTACCTCTGCCGCATGCAGAATTGCGGCAAAGTTACAAGCAAAAAAATAATTATTTTAAACAACTAGCTAAATGAAAAAAGCAATTTTTATCTTAATTGCTTTTGCCTCATTTTGCGCAAAAGCACAAATTACATTCGAAAAAAGCATTCATTATTCCAACATAGAAGAAATAGCATTAAGTGCCACCGAAGATGGGCAAGGAGGGTATATAGTTGCAATTGGTAAAAAGAGGGGATCTTCTAGCCAAAATTATTCCTTTGGATTAATACATCTTAATGGATATGGCGATACATTATGGTATAAATCATTTCAAGTAAACTATCATCCGGAAATTAAACTGGTAAGAAAATCAATTGATAGTTATTATGTTATGGGTATAAATGATGATACAGCTCAAAATAATGCATCCATGTATTGGATTAATAAATTTGATACAATGGGCAATCTAATTTGGGAAAATTACTACTCGAATAATCTTTTACCAGGCACTGAGGATAGAAACGGAATGTCTATTAATATAGATGGTAGCATTTTTTTAGTTAATAACGAAGCTAGTTTTTTGGCGGTGGATAGTTCAGGAGCGCTAATGAATGTATTCCATGCATCCAATTATTATCCTTCATTTATAGAATTTGAAACTGAAAAGCTTTTCAAAAAAAATGGTGTATATCATATTCTATCGGCTTATTCAGCCAATTTTCCTTTTAATGCTCAGTTTCGAGTTTTGAAAATTAATTCGAACGCGGACACTCTTTCATCATACAAATTTAACGTAGACTCAGCTAGAGGAAGGCCTAGGATTATGAAAGGGCTAGGAAATGATTTGATTATACTAGGTTATAGTAATACAGGAATCCGAAATTTTTTTTTATCTAAAATTGACTCTATTGGAAGTATAATTTGGAATAAAAAAATAAATGGGTTAAGCTATTTTTATAGCTACATTAATTCTTATGCTGAACTTAAAAATGGCAATGTAGTTATTTGTGGTTTTCCGAAAATAACCGGTAGTCTCACTACCCCACCCGAAGGTAAAGCCTTTTTATATTGCTTTAACGATAATGGAGATAGCCTTTGGTACAAAGAGTTTAGAGCTGACACTTTACACAAAACTGAATTTTATGATATTATTGCAACTGCCGATAGTGGCATATTGGCTTGCGGGCAAATATTAATGCCGGATAATTCACGCAGAAGTTATATTGTAAAGCTTGATTCGGATGGTTACTTGTATAATCCTTTAAGCATCGTCGAAAAGAAAAAGGAAACCTACTTACATATATATCCCAATCCTGCAGATGCTTACACCAGTTTTCATTATATGGGTTTGAAGAAAAATGTACACTTAACTGTTTACAATGTTGAAGGAAAATTGATGGATTCCTTTCAACTTAATGGAAATGATGCAAGGCTTACTATTTCTACAACGAGGTATCCGCCTGGAGTGTACTCTTGTAATTTAAGTGCAGATGAAACAATTTTGGTGAGTAAAAAACTAAGTGTGATCAGGTAATTTTAATACCATTTGGGCTTAAATTATAAGACGTGAAAAATAAATTATTTGGTTGAAACCTATGTGAACTATGTGCCTAATGTGTTTAAAAAATTACATTTTGAAGCGTATTTTGAATTATAGAACGCTGATCTTCTAGGATTATTATGATTTATTGAGATGGGATTTAATGAAAATGAATGTAATGACTCTAATAATTGCGAATCCCAACTTTTAACCAAAGCATTATCACTTTAGATAAAGCAAAAAATAAAGGGCTGCTGTGGCAACACAGCAACCCTTTTTTGATTCACTATTAATTAATAAACGACTATATGTGAATCACCTCACCATATGCAGCGGCAGCAGCCTCCATAACTGCTTCGCTCATGGTAGGATGTGGATGAACCGATTTTATGAGTTCGTGCCCGGTGGTTTCTAATTTCCGCGCGGTCACAATTTCAGCAATCAGTTCAGTAACGTTGTATCCAATCATGTGGGCTCCTAAAAGTTCCCCGTATTTAGCATCAAAAATTAATTTCACAAAACCATCCTTCGCTCCGGCAGCACTTGCTTTTCCGGATGCTGAAAATGGAAACTTACCCACTTTAATTTCATATCCGGCCTCTTTTGCTTTCGCTTCAGTATACCCAACTGAGGCAACTTCCGGCGAGCAATAAGTACATCCGGGAATATTGTTATAATCCAGTGGTTCCGGACTGTGACCTGCCATTTTTTCGACACAAATAATTCCTTCGGCACTTGCAACATGCGCTAATGCTTGTCCGCCCACACAATCGCCAATAGCATGCACACCGGGAATATTGGTTTGATAGTAAGCATTGGTTAAAATCTTTCCTTTATCCACCGCTACGCCAACTTCTTCTAGTCCAACATTTTCGAGATTTGCTTGAATTCCAACAGCTGAAAGTACAATATCACAATTTACCTTTTCTTCGCCCTTCTTCGTTTTAATGGTCACCACACAGCCATTACCTGATGTATCTACCGATTCAACGCTAGAATCAACCATTACATCAATGCCCATTTTCTTAAAAGAACGGCCCAATTGTTTCGAAACTTCCTCGTCTTCTAAGGGAACAATATTGGGAAGAAATTCAACTAAGGTTACTTTACATCCCATGGTGGAATAAAAATAAGCAAATTCGGAACCGATAGCTCCAGATCCTACAACTACCATTGATTTAGGCAATGAAGGCAAAGTCATGGCTTCGCGGTAACCTATGATTTTTTTACCATCCTGCGTTAAATTTGGCAATTGACGGGAACGTGCACCTAAAGCTAAAATGATATTTGAAGCATCATAAGTAGTAAGTTTTCCTTCTTTATCTTTCACTTCTACTTTTTTACCGGCTTTTAATTTCCCGAAACCTTGGATAACATCAATTTTATTTTTCTTCATTAAAAATTGAATCCCTTTGCTCATGCCATCTGCCACATCGCGGCTTCGCTTTACAACGGCTCCAAAATCAGCTTCACCCCCATTCACTTTAATACCGTAATCGGCCGCGTGATTGAGGTATTCGAAAACTTGTGCGCTCTTTAATAAAGCCTTAGTTGGGATACATCCCCAGTTTAAACAAATTCCACCCAATTCGTCGCGTTCCACAATCGCAGTTTTTAAACCCAACTGAGATGCTCTAATGGCAGCAACATATCCGCCTGGCCCACTTCCGATTACAATCAAATCATACATCATACACTAAAAATTGCTTGAGATTTATTTTATAAAAATCACGTTTAAACGGACTGCGAAAATAGTAAAAATTAAAGCCGTCAATCGGAATAAATAGAAAAAAAAGATAAAGCAACTGAAATGAAGCTTCAATTGATTTATTTCAAATAACTTAGAATTTTAGGTCATTTTTGTTCAAAACATTGGAAAAAAGTATAAAATGCAATTGCTTTTAGGAATTCTTTGTTAAATTTGGCTTTTTAATCGATAAAATTTGGATTTTATTTATCTTTTCTAGCCGGAAAAAACAATGCACTACCTCATTTATTTCGAGAACTCCAATCACCACTATGTAAACATTGATTTTACTATAGATAGTATATCCGGTGAAAGTATTGTAGTGCATTTACCGGCATGGCGCCCGGGCAGGTATGAACTGGGAAATTTTGCCAAAAACATTCAGAAATGGGCTGCCTACGATGAAAAAGGCCAACCTTTAATTCATCAAAAGCTTACAAAAGACAGTTGGAAGGTACACTGTAAAGGTGCTAAAAATGTACAAATAAAATACAATTATTACGCAGCCGAATTAAATGCCGGATCAACCTATTTAGATGAGCATCAACTTTATATAAATCCGGTTAATTGCTTACTCTATGTGAAAGAACGCATGGAAGAAGCTTGCACGGTGGAACTTAAACTCCCTGAAAACTATCGCGTTGCAACGGGAATGAAGAAAGACGATAAAAACCCGCGTCAAGTAATTTTGACTGCTTCCGATTTTCATGAACTTGCTGATAGTCCGCTGATAGCTAGCGATACTTTGCAACACAATCAGTTTGTGTTAGACGGTATTGAATTTAATATTTGGATTCAAGGTGAATGTAAACCCAATTGGCCAAAAATTATTTGTGATTTCTTTATCTTCATTAATGAACATTTTGTGATGATGAAGGAATTTCCGGTACAGGAATATCATTTCCTTTTTCAACTTACCCCTTATGCGTATCATCATGGGGTTGAACACCTTACCTCCACTGCAATTGTTCTTGGTCCTTCCAACGAATTTGTGAATAAAGATTGGTACGACGAGTTTTTAGGCATCAGTTCACATGAGTTGTTTCATACTTGGAACATCAAATCGATTCGACCGATAGAAATGATGCCCTATGATTATTCGCGCGAAAACTATAGCAGATTAGGCTTTGTGGCTGAAGGAGTTACGACCTATTATGGAGACTTTTTATTGTACCGTTCGGGAGTATTTTCGGATAGTGATTACTTTAAAACCTTTGATGAGCAGTTGCAAAAGCATTTCGACAATTTTGGGCGCTTTAATTTATCGGTTGCCGATTCGTCTTTTGATACCTGGTTAGATGGATATAACCCCGGTGTTCCTAATCGCAAAGTTTCTATTTATACTGAAGGCTGTTTAATAGCATTCATGACCGATATTTTGATACGCAGACAAACTGAAAACAAAAAATCTTTGGATGATGTAATGCGCACGCTGTATACCGATTTTGGAAAGAAAAAAATTGGCTATTCTGAGAATGACTACATGGCGGTAATAGAAGGCATTACTGGCAATAGTTGGAAGGATTTCTTTGCTGCTTTTGTTTATGGAACTCAATCTTTTGAGGCTACGATTCGCGAATCTCTTGATTATTTGGGATTGGTGTTAGAGGTGCAAGCATCCAAAAAATTTCATGAAGCAAAATTAGGTTTCAAAGTGGTGGAAGACGGCATTTTGAGCCGAGTTTCTTCTATTTTCCCAAATTCGATTGCTGATAAGGCGGGTGTTTCTTTAAACGAAAAAATTGTGGCTATTAACGGTATTGAAATTTTTGATAATTTGGATACTTGGGCCAATTTTTATGCACAGGAACACATTAAACTCACGGTTATTGAAAATAAAAAGTTTAAAGAGATAAATCTAAAGCCCGGAAAAGACATTTACTACCAGAAATACTCCATTAAAAAACTAAACAATTTAAGCCCTGAGCAAAGAGACAATTTTATTGCTTGGGCCGGAAGAAACCATCCTCTAAATTCCTGATTTTTGAATTCCTGATTCTCATCAGTTTTCACAAAAAATTAACCATATACCCACTTTTAGGTATTGCCATAACATAAAAACGATTTACATTTGTGTCGTTATTTATATTTAGTCTAAATAAAAATAGAACCTAATCAAATGAAAAAAATCGCACAAAAATTAACCGTAATACTTTGTTTTACATATAGCTTACAAGTATCGGCTCAGGTATTAACAAAAGAGGATTCCTTAAATGCAGGATTGGTTGCCAAGAATTTAACCACCGTAATCGGGGGTTATGGAGAAGCCGCCTACCGAAATGATATTGATGGAAAAACGGCATCGATAAACTTAACACGAAATGTTATTTTTATTGGACATAAGTTTAACAATCGGATTTCGCTTTTTACAGAAACGGAGATTGAAGATGCAAAAGTTGAAGGTGGTGCGCCAGGAGGTGAAATTGCATTAGAGCAGGTTTTTGTGAAGTTTAATTTAAATCGCAACAATTATTTATCCGCTGGTTTAATTATTCCAAGAATAGGAATCATAAATGAAAATCATTTACCTACCACATTTAATACTGTAGTTCGTCCGCGCTTGGAGCGAAAACTAATTCCCTCAACGTGGAGAGAATTGGGTGTTGGGGTGTATGGAACGATTCCAAAAGTAAGCGGACTAAATTATTCGGCAGCTATCATGAATGGATTAAATTCTGAAGGTTTTGAAGGTGGCAGAGGAATTAGAGGCGGTAGATTTGAAGGTAGTGGTGCTACTTCAAGGAATCTTGCCGTGACAGCAGCTTTACTTTATTATGTGGGTGATTTTAGAATTCAAGTTTCGGGCTATTATGGAGGATCTGTGGGCCTTAGCGAGCGCGATGCAGATAGCTTGCGTTTAAATTCAGGAACCTTTGGTACACCGGTTTCATTAGAAGAAGCAAATATACAATACAGAAAATCGGGATTCTATGCTTTAGCCTTGTTTGCAGCAATTCAAATTCCTGATGCGGAAGCTTTAAATGTGGCCTATGCAAAAAATGTAGCCTCTTCGATGATGGGCTACTATGCAGAAGCTGGATATAACCTTTTGGAGACAACAAAATATAAAGAGAAAAAACTTAACCTGTTTGCCCGTTACGAAAGCATTGATTTGAATACAAGTATTCCTGAAAACGGTATAAAAAATGACCAATACAAAGAGAGTTATTTGTTTGCAGGACTCTCCTTTCTTCCAATACCCGGTGTAATTGTAAAGGCTGATTTTGAATACCAAAGCACCGGTACACCCAACCCAGCATTAACAATTAATCCAAGTCCGGTTGCACCACCTTACTTAAAGAATAGAAGTTTTTTTAATTTAGGCATCGGATATAGTTTTTAACCTATCTCTGTCACCCCCATGAAAAGAAGAGATTTTTTACACCAAAGTTGTTTTGCATGCCTTGCTGCAGGAGCCGGACTTTCCTTGCTTGGACTTGAATCTTGTAGTTCCACAAAAGTACTTTCAGCTGCGCCTGAAAATGGCCAAATAAAAGTTGATATATCGCAATTTGAGCCCGAAAGCAACGCCTTAATTGTCCGAACCAAAGCGCTGGAACATGATATCTTAATTTTACGAACTGATGAGAATTATCGCGCAATATACCTGCAATGCAGCCATCAAAACAATCCTGTAAATTATACCGGTTCTAAAATCGTATGTAACACGCATGGCAGTCAGTTTGATTTGGATGGTATAGTAAAAGTAGGTCCTGCTGACAAGCACTTAAAAAAAATAAAAATAGATAAAGAAAATACACTTTTAACCTTATCAATTACCGATTAATGAAACCCCAATTATCCACCACTTTAATAGCCGCCATAGCTATTATTTTCGCTTTTCATTCCTGCAAAAAAAACTCCGGTAATGAAGCCGTTGTTTCTGTGGAGCCAGCTGAAGTGATTCATGATTTTGCACATAAAGTTGCTTTTGCCACTTATACAGATCTGGAAGCAAAAGCTAATTTGTTGTTTGTGCAGGTGCAAACTTTTAATGTCACAAACTCAAACACAGACTTAGCTTCGTGCAAACAGCTATGGAAAGATACCCGTGCAGTATGGGAAAAGAATGAGGCATTTTTATTTGGTCCGGTTGCCACCGAAGACATGGATCCTGGAATTGATGATTGGCCTGTTAACAAAGATGATTTGGATACTTTATTGGCAAGCAATCAGGTTTTTACAAGTGGCTTTTTAGATAGTACGCAAACCACCTTAAAAGGATTTCATCCGATGGAATATTTATTATTTGGTGTGAACGGAATCAAATCAGCAAGCGAATTTACAAATCGCGAAAAAGAATACCTACTAGCCTTGGGAGATTACATTAAACGCTTAAGCACAAAAATTCGAAAATCCTGGGATCCAAATGAAAGTGGAAATTACTTAGTGAATTACACTTCGGCCGGACAGACAGGAAGCAATTACGCCACAAAACGGGCTGCTTTGGAAGAACTTGTAAATAGCATGATTGGCATTTGTGAGGAAGTATCGGGTGGAAAAATTGAAGAACCCTTGGCCGCACAAAACCCTAATCTTGAGGAATCTCAATTTAGTCAGAATTCGATTGTAGATTTCACAAACAATATGCGCAGTGTACAAAATGCCTATTTTGGCGATTACCTGGAAGATGGAATAGGTTTAAACAAATGGGTTAATCAATCTAATATTTCCCTAGATAATAAAGTGCAGCAAAAGTTGACTGCAGCCATAAACTCTTTTTCATTAATTACTGTTCCATTCGGGCAAGCAATTATTACGCAACAACTCCAATTGCATCAAGTGCAAGAAAAAATAAATGAATTGAAGGATGTATTAGAAGGCGAATTATTACCCTATATTCAAGCCGGAGTAACAGATTAATTGAATAATTAAACGCAAAAAATTAGGGTCATTTATAATATGGCTCCTTTTAAAAACATCAAGAATAAAAAGATGAGAGTTACTTATGGCATTGCAATTTTATGCATTTTAGTTTTTGCTTATGGGTGCAGGAAATACAATGAATTAGATGAAGATACACTTGACACACGCTTTTCTGGTGGTGTGAATACGGCATTTGATGAATCAAGTGGAGCTTTTTCTCATGCGTTCCCTGAATTAAGTGCAAACGATTTAGCGGTGCACGAAGTGGGAGATCGTCATTTTGAAATTTCATTTGTTACCGCACCTGCTTTGATTCGACCGGGTTTGGGACCTGTGTATAACAATGTTTCTTGTGCCTCCTGTCACATTGCCGATGGGCGCGGTAAGCCTGCATTGCCCGGGGAACGCCTATTATCGATGTTGTTTCGAATTAGTATTCCGGGTGAAGATGCACATGGTGGGCCGGTTTCAGTTCCGGGTTTTGGTGGGCAATTGCAATCAAATGCGGTTTATGGAAAAGCACTCGAAGGTTCTGTAAATATTAGTTATACAGAAGAACCGGTTTATTTTTCGGATGGACAAAGTATTTCTTTGCGTCGACCATCCTACGTTGTGCAAAATACTTACATCCCCCCTCCTGCCGGAATGCTTTTGTCGCCGCGGGTTGCGCCACCTGTTTTTGGTTTAGGATTACTGCAAGCAATTCCGGAAAGTACCATTCTTAACTGGGCCGATGAGCAGGATACAGATGGAGATGGCATTAGTGGAAAACCAAATTATGTGTGGAACCTACGCGCTGGTACAAGCACCTTAGGACGATTTGGATGGAAAGCAGGAGCACCCGATTTGTTGCAACAAACAGCCGGTGCATACAATGAAGACATGGGCATTACCAATCCCGTTTTCGATCAGGAAAGTTCGCTTGGCCAAAGTCAATTTGATGGCTTAAATGATGAAGTAGAAGTAAGCGACAGTATTTTAAAAGCGGTTGCCTTTTACACACAAACGTTAAGTGTTCCTGCGCGCAGAAATATTAAAGACCCTGTAAACGTTAGCGGTGAAAAACTTTTTACTCAAGCAGGCTGTAATAAATGTCATAAACCAAGTGTGCGCACAGCGGTTGATGTTTCTTTTAGAGCTGTTTCCAACCAATTGATTTTTCCTTATACCGACATGTTGTTGCATGATATGGGAACGGATTTAGCGGATAATCGACCGGATTTTAAAGCCAATGGATTGGAATGGCGCACGGCACCGCTTTGGGGAATTGGCTTAACCCAATTGGTGAATGGGCATTCTAATTTTTTACACGATGGGCGCGCCCGCAATTTAATGGAAGCAATTCTTTGGCATGGTGGAGAAGCCCAAGCAGCAAAGGAATTTGTGAGACAGTTGCCAAAATCTGATCGAGATGCGCTCCTCTCCTTTTTGGCAAGCTTGTAATTTATCCAATCAAAAAAAAACAACTTTCACTTATTTGATAAGTATACTTTTTGTCTCTCCAAAAAAGCTTTCTAAATTTGGAAGCACATGATACCGGTTCACACCAATCCTGAAATAGAAAAAAAGGAAATTAAAGTAGTAGAGTTGAAATCTGCTGCCAAAGAAATAAATGAAATTCACCGGCACCAATTTTTTGAGTGCTTTGTTTTTTTAAAAGGCGGAGGAGTTCATACAATTGATTTTATTGATTTTCCCATTCAGGATAACTCCATTCATATTATAACTCCAGGGCAAGTGCATCAAGTTGTGCGCGATGCAAATTGCCATGGATTTGTATTTATGTTTGACCTGATACATGCCGGATCCAATAAAATAATTGAAGACTTTTTGATTGATCACAATTGTTTTGCTGTAACTGAAATTCCGCCCGTGTATTTATTTGAAGATTCCTTTAATGAAGTAATGGCGCACATTACAAAGCAATGTTTGGAAGAATTTAACTCCACTAATCCACTAAAAAATTATTTGGTCACAAATCAATTGTGCCTTCTTTTGTTGCATTGCATGCAGCTTAGCAGGAAAGAAAATTTAGTTCAAGAAAATAAACAGCTAAGTACTTACACTGCTTTTAGACGCTTGTTGTTAAGCGATTTCAAACAGCTTAAAAAAGTAAAAGACTACGCTCAAAAATTAACTATCTCAGAAAAACAATTGAATGAAATTTCCCTTCAACGAAGTGGTGAAACTGCTAGCGGGCTTATTTACAAACAAACTATTTTGGAAGCCAAACGCTTATTAAACACTGGGATTTCGGCAAAAGAAGTTGCCTATGAATTAAACTTTTTAGACCCGGCACATTTCAGCAAATTTTTTAAAAGTCAAACCGGCATGAGTCCCTCTGAATTTAAAAACATACATGATTAAGGCGCAATTGTACATTGTGTTGCGCTTATTCATGAATTAGTTTTGTATCAACAAATCCAAAACGAAAATGAAAACAAAACTTTACACCTTTTGCAGCAAAGTATTAATACTACTGCTTTCGAGTTATTCTTTTGTGCATGCTGAATCCTGGACAAAGGTAAACAGTGGCACTTCAAAAAAATTAAACACCATTTATTTTTCCTCTCCTACGATTGGATACATAGGTGGTAATGACAGCTTGTTGCTAAAAACAATGGACGGCGGTTTAACATGGAACAAGATAAATTTTAGCGGTGTTACTTTTTATCCTACTGCTGAACACATCTTAAATTTGCAATTCTTAAACGACAGTATTGGATTTATGACCATTGGACCTTATATTGGGAGTTACAAAACTACCGATGGCGGTTTGACCTGGACGCTTTTGCCCACTGCCGGAAATCAGTGCTTTAACCAAGGCCTTTACTTTTTTGACGAAAGCAATGGATTTATTGGTGGTTCGGGGTGTTTTCAGGGGGAAATCATAAGTCAACTTTCAGCCGGTACCTGGACAACTAATGTTTTAAATTCAACGAGTTTTAATCCGGGGGATATTGTAACAGATATTACTTTTCTAAATTCTAATTTCGGACTGGCTTCAAGTCGCAGTGGATATATTTACCGCACTACCAATGGGGGCAGCAATTGGGATTCGGTAAGGGCTTCGCTTGATTTAAATCCCATTACTTCTGTTATAATAATAAACGATACGCTGGCTTTCGCCGGATACGAATCAATTACTATTGGATTTGGATTATACATTAGTACAGATGGTGGTTTAAGCTGGAATCAAGACCTAAATTCGGCCACTTTTTATTATCCTGATTTTTTAACCTTGCATCAAAGTGGTGCAGGAAAATTATATACAGGCGGAGTTTCTCAAAATGCAGAAGGATTAATTTTTTCGGCTTCTGATCCATTTATCAATTGGAGTTTCAATGTGGTTGATCAAAAAATAAATGATATATCTTCTTATCAAGATTCGATAGTATTTGCTGTTGGGGATAGCGGATATATTGTTGTGAACAAGCCATTAAACGGTTTAGGACTTAGCGGATTACACGAACCGTCTTCATCTTTGATTATCTATCCCAATCCTGCAAAGAATGTGCTGCATCTAAACGTAAATGAAGGAATTGAATTTCAAAAAGCAGCTACAAAAATATACAACACTATGGGTAAACTTATTTATCATGCAGCATTCACACCTCAACTTTCTCTTTCGAATTTGAGTAAAGGAATTTATGTTGTAGAAATTTCTAGCGAAATAGTAAGCTATAGAAAGAAGTTTGTCATTGAATAAATGAATATTTTATTCTAATGCTTTTTCGAATGCTAGGCGGTAGATTAGTACAGCAGATCTTTTGGCTTCGATTGCTAAATAATTGGTATTGGCGGTTTCATGAATGGTATGTCCCCCAGTGCCGGGAAGTCCGATTCCATCTAATGCCATCTCCACCCAATCGTTCACAAAACAAATATCGGCAGCACCTGCATCTCTTGGATTTACAGCTTCCTGGCTGGGAAATCCAAGATCGGTGCTTACTCTGCTGTAATACTTCAATAATTTTTTATTGCCTTCGGTGGCTGTCATGGGTGGGTATCCGTTCTCGCCAAAATCAATATGGGCAGTGGTATTAGGAAAATTTTCAGCTACAATTTTTTGCATACTTTTCTTTACTCTTTGCACTTGCATGGTGGAAACTGCTCTTAAATCTCCCTTTACAATTACATCTTGTGCCACAATATTATTTTTACCAAAAGCGCTAGCTTGATTGTGCAAAGAATCAAAATTAACTGTATTACCGCCTGCAATTAATCCCGGATTAAAAGTTAAATTTTCTTCTCCTTTTAAAGAATCGTAAAATGTTTTTAGGATTCGGGATGCTTCGTAAATCGCACCATTGCCGACCTCTGCTGTAAAAAGCTGAGAAGAATGTGCAGCATGTCCCTTAACGGTGAGTGTCCAATCGGATGCTCCTCTTCTTTCAATTACTGCTTTAGTAGCTAATCCATCGCCATCCTCATAACCTAATGCATAGTCGGCGCGTTTTGCAGCCTCAATTAAATCGTATTTGGATAGCGCTAAAGGAAATCCGCTGGCTTCTTCATCACCACTCATTATAACTTCTATGTTTAAATCAGCTAGCAATCCTGCATCTCTTAAAGCCTGTAAAGCAAGGATTATAATAACATCGCCGCCTTTCATATCGGCAGCACCGGGACCATGCATCATACTATCGTTAAGCATTTCAAAAGTTTGGAAGGGGCTGTCGGGTTCAAAAACAGTGTCGAGGTGGCCGATTAATAGAATTTTTTTTCCTCTTTTTCCTTTATGTGTCGCAAGCACATGACCTGCACGGTGAAAAGTTTCGCCGGAAATCCATTTGGTTTCGAAACCAAGTGCTTTTAATTCGCGTGTAAAAACAGCGCCAACTTGCTTAACACCACCAAAATTGAATGTTCCACTATTTATGTTAACCACTTCCTTTAAAAGGTCTAAGGCTTGAACGGCATGCAAATCAACCTCAGCAGCAATTCGCTTTTCGGTTTTAGAAGGCTGAGCAGATAGTGTGTAAAAAATCAATATCCCGCTAAGCGAGAGTAGGAAGAAAAAATTAGTGCGTTGCATTAATAAAAATATTCTTGCTGAATAATAGAGCACGAATATAGGAAATGCGTGACTGAATTTAAATTACAAAAAAACTAGGGATGCATCTTAATTTGTTTGCCATGGATTAGTTTGAGTAAAGAGCTCTAAGCTTGATTTACCTTTACTTTTAGTTAACACCCTCACTTCCTTATTTTTCTTATCAAAAATAAAATAGAAATTATTTCCGTTATCGCTCATCACAAAATAAATGGTGACACCTTGCTTACGATCGAATTCTTTGCTTTTAACTTTGAATGCGGAATTTACATTTTGAATTTTTTGAAAAATAACCGACTCGGCTTTATTGATTTCAAAACTACTATTTTGAGCTTGTCCCTCATTGCAATCATCAAACTGTTCCGTTTGTGCATTCCAATTGCATAATTGCTGGTAAGTGCATGCGTATACAGCTTGTGTGCGAGCTTGAAAACACCCCAGAAGTAAAATTAACAAGATGCTTAATTGTTTCATTTTGTTATTAATTTATGTGATGTTAAGTTCGGGATTTAGCATTGTTGTTTGTTACAGATGAAAATTAAAAATTTATATAATTAATAGATTTTGAATAAACTGATTGATGAATTCGGAAGGGTATGCACAAATGAGCTATTGAAATTTGAATGCTTTTTGTCTTTTTTGGGGTAGGAAAAAAAGATTTGTAAATTGCGCTTTAAATTCATTCCTATCTGAGTATGCAGAAGCTGGCATTGGCTTTATTTCTTTTTTTATGGTGTAATACAACACTTGTGTTTGCTCAAACTCCCCAAACAGAGAAACTCAAAGAGATAATAAAAAACGCTAAAGAGGACACTGCTAAAGTGAATGCCATATTAGCCATCAGTAAAATTTATTTTGGAACAGCACCCGAAAAATCTATCTCGTATGCAGAGATAGCGAAAACACTTTCTCAAAAAATAAATTATAAAAAAGGAATTGCATTGGCCTTAAAAAACATGGGAATAGGCTACTTCAACAAGGGCTCCTATGTAGAAGCATTGCAGAACTACAAGCAAGCTTTAGATGTATTTTCCTCCATAAAAGACAGTGCCGGTGTTGCCAATATGTATAATAATATGGGCAATATCTATTATATCCAAAACGAAGATTACAAAGCACTGGATTATTACATTAAATCCTTAAAAATAGCCGAGCAACTTAACGACAAAATTCGTATCGCTACAGCCAATGGAAATATTGGAGCTGTTTATTTAGGAAAACGCTCCACTTACTATAAAGCGTTGGAATATAATATGAATGCACTGAAGGTAGGAGAAGAAATAAAAGATAATAATATTATTGGTTCGTCCTCTGTGAATATTGGCGAAATCTATTTAAATCAAGGCAACACAAAATCAGCTTTAAATTATTTCCAAAAAGCTTTGATTGCTTTTGAAGGATCTGAAAATTATCCCATTGCATTAATATTTTTAGGGAAGGCTTACGCAAAAAAGGGCGAACAAAGTGTTGCTATTAGTTATTTTGAGAAAGCTTATTCCCATGCCAAAAATATTGATGCTAAATTAGACATGGTAAATTCGCTAATTGAATTGGGCGGGATTTATGAAAAAGATAAAGAATATAAAATTGCACTTCTTAAGTATAAAGAGGCAGAAGATATTGCAACCAAGCTAGGTTCAACTGAACGCTTAAAATTATCGTACGAGGGATTGGCAAATTCGTATAGCCGAGTGAATGACTTTACCAACGCTTTCAAATATCAAAAGCTATTAACAATAGTAAAAGATACCCTCTACAATATTGATGCTGATAAAAAATTCAGCAATCTGCAATTCAATTTTGACCTTGAAAAAAAGCAAAGTGAAATTAACCTCCTGCAAAAGCAAAAAGAAATTAGTGCCAAAGAAATAAAGAGTAAACAAATTATTCAGGCTGCACTTTCCGGATTTTTAATTGTGCTTTTTGTGCTATTGGCATTTGTATATCGCATCTACATCATTAAGAAAAAAACAAATATTGAGTTGGAGGAAAAGAATAATAAAATTGAACTTCAAAAATCTGAGATAACCAAGAGTATTGAGTACGCTAAAAAAATACAGGATGCCATGTTGCCTGAAGAGGATCTAATTGTGGAAGTGCTGTACAATAGTTTTTTGCTATACCGCCCAAAAGATATTGTGAGTGGAGACTTTTATGTGTGTATAAATGAGA
The DNA here is from genome assembly GCA_016721765.1 of Bacteroidota bacterium. Taxonomy (NCBI): domain Bacteria; kingdom Pseudomonadati; phylum Bacteroidota; species Bacteroidota bacterium. Next base: position 505,553 of record JADKHO010000004.1, read on the forward strand.
ACAAAAAAATATTTCTTGCTGTTGCCGATTGCACCGGACATGGGGTTCCCGGTGCGCTAATGAGCATGATTGGGAGCAATATTTTAAATAAACTCATCACCGATAAGGGCCTTACCGAACCAACTGAAATACTAGATCAGCTAAATACCGAACTGATTATCGCTTTAAAACAAAATAAAAATGAAGGTAATGATGGGATGGACATTGCCTTGTGCGTGATTGACTTTAACGAAAATTATTTAAAGTTTGCCAGGGCATATCGCCCACTGTGGATGATTCGAAATGATGAATTGGAAGAAATAAAAGGTTCCAAATTTCCCATTGGCGGACACCATCAAATTCACGATGAGCGCCGCTATACCTCACACAATGTGAAAATAAATAAAAACGATCGTTTCTATATTTTTACCGATGGTTTCGCAGATCAATTTGGCGGTTTACATGGCAAAAAATTAACAACCAAAAAATTAAAAGAATATCTCCTCACTACTAAATCCGAGAACATTAAAAAACAAGGTGCATCGCTCACCCATTTTTTTGAAAAATGGAAAGGACACAACGAGCAGCTGGATGATGTTTGTTTTATTGGATTTGAAGTAATATAGATTCCACTCTATACTCAAAACTAAACTAACAATCTGCTGTTAAGTACTTGACAAAACTAAGTGCTTAACTATACCCTTTATGGCTTACTTTTGCTATACTTAATTAAACTTAGTTGAAAATAGCAGTAAACACAAGGCTTTTCCTTAAAAACAAAATGGAAGGCATGGGTTGGTTCGGGTATGAATCGTTGAAGCGCATTACTCAAAATCACCCGGAGCATGAATTCATTTTTATTTTTGACCGGCCATTTGACCCCGAATTTGTAACTGCTAAAAATGTTACTCCGCTTGTTTTGTTTCCACCCACCCGCCATCCTTTTCTTTGGATTTTTTGGTTTGAAATCAGTCTACCTTTTGTGCTTCGAAAACACAAACCTGATTTATTTTTATCTCCGGATGGTATGATTAGCTTGCTTTCGGGAACAAAAAGCCTTGCGGTTATTCATGATCTGAATTTTATTTATTATAAAAAGGATATGCCTTTTTGGGTTGAAAAATATTACAACTTTTTCTTCCGGCGATTTGCAAAAAAATCGGTTCGTTTAGCAACTGTTTCAGAATACTCTAAAAACGATATCATTAAAAACTATGGTATTGAGGCGAGCAAAATAGATGTAGTTGGAAATGGTTCTAACTTGTTGTATACACCAATATCACCACAACAAAAATTACTTATTCGAAATGAACTAACTGAAGGGAAGAATTATTTTTTGTTTGTTGGAGCCATGCATCCTCGAAAAAATATTGTAAATCTTTTTAAAGCTTTTGATGCATTTAAGACACAAACGAAGGCCGAGACAAAGCTAGTAATAGTGGGCAGCAAAATGTATTGGCGTGCTGACATCGCTGCCTCTTATGAAGCCATGACGCATAAATCGGAAGTTGTTTTTACCGGTCGTTTAGCACCCGAAAAATTAAAAGATGTGCTGGGTGGAGCACTTGCCTTGACTTATGTTCCCTACTTTGAAGGATTTGGAATTCCAATAGTAGAAGCCATGAATTGTGATGTCCCGGTAATTACTTCCAATGTGACCTCTATGCCCGAAATTGCAGGAGATGCAGCTTTGCTTGTAAATCCATTTTCGGTAGAAGAGATTACGGCTGCACTTGTAAAAATGAATGAAGATGAAGCGCTTCGAAATATTTTAATTGAAAAAGGTAGGAGCAGAAGACTTGATTATTCTTGGGATAAAACTGCTGAGAAACTCTGGACCTGTATTGAAAAAGCTATGATTTAATAAAGCCATGCTTAAAAAACATTTTACGACTAAAGGTATTGAAGCCGGATGTGATGAAGCAGGAAGGGGATGCTTAGCCGGACCGGTTGTGGCAGCTGCCGTGATCCTGCCGCGTAAGATTAATAAGGCATTATTAGTTCTTGATGATTCGAAGAAACTAAATGAAAAACAACGAAACGAGTTGAGGCCGGTTATAGAAAACCATGCATTAGCTTTTGCAGTTGGTATTGTTTCAAATATTGAAATAGATAAAATAAACATCTTAAAAGCCTCTTTTTAGCCATGCACAGGGCGCTTGATCAATTAAAAATGAATCCGGATTTATTACTTATTGATGGTAATCGTTTTACACCGTATAAAACTATTCCGCACGAATGCATTGTTAAGGGTGATGGTAAATACATGGCAATTGCTGCTGCTTCCATCCTTGCAAAAACGTATAGAGATGAAATTATGGAGAGCTTGCATGTGCAATTTCCGGTGTATGAATGGAATAAAAACAAAGGGTATCCAACATTGCTTCATCGCACAAAGATTGAAAAACATGGAACATGTAATCAGCATCGCATGAGTTTTAATCTCGTAAACACACAGCTTGAATTAAAATTTTATTCCGGAATCACTACAACATCAGCACCTAAATACTGAATATAAATGCTTAAGAAAATATTAATCACACTCTTTCTTGTACCTGTTATCGGTGCAGCTATTTATGGGTATTTTCATTTCAAACAAATAAAAACACCCTTAAGTTCTGTAATTAAAGCTATTCCAGCAAACGCAGCAGTGGTTTTAAAATGTAATACGCCAAAAAGTTCTTTGCAAAACTTTTCGGTTGCTAATCCCATGTGGAAATCCTTGGTGAGTTATCCTTTTTTTGGTGATTTACATACCGATATGCGCTTTTTGGATGCCTTGTTTGCGACTAATATTGAAGCCTATAAAAATATTCAAGACAAACCCCTTTTTATTTCGGCTCATCCCGATGCCAGCAATCATTTTGGATTGTTGTATTTGCTGAATCTACCGAATACACTTTCGAAGAAACAGTTGAATGATTTTATTCAAAATGCTGCGGCTAAAACGTCGATTTATTCCTTGCGAATTTATGATGGTGTTGCATTAAATGAATTAAAAATTAATGAGGATAAGACCTTATACTATTTTTTTAATCAGGGAATTTTTGCTTGTACTTTTTCGCGCTTTTTAATGGAGGATGCTATCGTGCAGCTTAATTCAGGAACCCCAATTTCGGCTGATCCTGCCTTTGATAAAATTTGGAATTCTGCCGGCAAAAAAGTGGAAGCTACCCTCTTTATTAATTACACTTACTTTCCGCAACTCTTTTCAACAATGCTAGAACCAAAGGAAGCCGGATTTTTAAAAGCTTTGTCAACTTTTGCTAATTGGACAAGTCTGGACATCAAAACAAAACCCAATTCCTATCAATTAAATGGATTCACACTTTCCAAGGATAGTAGCAACAACTACTTAAATATTTTCAAAACCAAGAACCACAAGAATTTGAGATGACCGATGAATTACCTTCCTCAGTTGCTTTTTTCAACACACTGCTTTGAGTGATGTGAACCGGTATTTTAAAAATTATGATACTTATCTCAATAACTTAACGGATCATTTCACGCGGCAAGAGCAAGTATCAAAACTCAATAAATCATTTGGTGTAAATGCTCAAAATTTTTTCAAACAATGGATGGGCAATCAGTTTGCGTATGTGATTACGGAACCCGAAAATGAAAATTACGCATCAAATTGCTATGCCGTTTTTAAAACAAATGGAAATAAAGAGGTAGCCAAATTGTTGCTTGATTTCGCCACTAAAATAAATAGTAAACAAGCCAATGGAGATTCAATTGCTGAACATTTTAGAGGGTTTACAATTCAACAAATAAAGGCCAAATCGCTTATTCCAATGGTTTTTGGAGAGAGTTACGAAAAAATAAGTGCGAGTTATTTTGTGTTGATGGATGAAACCGTGGTATTCGCAAATAGTGCAGCGGCTTTAAAAAAATGGATCAATTCAATTTTAGCAGGGCATACCTTATCATCAGATGCCGATTATAAAACTTTTGCTGAAAATACAAGCTCTCAATCGAATCTTTTTGTGTATTCAGCATTGGCACGATCCCTTTTCTATTTCAAAAGCATTTAAAAAGAGGTATTAAACTGGTCAGAAGCGAAAACTAAAACGCTTCAAGAATTTCATGCACTTGCTTTTCAAATGAGTGCAAATGCCAACTTGTTTTACAGTTCCATATTTGCATCCTATAAACCATGCTATAAAAAAGCGAATGAATCCTTACTCGATATTCAGCTGGATACTACGATCCTAACTAAACCATCCATACTGCTCGACCCCGCTGACAGCAGTCGGTTAATTTTTGTACAAGATGCTTCCAATAAAATCTACCTCATCGACAACAAAGGGAAAATTTTATGGAAAAACGAAATGAAAGAAAAAATCATGAGCGAAGTGCAATCCGTTAATGAGAAAAAGAAATGCAATTTGTCTTCTCCACAAAAACTAAAATTTATGTGTTAGATAAGGATGGCGATAATGTGTCTAAATTTCCGGTGGTGTTAAAGTACATTGCCACCAATGGTGTGAAAGCGATAGATTACGAAAACAATGGAGAATATAGATTACTCATTGCTGAAGAGAACAAGCGAATTTATAATTACACACTAAGAGGAGATGCAGTAAATGGCTGGGAAGCAGTAAGTAATAGCGATAAAGTAATTGCACCTATCTCTAATTTTCGAGCAAAAGGTTTAGATTACTTGGTGATTCTGGATCAAAGTGGGAATGTGAATTTACTGGACCGTAAAGGAAAATCTGTAGTAAAATTCAAGCAAAAATTAAAAAATGTGTACCGAAACATCTACTATTTAGCTATCGAAAACACTTTGAACGCCTCTTCTTTGGTTGCTTGCGATTCAAGCGGATGGGTTACACGACTCTATTTTTCAGGTAATATAGATAAATCACAAGTACATAAAACCAACCAAGCCTTTTATTTTAACTATGTTCCTGAAACACATAACTATTTATTTCTAACCGCAGATAAGCTTACTTTATTTGATGCTGCGAAAACTAAATTAAGTGAGGCAAAATTAAAATTAAAATACTTGACAGAACCGGTTGTGCTTGTTGAAAAAATAAATCGTTTAGCTTAGTTGTAGCTAATCCGGAGCAATGCATTATGCTGATTTCATCATCCGGATCAATACAATCATCGCACGAAATAAGTGCCACTACCCCACTCGCTAGTTCTCATTTTTATGGAGATGCTTCCTGGTACTCAATTATTGGTGCCGGAAACAAAGTTAAGGTGTATGCTGCTTATTAGTAACTAAAGGCATCTTCTCAAATTTCTTTAGCCATCATTTTTAACTCGCAAAAAATAATTAACTTGCGGTATATTTTTCGAACCAAATTCAGTGCTAATGAAAAGCAAAATTCTTCTCCGTAAAATAGTTGCCGCTGCGCTTCTTGCTCCCACGCTCCTCTTGCATTCATGTGTTAAAGAAGAGTACAATTTAAATAATATTGAAGCGGGCACTTGGAATCCCAACATTGCGATTCCATTGGTGTACACCAATTTTTCAATAAACGATATTGTACTGAGAACCGATAAAACGGACAGATAACCACCGACGGAGACAATTTTGTACACTTATTTACAAAGGGACACTCTTTTCAATAAATGCCGAAGATTTTATTGTATTGCCGGATCAAACAAAAGCCACCAGTTTTACAGTAAGTGCAAGCGAGGCTGCTATATTTAATGCGCTAGCACCCAACACCTCGGCTTCCTTTAGCCGCTCACAAAGCATCAATTTTTACCGGGCAGTACCAATGCGCAATTAGATTCTATTCTATTTGCTTCAGGTGCCATTAATTTTGACATAAACAAAACTTTCACTGCAGGTACTACTTTAGAAATCAGTATCCCTGCTGCCAAAAAAGGTGGTTTACCTTTCTTCGATACTTTTGGTGTAGGTGCAGGTACTACCAGTAGAACCTTAAATCTGGCAGGTTACCATTTTGATTTAACGGATTCCAACCACGCATAATAAATTTGAAATACTTTATTCCATTACCGTTACAAAAACACCTGGAAGCACATTGGCAGCTGGAAGCAACATTAATTTTACCGAGCACATTGTGAATCAAAAATTTCAAACTGTATTCGGAAATGTGGGAATGCAATCCAATTTAACACCCAATAACGACACCGTTTCCATCACCATATTTCGCCATAACAATACACCAATTGGAATTGGAACCTTTCACTTTGCAAATCCACTGCTAAAGCTCTATCTCACCAACTCATTTGGACTTCCTGTTAGTATCAGTAACATCGATTTAAAATGGTACAATCCCGGATTTGGGCAAGGAAATATTGCCTACACTACCACACCACTTCAAGTGAAAGCGCCTACTATAGTTGGCGCAGCAGAAATAAGCGACACTTTAAAACTGGATAATTCAAATAGTGATTTCAATGCTGCAATGGACAATCGACCCAAATACATTATTTACAATGTAGCTTCGTTAACAAACCCATTAAGCATGCCGCCTCAAATTAATTTTGTGGATGCAGGTAGTAAACTTAAAGCGAATGTGGAAGTGGTATTGCCCATGTTTGGAAATGCAAAAGATTTTACTTTTGAAGATACTGTTAAATTTAAATTTCAAAAGGTCGATAATATTGAATCAATCTTATTTAGGGCATTCGCGGTGAATGATTTTCCGATGGGAATAAGTATGCAGGTTTATTTCACAGATTCCATGTATCACAAGATTGATTCACTCTTTCAAGACGTAAACGTACTTCCCTCGGCAACCGTCAGCTTTCCTGTGAACAGCCCTCAAACATCTGTACCCAATCAAAAAACTACGGATGTAACTTTTAACCGCGCAAGGGCTTTGGCCTTAAAAATGCGAAGTACATTATCATAAAAGCGATTTCGGCCACATTTGATAATGGAACTAAGAATGTAAAAATATACAGCGACCGTCGACTTAGTTTTTGATTGTACTTGTACTAAGCCTTTTATGGCACAATGCAGTTGCGCAACAAAATTTAACCTTATACAATTTAAAGGCTATACCACAATCCAATTATGTAAACCCCGGAATTTTACCGAGCAGCCGGCTGAATATTGGATTACCCATTATTTCATCACTTTACTTAAATAAAAGCAACAGTGGTTTTAAATTAGATGATGTGATCACCAAAGGTAGTAATGGTGCTACTAAACTTGATTTCGAAAACCTGGTGAGTAAATTAGCCGATAATAATTATTTTGCCTTATCTCTTCACACCGATTTATTAAGTACAGCCTTTAAATACAAGAGTGGATATTTTAGTTTTAATGCGAGCTATAAATTGAATTGGAGAATTCGCTATCCTAAAGATTTGCTCAATTTTGTGTGGAAAGGTAATGGCGCTTCATTGGGCGAAGAGCAGCATTTTAATTTAGGTTTAGATGCAACAAATTACTTAGAATATGGCTTAGGTTATGCCCGTGAAGTCGGCGATAAATTATCGCTTGGTATTCGGGTAAAATACCTTAGTGGAATTGCAAATATTTCGACTAAAAAAAGCGACATCTCCCTCACTACCGACCCTACTACTTTTGACATTACTGCAACCTCTGATATAATTGTAAATACTTCCGGTATAATCGACAATCCCTTTAATGGATTGGGAGTTGGCGATTTTGTTACGAAACTTCATAACCGTGGCTATGGCGTTGATTTTGGAGGGAGTTACAAAGCAAGCGATCGCTTAACGGTGAATGCAAGTGTGCTGGATTTAGGCTCCATTAAATGGAAATTTGCACCAACAAATTATGTCAGCAAAAATCCAAATGCGTCTTTCAAATACCAAGGTATAGACCTCAACACCTTCTTAAATGACAGTACCACCATCGACAAAGCGGTGGAATTGGTTTTGATTCACTCAATTCCAGTTTTGCTTTAGATACTGTTCATCGTTCATACAAAACCCGCTTAGGTGCTCAAATTTATGCCGGCGCACAATACGAGTTAAATAAAGAAAGTAATGTTTCTCTTTTGGTTCAGGGACATTTCTTTGATAAAAATTACATCCGGCATTAGCCTTATCTTATAACTATACTATTGATAACTATTTAATGGGTTCTATTAATTATTCGATGTTTAATAGAAGCTATATGAACATTGGTTTAGGGCTTGCACTTAACCTTGGCCCATTGCAGATTTATGGAGTGAGTGACAATATTCTGGGCTTATTTGTGTACAACAAATACAGAGTCAACAACGGTGGAAAAACTACGGATATCACCTATCCCGGAAATACCAAAAATTTAAATTTACGAGTAGGTATAAATTTAACCTTTGGACGCAAACCACTGGATAAGGACAAAGATGGTGTAGTAAATAAAAAAGATGCCTGTCCCGAAATTCCTGGCTTGGTTGAATTTAACGGTTGTCCTGATAAGGATGGGGATAAAATTCCAGATAAAGATGATAAATGCCCTGACGATGCAGGTTTGAAAGAATTTAACGGTTGCCCGGATAAAGATGGCGATAAGGTAATTGATAGCGAAGATAACTGTATGGATATTGCCGGATTGCTTGAGTTTAAAGGTTGCCCGGATAAAGATGGCGATAAAATAATTGATAAAGAAGACGATTGTCCGGATGTGGCAGGTTTATTAGAATTTAAAGGTTGCCCTGATAGAGACGGTGATAAAGTTCCGGATAAAATTGATGAATGCCCGGATGATAGGGGATTTGCAAAATTAAATGGTTGCCCGGATGCAGATAGTGACGGTATAAAAGACAGTGAGGATAGATGTCCAAAAAAACCTGGACCTATCGAAAACAAAGGCTGTCCGGAGGATGTATTGTATGTATTAGATGCCAATGGTAAAGTAATCAACTTCGCAACCAAATCGAAAGATGGATTCTTCCGTTTTGAAACCTTGCCGGCGGATGGAGACTTTAAATTCCGCTTAGAGGGCGATGGAACAACCACCATTGACAAATTAAATATTTTAGTTGGAGGTGTTTCCACTAGGGCCGTTCGTATGAAAGATGGCTTCTTTAAATTTGAAAAATTGTTCCGGATGAAGCCAAACTCAAGGAGGAAAAAGTAATTGATGTGCCAATAAAACTGCTGAAAGAAGAGCAAGAAATTTTGCGTAAAGCATTTGATAATCTCGAATTCAACAATGGTAAAGATGTTATTCGCTTCGAGTCCTATGCATCCTTAGATGACCTTGGGAAATTAATGGTAAAAAAATCGGAATGGCGTTTAAAATTAAGCGGACACACCGACAATGTTGGAAATCCAAAAACCAATATGACACTGTCACAAAAACGTGCACAAGCGGTTAAAATTTTCTTAATCGATAGAGGAATAAAAGCCGATAGGATTATTGTTGAATATTTTGGTGCAACTAAACCGGTAGCCGATAATAAAACGGAGGCCGGGCGTCAGAAAAACAGAAGGGTTGAAATGCTCATCATTGAGTAAGCCAATAAACTCAAAAGGGCTGCTTCCAATATGGGAGCAGCCCTTTTTTATTCAAAATTATACCTCATTTATTAATATGCTTTCCCAATTATTTTGAAGCAACAATAGCATAGCTTCTATAATTCAACTTGTTATCTTCATTTAACAGGGAATTTAAGACTGCTGATAAAAGTGTAAAAGGATAGTATTGTTTAAATTTTTCATTCCAACATTCCAATTTCTTGAGCGCTTGATGCTTTTTTAGCTTTTGCAAGGTAGATTCCACAGGGTTTGGAATGCGTTGTGCTTGAGCAGACTTGGCTATTGGTTTGATTAAAATTCCCCATTTGTGCTTGGCAATATAATTACTCTTAGATTTCATGCGCTCTTGTTGCGCTTTTAATTCCAAAGGCATTGGCAATTCTATTGTATTGGATAAATCAAAATATAAGACTCCACCGGGTTTCAACACACGGAAAATCTCTGAAAATAATCGAGCCCCATTCTCAACTTCTTGAAGCACATCCATACAAAAAACTGCTTCGAAGCACTCATTTGTATAAGGAAGTCGCTCACCCGAGCCTTTTTCATATTGAATATCAATTCCTGCATGTCTAGCGGTATTCATAGCATGTAAAAATGAATTAATACTAGGATTAGTGCCACGATGAATAAAGCCGGGATGAATAAATTGGCTTGTAGGATTTTTAGAAGCACGAAAATTAAAATCTGCTTTCCATGGGTGGTTTAACTTGTTAAGAGAACTTAAAGAAGTGTAAGAAAGTGAATTACCTGCAGTTTTGCTTTTCAAAAGAAAGAGTGCTTCAGTAGGGCTCCAAATTGAACTAAGGTTTTCCATATGCTAAAATTTAGGTAGATTTAAAAGCAATTACGAGAAAAGGATTAGCCCGGATGGCTTGATTAGCAAGCATTCGGCCATTGGTAATTTTTATCGGGCGAAAAAAATGCAGAACTTTAAAATTCTTTATTGTGGTTTTAAAAATAGTACTACATTTGCACTCCTTTTAAAAGTTTCGGGGCGTAGCGTAGTCCGGTATCGCGCCTGGTTTGGGACCAGGAGGTCGTCAGTTCGAATCTGGCCGCCCCGACTTAATAAAGCAATACGATTTACGATTCACGAATTGTAGATCGTTTTTTGTTTGTAACAGTTTTTGATTATCTGATTCCGTAGCTCAGCTGGATAGAGCAACCCGCCATAGGCGGATAGGTCGCGCCAGTAGAGTTTTTGATATAATGATTCCGTAGCTCAGCTGGATAGAGCAACCCGCCATAGGCGGATAGGTCGCGCCAGTAGAGTTTTTGATATAATGATTCCGTAGCTCAGCTGGATAGAGCAACTGCCTTCTAAGCAGTAGGTCGCGCGTTCGAATCGCGCCGGGATCACTTCTGATGACAAGCCTTTCAAGAGATTGGGGGGCTTTTTTGTTTTGGGTGGGTACAACATAGGTACAATTTTAATCTAAAATAGACCTATGCAAATGTGGTATCACTGTTGCGTTAGTTCGAAAAAACTAACCTAAACTTAATTCATCATTTTCGTCTAACTTTTTTGTATCCTTGTCTATTATTTATAAGTACAAATGAGTGAATTCCAAAATTGGGATCATTTATAAACTTTTATTGATATGAAGCACAAGTATTATCTTGGAAGAATATTAATTTTTACACTATTATTAATAATTCATAAGCATTCAATCGGAGCCTGCAACATTAGCGTTAGTCCTTCAAGTGCAACAATTTGTGTAGGGAATTTTGTAGTTCTAACCGCCTCTGGAGCTAGCTCTTTTACTTGGTCACCAGCTCTTGGATTAAGTTCAATAAATACTGCAACAGTTACTGCAAGTCCAATTGTTACTACAACATATACAGTCATAGGTGATTGTGGTGGAGGCCAATTTGATACTACTCAAATATTAGTAACAGTCAGACCCTTACCCAATACACCAAATATTACTATTTCTAACAATAATACATGTGCAGGAACTTCTGTTAGTTTTTCAACACTAGCTCAACCTGGTGTGACTTTTTCATGGAATTTTGGCGATGGAACAAATCCTATATCGGGATCAATAGTTACTCATCAATATAATCCTACGCCCGGTAATGGTATTCAAAGTTATAATGCAACAGTAACTGCGACAAACGGCTTTGGCTGTGTGAAATCAGCAACATCAGTTTCAATAAACGTAAAGCAAAAACCAGATGCATCAATTGCTGATACAAGTGCAATTCCTTTTACAAATTGTGGTAGTGCAACATTTGATTTGTATATTGAAAACGCTTCAACAACTATAGCTACAAACACAAATTACCAAATAAATTGGGGTGATGGTTCGCCACTTTATTCCAACTCTACATTGCCTGTAACAGGAACTAATCACTTATACACCACACAAGGTTATTTTACATTAACACTTATGGTAACTGGGCAAAATGGTTGTATTGCGACAAAAATATACACTGTTTATAATGGTAGTAATCCCGCTGTACCCTTTCAAAATCCTGGGAATACAACTGGAAAGTGCATCCCTTTTACTTTTTCTATTCCAAGTAGTCCAAGCAATAATCCTCCGGGTACAATATATATTGTTTCCTCTAATGATGGCACTCCCAATGATACTTTGGCCAATCCTCCACCAGCTAATTATATTCATACTTTTTCAAGTAGTTCTTGTGGTGCAACGGGTGGTATTACACCCAATACATTTTACATTAATGTGCGTGCACAAAACCCTTGTGGTTTTTCTGATTTGACTATACAACCAATTACAATTAACAAAAAACCAGAAGCACATTTTACAATTTCCCCAGATACTATTGCCTGCGTAAACTCAATAGTAACTTTTACAAATACTACTATTCCTGGAGTAACCGTAAGTAATAATGGCACATGTGATCCAACCACTGGAATGTATTGGATTATTTCTCCAAATACATACAATCTAACAAGTGGGTCTCTTGGAACAGGAAATAATCCTTCAAATTCTAGTAGTTGGGGTACAAATATTTTAAATGTAACTTTCACATCATCAGGAATATATTCCATTTCAATTATTGTTAAAAGTAATGGGTGTGGAAGCGATACAATTAAAAGGACTGTTTGCATTCAGGCACCACCCTCCCCCTCTTTCACTGCAATTCCATTAACTGGATGTAACCCCTTTATTGTTAATTTCACAAATACTTCAACTAATTTACCTTCATGTGGACCAATAACTAGGCAATGGCTTATCACTAAATTAAGTTTCACCTGCCCATCAGATTCTGCAGTTGATTTTGTTTTTATTTCAGGCACAAATTCTAATTCAATAAACCCAATTATTCGGTTTAATAACCAAGGAATTTACAATGTGAGTTTAGCACTTACAAATATCTGTGGCACTTTTACAACTCTTCCTACTTCAATAACAGTAAAACGTAAACCCCAAATAACAATTAATGTCCCTGCCAATATTTGTTTAGGACAAAATATTTCACCAACTGCAGTTGTTACAAATTGTGGCACATCTGCATTAAGCTATTTATGGAATTTTGCAGGTGGTAATCCCGCTAATTCGGTTTTGGCTGTGCCTCCAACAATCGCCTTTTCAACTTCAGGCCCGCACACTATTACTTTGACCGTAACTACTGAATGCGGAACGATAACAAACTCTTCAATTGTAAATGTATTAATAAGTCCTACCGCTAATGCGGGGTCTGATAAACAAATTTGTAGTGGAGGAATTGCAAACTTAGGAATCACCAACACTATTGGTCTTAATTATCAATGGAGTCCTGTTACAGGATTAAGTTCATCCATAATTTCTAATCCTAATGTTTCACTATCCAATGTTGGTGGAATACCTATAACTAATTTCTATTTTCTCACAGTAACTAATGTAGCGGGTTGTATTTCAAAAGATACCGTAAGAGTTATTGTAAACCCACTGCCAACTGTTACAGTTAACTCTGCAACTATTTGTGCTGGACAAACTGCTACTCTAACAGCAAATGGTGCTACTACTTATTCATGGTCAAATGGAGGAACAAATAATCCTCATCCTGTTACACCCTTATCTACTGCTAACTTTACTGTCACGGGAACAAACACTTTAACAGGCTGTACAAATACAGCAGTTAGTACCGTTACGGTAAATCCTTTGCCAATAGTAAATGCAGGACCGAGTATCACGTTTTGCAATCAACCCATTGCAAACACATTAAATGGATATTCTCCACTTGGTGGAACATGGTCAGGAGTAGGTGTTTCTTCAGCGGGAGTTTTTACGCCATCGGTAACAGGGAATTTTATCCTTACTTATACATACACAGATGGTAATAGCTGCAGCAGTTCTGATACCATGATTGTTAAAGTAGTTAACCCACAAATAGCGAATGCTGGAAATGGATTTTCTACTTGCTTAAATTCTCCCGCAAAAACACTTATTGGATTTACTCCATCAGGAGGTATTTGGACTGGTGCAGGAATTACCGGGAATATTTTTACTCCATTAACTGCCGGAGTTGGAACATTTACATTGACCTATACTTTTGGATCCGGCACATGTTTGTCTTCTGATACGATAAGAGTTATTGTAAATCCGCTGCCAACAGTTACAGTTAACTCTGCAACTATTTGTGCTGGACAAACTGCTACTCTAACAGCAAATGGTGCTACTACTTATTCATGGTCAAATGGAGGAACAAATAATCCTCATCCGGTTACACCCTTATCTACTTCTAACTTTACTGTCACGGGAACAAACACTTTAACAGGTTGCACAAATACAGCAGTTAGTATTGTTACTGTAAATCCATTGCCAATTGTAAATGCAGGACCGAGTATCACGCTTTGCAATCAACCCATTGCAAACACATTAAATGGATATTCTCCACTTGGTGGAACATGGTCAGGAGTAGGTGTTTCTTCAGCGGGAGTTTTTACGCCATCGGTAACAGGGAATTTTATCCTTACTTATACATACACAGATGGTAATAGCTGCAGCAGTTCTGATACCATGATTGTTAAAGTAGTTAACCCACAAATAGCGAATGCTGGAAATGGATTTTCTACTTGCTTAAATTCTCCGCAAAAACACTTATTGGATTTACTCCATCAGGAGGTATTTGGACTGGTGCAGGAATTACCGGGAATATTTTTACTCCATTAACTGCCGGAGTTGGAACATTTACATTGACCTATACTTTTGGATCCGGCACATGTTTGTCTTCTGATACGATAAGAGTTATTGTAAATCCGCTGCCAACAGTTACAGTTAACTCTGCAACTATTTGTGCTGGACAAACTGCTACTCTAACAGCAAATGGTGCTACTACTTATTCATGGTCAAATGGAGGAACAAATAATCCTCATCCGGTTACACCCTTATCTACTTCTAACTTTACTGTCACGGGAACAAACACTTTAACAGGTTGCACAAATACAGCAGTTAGTATTGTTACTGTAAATCCATTGCCAATTGTAAATGCAGGACCGAGTATCACGCTTTGCAATCAACCCATTGTAAAACATTAAATGGATATTCTCCACTTGGTGGAACATGGTCAGGAGTAGGTGTTTCTTCAGCGGGAGTTTTTACGCCATCGGTAACTGGAAATTTTATCCTTACTTATACATACACAGATGGTAATAGTTGCAGCAGTTCTGATACCATGATTGTTAAAGTAGTTAACCCACAAATAGCGAATGCTGGAAATGGATTTTCTACTTGCTTAAATTCTCCCGCAAAAACACTTATTGGATTTACTCCATCAGGAGGTACTTGGACTGGTGCAGGAATTACAGGAAATATTTTTACTCCATTAACTGCCGGAGTTGGAACATTTACATTGACCTATACTTTTGGATCCGGCACATGTTTGTCTTCTGATACGATAAGAGTTATTGTAAATCCACTGCCAACAGTTACAGTTAACTCTGCAACTATTTGTGCTGGACAAACTGCTACTCTAACAGCAAATGGTGCTACTACTTATTCATGGTCAAATGGAGGAACAAATAATCCTCATCCGGTTACACCCTTATCTACTTCTAACTTTACTGTCACGGGAACAAACACTTTAACAGGCTGCACAAATACAGCAGTTAGTATTGTTACTGTAAATCCATTGCCAATTGTAAATGCAGGACCGAGTATCACGCTTTGCAATCAACCCATTGCAAACACATTAAATGGATATTCTCCACTTGGTGGAACATGGTCAGGAGTAGGTGTTTCTTCAGCGGGAGTTTTTACGCCATCGGTAACAGGAATTTTATCCTTACTTATACATACACAGATGGTAATAGCTGCAGCAGTTCTGATACCATGATTGTTAAAGTAGTTAACCCACAAATAGCGAATGCTGGGTCAAATGACACTATTTGCATAGATAATGGTCTGTTAATATTAGCAGGATTTGTTCCAAATTCAGGAAGTTGGACTGGCATTGGAATAGTTAATGCTACCGGTATATTTGACCCAATGGTTTCTGGTGTTGGTGTTTTTACATTAACTATATCTTATGGAACTGGAACATGCTTTACCACAGATACCAAAATCGTTAAAGTAAATCCATTACCAATAATAATTCCAGGCTTAGCTCAAATTGTTTGTATTAGTACTCCTATTTTTAATATGAGCGGATTTTCACCAGCTGGAGGAACATGGTCTGGAAACGGCATTATTAATTCCCAATTAGGAACCTTTGATCCTGTTATTGCGGGCGTGGGTATAAGTATTGTAACCTATACTTTCACCGACCCAATTACGCATTGTACAAATGTCGCAACAAAAACCATTACAACAGGCTCACTTCCTATTCCATCTTTTACGAATAATCCAATTGGCTGCTTAAATACACCAATTATTTTCAACAATACAAGTTCTTCGGCAATAAACTATTTATGGAATTTTGGTGATGGGCAATCCTCGAACTTATTTGCTCCATCCCATAGTTATACTTCAATTGGTAATTTCACAATTCATTTAATTGCAAATTCAATATTCGGATGCTTAGATTCAATAACTGAAACCATAGAAATTATAGCCCCACCAAGTTCCAATTTTACCTTAGTTCCAGATACTGGTTGTGCTCCACTTAATGTAGCATTCTTAAATACTTCAACAGGAAGTTACTTGACTTATAATTGGAGTTTTGGAAATGGTTTTTTATCAGCATTTAATAACCCTCCAAATCAAGTTTATAATCAGGGAAAATCAGATACCATTTACGTTGTAACCTTAAATGTTATAAATCAATGCGGTAGTGCTAGCTATAATGATACTATTTTAGTTCATCCAATACCAGTCGTTAATTTCGGTACAAATGTTAACTCTGGTTGTTCTCCGTTGCAAATTTTATTTAGTAATAATTCTACCGGTAACGCAACTCAATATATTTGGGATTATGGCAACGGAAACTTTTCAAATACTTTTAATCCAACAACTCAAATTTATAACACAGGGGGCAATGATACTGTTTACACAATAAAACTTATAGGTACAAATTATTGTGGGAGCGACACTGTAACTAGTTCAATAAACATTCACCCAAATACAGTTGAATCGTTTTTTAATACAGCTCCAACGATAGGATGTGCTCCACTTTCAGTAGTATTTACAAATTTTTCTTCTGGCAACACAGTTAATTCATGGGACTTTGGAGATGGTAATGTTTCTAATTCCACTAGTCCAGTTCATGTTTATCAATTTGCAGGTACTTATATTTGTCATTTATATGTCAACAATGGTTGCAGTTTTGATACTAGCGAGATAGTTATAACTGTTAATCCAGCTCCAAATTTATCTTTTAGCTCAAGCGCATTATCTACATGCGTAAATCAATCAATGTCATTTTTTAATTCATCTACAAATTCAATTAATTATTTATGGAGTTTCGGAGATGGATTTACTGATAGTTTGACAAATCCAACTCATATCTATTCAGCTGCTGGAAATTATAATATAACGCTTGTGGGTACTTCAAGCTTAAATGGATGTATTGATAGCATCAAAAATAGTGTAATAATCAATCCACTCCCCGTGCCAAATATTTCAACAAATTTGACTTCTGGCTGCGAACCACTTACAATAATTTTTACAAATTTAACGACTGTCTCAAATTTTTATTTTTGGGATTTTGGTGATGGAAATTCTTCACAACTAAATGCACCAACACATGTGTATAGTTCAAGCGGAAATTATATTGTCCACTTTGTTGCTGAAAATTTGAAAGGGTGCAAAGATTCTTCTGATATTTATATAAATGTTTATCCAAAGCCAACTGCAGCATTTGTAAAAGACTCAGCCTATAATTGTTCTGTCCCGGCCATTTTAAATTTAAACAACAATTCAATTGGTGCAAATAGCTATTTATGGAATTTTGGAAATGGGTTTACTTCAACAAACAACAATCCAACAATAACGTATACTTCATATAATCAATATCTTGTGACCCTAATCGCATCAAACAGCTTTGGTTGCTCAGATACAGCATTCACATCGTATTTCGTTTATCAACCTCCAGATTCAATATTCACTCCAAGCATTTTAAAAGGCTGTCAGCCCCTTAATGTTACTTTCAATCCATCCAATATTGGAAATAATTATGTTTGGAATTTTGGGGATTCAGTTTCTTCAATACTTACCAATCCCTCGCATTTATTTGAGCATGCCGGAAACTATAGTGTATCAATTTTAGTTTCTTCATCAGCATCTCCTTGTGTTTCTAAATATATATACCCAAATACAATTCAAGTGTTACCAACTCCTTCTGCTGAATTTGAATATAACCCACTAACACCATTAGGTTATTCGGATGGAACTATGGAATACCAAAATCTTTCAATTGATTCTACATTAATTAATTCATATTTATGGAATTTTGGAGACGGAAATATCTCAATTGAATTGAATCCGGTACATCAATTTCAAAGCGCAGGTACGTATAATACCTCTCTTGTAGTAGGATATCCAAATGGATGCAAAGACACTATTGTTCATCCAGTTATTCCTGATTATTTCCAAGGCTTAAATGTACCAAACGCATTAATGCCATCTCAATTTGGGAGTGATGCAAGGTGGTTTTTACCAAAAGGAAAATCATTGGAATCCTATCACTTACAAATATTTAATACTGTTGGTAACTTAATTTTTGAAACGACAGAAATAATTAATGGTATTCCAGTTCAAGGATGGGATGGCACATTTAATGGAGAGCTTTGCCAACAAGATGTATATGTTTGGAAGATTGAAGCTAAATTTTTGAATGAAAGCGTTTGGATTGGCAAAAAATATCCAAATGGTAAGATAAATCAAACTGGAACGGTCACATTAATCAGATGAGACATATAATTATATTAATTCTACTTCTTTCTTGCGGATGCCTTGTTAAAGCGCAAGATCCTGTTTCATCACAATTCTATTTTAATCAATTAAACATGAACCCAGCGTTTGCAGGCTATAATTACGGAGCCCGTTTTGGTGGAACTTATCGTAATCAATGGAAAGCAATACCAAGTAAATTTGTTACATATAATTGTTGGGCCGATATTTATACACCAGCGATGCTTAATGGAGGTATAGGTGTTATAGCAGCAAAGGATGTTTCCGGTGAAGGGTTTTTAAAAACAACAAGTGTTGGTATAATACAATCATTTCAAATTCCAATTCCTAAAATTATGCGTTTAAGAACCGGGTATAATGTGGTGATGACAAATAAGCGCGTTGATTGGGATAAACTTGTATTTAGTGATCAAATTGATCCTATTGGAAATCAAGTTGCTCCGCAAAGTGTTAGTCCAGGCAATCCAGAGGGAAAAACGTTTGCTGATTTCAGCGCTGGCTTTATTGCCGAATCGAATAGAATAAAATTGCCAAAAAGCTCAATTTCACTTACAGGTGGATATTCAGGTAATCATCTAACAAAACCAAATGAATCATTAGATGGCTCAGAAAGACAGGTGCTTCCGTTAAAGCATACTTTTCATTTCTCCACAATAATAGAAGTCATGAATGATGATAGAGATAAGAAGCCATGGGCAATATCACCAAATTTCATTTATGAGAGACAGGGTAATACTGACCAAAAAGGCAAGCTATTTTTTAAGAAAAGAGCTCAGTTTTCATCTTTTAACGCAGGGTTTTATTTAATGCATTCGCCTATTATTACTGGCTTTTTATATAGAAAGCGCACTTTTACCAAATTTAAGGATAATGATGCCTTTATTTTTTTTCTCGGTTTACGCAAGGAACCATTGGATAGGAAGACTATTTTCAGAGTTGGTTACAGTTATGATTTAACTGTAAATAGTAATTTATTTTCAAATACTTCCGGGTCACACGAAATTAGCTTATCGATAGAATTTAAAGACATAAAACTAATTAATAAAAAGGCTCAAAAGCGAAAAAAAGGAAAAAGAAACAGTAAATGTCCGGATTTTGGAACGCCATCAATTTTATTTCGATAAAAAAATATTTTTACCGTAAAGCGCGTGTTGTGTGAGAGTGTAAAGTAGATTGTGTAAACTGAAATTGTTTCGACTTAATTTGACATTAAGGGTTAACTTTAGAGAGCAAAACAAAAAAGTTAATAAACCCTTAAACTGTCCGAAAAATGAATAATGAAACAAAGTTAATCAAAGCAAAATTTGTTCTGCTAAATTTAGCAGAACAAAATTGCGAAACCATCACTCTGACATTGAAGAAACTAAATCTTGTTTTTTGTCCGGCTTAAAAAAATAAAGATATCACCACCTAAAGGATTCATCTTAAACTCCGATTTCACCAGTTAACAACTAAATTCATAACAAAATGACAAAAAATCTACTCACCAATTTTGCAGCTTTTGTTGCTTTATGTTTTTTGAACTCTTGTTCACACAACAGTTCCAATGACAGATTTTCGTATTTACTTATTCCTGTTCAATCGGATGAAAAGTGGGGTTACATTGACAAGCAAGGAAAGTATGTTGTGAATCCACAATTCAAGAGTGCATACTTAATTACTGACGGCATTGCAGTTGTCGAATCATCAGAGGGAAAATTTGGTTACATTGGAGAGGATGGCAAATATATTATCAATCCTATTTACAAATTTGCATCAAACTTTTCTGAGGGACTAGCCTTTGTTGCATCTGAAAATGGATTCCCAACTTGCATCAATAAAAAAGGAGAAACACAATTCGTTCTTAAAGATGCATCTTTAGTTGGAGTATTTAATGATGGCTTGGCTTACATTCAAGTAAAAGAGAAATATGGTTTCATTGACAACACAGGCAAGACAGTTATAAATCCGCAGTTTGATGTCAGCAACCAATTTTCTGATGGACTTGCAGCAGTTGCAAATAAAAAGGATAAAGATGCCGATAAAGTTTGGGGATATATTGACAAGTTAGGGAAAATAATAATCAATCCACAGTTTAAAACAGCTGGAGATTTTAAAGATGGAAAAGCCCTAGTTGGAGATGGAAAAAAATTTGGTTACATCGACAAAAAAGGTCTTTACATTATTAATCCACAATTTGACGAAGCATCTATCTTTAGTGAAGGACTCGCAGGAATAAAACAAGGTGAAACTTGGGGCTTCATAAATACAGAGGGAAAAATAGTTATCAATCCACAATTTGAAGCAATCTCATCGTTTAAAAATGGTTTGGCAGCAGTAAGATCAGGCAAAGAGAACTGGGGCTACATTGACAAAGAAGGAAAGTTTGCAATCAACCCACAGTTCAAAGCAGCAGGAGAATTTTTTGGTGACTATGCACCCGTTGTTAGCGGTGACAAAATTGGCTTGATTGACAAGCAAGGAAAATATGTTGTAAATCCCCAATTTTCAGACATCTTCTCTAATTACATGAGTTGGAATAATAGCTTTATACAATGGACACCATACGAAGCAATTCGTTCAGATTATTTTGATGTTACAGAAATCACTAGCAAGCTATTTGAAGATTCCAAAGACGGAAAATTCCGAGGATTGAACAGGCAATCAAGTGTAAAAGATTTAATTGATAATCCTGATTATAAGGAATCTTTGAAAGAGAACACAAAATATTCGGCAGTATGTTTTACCAAAAAAGAAATTACTGAAGATGTAAGTATTGAGAAAACTACCTTCTATACACATACAGCCATTTACGATTATGTTCAGCAATATTATTACGGTTATTCAATGGGTTCAGAGAAAAAATATAATTTGGCCGCAATGCTTGAAAGTGTTGAATACAAACTCACACTTAGCAATTGGGGAAAAGCCAAAAACAAAGGAAAGACATTAGCAGAAGGAATCAAAACTGAATTGTTGACACTTTACAATGGAACAGCCAAGGATGTAAGCAATGCAGATGCATCAACAAGGTATCTTGATTCTCTTGCTACTGCTTCAAGCATCGGATCAAGCACAGATGAAGGCACTCTTTTCGTTTATGCTTCTAAAATAAGTTTCTCTATAAACTATACTGAAAGCAGTGTAACATTAACTGCAAAATTCAAAGAAGAGCCAAATATGTAAGAGCATGACAAGAAAAACACTTTTATTTCTTTTATCTTCCTTGTTTGTGCTTTTTGCGAAAGCACAAACTTTGACAGTGCTTGAACTTTTGCAACTTTCAAACAAACCTGATTGGGAAAGTGTAAATTCATATTTGGTTGCCAAAGGTTGGGAGTATTACGACAGTAAAGAAGGCGATAACGAAAGCTACAACACAGTTACATGGTCGTATGAAAAGAGTTACTACAATGACAAAGCACAAGGTTGGTTTCATCTATACACTTACACAGGTTTTCCAAATAAAGTAAGCTATCAGTTTCTCAACAAATCTACTTACAACACAATTAAAAATACACTTGCTTCCAACGGTTTTAAATACATTGATTCTGACATCAAAGACGAGCAAGTAGTTTCAAAATATGCAAACCCATATTTTATAATTCTGCTATCGTATATCAAAAGTGAAAAGGAGGAATATTCAGAAACTTCACTTACAAATTATTTAGTGACCGTAATAAAAAAAGCAGGTGTTTATGATGATGATAACGGGTTTAAAAAATCTTATGGCACATACGGTAATCTTGAATCAGAGTACACACTCAAAGACGGAAAGATAAACGGAATAACGAAAGCATATTACACAAATGGACAAGTTAAAGTAGTTTCAAATTTTGTTAGCGGAACAAAACAAGGTGCATCAAAAGAATATGATGAGAGTGGAAATCTCACAGCGGAATATAATTATGTAAATGGTGCGCCAAATGGCACTTACAAAACTTATGAAGAAGGAAAACTTAAAATTATGGGAACCCTTTTGAACGGAAGAAAGAAAGGACAATTTAAAGTTTACGATACAGATGGGAATCTTGATAAGGAATATGTATTGAATGGAGATTCTTTGAACGGAAGTTACACAGAATATTATTACAAAGACAAGAAACTCATTCTAAAAAACTCAGGACAGTATCTTAATGACAAAAAAAATGGTTTATGGCAATTTGTAAAGTATAAAGACAAGGGAACAGATTTACTTTCATCGCACACATATTTGAATGGAGAATACAATGGTGAATTTAAAGAAGTTAGTGGTGATAGTATCATCTTTGGAACTTATGAGAAAGGTCAATTGAATGGTAAATACAAGATTTACACTACAATGCTTGGTTTTTTACTTGGAGAAGTAACGGGGGATACTTCAAATGCAATCCTACTTTCATCTGGAAATTATTACAATGGACTCAAAAGTGGTTACTGGAAAAACTATTCTATTACAAATGTTATGAGGAGCGAGGGCAGCTATTACAATGATGAAAAAGCAGGCGAATGGAAATATTATTACGACGACATGTTAAAGTCCGACAAGACAGATGAAAAAGAGCCCTATTCAAAACAACTTTACTTAACTGAAAATTATGAGAACGGAAGGAAAAACGGCAAGTCAGTTCAAACATCTTACCTTGAAAAGACGATTATTCCTTGCGATACCTCTAAATATAAAAACAAAAGTCCCTTGGACACTTGTTATTCTATGGTGTATCATAAAGTTTATCAAACCGCTTACTTCAAGAATGATGAAATGCATGGACCTTATGAAGCAAGAGATTCAGCAGGCATAACAATAACCAAAGGAACATTAATCAATGGAGAAAAGGACGGAATGTGGTTGGAAAGTTATGCAAATGACGGAAGCGATGGAGAATACTATTATGTTTTTCAAAGAGGAAAGTACTTAAACGGAAAGCGAACCGGAGTTTGGGATGAATATATAAAAGAGGATTTTGTTTTCACAAAATACAGTTATGTAAACGGAAGTCTTGATGGAAAAACTACTGCCTACTACTCACAGCATAAACCAAAAGAAGAAAAATATTTTGACAATGGTAAACTCAAAACATTAATTACTTATGATTCATTAGATGCAATAAATTGCAAGTATGAAATATTATCTGAAACAAATTTCGATTTGACTTGTAGAAGAACCGACTTTGACAAGAACGGGAAAGTTTCACAGATTTACTGGATGAAAAAAGACGCGGAAGATTTAAACCACAACTTTTTTGAATTAATCTTTCTCATTAAAACTGACGGCAAATTATCTGATGGAACAACAGGTTATGCAAATGGTGAATTCAAACTCTACAATTCCAATGATAAAATTTTAGTTGAAGGGAACTACTTGAAAACAGACAAGATAGGAAAATGGAAAATTTACTATTATGATGTTTCCGTTTATACTGAGCAAGATTTTACAATCAATGTTGGCGACAATGAGAAATATTTTATTATTGGTTCTGACCAACCGTTTTCAGGAAAGTTTATTCTGAAATACGATAATGGAAAACCGAAATATGAATTTAAGGTTTCAGATGGATTGAGAGAAGGCAAATCAAAATATTTTGATGAAAGCGGTAAAACAATAAAGACGGAGAAATATGAGAAAGGCATTTTAAAATAAGCTTGATTAAGAATAGACCTTAATAGTTAAAATCCATTACTGGCTGGCGCTACCTTTCGCTAAGCTCCACTCCGCGCCAGCCAGTAATGGGCGCTAAAACTGTTTACACAATCTACCTTATACTACCTTGTTTTAGTTAGCTATTGTTTGTTATTGTTATCACAAAATGAATTATCAATCAATAATTACTCTGTAATAACCAGTAATACATAAGTTATAAATCAGTAATACATAAGTTATAAATCAGTAATACATAAGTTATAATCAGTAATACATAAGTTATAATCAGTAATACATAAGTTATAATCAGTAATTCACAAGTTATAATCAGTAATAAATAAGTTATAATCAGAAATACATAGGTTATAATCAGTAATAAATCCGTTATTCACTTGTAAGAATCAACTATTTTGTTGTAACAATTAGTAAATCTATTGCAAATATCCAAAAATTCAGTGCTATAATGCGGTAACAACATATTACAATCAACAATTTTTAAAAATAAACAGCCAACATTCTATGCAAAATCAATTATTATTCCGGTGCTATCAATTATACCCTAAAATTAATTTGTTGCGATTAAAAAAAATGAATTAAGTCTAATAGTTAGGGTTTTCATTATCAATAATTTTCACTTTTGCATTTGCAAATCCCTATATACGGTCCTGCAAAATGCAAAAGCAGTTCATAAAAGTGTGTTAGGGTTGGTTTTTTGGGTGTGAAGTGCATATACCACCTTCCTATTCTCAGTATATTTCGTTAAAAATGATTCGAAACCAAATTTATTATTAAATAACTCTTTGGAATTAACAAGTTGTTTTAGGCGATCCTCTATAATCCTGTAACTACATTCGAATTCAGCTTTAATATTTTCAAAAAGAATGTCCTTTGAAAGTGGCGTATGTAGTGTTTGTGCGAGAAATTTTTTAAGTTCTATTATATTTGCTTTACTTTTTCTGGCATCAAGTATATCATTAATTAATTCACCTTCCGCCAGCTCCAAACCATTTGTCACATCGGAGTAAACCAAATAAAAGTCTTCCAACCTTCGAGTACTTCGACATTTTAGGTAACTCACCTTTATTAAATCAGTGTTGTTGTTTTTTTTATCCTTTTCAAATCCAATTTGCATAACTGTAGATGACTTATTAAAAATTTCAGTACCTAAGTGTCCCCTCGCTTTATCATTTCCGTTAGGATTTTCATGGATAATCCCTATAAATGTTACGTTTGATTGATTAATCATCATGTTCATTAGGTCAATCAGTTTTAAAGATTCGTTGGGGTCATTAAAATTCTTAATGATATCGGTAAGTACATCCAAAATGATGACAATGTGATTTTTATTCGTCTTGCGCAAATTGGATAAATAATCCTTCAACGCTTCAAATCGCTCTTCCCTGCTAATTTCAACTAAGGATATAAAGTCGAAATTGGCAATTTCACTTTCCATTGGGAAGCCAGAATTTGTTACTATTTTCTGAAGAGCGTAGGGAAATTGATCGCTTTGATTTCTTTCCGTATCTACATATAATACAGTAAATTTTTCATCGCTGCTTGCACTGTAGCCTAAATAAGATTTCTCTGGAACCTTCGTTAGAAGACAGCAACAAAGATTTTCTGTTAAGCGGCTCTTATGAACACCACTTTTACCTTGTATTGTACTAATAGTATTTGGATAAATAATTCCAATACCTTCCCTTGTAATTATAGGTTTTGAGAAAATAATTTGACGCTTAATAATCTCCTTCAATCGCCCTCTAGAGGCTTGAATTAGCTTATAATTGGAAGATATAACAAGGCCATTTTTCTCTTCCCTAATTTCTTTTATAATTTCACTTGCTTCCATTTTCAGGTTTTAATTTTTTTTCAATATATTTTTTAGCAGTTCATAAGCAAACTCGCTATTTTTATAAGAAAGCCTTAATTCAATTGACAAGGCGGCATTTAACTTTTTTAGCTTATAATTTTCAGTAGCAAGTTTTAGATTTTGGTTGGCATAATCGGAATGTATCTTTTCTATGCTGTCCAAATAACAATTTTCCATTTCAAGTGTCATTTTGTAAAATCCATGCACCACCTGAATTTCCTGTTCAAGGAATTTGATTTGAGAATTTACTTTTATTGCCTCCCCTTCCGGCAGACTAAACAAGTCTTTGGTTTGAAGGAATCTTAGTCGCTTCACCTTTTTTTCTATGAAATTGAGAATCAAGCTTTGTTCCTTTGCAAATACAAATTCCCAAATTCCAAGGTCATAGGTATTATGACTCGAATTTGTTTCAAATGAATTAAGCATTTCTTGTGGCGTTTAGCTTATATTCCTCGTTTAATTCATCAACGGATTTGTGTCTTCCATCCTGCAGCCATTTTTCTAATTTGGATTTTTCGAAAAACAGCTTCTTGCCGCGCTTTATGAACGGCAGCAACCTATTTGACGTATAGCCGTAGATCGTTTGAGGGGCAAGATCGAGATAGGCTGCACACTCTTTTAATGTGAGTATCTCCTTTACGGGGATTGTTAAACTTCCATTTTTTTGTTCGTTTAAAGCTTCACGAACCGATTTTTGAATTAGTTCACCTAACTCAGCTTCTGTGGTAAGAATCATTTTTGACATTTGCGCATTGTTTATATTTAATGCGCAAGTTATATGCTTCTTTATGGGTTGGGAATCCCAAGGGGTATCCCAATATTTTCATTATTTATCAATCTCTTTGTTTATTGCGGTTACAATTTCTGGGCGATTTAATTTCTCAAAAAACTCTTTTACAAATCTCAAATCCTTTTTCAATTCTGAATCTGTTGTTTTGAAAGGGCTCCTTACTTTCTTGTAAATTGTGGTGTTTTCGATTTTTGTATTGCCCAATTCTTTTCCAATGAGAAACCTTGCAAACCTTGCTTTTTCTGTTTGGTCACAGTTTTTAATATTCGCAAATTCGAATAAATAATGAATGGCTATTATTTGCCTCGAAGTAGTAAATTCTTTTCTATACTTTTTAGCCTGGTCATCATCTGATGAAGTGACCTCTTC
The DNA here is from genome assembly GCA_016721765.1 of Bacteroidota bacterium. Lineage (NCBI taxonomy): Bacteria > Pseudomonadati > Bacteroidota > Bacteroidota bacterium. Next base: position 532,903 of record JADKHO010000004.1, read on the forward strand.
AGCTATTTCTTCATTATTGCTTATTTCGGATACTTTATTACCCCTAAGTCTGTTTTCAATACTTTCAATACTTTCGTTATTACCAATTTCGAAAGGGAATGTCTTGGTTAAAGTCTTGTCGAGTGCATAGTATTTTGCCAAATATTTAACTGTATCGACTTCATTTAATGAGAGTAATTCCATATTAAGATTTTCAGTCAATCGAGCTGCTTCTATTTTTGCATCTTGAAGTTTTAATTGAATAAAGTTTTTTAACGGAGACTCGTAATCATTAAAGCATTCCCTGTAATAAGTTTGCAGTCTCTCGAAATAATAATCGTTATAATTTGTTTCACCAATTCTTAAATTTCTATAAGAATTGAATTCTTCTAACATCCTATCCCTTTCCTTTCTAAACCTCACTTCTCTCTTCTCATCAACATCTGGTTTTAAAACTTTTATAAACCTTGCAATGTTTTCGTTTATGAATTTTAAATACGTTTCTTCATAAATTTTATCGTAATCGACTTTATCCATAATGTAGTTGAAGTATTAACGAGAAATTTTAACTTTATTTATTCTGATATTATTGAATCAGCGAACAATTCAGCTTGTTTTAAAACGGTATCAATTGCTTTTTGTTGTTTGTCTGGAGGGTATCCGTATTTTGTTAATGTTCGCTTTACTAATACCATTAACTTGGCTCTCGCACTCTCTCTAATTGTCCAATCAATAGTAGCATTTGCTCGCACTTTGTCAGCAATTTCTCTAGCAATTTCTTTAAGGGTATCATCACCCAGTACAGTTACCGCACTATCATTAATCTCAAGAGCATTGTAAAACGCAACCTCATCATTGGTTAATCCTAGCTTTTCTCCTTCCTTATCAGCCTCCTTAATTTGCTTGGCAATGTTGATTAACTCCTGAATTATTTCTGCTGTAGTAAGTAAATTGTTTTGATATTTTTTAATTGAAGCCTCTAGCATTTCCAATAACTTTTTGCTCTTAACTAAATTGGTCTTTGCCCTTGTTTTTAATTCATCATTCAATATCTTTTTCAGCAATTCAATGGCAAGGTTCTTATGCTTCATGCCTTTTACCTCGTGCAAAAACTCATCTGATAAAATGGATATTTCCGGCTTCTCCATGCCAGCCGCTTCAAAAATATCAATCACCTTATCACTACTTAAAGCTTCATCCACTATTTGCTTAATGGCAGTTTCAATTTGAAATCCGGTTCTGCCCTTTCCTGATGGTGTATCAAATTTTACCAACCTAGCTTTTACAGCTTGAAAAAACGCAACGTCCGGCAAATGAGCTTGAACTTCTTCTCTGGTTATACAGAGCGAAAGCGCTTGACTCAACAAACTAACTTCCCTAATAAATCTCTCCTTACCCTCCTGTAATCCTAGTATGTGCTCTTCTGCTTGTAAAATAATTGAGAGCTTTTCTCTTGAATCAACGGTAAAAAATCTACGATAATTAAATTTAAAACTGTTCTTATAATAAGATTCAGGCTCCTCGGCAACAATGTCATTTTGTGTTTTACTTTCTTCATTAAAGAACTGCTGCACAATTTCAATTTTCTCTAAAAATACTTCCACTGCCTTTGCAATATTTTCTGCCGGATCACCTTTTCCTCCTGCTTCACCGTAAAAAGAAAGTGCTTTCTTTAAATCCGTGCCTATGCCTAAATAATCAACAATCAAACCTCCAGGCTTATCTTTAAACACCCTATTAACTCTAGCAATAGCTTGCATTAAGTTATGTCCGCGCATTGGCTTATCAATATACATTGTATTTAGGCAAGGTGCATCAAAACCAGTAAGCCACATATCACGCACAATCACAATTTTTAATTCATCAGCAGGGTCTTTCATCCTTTCGGACAAATACCTTCGCTCTTGTTTTGAAGTATTGTGTTTTGAAATTTCAGGCCCATCGGCACTGCTTGATGTCATTACTACTTTTATAACCCCTTTACTTAAATCATCATTGTGCCAATTGGGACGCAGAGCAATTATTTCTTTGTAAATATTTGCTGCAATTCTTCTACTCATAGCAACTACCAATGCCTTGCCATCAAATACAGTTTGGCGTTTTTCATAATGAGTAACAATATCGTTTGCTAAATTTTTGATTCTTTGCTCACTGCCAATAATAGCTTCTAACTTTGTCCATTTAGCTTTTGCTTTTTGCTTTTCCGAAATATCTTCATCCTGTTCCAATTCACTTTCGAAAGCCTCAATTAAAAACTTGCCTTCTTCATCCAAATTTACTTTAGCCAATCGGCTTTCGTAAAATATTTTTACTGTCGCACCATCCGTAACAGCATCCTTTATATCGTAGCGGTCAATGTAATTACCAAAAACTTGTGGTGTATTTACATCTGTTCCTTCAATTGGAGTACCAGTAAATCCAATATAAGTTGCATTGGGCAAAGCATCTCGCATGTATTTTGCAAAGCCAAAGGCAATTCTTTTTCCAATAACTTCCTTGGTTTCTTTGTCTTTTACATCAACAAATTTTGCTTCAAAACCATATTGAGTTCTATGCGCTTCATCGGCAATTACGACAACATTTTTTCTATCACTTAATTGGTCGTAAACCGAATTAAAACCTTCAGGCATAAATTTTTGAATGGTAGTAAACACAATTCCACCACTGGCCACTCGCAATAATTCCTTTAAATGTTCCCGATTTTCGGCTTGTACCGGTTCTTGGCGGAGCAATTGCATGGATGCGGCAAACGTGTCAAACAGCTGGTCATCTAAATCATTTCTATCAGTAATAACTACAATAGTTGGATTATTCATTTCAGGTGCAGTAATTAATTTTCCTGAATAAAAAACCATACTCAAGCTTTTTCCTGAACCTTGAGTGTGCCATACTACCCCACCCCTTTTATCACCATTTACACCGGAAGCAATTATAGATGATTGCACCGCCTTATTAACGGCATAATATTGATGATAAGCTGCGAGTTTCTTTTCAGTTTGTATTTGAATTAATCCGGTTTTTGTATCCTCTTTTTTAGTCTTTTCGAATACTATAAAATTACGCACTAAATCAAGCAAGGTAGCAGGCTGCATCATACCTTGCAACAAAATATCCAATTGCGGCTTAAATCTGGATGCTTCCTTTAATCCATCAGCTGTTTTCCATGTCATGTAACGACTCATATCTGCGGAAACGCTTCCGGCTTTGCACTCTAAACCATCTGATATAATACAAATGGCATTGAATGTAAATAAGCTGGGAATTATGGCTTTGTAGGTTTGTAATTGCTTGAAAGCACTTAGCATACTCGCGTTTTCATCGCTTGCATTTTTAAGTTCAATAACAACTAGAGGTAAGCCATTCACAAAGAGCAATACATCAGGCCTCTTGTTCTGATTATTCTCGATAATAGTGTATTGATTTACTACTAAGAATTGGTTGTTCCTTATATTCTCAAAATCTATTAGAGCAACCTCATGGCTGCGTTCATAGCCATTTTGCTGATATGGTATTTTAACTTTCTCAACTAAAAGTTTATGAAACTCTTCATTATTATGGAGTAATACCGGAGAATAAATGCGCAAAACACTTTGCAGTGCAGCCTCTTGCGCATCAGCCGGAATATGCGGATTAATTTTAGCAATTGCATTACGCAATCGGGTAATTAAAATAATCTGCTGATAATTGTCACGTTCACAAAACAAGCCTTCTGGCGAAAGCTCCCTTCCATTGGCATATTCCCATCCCTGAGCTTTAAGCAGCTCAATTGCGGATTCTTCGATTATGTTTTCGGTGATGGGTTTCATTCGTTTTTCAGATTACCTTTTTCAATCGGAGTGCTGCGCTTACTCTTTTAATTGGTGGATTTAAAACAGACTTATCATTTGCTACCCAGATGCTTCCCTTTTTTTGATATTTGAAAACTCTAATTATTGGATTATTTGATAAAACTTCATTGGCAACAAATAGATGGTAGTTTTGTGAACATTTATTGAATGCTTTAAATTCATTAGGGGTGAGCTCCACATTAAGTTCTGCCCCGCTCTGCCCCTTAACTTCAATATTTATTTTAAAAGTATCCGTTTTTACCTCTAAGTCCCATCCCTTCTTTTCTGACTCAACTGATTTTATATTTTTCATTCCACCATATCTTTTTGCATAAAATTGCTTAGCAAAATTGACTGCTGTTTGCTCAACTAATAGCCGTTTTTCAATATCTGGTTGAAAGGCAATTCCCTCAATTAGTTTGCTTTTTGTTGCAACCTTTTCAATCTTTCCATTATTAGCTATGTAATTTTTTAAAGCAACAAGGAGTTTTGCTTTTTTTGGATGCAAGGCAATGTAATAAAGAGAACTTCTTCCAAATGTTTTAGGTAATTTAAAAATCCTATCATCCTCTTCTATTAGATGTATATTTTTAAAATTGGTTACAGCATGATAGTAACTACCATAACGATTTGATTGTGAAGTTTCATACAATCGAGATTTTCGATACCACCCCACCACCCTCATTATTCTCTCGGTTGGATGAGTAGCGCAAAAAACTACTGTCACATTTTCTAGATATTCTCTGTTTAAAGTTTTATCGAGATTTTTTAGTGAAAGACTTGAAATAAATGGAAAATTACCAAATACTTTTCCATCCCTATTCTTGAAATTATAGATTTCCCCTCCAGTCTTATTCTTTAAAATATATTTGGCTCCCGAACGAGGAATGTCAATATTCGCTCTACCTTCATAATATTTCATCCAAGCTGTTCTACAAAGAATTATTTTTTCCATAGGGTCCGTTTAAATAAAATGACAATCTCTGGCAAAATAAGATAACTTCTTATTTGCATTTATTTCTTCCTTTGTTTTGATAGTGCATAAAATCAATTCACCTTTAAAAACAAATGGCTTTTCATCTAAATAATTTACAGACCACAATTCTCCGCTATCCGGGCTTGAACAAACTGCACCTTGTACTATATCTAAGTAGTTTTTTCGCCTTGCAAAAATATCATCAACTATAATTATCAAATCATTTTGATGTTCTTTAATAAAATTGAATAGATGTAGCGGGCTTTCAATCATTTCAAGAAGGAAATATTGTCGTAACTTCTTTATTGCATTTTGAAAATATGACAGATTTGCCGGATTACTTATTTCTGTGATAACGATAGGGTTCCTTCTATCTAAAAGATTGGGTATGCTATTAAATTTATCCTCTTTTGTGATTTTTCCTTTCATTCTAGGATTTTTCGGCATTTGAATCAATTACTAAAGTTCTGATAAACATAACATTACATCAAACTGCGGTTTTCAAAGCAAATAAAAATTATTCCAATCCTAATTACAAATCGGCCTAGAGATAAGAAATCTTTTGTCATTCCTTATTCTTAATTCTACATAATTTAACACAATATAGATTTAATTAGCTGATAATGTGAAGCATTAGAGTCTTCTATGTTATTTTTCTATTTCGTTTCTATTTTTTTTTGCCAACCAGTACTTTCTATATGTTTTGTCTGGAGAGTGCTCTAAAATTGATGCTTTTACCAATTTATAGACTGTTTTTCGAACATCTTCTATAGCAACATCTCCTATTTTAGCGTGTAATTCTTGCATTGAGAGCTTAGGATTTAATTTTAAAGTTTCCTCAATTAGAGCTTTTAAACGGGGAACCTCAATTACCTTCAATGTAGGCTTTATGTTGATTTTTGAATTGGCTATTAATTTAGGATTTACTAGGTATTCAGTACCCTTTTTTATACCCCTACTAACCAAAATTGCTTGCTCTAACAGTTTACCAACATAAGAACGCAAACGATCTTCGTCAGTTAATTGCAGTTCTTTAGTTAGCTGAGTAGTAAGTATTTTTTTATGCCTCGCAACAATACCTAAAACTATAAACTCTCTTTGAGATAATTGATAGTTCTTTGAAATAAAATCAAGAAGCAATAGGGCCTCTGCATCCAAAATTTTTGAAGATTGAGTGACGGTGGTAGAATTAAAATCTGAGATTGGAACAGGAAATGCTTTTGCATCTCTGCTTGTTATTTCATAGATAAGATTGTAGCCAGTTCCTTCACCCTCCATCAATTCAAGGTCATGTAATACCCTAATCAAATGGGGGTTCCTGCGACTTGTTGAATGTAAAATATTAAATTTCGTGATGCCTAATGGTAAACCACCCGGATTTGAAATCTCCAAACGGTCTTGAAATACTTTAATAAAAATATCACCAGATATCGTATAACTCTTGTGAGCAATCGCATTTAGCAATAATTCCCTTATTACTCTTTCATCATAATGCCTAATTTGTTTTCGGAATAAACCTTGAGGAAACTCATCAAAGTAAGTTAACTCAATAGATTGTTTTTCTATATCCAACAATAGGTCTTTAGGGTTTTGGAAATTGTCATGCCAATCAATTTTTCTTACTTTATTTTCAAGTTCATCATAAACAATATACTGAACAGTAAGTGGGTAAACCAAGCGACTCCTTTGAGCTGGTGTGCCTAACCATAATACTCCAAGATTAGTTAACTGGTTTTTATGAAACAAATTATAATGTTCCGCAATTTCTAAATCTGTTAATTCTTTTATTGGAGCTTTCACCCTTCTGGATTTTCTGATTTCTCCTGCAAACCATTCTAGTTTATCAGATGGAATCTGATTGAGTATAACTCCTCGAGGTTGCAATTCCCATTGGAATGCATCCTTTTCATTAGCCAAACGGTGGATGTCTTCACTTCGAGCTGCCTGACATTGATCGCCAATGCGTATGTAAATCTTACCATCGGCAGAAGTTGCAATTGATTTTAGAGATGGATGAACAACAATATCAAAATAATGGCTGCCATTACTATGGGTTTCAATTTCACCTGCAGCTAGACCAACATTAAAACATAAAGAACGTAACCGAGTTATTGTTGTATTTAAAATTTCATCTGTTATAATCTGACCTTTAGGGGGTTCTTTTTCTTTATCTTCTATGCCAATCACAATAACTCCACCTTGCGCATTTGCTAGGCAAACACAAGTAACTGCTAAGTCTCTTAAGCCTTCAGAGCTATATTTGCCATCAGCATTAATCACTTTACGAAGGCTCTTGTATTCTTTTACAATGGTTTCAGTTAATGACATTTTAATTATGAATTATATCTTTCCAAACTTTTATTACTCAAAAAAAATTACAACCAGTTTCAATTGCTCTTATACCAAAATAGGTTCATGTTTATTAATAGCTTCCTTAACATCAATTTCAAGCAACTCGCCGACTTCACTAAAAAACCATTTCCATCTGTCTGTTATAGAATCAAGATTCCATTGCTGAGTATATTTTTTTACTTCGAAATCTTGTACAATTTGCTGAGTGATTTCAAAAGCTGTAATCTTTTCATCCTTGTTATCGTACTTTCCTTTTCCTTTATAAACTTCCATTTTCACTTTAAAAGGATTGTTGCTAGCTTCAATATTTTTTGCTCCACCTAACAGGGTAAGATTACCTGCACTATTCAACCATTTTGCAGAAACATCTTTAGTAATATGATTCCACTCTGAAAATTTCTCGTACTTAACAGGTAAAATATGTTCAAGATGCAAATCTTGGTCTAAATCAATAAATGATGTTTTACTGTTATCAGTGGCGTTGTATTCCATCATTAGTAATAATGGTTTACACCATGCCTCTGATGCAATTTGCTCTGAGGTTAAATTGTAAACCGCAAGCGTGAGGATATTTTCTTTATTTAGTTTGTCAGTGAGTTCTGTTTTTATTTCATCAATTTTTTTCTTCTCCTTTACCCATTTAATTAAATTAAATGATGTTTGCTTTATTTGAGAAAGTGTTTTTCCTGCTATCCAATACAAGTAATAAAAACGCCTGAGTTCCTTTTTCAATTGGTCAAACTCTTCATAATTGGTGTGTAGAGCTGTGAGTAGAATACTCTTCCAATACATATTCCACCGGATATACCAAAAGGAATAAATTACTTTGTCTTTTCCTTCATAAATAATTGTATAATAAGTGTTGGCGAACTTTTTTATGTCTGCAATTACTTCATTTGGGTCTGTATATTCAAACGCATCTTGCAATTCATCGTACAAAGATTTTTTCGGGTTTTGACCCAAGATGTGATACTCATAAATGATAAACAAGTCGTTTAGGCTTATGTCGCAAGCTTTAATTGTTTGCTCCATGTCTCGCCAATCTGCTATAAATTGTTCTTCTTTGACTTTGGAAGTATCTGAGTCTCCTTTATACTTCGAATAAAGTTTTTCAAGCAGATAACTTTTGATTAAATCGGCTGCAGTCAAATCCATTCCTCTGTCGTTTAATACTTGAAAGAGTTTTATTGCAAACTCACGATTCTTGCATTCAATCCGAATTATTTTTACTTGATTGAATAAATAGTTTATCAATTCTTCGGATTGTTCTTTACCAATCTCAATTAATTTTTCTTTGAAAATTACGGCTGTGTTTACGAATTTATATTTTGGTTCCTCATCAGTTCTTATTTGATATTTGTATGGTTTAGTTAAAACGGATGTGTTGCCATCAACAATAATATTTTCAAAATCACTCAGGTGTTGGCTGTGAGTAAATAGTTTTAATCGTTTTGATTTACCAAAAAGTGAAATGGAAGATGAAATTGTGTCCATGTCAACTGCAAATGGATTATCTTCTGTTTTTCCTTCATTAATATTGGGATAAAGGTCTCTGATTACGCAAAAGAGAATCATTAATGTTGTAAGACGTTGCTGACCGTCAACAACATCTACATAAGCGGACTTTTCATTATCTCTTGGTTTTGCAGTAATTATAGAGCCCAAAAAATAATTGTCTTCTTTATTTTCAAAAGCATCAAAAATATCTTCCCACAGTTTTTCAACTTGTTCATCTTCCCATTTATATGGGCGTTGGTACTGAGGAATTTTATACAAAGAATCTTTGTTTCCAAATAATGCACCAATTGATAGGCTAAGAGGTTTAAATGGTTCTTCCATATTTATAGTTTCTTAATTAAATGTAATTTTAATCCAAATACTCATTCAACTTACTCATAACAAAAATCTCAAAATCCTTTACTACTTCAACTTTAATCTTTGATAAGTCCAGGTATTTTGAAAGATAATAATTCACTACTTTATCTTCAGGGTTTATAATAATAATTTTTTTCAATTTGCTGGAGTGTCTTTGTAATAAACGATTAAAATGGTCTTCGTTTCCTTTCCATCCAATAAGATAAAGTTCTTCAATATTACGCATACTATGCTCCATTGCCATAAAATGGTCATAAGGCATAACCATTTCGTCCTTATCTCTGTATGGTAATAATAGAGCCGGAAGAAATACATCATTGCTAATTTTAGGGATTATTTGAAGAAGATTTTTATTAATAGTGAAGCGACCTTTGTTATTCTTATCATTTGCCCATTCAAGCCCCCATGAATTTTGAGCTATGATTTCATCTAATTCTCCTAACATCTGAAAATAAATTTGATAGGGCTCAATTTTCTGATTATACAACGAATCAGCAATTGTCTCTTTTGTATTGTTGTGTAACATTTTTGATTTAAACTTCCAACCCCAATTGCAAGAACCGTGTGGCTTAAACAACAATACATTTCGCTCATTCCAATTTATGTAATCGTTCATATTTGTATAATGAGCCTGAAATATTTGAGAAGTAAAATCATCCAAAATAGTATCGTAATTGAAGGACACAAAAGCTATTCTTTCAGCAGAATTAGATGAAACATGCTTTTGTAATTTATTTACTAAAAGGCTGTACAAATTATTTCGATAATGTTTTGTTGTAACTTCTTTTGAAACTTCAGTAAATAAATCTTGCATGTAATACTGGAGGTTTATATGCCGATTAGCAACTTGAGGGTTGTAAAAAGTTTTGTAATCCTGCCATTCAGCTTCAAGGCATTCCTCAATGTCTTTATTCATTGATTCAAATAACGGAGTGGAAATTCTTGCTGCTGGATATTTACTAATAAAGGAACTATACCTTTCATCAAAAATATCGATACCTGATGGAGGGTTTAGGGGTGATTGCTTGAATGTCTTTCCGCTTTCACCAAATACGCAATGGCTTGATGCAGCTGCTCCAAAAACGAACATTCTTTTAAACTCTTGGTCGCTAGAGTAAGACTGATTATTAAATTTTATTTCTTTACCGAATGACTCTGTTTTAACATATTTAATTACATTAATATCGCAAATTTCCCGCCCTAACTGCTGATATTTTTCTAAGGTTTTTTCTTCCGGTTTCAGATTTTTAACGGTTTTAATCTTATCGTTTTGTACAATAAAAAACCGGTCAGGGTAATCATAGAGTTCCCAAATAGTACCGAAATATATTTCACCAAAATAAGTGATGAAGTATGCGGGAGTATTATAATATGTCGACCATTCAGGAGGTATTTGGATTTTATTCTTCATCAATTAAAATTACTTGAAATATCATTGTTCCATTTTCTCAATAGTAATTTATTTTTCTCAATCTGATTTTAAAACGATTCTAAAAGGTGCAAGATTTTTACTTTTTATTATCATAATTGAATCACTATCTTTTTTTTCTTCGAATTCCGATTTTCTTTCCTCTTTCTCTATGCCTTCTCCTTTATTAATGTATGGGTATCCTTTATAAATTGCGTTTCCATCAATCGTCTCAGGAAGCTTGTATTCTTTAGGAATTTGGCAAAATAAAACATGAAAGGGCTTCATATTGAAAGCTTGCAATTGATTAAAGGTGATTAATGGATTTCTCCAATTTCTTCTTTGAGAAACTCGTATATTTCTTATTACTGTGGCTTCCACAATTGATAATCCAAACTGACTATTGCCCAAATTGCTGTTTACGCTGCCTCCATTGTAAAGGAGATATAAGGGAAAGGCTCCTTCCGAATTTGAAGCTCTTAATAGCTTGTAAAATTGTGCATTAACTGACCAATTTTTAATATCCTTATATTTTCCCTCATAGTTCATAATTTTTGCCTGGAGCATAAAAAAATGGTAACGCCCAGTTCCATTGTCTTCGATAAATAAATCAATGTCTGCGCCTCTTATTGATTCATTCACATCCTCATTGAATGCGTAAACCTCACAATTTGCAGGTCTTCCATTGTAAATTGAACTATTCTATATATTAAGTCATTAGTAAAGCCTAATTCGGATCCCTTTAGTCCATATTTGAAAACATCTGACAAGTAATTCCAAACAGTCTGTTCATACCATTTAATAACTGGACAAATTGGAGTCATCTCTGAATGGGTTAATTATTTATTCTCACCTCACCATTCATCAACTTTGGCAAAAGTGTATCACGTAGTTTTGTAAGAGTCGTGATTTGTTTAGTGTTTGACTTTATTTTTTCAATGGCCGTTTCACACCAATTGATTGTCTCTTTTAAGATAGAATCTGACGGGACATTAACCTTTAAATCTCTTAATTGGTCAAAAGTTATTTGAGGAAATGTTCCAGATCTTGACTCGGCCAATAATTGCAGCCACTCAATAGTTTGAGAATTTATCAAATAGAAATAAATGAATGCTTGGCTCAAAACATTTTTAGAACGAAGAACCATAAGCTTAGTTGATACAACATAATTTTCTGAATCAAAATCTACGAAAGCATATCTTCCATTTGCAGGTCTGATTTCGCTAAATAAAATATCATTCTTTTTAATTGACTTCTTTGCTTGACCGGGCAAAGATTTTACGTCAACAGGCTCGTGAACTAATACTTCGCCCAACTCTATATCAGATGTATTTAGAAAAACTATTTTTTCAGATGGAAATTTGTGAGTGAGTGAAACACTCTCAATTAAATTGCCTAATAATAATTGTTGCTCTGATTGTTCTTCTGCTTCTTCAACGAACCACTGCCTGAAAAGAGTTTCGGATAATTTCTCAATCGTTTTGTTTTGACGGTTTAGTAAATCAATTTTATCATCTAAGCTGCTAAGAATTTCAGAAATAATATTTTGTTCTTTAATGTGAGGAATTAAAATTTCCACCTTTTTAAAATCCTTTAAAACAATTCTTGGAACTCCTGTTCCAGAAACAAAATTTGAAATTATATAACTGTTTATTCTAGGATTTTTAATGGAGTAAACAACAAAGTCAGGATTAACTAGTTCTTTTTTAGGTCTTAAAATAGCTATTGATGACAATAGAACATAATCAGGTTTTTGATTGACTCGAAATACATGCTTTAATACTGAACCATCCTTTGCAATTAGAATATCATCAATTTCTGGTTTACAACCTTGACCAATCAGAAAGTTAAAATCGATTTCAGAAATCGTTTTACAATTTGAATAATCAAAACCAAATTCTTGCATGTCTTTAACTGAAAACATTGGAAAGCCACCCTTAAATTCTTTAGGACTCAAATGAGAGCCATCGGTAATCTTCAAACAAACATCTTCTAGACATATTTCTTTCCATTCCATCATACGAATGTTGCTGTTTTGATTTTAGAAATATTGTTCTTTATCCGCTTATTCAGATTATCCTCTTCGGCAATTTGCTTTTCTAATTCTATATTTAATGAGGAGAATCTTTCTTCAAAATTAAAATCATCTTCATCATCGGGTAAGCCAACAAATCTTCCTGGTGTGACGGTATAGTTTAATTCAATTACTTCTTTAATGCTAACACTCTTGCAAAATCCCTGAACATCTTCATAAGTTTTATTGCTAAGTTTCCAAACATTATAAATGCTTGCTACTTTGGCAATATCATCATCTGTAAATTCAAGATTTTTTCTTGTTTTTAAAAAGCCAAGATTACGGGCATCAATAAAAAGGATTTCTTTTTTTCTTTTCTGCTTGCTGCGATTTAAAAACCAAAGACATGCTGGAATACCAGTGTTGAGAAATAATTTTGAAGGAAGATTTACAATGCAATCCACCAAATCATTTTCAATTAATGCTTTTCTTATTTCTCCTTCATTACTTGTTTTGGTAGTCAGCGAGCCTTTTGCTAAAACAAATCCTGCTTTTCCATTTGCGGCTGTATGAAAAAGGAAATGCTGAATCCATGCGTAGTTTGCATTTCCAGCGGGTGGTACTCCATAAACCCATCGTGCATCTTTTTGTAAGAGTTCACCACTCCAGTCACTGTCGTTGAATGGTGGGTTGGCAATAATGTAATCGGCTTTCAAGTCTTTATGTGCATCATTCAAAAAACTTCCTTCGTTGTTCCACCTCACATTGCTGCTGTCAATTCCTCGTATGGCAAGATTCATTTTTGCCAAGCGCCATGTAGTTTGATTGCTCTCCTGTCCATAAATAGAAATATGGTCGGCAGGGTTGAGTGATAACTTTTTTCCGTTATTTTTTTTGTAATGGTCTTGGTGATGCTTTATGAATTTTTCAGATTGAACAAACATTCCACCACTTCCGCAACATGGGTCAAATACTCTGCCTTCATAAGGCTCTAACATTTCAACCAATAATTTTACAACACTTGCCGGAGTATAAAACTGTCCGCCCTTTTTTCCTTCGGCCAAAGCAAACTCACCAAGAAAATATTCAAATACTCTACCCAATAAATCTTTGCTTTGGGCTTCCTTTGTTCCAAGTGTTGCGGTACCCACTAAATTTACTAATCCACCTAAGCTTGCTTTATCTAGTTTTTCCTGAGCAAAAACTTTTGGCAGCACACCTTTCAATGAAGGATTATCTTTTTCAATAGCATCCATTGCATCATCCACATCCTTGCCAATGGTTGGCAGGGTTGCCCTACCTTGTATCCATTTCCACCTTGAAGATGCTGGAACATAAAAAACTTTTTCGGCTGTATATTCATTTTTGTCTTCGGGGTCAGCTCCTTCAATAATTTGGGAAGTGAGTTGCTGAAATAATTCTTCAAAGGCATCCGAAATATATTTAAGGAAAATTAAACCCAACACCACATGCTTGTATTCGGCCGCATCCATGTTCTTACGGAGCTTGTCGGCCGCTTTCCAGAGTTTCTTTTCTAAGGGTTCCTCAACAAGTTCTTTTTTTGATTTTGCCATTAATTAGTTATATCTTCTAAAGTTTTATTAGTATTCTATTCAGCTAGGCATTTTCTTAAAGGGAGTTGGCCCAAGAAGGAAGCATAGGTAGAATATTTAGGAAGCCTAAGATAGTATTTTACTTGAAAGTCTCAAATACCGAAAAAGCCTTTTATTTTTTGGGGTAAACCAAAGTAAAATAAATCAAATTGTCAATCAGTATTTCTACCTAGATGATGGATAATAATTAAACACAAAAACCTTCTCATTATGATGAATGAAAAAGAGGATTCAAAAGCCAATCGCACTGCTGATAATTCGCCCGTGCTATAAATGGAACAGCTTTCAAAAGATGATTTGTCTGTTCTTAGCAATTCTGAGATAACTATTTTAAAAGCAATACGCTCCGAAAAGTATGTTAATATTGAGATACGCTTTAAATAAAAAAAGCCATTTGTCTGCATAGTCAGGGAAGAGACTAAATTTCATGTTGAAGCAAGGTTATACCAGATACTGCGACCGCGAATCAATGAAAAAATTGAGATAGTGACCAGTCAAGGGAATTTAACTCATTCTGCAAGAATTAGTAGAATACTATTGTAATACTAAGAATTATTGAAGCTTCTAATCTATTTTTGGTAACTATATACGTGTTGCAGCAAAGATAATTTTTAATACTTTTAAATAAAATTAAAAATCCCGATGAACAAGGAAGAAGCTGAAAAAATTTGACGAGATTAAATCTAAATATTTTGGTGCGGATTTATCATACAGACCACCAAATAAAGGCTTTAGAAAGATAAGCAATTTTTACTTAATTCATAATTTGAAGGATAAGAATTCTGACATTGATACCCATAATGTCCTAGTTCAAATCGGGTGGGAAGGACAGGATATTTTTTATGACTACGATGGATTTATGAAGGCTTTTAAAATTGCTGATTAATTGGTGACAGTATACGATTAAACTACAGAAATTATAAAAAATCGAAAAGCCCTTAGTTCAAACTAAGGGCTTTTCTAATAGGAGAGGGATTCGAACCCCCGGAACATCGAAACGTTCAGTTGTTTATAAGACAACCGTAATAGACCGCTAACCATCCTTCCATAAGTGGAATCTTTAATGTCTTTATATTTCAAAATTACTAAATGAATTTTTATTTTCAAAATTTTTCTTCGACTTAATGGTACATTTAGATTCTCTAATGGCTTAAAATTCAGGCTTTCTACTTCAAAAAATCGTTTAAACTGATGATTGTTTTTATAACAATCCGAATTTAGAGATTATGCCAAAAGATTTTCACCGAAGTAAATGGGTAATTTTCTATCGTAAGTCAAATCATTCAAGCTCCTGTTCTTATCCATAGGAAGAAGTACCAAACCACCAAACTTACTCCTGTTTTTATCAGGGTAATGCATATCTTTAAAATTTAAATCAATAATTCTTAAACCTCAAATCTGATTTTTATTCAATAATTATTTTTAATTCAAATATTGAAGCAAATGGAAAAGCAAAGCATCGTACTCTACTCTATACCTATTGATGAACTTATTACAATGATAAGAGAAAATGTAAGACTAGAATTGCAAAATTATAAACCAGCTGTATCTGAAGAAGAGGAATTAATAGATTCAAAAGAAGCGTGTAAAATTCTAGGAATTTCTCTTGTAACTCTTCATTTTTGGCGAATTGATGGGAAAGTAAAATACTATAGAATTAGTACACGAATAAGGTTCAAGAGGAAGGAGTTGATGGAAGCTTTGGAAACTTGCTGGAGGTATAAGAGATAAGTTTTATTAAGAACTTGTACGTTCATAAAAACTTTCTTTTTAAGATTTCTTAGTAAAGTAACTTTAATATCAAGAAAAAGCAGATCTTCGAATAAATAAACAATATTAACCGCATGTTGTAAATAAATAAGGTAATTGTGTAACAAATAGACCTTATACAAGAACTAATTTTAGACAATATTTAGAACAAGATCAAGTTATTGATGTTCTATGTAACCTAACTTATAGAATTAAAGTTAAAACTAGAACTAGAGAAACGAATTAAATTATATATTTGTTTTTTTAATTAGAACATATCTACTTCAATGCCAACACTTACTAAAATATCTGCTACTTCTAATTGGGGTTCATCCTCACCAAAAGACGGCTTATTTACAAGTGATTTTGTAATTGATGCCTATATTAAGGGGAAAAGTGATGGAATTGGACAAAAAGAAAAGCTTATTCAAGAAAAGTTTAGTACTAATTTAAAAAAATTAAGTACAAATACTTCTGAATTAATTACTTTTTTAAAATCCAAAAAGATTCCCGTTACAGATGTTTTCCTAAAAGTTAATTCATGGTCAACCTTTAATCTATTGGTTATTGTTCCTCGCAAGGATTTTACATCATCTAAAGTTACTTCTGTATATAATTATATTTCTGACTTGGAAGTAAAAGAAGAAAATGATTTATTTCGTTTTCAAATATCTATATTAAGTGCGGGAGACAAAATAAACACAGGCAGTATTAATGCAGATGGATTTAGATTAAAATATAATTCCAAACCACCAAAAAAAGTTGAAGAAGGCACACGCAATTCATAATGAAGAATTATGTGAGTTCCTTCTGCAATCCAAAAAATTTAATGATTGGGTAGTTACCGCTGCCTTTTATTCTGCCCTGCATTACGTTCATAATGAATTGTTTCCTAGAAAAGAGGGAAGTGTAACCTATCAGTGCTTTGAAGATTATTTTAATTCTGTAATGAAATCTCCTTCTAGAACCCTATCAAAACATGCTGCAACAATCAGATTAGTGGATCAGCATTTTAGGCCAATTAATGCTCAATACCGATGGTTGCATGACAATTGCATGACTACACGATACAATAATTATATTGTGGATGACCGGACAGCACAGGAAGCGAAACGCTATTTATTAAAAATTAAGTCAGAGATGATAAAGTAATTTTTTGCCTATAAAAGTTCACGCACGAAGCCGTTAACCAGAGTACAGGTGAATATGTGAGAGGCGAAGTTCACAGCAATACAATAGGGAATTTTTGGAGTGTTTTCAAACGCTGCATTTAAGATACTTAAAAGCTACGTTATTATTGAATTATAGCGTTTTTGGCTTGGTGTCAAGTAATATATAGATGCCAAAAACAATTATCATACACTTTACGCAGAAAGTTCTACCTGGGGTGAAAAATTCATTCTAGAGCTGATAAGAGAATAAGAACCAAGCTTTCTCTTTTGAAAATTATATAAGAATATTTCGACTTGCCTTATCCAATTCCTTATTTCCAAAGCTATCTAAATAGATTTGTGTTGTCTTCTCACTGTCGTGTCCCAATAGCTCGCTGATAATTGAGGTAGATTGTCCATTGCGCTTAAGAATTGTTGCAAATGAATGTCTTGCTACATAGGTTGTAAGGTTAAAATCAATTTTAGCATTGGTGGCAATTACCTTTAAATCCTTATTCGTTGCCTTATTCAATTTTTCAATTCTATTGTCAATTTGTGTCGCAGTGATGTGCTTTTCATTACTGAGAATTGGGAAAACGTAATTCTCAACACTAGCACCGGTAAATGGTTTGTAATAATTAAGAATTTTAATTGCGGGAGCTAAGACCTCTAAGTCAAAATTCTTCCTTGTTTTTGAACGAGTATAAATCAGTCTTTCCTTCTTTATATCCGACCATTTAAGTTTAGCCATATCCGTAAAATTCATTCCCCTGGTGTAAAAGCTGAAAAGAAAATAGTTCTTCGAATCGTATTCATGAGTTCCAGCTTTAATTTTGAGAGCAATTATTTTATTCATTTGCTCCTTGGTAAGAGCTCTTTTAATAGTTGTTGTATCCAATTTCGAAATTTTATATTCGTTAAAAGGATAGTATTGCTTATCGCAATATCCCTCTTGAATTGCTTGATTAAAAACCGCTCTCAGGGTTCGCATATAAACGCTAATTGAATTTGTACTTACACCTCTTGATAAAAAGCTCCCTTCATATTTTTTTAAAAATGATTCATCAATATCCCGGAAGCTTAAATCCTGCCCATTTCTATATTTAGACAAAGCTCTTTTACAGTCTTTATAGGCATTGGCATTGCCGATTCTGTTTATGCTTTCAAGCCCTGCTGTGATCTCATCAATGAATTGAAAAACTGTAATTTTTTTAGAAGATCCCTTGATAACCTTTTTTAGCTGATTTGCAGAGTAGCCGGTATCTTTACTTTCAAGACCTAAAACCGCCTTCTCTGCATCATTTTTCAATTTAGTCAGATAGAATCGCAGCTCAAACTGATTGGGGTGCTTTTTATTGGGCTGCTCATTTTTAGCATCCCAAAATTCTGGTTTGCAGTAATAACCAGTAAAGGAGAAAGATGCTTTTTTATCTTTTATTGTCCGGAGAACAATTGGAGATTCACCATTTTTCTTTTGTTTTGCAGTACGGAGTAGGATTTTAATTGATGCCATAGTTTAATAATTGGGTACAACATAGGTACAACTTTTATGCCAATAATCAATAAAATACAATAAGTAGCAATAAATGTAAAGCAGTTAATTTATTGAATTACAATAAAATATAAAAATCAATAAATAACAATAAAGGACTGACCAGTTCCTTCTAAGCAGTAGGTCGCGCGTTCGAATCGCGCCGGGATCACAAGGGTTTCACAAGCTTCAAATTCTCTGGTTTAAACATGGTTTAAACAAACCATTAAAACAAGTCACTATTCGAAAAGATAAAAATCCTTAATAACCTTATAGATTTTTATAAAGTCTAAGAAGCTTCTCTTCAAGTTTATACCCCTGGTCAAAACAATACTCCATGAGTGAAATTTCATGATTCAGGTAAGCCTTATCTTTTAATAGATTTAAATAATGATTTGGCTCTCTTGAGATTAGTGAGATTGTAACTTCTTGTTTCCCATTTTGAATCTCATGGTATATTTTATCTACATAAAACATGTTACAATCACATTTCGGTTTTACGAATGAAAAGGAGAAACTTTCTCCGAATTTTGGCATGACATCCAAACCCATGTTAAAATAGCAGCTATTTCCCCAATATTCAAATGACAACGAATACAGTTGTTGGTTTGGTAAGGAAAATAGTTCCGGACGATCGAAATTCAAATCCATAATGTCCTCATAAATTGTTTTAATTTGCATGCTGAAAGAAGAATAACTAATTCCTAACTTCTTTGCTACCTCACCAAGTGAAGAAAACCGCTCCTCTTCCTCATGGTTTTGTTTATAATTTATCAACCATCTCAATAAATCCTTATATGGCTCATTATCCGCTTTTAATAATTTGGTGTAACAGGGGAAGTGCAACAAGGCGAAAAAATAATCGCTTGTTGTTGCCTTGAAATCAATTGTTGGGTTAGATTTAGTTTTCATATTTTATATAGTATTTGAATATGAAATAATATAGGCAGCATGATATTCTCTATATATTTTGAACTATATATCAGATTGATAAAATCTGGAGGGTATCACTCATATATTATTACTCCCTAAAATAAATATCAATTTTATATTCCAGCGCAGTTAATTTCATATTAATAATAATTGCCAGTAATTAATTTAAATATTCCCTTTATATATGATTTTCCGGGAATTCTTGGGAAATCCTGAGAATTCCCGAGATTGTTATTATTTGATTTAGCAAGTGAAATATTCTACCCCAAATTAATTATGGTTAATATCAAGCGGTTTGTATTTTACCTTTTTATATATTTAAATAGATATAAATAGATAATATGAAACTTATTGCAAAAAAAGATGCCCAATTTATATCACATGAAAAATATTTAGTAGAAGAAGATGCATCTTATTTGTTTTCTGATGGTATTGCTGATACATTTAATGAATAAAATAAGTAACATAATTTCCGAAAATTTCGAGGGATTATTAGTTCAGCTTCATGGCTTTTGACTTGATTTAATATTATGAGAAATTTGATCATTTTATAATGAATAAACCAATAAAAATTTTTATTTATTATATTTGTTTAGCACCCATTCGAGTAAAATATTTATTGACATGAATAGAAAATTATGCTTATTATTTATTTTGTTATTTAAATCACATCTTACTTTCTGTCAGCAAAGTTTTCAAAAGATATTTAATAGTCAAGGAAATTGCTACGGCACCTGTATTGAGAAAACTAACGATAATGGCTTTATCATTTCAGGATATTCAACTTCAGGATCATATTCATTTGCAATATTGATTAAAACAAATTCAATTGGTGATACCATTTGGACAGGAAAATACTATGGAACATGCTGGTATGGAAGCAAAGCATATACTGTAAGCCAGTTAAATAACGGAAATTATATTTTTACAGGATCTCCTTGTATTGGTCAAAATTCAAAGCACTATTTAAATGAAATCGATTCTGTTGGAAATTTACTAGGTTGGAGTGAAATGTTTGGAGTCAATGGAACTGCAAATGAAATAATTATTAAAAAAAATGGTGGAATTGCTTTAGTTGGAATGGCGATGGGAATGATCGGGGGAATGCTTGGGGGGCCTTTGAGGACAGCTTTATTTAATCCGCTTAGCTCAATGATTAATCCTTCTAAAATTACTATAGAGGATTCTTTGGTTTTTGCTCCTTATTACTATGGTTCTTCATTAAAGGAAACTCCGGACAGTGGTATAATCATATTATCAAATGATGGAATCAATGCGAGTATTTATAAAATTGATTCATTAAATAATGTAATATGGGGGAAAGTGCTAACAGGATGTAATGAAGGAAATTTTATTAATAAAACCTCTGATGGTGGTTTTATTGTGACAGGAACTACAAATACCACTCAGAAAGACTTATACTTATTAAAAATTGACTCCGCAGGGAACAAAATTTGGGAAAAATCATTTGGCGGAACACTTGATGATTTTGGATACTATGTTGAAGAAACTAGCGATTCTGGCTTTATAATAGTAGGTAAAACCCTTAGTTTCGGCTTGGGCGGAAGTGATGTTTATTTAATTAAAACTGATTCCATTGGAAATTTAGAATGGAGCAAAACTTATGGCGGCACCGGAGATGACGAAGGAAAATCACTAAAGAAAACAACTGATGGAGGGTATATGATTACAGGTACCGGTTTTTTCAATAATTCTTATAAAATATACCTTATTAAAGTTGATGGAAGTGGCAATAGTTCTTGCAATGAAAGTACTCCGTTAACAATTGACAGTACATTGGTAACAAGCATTCTTAAAAAGACAACTCATACTGGTTCACCTGGGACATCGATGCCTCTCCCAGATTATTTTAGTTTATCAAAATCTCTTAATATAGGTGTAATTTGTACTACCTTATCTAGTGCAGAAATTGAAACAAATAATCAGCCCATATTTTTTCCAAATCCTAGTAAAGGTGAAATTTTCTTTCAATTAAATTCAGAAAAATGTGGGAATGTGAAAGTTGCAATAATAAATTCTCTAGGAAAGGAAGTTTTCTTTTCAAATAATATTTTAAAATCAAATGATTGCACTTTTAGTATTGCTACAAAAATACCTCCAGGTGTTTACTTTATAAGAGTTAATGATGCTAAAATTCAATATTTTCAAAAGCTTGTTATAACTGAATGATTACTAAATCCATTTTGAATTCTAATATTGAGCCGTGAGCAAATTTATTTTTTTTTTGATTTTAGTTTATTCTTTCATTCTCCCAATAAATTTACATTCAGAAGAAATACCTCTTAATTCAAATAGAGTAATTAATAATGTCGATACATCGGTAATAAATGAATTAAATAAATATAGTCGAAAGTTTATTAATTCAGGGAATAATGACAGTGGTAGAAAATGTGCGGAGAAGGCTTTACTTCTTTCTAAAGAACTTGGATATAAACTTGGCATTGCAAATTCACTTAACAATATTGGTATAATTAATTTTAACCAAGGTAATTATCCCTTGTCATTAAATTTCCATTTGAAGTCATTAAAAATCAGAAAGGAAATTAATGATAAGCATGGCATAGCCGCTTCTTCAAATAATATCGGACTTATTTATAACGAAATGGGATATTACTCAGAAGCTATGAATTATTATTCTCAATGTTATAAAACCATGATTGAGCTAAAGGATAAAAGAGGGGTTGGAATTACATTAAATAACATTGGATTAATGAATCGAATACAAGGAAATTATCCCAAAGCTTTGTTTTATAATTTAAAAGCTTTGAGGATTCAGGAAGAAATTAATGATAAAAGTGGAATTGCTAAATCGGCAAATAATATTGGAGTTATTTATGATGACATTGCTAATTACTCAATGGCCATCAAGTATCATGAGAAGTCTTTAATAATAAGTAAACAATTAGATGAAAAAATAAAATTGCAGGTAGTTTAAATGATATTGGTAGTGTCTATTTTCATCAAGGTAATTATTCCAAAGCACTTGAATACTATAATAATTCTGTGCAAATCAAAGAAAGAATTGGTGATAAGAGCGGTATTTCCAAATCATTAAGTAATATCGGAAACATATATCTAATCAAATTGGATTATGTAAATGCTCTTGACTTTTATTTAAAAGGCTTAAAAATTCAGAATGAAATTGAAGACCGGGATGCCTGCGCAATTTCATATAATGATATTGGCACTGTTTATACTAAATTAAAGAAATATAAGGAAGCCTATAATTCCTTTTACCAAAGTATTTCGATTGCGAGAGAAATTAATAGTTATGTATCATTAAAAGATGGTTACGAAAATTTATCTAAACTAGATAGCATTACTAATAATTTTGAGAATTCATTAAAAAACTATAAACTCTTTACTATATATAAAGATAGCCTTTACAATGAAGAACGCACAAAGAAAATTGTGCAATCACAAATGCAATATGACTTTGACAAAAAGGAATCGGCAACTAAAGCTGAGCAAGAAAGGAAAGATATTCTAATAACCAAAGAATCTGAAAAACAAAGACAGATCAGAAACAGCATTTTAGGAGGCTTTATTTTTGTATTAATTATTTCACTATTGCTTTATCGAAGCCGACAAATAAAACAAAGAAACAATACCGAATTGCTAGAAAAAAATTCAGTTATCTCACAACAAAAGGAATTAGTCGAAATAAAAAACAAAGAAATTTTGGACAGCATCTCATACGCCAAACGAATTCAAGCCACTATCCTACCATCAGTTCGTGTTGTAAAAAAATATTTAGAAGATTCCTTTATTCTTTATTTGCCCAAAGACATTGTAGCAGGTGATTTTTATTGGATGGAGAGTATTGCGGATGAATCCATAGTTTATTTTGCTGCTTGTGACTGCACCGGCCATGGCGTTCCAGGTGCTATGGTAAGTGTGGTTTGTCACAATGCTTTGAATAAAGCACTCAAGGAATTTGAAAAAAGAACTCCTGCTGAAATATTAGACAAAGTTTCAGAAATGGTAATTGAAGATTTCAATAAAAATGCGGATGATGACGATGAAGTAAAAGATGGAATGGATGCTTCGCTTTGCGCATTAAATATAGAAAGCGGACAATTGCAATGGGCAGGAGCAAATAATGCATTGTGGATTATTAAACCGAATGGAACACTCAATGAATACAAACCCAACAAGCAACCGGTTGGAAAATCATATGATAGAACTTCCTTTACAAATCATACCATTCAATTAGAAAAGGGAGATACTTTATATCTTTTTACAGATGGATATGCTGATCAATTTGGCGGAACTGAAAGTCGTAAATTTCAACGTAAAGGTTTTAAAGAATTACTTGTTTCCATTCACCAGCTAACAATGGAACAACAACGTGAAGCCATTTACACAACATTTGAAAGCTGGCGTGGTGCTAATGAACAGGTGGATGATGTTTGTATTATTGGGGTTAGGGTTTGAAGATTTTGTCTACTTTGGTTTTCACCTATATTTGCTACAATTAGTCAAACCACTTCAAGAAAAAATACAATATTACTCCAATAAAAAAGCCATCACATCACTGTATAACAAGGAAAGTATAATAAGTCAAAAAGATAAACACTTGTAGAAGCTTCAAATTGAGATTTTTTCATTTTAACTTTTCAGTTATGATAAAATTAAACTAGAATAAATCGTTCTTTATAATTTTTTATATTCCAAAATTGCATTCCGAAAGACTAATAGTTTTCGATAGATTTACTTTCAACAGATTAACTAACAATCATAGCTTTTTTATATCTGATATTAATAATTTATTATAATTTAAAACTATAACTATTCACTTTAATAATATGCGATTTTTTTTCAACTTAGAAATCTAGATAATTCGCGAGTATCAATAAAAAATAATTGCGAAAAATTAGATTGAATAAGCCAATGATTATAAATTGCAATTCAAAAAAAACTTCCTATCAAATTCATTTTTGAATTTTTACCGTTTTTAATTTTGTATTTGTTGAGCTAACTGATAGAAAATAAATGCCTTTTGAAAAATCCCCAATGTTTATTTGAATGTCAAAACTTCCATTAATTGACTGGCTTTTAACCTCATACAATTTCCTGCCTAATAAATCAGTTAAGATTATTTTGTAGTTTTCTTCGGGCAGATTTACACAAGATAAATTTATAAATTCATTAACTGGATTGGGAAATATTTGTATTTTAGGATTATCCTTTATAATGTCATTTGTAGAAATAGGTGAACAAGAAATAAATGCTGACCATCCAGCCCTTAATCCAATAGGAGCAGTGTTGAAAGGTGCATAAGAAACAAATTTGAAAGTCATACTTCCATCAACTGCGGTTGAGGTAAATGACCCAGGATTCAAAACACCACTTAAAGTAGCAATAATTGGAGAAGCTATACTAGACCCGTTATATATATATAGTTTATCATCGTCTATTTGACTATAATTGTTGAAATCATGATATTGGGTTTGAGTGCTTAAAGAACTAAATGCTACATCTATTTTTTTATTTGAATAATCAGGATAAAAAGTTATAATGGTACCACCTGAAGGTATGATTGTGCTTTGATTGTCCATGTAATCACCCAAAGGTCCTCCACTATCATAAAAGTTACCACCACATGTTGTAAATGATCCGGAAGCTATCATTGAAATATCAGTAGGGGTGTAATTGCATGCTAACGTTGCGGACCATCCTGATCTTGTTCCACTGGTTGCAGTATAATATGGGGAGTGTGAAACAAATTTAAAAGTCAAACTTCCGTCAGCTGCACTGGATGTTATTGTTCCATAACCTGCTTGGCCTTGCAACGCACCAACTTGAACAGAAGATGTACTATTACCATTATAGACATATAAAATATCATCATCTATTTGACTGTAATTCGATAAGTCATGATAATGTGTTTCTGTATTAAATGAATTGAATGTCACACTTACCTTCGCTCCAACTGTTGAAGGATATATTGTTACAATAGTACCACCTGAAGGCATGATTGTGCTTTGATTGTCCATGTAATCACCCAAAGGTCCTCCACTATCATAAAAGTTACCACCACATGTTGTAAATGATCCGGAAGCTATCATTGAAATATCAGTAGGGGTGTAATTGCATGCTAACGTTGCGGACCATCCTGATCTTGTTCCACTGGTTGCAGTATAATATGGGGAGTGTGAAACAAATTTAAAAGTCAAACTTCCGTCAGCTGCACTGGATGTTATTGTTCCATAACCTGCTTGGCCTTGCAACGCACCAACTTGAACAGAAGATGTACTATTACCATTATAGACATATAAAATATCATCATCTATTTGACTGTAATTCGATAAGTCATGATAATGTGTTTCTGTATTAAATGAATTGAATGTCACACTTACCTTCGCTCCAACTGTTGAAGGATATATTGTTACAATAGAACCACCTGAAGGCATGATTGTGCTTTGATTGTCCATGTAATCACCCAAAGGTCCTCCACTATCATAAAAAGTTACCACCACATGTTGTAAATGATCCGGAAGCTATCATTGAAATATCAGTAGGGGTGTAATTGCATGCTAACGTTGCGGACCATCCTGATCTTGTTCCACTGGTTGCAGTATAATATGGGAGTGTGAAACAAATTTAAAAGTCAAACTTCCGTCAGCTGCACTGGATGTTATTGTTCCATAACCTGCTTGGCCTTGCAACGCACCAACTTGAACAGAAGATGTACTATTACCATTATAGACATATAAAATATCATCATCTATTTGACTGTAATTTGATAAGTCATGATAATGTGTTTCTGTATTAAATGAATTGAATGTCACACTTACCTTCGCTCCAACTGTTGAAGGATATATTGTTACAATAGTACCACCTGAAGGCATGATTGTGCTTTGATTGTCCATGTAATCACCCAAAGGTCCTCCACTATCATAAAAGTTACCACCACATGTTGTAAATGATCCGGAAGCTATCATTGAAATATCAGTAGGGGTGTAATTGCATGCTAACGTTGCGGACCATCCTGATCTTGTTCCACTGGTTGCAGTATAATATGGGGAGTGTGAAACAAATTTAAAAGTCAAACTTCCGTCAGCTGCACTGGATGTTATTGTTCCATAACCTGCTTGGCCTTGCAACGCACCAACTTGAACAGAAGATGTACTATTACCATTATAGACATATAAAATATCATCATCTATTTGACTATAATTCGATAAGTCATGATAATGTGTTTCTGTATTAAATGAATTGAATGTCACACTTACCTTCGCTCCAATTGTTGAAGGATATATTGTTACAACGGAATATTGGTTATCAGGATAATCATTAATAATTCCGCCTCCATCATAAAAATTTGCAGAACAAACTGTGTAAGTTCCTGAATTTGACATCACAATATCATTAATAGGTGAATTAACATTTAATGAAGCAGCATTACTTATTGCATTATACGCATTGCAAGGACTAGAGCTTGAAATAATACATTTAAATTGATATCCGGACATAGATAAAGTTGTATTATTGATATTAAGCATAGAAGAATTAATACCAGAAAAAGGTGCACTATTGGGGACATTTATCCAACCACTCCCTGTGTCATATTGCCATTGGTAAGAATAAGGTAAAACACCTCCATTTGCTGTAACTGTAAAACTTGTTCCTCCTGGAGCAGTCACCTGCACACTTGTTGGATTTAAATTTATAATCGGTGAAGAACAACTTGCACTAACAGTGAGTATTGTTGCACTGCTTGTTGATTTGTTTGATGAGCATGGACTAGCACTTGAAACAATGCATTGATATTGATTGTTGCTCATTGCTAATGTTGTTGCACTTATATTTAAAATGTTGGAGTTTACGCCAGAATAAGGCGCACTGTTCGGGACATTTATCCAACCACTCCCTGTATTATATTGCCATTGGTAGGAATAAGGCAAAACACCTCCATTTGCTGTAACTGTAAAACTTGCTCCTCCTGGAACAGTCACCTGCACACTTGTTGGATTTAAATTTATAATCGGTGAAGAACAACTTGCACTAACAGTGAGTATTGCTGCACTGCTTGTTGATTTGTTTGATGAGCATGGACTAGCACTTGAAACAACGCATTGATATTGATTGTTGCTCATTGCTAATGATGTTGAACTTATATTTAAAATGTTGGAGTTTACCCCAGAATAAGGCGAACTGTTCGGGACATTTATCCAACCACTCCCTGTATCATATTGCCATTGGTAAGAATAAGGTAAAACACCTCCATTTGCTGTAACTGTAAAACTTGTTCCTCCTGGAGCAGTCACCTGCACACTTGTTGGATTTAAATTTATAATCGGCGCAGAACAACTTGCACTAACAGTAAGTATTGCTATACTACTTATTGATTTGCTTGATGAGCAAGGACTAGCGCTTGAAACAATGCACTGATATTGATTGTTGGTCATTGCTAATGCTGTTGCACTTATATTTAAAATATTGGAGTTTACCCCAGAATAAGGTGCACTATTGGGGACATTTATCCAACCACTCCCTGTGTCATATTGCCATTGGTAAGAATAAGGTAAAACACCTCCATTTGCTGTAACTGTAAAACTTGTTCCTCCTGGAGCAGTCACCTGCACACTTGTTGGATTTAAATTTATAATCGGTGAAGAACAACTTGCACTAACAGTGAGTATTGCTGCACTGCTTGTTGATTTGTTTGATGAGCATGGACCAGCACTTGAAACAACGCATTGATATTGATTGTTGCTCATTGCTAATGATGTTGCACTTATATTTAAAATGTTGAGTTTACCCCAGAATAAGGCGAACTGTTCGGGACATTTATCCAACCAATCCCTGAATCATATTGCCATTGGTAAGAATAAGGTAAAACACCTCCATTTGCTGTAACTGTAAAACTTGTTCCTCCTGGAGCAGTCACCTGCACACTTGTTGGATTTAAATTTATAATCGGCGAAGAACAACTCGCACTTACAGTGAGTATTGCTGCACTGCTTGTTGATTTGTTTGATGAGCATGGACTAGCACTTGAAACAACGCATTGATATTGATTGTTGCTCATTGCTAATGATGTTGCACTTATATTTAAAATGTTGGAGTTTACCCCAGAATAAGGCGAACTGTTCGGGACATTTATCCAACCAATCCCTGAATCATATTGCCATTGGTAAGAATAAGGTAAAACACCTCCATTTGCTGTAACTGTAAAACTTGTTCCTCCTGGAGCAGTCACCTGCACACTTGCTGGATTTAAAACTATAATCGGAGAAGAACAGCTCATTGTGTGAGTAACGCAAAGTTGAAATCCTCCAGAACCAATTGGAGGTTGAGAAGCACCATAATCATAAATTCTGATCCAATATGATTGCCCAGGCGTCAAACCATTTACAACAAGCGTCTCTGATTGACCTTCAGAATAATTATCAATACAACCGCCAGAAAACTCATTAAGAGAAAAACAATTTGTTCCAGAATATAGTACAATAATGGCATCAAGACCACTGCTTGTAGTTGTAATAGGATTTACTTGAATAGTTGCATTATTTGATTGTGCAATGAAGTAATAAAAGACACCAAGTTGGGTAGCACTTGACCCATTACAAGATGGAAGGGTTGGAAATCCATCATTAGTTGCACAATCTACAGAACCAGTAATAAAGGAGCATGCTGTATTATCCGAAACTTGAATTGCACCATTACAGTTATCATTTGATGGATGATTATTACAACTAGCTGCTAAAAGTGCGTGATAAGCATTAATTCTACCATATCCCAAATTAGATGACCAAGTACCATTGGGTTGACCGAAGACATTTGAATTGTAGACATATCCTCCAACCTTTTCACAAGTCGATTCTAAAATAAATCTTGCATCATTATAGGTCAAACTAGAATTTTCCGAAAGCATAAGAGCCATTACACCAGCTGCTATTGGGCAAGCAGCTGATGTCCCATTAAAATATTCAGCATAGTCACCATTTGTAAATCCTGAATTGCCAGAAATATCTGTTGTATAAATATGAACACCAGGCGCACCAATGTCGGTTCCAATTCCAAAGTCTGAACCCCAATTTTCCCCATCGCAGGATGTTAAGCTTTTTCGCTCATCGCACATGCTTGTTGCCGCTACAGCTATAGTATTTGAATTTGAAGCAGGATAACCAATGCTTGATGTATTGTTATTTCCATTCGAGAAAAAAATGGGGTTCCTAATCCTGCTCGACCTAATGTAATTGAATTAGAAATGGCATTATCAATTAAACTGCTGCTACTGCCAAAACTATTAGAATTACTAATTACATCTGCATTTTGATAAGCCCAAGTAATTCCATTTGAAATTGAATTTCCAGTTGCGCTCCAACTTGTGCCTGAAGTAATTGTACCAATTTTTACAGCAAGGACATTGCAACCATAAGCCACTCCTGCAATTCCAAGTGAATTGTTACCTTGAGCGGCAATAATTCCAGCACAACAAATACCATACGCTTCTCCTGATAATCCATTAGTATTAAACCCAGTTCCTGTTGCATCATGAGTACCATAAAATGAAATATCAGGATGAGAAAATTGACTAGCACTGCCAAAACAATCTAAGATTGCAACCTTAACAGAAGAAGAACCAGTTGCAATTCCCCAAGCATTAACAATATCAATATCATCTCCAATAGTGCCTCCAAATTGACCTGTATTATTCAAAGCCCATTGCTATGAAAAGTACATATCATTAGACGCCAATTTACAATTATATATAAAATCTGGCTCAGCGAATTCAAATAGATTAAGTTGTTGTAAGTATTTTGATATTTCAAAAGTGTTACCCTTAGTATGTTTATTTACTCTACAAAAGAATATATTATTCTCATATTCTTCTCCAACAATAAATTTTTGTGATTCCGCAATTATTTTAAGCTTATTAATATCTTTAGAATCTTTCAACTTTACATAAAACAAATTGTAAAGGACTTGCCTATGATTGTTATTATAAATCAAAACAGGTGCAGCATAATCAACTATTTCATTTTTTTGAATATCATTTATTTTTCTTTGCCAAAAAGTCTTTGATTTATTATTATCAAAATTTGCTATTACTATTTTGGGAAATGGTAGTGTATAACTAGTATCAAATGACAAAAACATATTTGTAGATTTCAGAAAAGATCCAATTTCTTTATTTGAAATTTCTTCCTTGAATTTTATTGCAATGCAAGAAGTGTCAACTTTAAATGAAATTTCCCCTTCAGGAAGTCTTATACTATATTGATCCTTTTGTAAAAACAATGACTGCGCATACATCGAGCTATGAAGGCATATGAGGAATAAAAGTACTTTTTTCATTTTTCTATTTTTAGCTGATTTTCATTTAACATGATAATACTTTAAACGCTATTTTAAGATATTCAAATTATTGGCATTTTGCATTACAGAAACATGTTTAGTAAATTAATCTAATTTGATCTAATCGCAAAATGTTGATATCAATTTAAAATCAATTTTCAAAACAAAATGAATTTTAGAATAGGCTAAAATATCTTCAAAAAAAGACTCTATAAAATACAATTAATCTCAGCAAAAGTTGATGTAATTAATTTAAAAAAAAGAAAAATAACTAGCATTGGTAAGAAAACACTAAGGTATATAATAAATTTTTATTTAATTTTTGTTGAATTTCTAAATTTTCATTACCACGTAAATCGCTAGTTTTGATATTCTTATTCTTAGCAAACCAACCATGTTCAATGCCTGCGTCTGGCCTTATTGTTATAGAATTACCACCATCAATTTTTATATCTAAATAGCGATAATGAGGAATGTTTATATCACTTTGAATGTTCATATTTAAAATGCCAAATTCGTTTGCTATTTTCCTTAAAAAAGTAACCCTTTCATCATCATTTGTAAAGCTTTCTGTAAAAAAATAGTTTGGACGATTGTTGTAGTTTATTAAATCCTTAACTAAAACTGTAAGAGTATTTATTGAATTTATTTGCAAAGATTCTTTTATAGCTTGAATAAACTGTATTAAAAGAATACACCCAAAAGGCGATGCTAAAAAGCGGTCGGAATAAACAATATCAACGTTTTTATTTTCTAAGTTAGTTAACAATCGTGTTCTTTCATTTTGCCATAAAGATTCAAAAAAATGATTGAATAAGTTTTGGGACAATATGTATTTATTTGGTGGCGTTAAAAATACTTCAAAAACATTTGCTTGCATGCTTTGAAAGTCAATGTTGAATTGTTTCAATGGCCACAAACCTGATGAGTTCTGTTTGTAAACGAAATTATTATTTACATCGCCCCAATGATTATTTAGTACAGTTGAAAAATCCTCGGCATAATATTCAAACTCTTGACTATCGTTGAGCTTTGCCTTACCAATTAAATTTAATTTATACCCGGAAATATTTGAAACTTCAAAAGAATCGGTAAAATAAAATTTAGCATTTACCTTTAATTGATTAAGAGTAAGTTTTTGCTCTAAACTTAACTGTGATGGTTGTCCTTTAAAAACAATATTTATTGAAATTTCTTCCAATTTCATTCTATTGAAAAGTAAAAAGTTTTCTGTGTCCCAAGAATCAATATTATATGCATCCACCATTAACCATACTTCTAATAATTGTTTTTTACCAAATAATCTTGCCCAATCTTCTTTTATAGAACCAATTAGTTTTTTAGGAGTGTGAGGTAAAAGTTTGGCTATTTCGTCACTTACTTTTGTATCGACAACTTTTTTTAGCCATGAAATTGCTTTATGTCTGTTTAAATTATCAATATGATATTGAGAAGTTCTGTCTATTAAGCATTTTGTGCAGGCGGAGTTACAATTACATTGCTCTAATTTATTTAAAGCTTGTGTACAAAGTTCTTCAAATAAATTTGCAAATTGAGCAACATATCCTGCACCACCTTTAGCAGTATCAAAGAGGAAAATACTGCGAAAGCCTTTGTAATTTTTAATTCCAAAGTTTACTTCTTGTTCCTCTATACCAAGATAAGTTGTTAGCGTTTTTGAAATTATTTGGCCAATAGAAAATAGAGTGGTTTCATCGCTAATTAATTTACCATTTTCTCCTTTGCATCTAAGTTCAAAAAAGTCTGTTTGGAAACGGCCAACTAACAAAACATTATTTCTAATGGCATAGGCATTTTCATTTCCATTGCAAATAGAACTGTTGGTTTCTTTGTCTTTACCACCTCTTAATCTTTTGTGGTTGTTTAGGTCAGAAGCATCGGCACTAGCACGCCCACACTCCAAACAAACCGAATAGCCCTCACCTGAGCCATGATTGTAATAAAGAATTTCGGCATTTTCTTTACTGTCTCTGTATTCAAATACTGGATGAGATGCATCACTCCAAGGTTCCACACCTATCAACAAAGGCTCTACATATTGGATATTAGAACTTTCTTTGATTTCTCTAGATTTTTCGGCAAACAAATCTACAGCGAAACCTGCTGGTTCAATTATTTCTGTGAATCCAGCACCTTCAATAATACCTGATAGTGAACTATTTTGGCATACTGGACAAATATTTGAAATTTGAGAACCACCATGCTCAACAATATGTTCGGCACCGCAATTTTTACAATGTTGTAAAAGATTTTTTGTAGTGCTATCGCCCCAATTATTTTTTAAAGAAATACCTTCGGACTTATAAGACCATCCATCTATAACAATTTCCATACCTGGAGCATATTCGGAAAGTGCTCTTGTGATGTGGTAAGAAGGAAGTTGTTTTAATTTTTCCTTCTCATTTGAAATATTTTTGATGTATGCATTATTAAATTCTACAACTCCTGTTGGAATGCCACCAGCAGGCAAAAATCCTTCTTCGGAAAGGAATGCTAGTAAATTTTTTTTTAAAAATTGAAGTTTCTGGTATTTAACTGCTTTGTAAGCTGATGAAGATTCAGAATAACCATGCAAGCTTAAAAAGCGTTCTAATGCTTCATTATAATTACTTACAGAATGCTCAGTTTTGTTTTTGAGTAGCTCAAAATTTGAATACACCTTTTGAATAATAATTGAAGGTGAATAACTAATCAATGGGGTATTTTTAATTATGGATTCAATAGTATCGGAAACATTAGAAACTTGAAGTAGAAGTAACCAATTTAAAAAACTTTGAGAAGCGCTATCATTTTTTGAAGGTATCTTGTTAATAAAGAAATCCTCAATTTTTTCTTCAATATTAATACCATGCAATTGAGACTGGACAAACTTCCCGAACAAAAAAGCATTTAAATGTCGGAACACAACCGACTTGCTATTAAATGCAAGCATTGGTGGTGCGATTTTATGCTCTAAAGCCCATTTTGGATTATCAATTACGTTTGTGCCAATTGGATTTGCTGCACAGATGGTGAATGCCAATGATTTGTTTTCGCCCCTTCTACCTGCTCTACCTGTACGCTGCAAATAATTTGCAGGACTTGGTGGCACATTGCTCATGATAACAGCCGAAATACCACCAATATCAACGCCCATTTCCATTGTAGTGGAGCAGCTTAAAATATTAATGGTACCATCTTGAAACTTTTGTTCTAGATTTTCTAATCGTTGACTTGATTGCTGAGCAGAGTGTTCCCCGGCAAGGTATAATGGTTTGAAATTAATAATCCTTTCGTGTAAACTAGTCCATAGTCCTTTACTTTTAAGTGAATTAATTTCAGTATCGTTCTTTATCCAATTAATTGTTGTCTCCTGGTCATTTTCATTACTCTGATTCCTATTAAATGCAAAAGGGAAATAAGGAAAAGTAACTGTATTTGAAACTTTAAATGTATTGATGTTATCTGATTCCAAACGGCTATTAATCCATGGTGAATACCCTTTGAAAGTAGTGTCAATTAATTTCTTTTTGACTGGACAAAGC
This sequence comes from Bacteroidota bacterium, assembly GCA_016721765.1. Lineage (NCBI taxonomy): Bacteria > Pseudomonadati > Bacteroidota > Bacteroidota bacterium. Next base: position 567,187 of record JADKHO010000004.1, read on the forward strand.
CAAAGTTTATCGGATAACTCGAAAGCAGTTTCGGTTTCTAAATTTAATTTATACCCACCTTCAGTGCCTTCGGCTGTTAGGAATTTGCTTCTAATTGAAATCCAAAGCTGTTCTAACAATTCATTAATTCTGTCTTCGGTTTGGTGGTCAATTTCAACATTGCTATGTAAATTTAAACCTGCACAAATAAGTAATGCTAAACGATTTGGGCGAATATTGTTTTTATCGAATTTAGGCCACTTAGAAACATTTATGACTTGCGTTTCAGTTGGGTAAATTTGAAAACTTTTGTGTCTCGTTGATGCCAAACCTCTGACATTGGGACTGATATTATAATGAAATTTATATCTGATAACATAGTCTAAGGCAATTTTTATCAAACTTTTCCATTCATCTGCGTTAATACCCAATTCAGTTGCAATTTGTGGACTAACAATGTTGTCTAATTTGGGATATACTAAATTGACCATACCTAAATTTTCCATTGAACGTTCTCTAGGTAGTCTCCTAGAAAATTCGTTATAAAGAAGTGCTTTTAAATAATCTATGCCTTGGGATGTAATATTTCCTCCAACATTGTGATGAAATAAATTTTGAAAATCTATGCCTTGCATTAAAGGATTTTCTAACACCTCATTCCAAGAGATTCTACTTTCATTAACCGAAGGAATTGATGGAGTTAACTGGGTTTGCTTTTCCTTTAATTGCTGCCTTATACCATCTAAAATAAATGGTGGAAGTGAATTTTGTTCAATTGTTGTATTTAATTGTTCAATTTCAGATTCAAGTTGAATTCTCTCATCCTTGTTCAAAGGCTGTTGAGTTAGCTCTTTTCTTTTAAGAGATAATGAATGATATATTTGAGACCTTAACCAATATGTTTCACTATCAATATTAATAAGTGCAGAAATTTTTGCAGTACCTTGCCTGCTATCAGTGAAAGAAATATACTTTTACCACTCCAAAGCATTTTATTTGTAATTGGACTGGCATCATTGGTCTGCTCCAAGATAATATCAGACATTAAGCGATTTAAAAATGATGCTGATAATCTAAAATGAAAAGGTTTCTCCAAATTATTGAAACAATATGGACAGCGACAAGGTTCATTTTCATCAGGCATAATTTCGAAAAAAGGACCAGCTGATTTTAAATTTAAAGTAGCGTCTTTGTTTATTGAAATGGGGATTAAATTATCTGGATTAATTTTTTTATTTGGTAACTGTTTAACCAAAATGAATCTTTCCTTTTTTGAATTAATTTTAGAATTTTCCTCCTCTTCATCATCTACATCATCAACTTGAAAAAAGTCGGAGTTTTGTTTTGAATTTTGCTGAATAACATTATTTACTTTTCACCTTCCATCATAAATGTACCGCATGTTCGGCAAGAAATAAGTTCTAGTAATGGATAACCGCATTCGCAATTCTTTTTTGCAATTGTTGTAAGTGAGCCTAAAATATAATCAGGCATATTTGGATGTATTTTGCAGGCAGGATTTGTGCAAGCATATAATCCATTAATATTTCTAACGAAAAAGTGTCCTCGTATTGGTAAAATTGGTTTTCCACTATCTTCTAATTCTGAGATTTTATCAATAAAGGATAATTGCTCATTTAGATTTTTTATTTCCGTAATAAGCTCAATATCTTTTTCATCAATACAGCCTTTCTCAAATAACTTTTTCCTGAGATTAACTGATATTTTTTCTTGAAGGTTGTTTTGCTTTAAAATTTTCGAATCAAATTCAGGAAGAATTTTATTACCTGAAATAACTTCAATTTGAGAAGTATTTATGCCACAAAGGTCGGACATAAATTGTTTTAAAGAATCATCTTTACCACTGCCAACAGTAGCAGAAGTAACTGCAAAGCGAACATTGTTTACATCTACACCGAAAGCATCTATTACACGCCTAATGAGTAGAGCCATTTCTGCAGCCTTAGACCCTGTTAAAGTATGTGCTTCATCAAGCAAAATCCATCTTAATTTGCCTTGGGAGTTTTCTAACAATTGTGTGTCTTTGTCTCTTACAAGCATGTATTCAAGCATTGTAGGATTGGTAAACAAAATTTGTGGAGGGTTTTCCCTTATTCCTTTTCTAGAGACAATTTCCGGATATGATGTATGTTGGGTATTTGCAGGAACTGAGTTTTTTGTGTTTCCGTTGTAAACTGCATAATTTATATTCCCTAAAGATTTGCACCATTCATGCATTCTTTTTTTCTGACTGCCAATAAGGGCATTCAATGGGTAGAGAAAAATTGCATTAATACCATTGGCATTTGGATTATGCTGGAATATATCGTACAAAACCGGCAACATAAAACACTCAGTTTTACCTGAACCTGTTCCAGTAGTAACTAAAATAGATTTTTTATCATTTAGTGCCGAATTCCAACTTTTAACTTGATGTAAGTATGGATTTCTTTCTTTTGGAAAACGGTATTCTGGATTTGAAATACCATCTAGTTTTTGAATAAATTCAGCATTGAATAGTGAATCTAAATCTTTAAATTTCTTAGATGATGGCTCCCAAGGAAACATGTTTTGAAAAACAGGCTTTGCAAGAAGCTTTTCTTCTTTGAAAATATCTTTAAGATATTCTTGCATACGACCATCACCAGTAGACCATAATGATAATATTGTATCAATAATTCTTTGCTCAGAGTTATTATAGAATTGTTTAAAGTTCATTTTGATTTAATTTATTAATGGTGTATGTAATCGCTATATCGTACCAAGTTGGGTCTATTTGTTGACTATAGATAATATTGCGTCTAACCCCATGATTATTCAAATTCCACAAATCCAATTTATTTTCATTTAAGGGTAAATCACTTATGTAAACATCACATTTAGTTAAGCCAATTGCGATTGGACTTCTGGCCATTATTTTGAGCTTAGGAATTTCGTTTGGAAATGGTATGATTGCTTTTCTATCTTCCTTTATCCAAGGATACTTAGTTGGTAGCTCATTGATAATATTTTCACCTAATCTGGCCCTCATGGAACTTATTTCTGAATTAAGGTGCAGATTAAATTTCCAATCATTTTTGTCAAAATTTAAAAACTTGGAATCGAGAAATAAATTGGCTTTTGCAAAAATATCTGTAATAGGTAAATTGGCCCATGTATCATATAGCCAATTAATAGCTAACTCAAACGAATTGAATGAACACCAATGAAATTTAAAGCCTAATTCATCTTCTATTTTTTCGCAAGCTTTTATAAATTCTTCATTAGAATCGGTGTTTAACAATAAACAAAAGAATAATTTAGCAGATAAGCTAGATGAGGTGCATGAAGCTCTGATATTATCTAAAGCAGAAAATGGAATGTTGTTTTGAATACAAATTTTTATGTATTTAAAAAGTGATATCCAATCTTCGCTATCTATGGAACTGTTATTTAAATTTGATGCAAAATATGCTATTTTATTTTCCTTTTTTTCTTTCAACAACAAATATTCATCAGGAGCAAAATAGTTGTCTTGAATTGTTGATATGTAGGTGGGGAGTATTTTGCAATTTGCAGCATTGTCATTATCGAAAACAAGGAATTCTGTATCGCTTATTGTATTGGGGAATGAAAATCCATTTTCATTTTTCTCTAACTCAATAACATTAATGTTTGTCAATACACAATTTAGTGGGACAGCAAACAAGTTGAATTTTAATTCTAAATCATCGTTAGCCTCAAACCCTTTCTGTTTGACTGAAATCAAAAGTCTATTGTCGTTTGCGTAAACAAGTAAATTCCTGTCATCTTTGAATTTAAGGCGTGAATTGTATGTTTGAAAGAAATAGATTTTACCACCTATTTCCATAATCACTTTGTTTTTTGCACTCATTGAATCAGCTAAGGAAAATAGCTTTTGAATAATGCCTTGAAAGTTTCTTAAGGAAATAGAACCAGCATTTAATTTTTGTCTTATGAGAATATCTGGATTTTGTTCATTGTAAAATTTTATGTTTTGGTTTTCACCACAAACGATTCTATAGCCAAATAAATTATTTAGTATAAACTCGTGATTGCTCTCAACTATTTTATCATTGTTATCTATAATTTCAAACCCTTTTACAGGAGAAATAATTTCAATAATTAGATTTTCATTTTTATAAGAAATTGAACCTTTTATTCTTTTTGGGATTTGATTGATTTTGTTGAATTCAATAATTGACTTATTTTCAGTTGTAGAATTAATTTCATATAAATCATTTTGAAAAATAGATAATTTTAGTGAATCATGTTGAAAATAAATACTAGCATTATTTACTTTAGTGCTATCATATTTGAAAGTAGAATTACCAATGCTAAATACTTTATCATATTCAATAAGGTCTTTGTATGAAAATTGTAACTCAACTATACCAAAAGGTATTGACTTACCGGAACTCCAATTAATTTCATTCTTTTTTTTCCAGGCTATTTTAATTTCATTATCTGATATAGTATTGTTGTCTTCATCATAAAAATAAATTTTTGGCATTTTATTTACGACATTCATGTTAGCACGATGCATCCAATTTGGCATATCAGAAATAATTGTCCAATCAAAGGTTGATTGACACAACTTAAAATCTATTGAAAGTTTTTCGTTTATTTCTGCTAATGAATTTTGATTGACTTCATAAAAATACAATGAATGATTTTCGACAATAAAGGATTTACAAAAGCTAACAAGCAAATTTGAATTAGCTGTCAATAAAAAAGCCTTGTCGTCTTTTAAATTATTCCCATTAATCATCATCCATCTATTTTCTTCCATTTGAATCCAAAACGAAAATACTGCAGCGGATGGAATTGCTTTTAATTGATTAGGAACATAGTATTTTGTTCCTTCATTATTTGCAAAATAAATTAATGGGATTTGTTGCAATTCATTGTTCCAAACTAATGGATAATTTGAAGTAGAATATTTTAAATAATCACCATTTAAGTTCTTCTTGTATGCTGCAAGTAAATAATCGTCACAAAACAAATTATATGAATTTGAAAGTTCGTTCAAATCTGTATTAATTAAACTTGCAAATGCATCTTTCTGAAGCTTATTTGGCAAATCAATTTTCAATGAAATTTCGGCTTTATTGTCACCAAAATAATTTAACTCCCAAAATGGTTTTAGTTTTATTTGAGTTTGCTTTCTTGATTTAATTTTTTCCTTTTCAATTCTAAGTGAATTGACAAGGTCGCGTTGCTCATTTTGCTCAAGTATTTCAAGTATTTTTTTACCATCTTCTGAATCATCCCAAATTGCCTTGGAAATCTCTAAGGCAGATTCATAAATACTTTCATTTCTAGTGGAAAGTGGAAGTAGTCTAATAATATCTAGGTCATTTGAAATATCACTAATATCAATTGGTCTTTTTTCAATAACTTTAACTAAGAATTTTTTCCAATAGGTATTAAATCTTATTAAACTTTTAATAGGTATTCTACCTTGTAGAAGCAAGGTTCTGAAGTATAAGGTGTTTTCATTTCTAATCCATTTTAAGCCCAAACTGTAACCACCAGCTTTTGCATTTTTGTAAAATTCATCAGAAGTGATAAAATCGTTTTGTAAACCTATAGAATTAAAAACAAGCTCTTTTGAGGGTTTACCTTCAACATATTCAAACTTCCACCAACCAGCGAAGAAATCGGCACATTTGCGATTATCGAAAATTTCGAAAGTTTTTTTTTGCTTAAAATATTCTTTTAACTCTAAATATTCAATTTCAGACATTATGAGAGATTTTTAGATTTATTTCATTACATATATGAAATTGAATTCAAAAGTATGTGGTATTAGTGCAGTGGAGGTGCAGAGAAATCTAACTCCCCATCTATCAAACTAATATCAGGAAAATTAACCATTAATCTACTGCTAACCAAATTGAAACTAACTTGCAATCTTTCCTTTTGAGATTTCAACTCAATATACTCTTTCTTGTCTTTTTTCAGAATAAGACTTAATTTGGTTATTTAAAATCTAAATTTCCTTTTCAATTCCACAATAGCATCTAAACGATTCGTTAACTATATACAAAATGGAAAACCTTATATAAAAGAAGGCACATTTAATTTTGTTGCATCAGGAAATAAAAAGTTTTGGAGATGCCAAAATATGGAAGGTTGCGCTGGTGTTACGGATTATGTGGATATTTATTTTTAAATAAATATTTATCAACTTATTTGCAATTTTGGTTAAGAATGAAATTTAAACATCGCAATATTTATAAAACAAATTCCAAAATCAAAAAATGATTGGAAAATTCTCAAAATTGATTCCTAAAACCTTGATGGAAATGTCAGGGGCAGTTTTTTATTCTGGCAAAAATGCCTTTGATGGTAAAAAGGACTTTTACATACTAGGCCTTAATCCTGGAGGAAATCCAGACCTTCAGAAAGAAGATACCGTTGCACTGAATGTCTTAAATAGTTTAAATTTTAATTTCACTGAATATCTTAATGGCGCTTGGAAAGATGGATATAAACCTGGGGAATCCCCTTTACAAAGAAGAATACTTCATCTACTTAATAAACTAAACCTATGTCCTTATGATGTGCCTGCTAGCAATATTTGCTTTGTTCGTTCTATTGGTGAAAATGAAATAAAAAATAATTTTATTAAGTTCGCTAACCTTTGCTGGCCTTTTCACAAACATGTGATTGAAGATTTAGAAATTAAAATCATACTTTGTTTTGGTAAAAGCGCAGGAAATAATGTAAGAAACAAAATTGGAGCTGATCGGTTTCCTATAGATGAGTTTGTTGAAAGAAACAATCGGAAATGGAAAACTCAAGTATTCAAAAACTCAAATGGGATAATTGTAATTGTTGCAACTCATTCAAGCAGAGCAGACTGGACTAAAATAGACACCGATATAAGTCCATTAGTGAAGAAATACTTAGATGGCATAAGTAATTAATTATATAATGACAGAAATTAGTCCCGCTTTTTGTTGTTAACCTTAATTAATTCCTGAAACTTTTTGCATTTCTAATTTTGTAATGGGAGCGTAAATTAAAAACTCAAATAGTAGTTATAAAAAAGGTAGGATATTTTTTTAGTTAACCTAGGTAAATCTTTTTATAAAAACATCAGATGTTTATCTTAATTCCTTGGAAGTACATACTATTTCAGCTTGGTTTTTCGAATGAGTATTGCTCCTGAGTTTTCTCTAATTGTTTAATAAACTTAATCTTTCCGTAGTTTGTAATTCCAAACTCCATTAGTATTTTATCATTTTTCTGAAACTTTTTTAGCTTGGGTCGATAGCAAGTATATTTAGTCCAAAATCTCCAGCGAGTTATACTGTCATTTTTTGAACTTATCACAAGACTTTCCTTATCGATTTCATTTTTATTGTCAATATAACTTGTGTTTTCCTGCTGGATAATATCTATTTCAGCCGGGCTGAGGTTGTATCTAAAAAAAACGTATCAACACTATTGGTAAAAAATTCGTGAGCATTGTTACTAATTTTATTACTGCTGTTGAAATAATTGATTAGCAAGTCATAAACCTCCTCCTTTTTAAGCTGATCTTTTGCAGCACTAGATTCCTTTTCACTTCCCATGATTCCTTTTATAAAAAAATAGACAACCAATGAGATTATTGATATTCTAATAAGAAATCGAAATAAAACCCTTCGTTTTTGCTTTCGAACATAGCTTTTATTTTCCTTGGTATGCTTTAAATAACTGTAGTCAGGAACACCTAAATCCTCGCATTTAAAATTTCTTCTATTCTCAGCAATTTCTTCCTCTGTATATTCTTTTGGAGGTTCATTATTTGAATACACATTTTTTGAAAAATCAACCTTTGCACCATTTGCGTACTTTTTAAAAAACCAATCCATAAATGATTTAAAGGAATCATAGACACTATCAATTGTTGACGTTTTAATAATATCGTGTTCTTTACTATCATGTGCAGCACTATTACCCCATTTTATTATGTTATCTATATAAATGCTGATACCTGAATTGATTATTTCCTTTTCTTTCAATTGCTTCAAATATTCATAAAGTGGAGGTGTCTTACTTTTGTCAACTTTGCCATTCGAGTCTTTAAAATACACTTGAATGCCCTCTTGCTTGCATATATACTTTAAAATCTTTTCAGTGTTTTTTCTGGCTATTAAAAGGAATCCTTCCTTCAATGTTTCTTTGTGAACATCTGAATCACCGATCCTTTTTAATTCATCATAGGTTGCGAAAAGCTGTTTCAGTTTATCCTGAATGGCTTCCAAATCTGTGTTTAAACCTTCGTTAACACTCATTGCCTATTTTTTTTCATTATCTAATTTTTTTTACTCGCTCCAAAATAAGCTCTTTAAATGATTTGGGTTCCAGTATTTCAATTTTTTCTCCGTGAGAGAGTAACAAAGATTGCAATTCATAATTGAGTTTTACTTCAATAGAAATTGTTACTGCATCATTATCGTGTTTCTTAATTTTTTGTGTACCATGCAACGGCTTAGATTCAATATAAGGCCATAAGTCTTTGTCAATTTTTAAGACCACCTTTTGCACATCTCCTTGCACCGTTACACCAATAACTTCTTCAAAGTATTCATTAAAATCAATATCCTCATTCTTTATAAATTTGAGTCTTATATCTTTAATTTTGATTATTCTATCTAATGCAAGATTCGTCAGGTATTTATTTGAATCATTGAGCCCAAAACAAAACCAGCGATTATTATATTGCTTTAAATAATAAGGGTGAAGGGTAACTTCGTATTCGTTTTTTTGTTTGAAATTCTTATAGGTAACCTTTATTACCTTTTCGTGATGAATGCTCTCAAATAGCTTACCTATATGTTTAACTGCAGTGTAATCCTTGTTTTCATCAAAGCCTATAATTTTTTCTGCTCCCTTCTTTAAACCAAAGCTTGATTCAAATTTAGCAACAACCTCATCCACCCACTCAAATTGAGGCATACCTTTAAATCGGCTAAGGATCAATAAAGCCTCTTTCATTTGTGCTGACTCAGACTCATTTAAACCCTTATTATTTATGGAAAAATTGGGATCCAAATAGCGGTAGTAAACCTCTTTGCCTTCCTTACCCTTAAATAATTCAATTCCCCATCCAGCTTCACTTTCCATGAATTTAATATCCTCATAAAGTTGTCGCCTTTTAATGCCGTCTGATTTTGAATCATTGTTGTGCAAAGCCACATTACAGGCTTCTAGCAGGTCATTTAAAAAATAATTCCTACCGGTATTTCGAAAGCATTTATCTAAAACTAAATATCGAATGGTTGCTTGCTTATTGGTTGCCATATTTATGTGTGCAGATACTCTGCACTAAAATAAATAAAATTTGTGATGGATTACAATTGCGAAAGTTCATTTTATAAAAAATAATAAAATATGTGTGCAGAATGGTTGCATTAACTAGAATTTACTTTGTGTTCACGATCTAAATAAAATGGAAAACACCATATTGGACATAAGCTTAGAGTATGCACTTTCTCAATGTGATGAAAAAACAATCGATACGATTCTGGCAACCGAATTAAGTCAAGAAGAAAAAAAGGAAATACTAATGAAACAAAACGAAGTTCAGAAGCGCATTATTCTTCAAAAAATAGGATTCAAGAAGGAATTTTTAAAAACAATCTAATTCATACAAATGGAAAAACTAAAGATTGCAGTTTTAATTGATGGGGATAATGCAAATCCAAAAATTATTGAAGATACTTTATCGCAAATACAAAATCATGGCCAGCTTGCTATTAAAAGGGTTTATGGAGATTGGTCACAACCCCAGCTTGGATGCTGGAAAGTAATTGTTAATAAACATTCTATTAAGACCATGCAAACCTTCAATTATACAAAAGGGAAAAACTCAACAGATATAGCATTAATTATTGATGCGATGGATTTACTCTATAGTGGAAAAGTCAACGCCTTCTGCATTGTTTCTAGCGATTGTGATTTCACAGGCTTAATTCATAGAATCAAAGAAAACAATCTTTTTACAATCGGTGTCGGCAAGGTTCATTCATGTTCTTCATTTAAAAATGCATGCGACCTATTCCTTTTTGAAGAAAACAGTATGAAGAAAATTGAGCTAAAAAAGGAAATAAATTATATTGATCCGAAAGAAATAATTTTTAAAGTCAAAACAAATCCACTTCCCGGATTAAAGATATTAGGAAAAATAGACCCATCAGTTCTAAAGAACTAAACTAATATGAAATTTATGAACTTGTTTAATAAAAGGAGAAAGCGACAAGAAGCCCTTGAGCAAAAACAATCTTTAGTTGATGAAAATATAGTAAAAACTATTGCAGTTCAAACTTCAAATATTGAACTCCAAAAAAGTACAATGGAAATTGCTTGGAGAAACGAAAAATTAAATGAACAGCTTGTTGAATTAGTGGCCGAAAACGATAGAACAAAAAACATTCTGCTAGAAAGGGAAAACAAAATCAAAGTAAAGCAAGAAGAGCTTGAGGAAAGACAAAAAGAAATACGGAGAGAGGAAATTGAAATAACAAGTAGGAAAGCAGATTTGCGTAAAAATGAGCATCAAGCAATTGAACATGAAAATAAACTCAAGGAAGAAAGCAAGAGGGTTACCATAAGAGAAGCTGAAGCTGAAAAAATTGAAAAAGAGTCAATCGAAGCAAAAGAAAAGTATCAAGCACTCAATAATGTCTTGGAAGATGAAAAGAAAAATATCACAAAGCTCAGTGAAGAGGCTCAGAAAAAGTATGAAGAGGCAGATAGCAAAAAAGCTATGGCCAATGCAATCTTTGAAAGAGCCAAAGTTATTGATGAGGAAATTAAAGCGAAAGAACTAAAATTTGATGAATACAGAGAAACTATTGAGAATTCACTAAAAGAAAAAATTGCAGAATACGATAGGAGGCTTCAAGATATGGAAGCTGCAAAGCAATTTGTAGACGATATAAACTTTGATAAGAGTGAGGAGGGAAAGCAAGCCAAAATAGTTGTGAAAGAATCTATAAGGCAAGCTAAGAAATTACTTAGTGAGATGAAAACCAAATTTGATGAACTCGATGAAAAATATGCTACTGGAACATTCAAAGGATTCAGCACCCCAATAGATGAGATAGACAAAAACTATGAGGAGTTAAAATCTTATTACTTACAAATTAAGGAACACATTGCTTCCCAAGTTAATTTACCTAAATCAGTAGCGAAATGGCTTGCCAATATTGAGGATTGCATTTTCAATGCGGATAAATTCATAAAATCTTGGGAGTTTTCCGAGAGCTTCAGAAATATCATCTTAGGCTTGGCAACATGTAAAAATTACGAATTATTGCTGAGTATTTTACAGGAATTTTCTGATGAAAGTGAAGCAGATGCTACTAATTCAACAAGTGAAAAATTTACTGACTGGTATGAAATTCTAGATGTTGAAATAGATGCAGACCCAATTGAAATAAAAAAAGCTTATAGGAAGGCAGCAAAGAAATACCATCCTGATAAAAACCCAGGAAACAAAGAGGCTGAAGAAAAATTCAAGAAAGCTGCTGAAGCTTATGATATATTATCAGATCCAGAAAAGAGAAAAGAATATGACAACAAACGAAATAACTATAAACAAAAACAATAACATGAGCGAAAAATTTAATGGACTTAATCTTCCGGCTATTCAAAAGGGAGTCGGATTAAGCAAAGATGTAAAAAAAGAAATTTCATCTTTAGATTTGACTAAAAAAAGTGAAGTAAACCGGATTTTAAATTCCGAAAGCCCATCTATTCAGAAGAAAATTTTACAAGAAGAGAGCGGACTAGATTTAGTTTTAGTTGGTGATTTAACAGCCTCAATGCATGTTTACCACAAACTTTTAAAGGACAATTTTAAATTGCTGTGCAAAGATCTCTTTGCATTAATACCAAATATGCGAATTGGAATAATCTTTTATTTGGATCATGATAGCCATTTACCCTATGTAACAAGAGTATCCAAATTAAGCAAAGACATCGAACAACTTTACCATTTTATTGAAACAACACCGGTATCAACAGACGGCAATAGTACTTTTGATGAAGCTGTTGAAGACGCTTTTAATGATGTTGTTAGTCTTAATTGGCGAGAAGTTGGTTCACGCTCTGTTGTATTATTTGGAGATGCACAGCCCATGAACCACAGGAAAGCGAGAATGGGCACAGTTACTTCGATTTGACGAAGCGTATGTATCAAAATAAAATTGTTGTGAATAGTGTTTACTGTGGATGCGAAAGGTTCACAGATGAATACCTTCAAAAATTAACCAATATGAATGTTGGTGATTTTTCAGAACAGGTTTCTAGACTTGGACACGCGGAATTCTTCTCCTGGGTTGCTAATGTTACTGGTGGAATGGTTTTGGGAATTCAAAATGTTGATGATTTAGTTGATATAATCAAAGCATCTGCTGCCAAAGACTCCGGACACTTAGACGATCTTGAAAATAAAATGAAAGCAAGTTCGCCAAATAAATTGAAATTGATTGATGTGGCAAGGAAGGCTGAACAGAGGAAGAAACTTGGGAACAACATGGGAATTAAAGGTTTTCTAATTTGAACATAACATAAATTAATGCGACTATTCCTTTTATTAAAGAATTCGGGTAAAAAGGAATGTCATATTTGTCACTTAATATGATTTTTTCCTTTTTTGGATACTTTTTTTAATTTTTTCTGTAATTGGCATTGGTTCATTGAACTTCAATGAATCATAATTGCTTGGTTTTGAAATACTTCCACCAATTTTAATTTTGTAAAGTACATGCGAATGGTATTGTAAAACACGTTTTACTTCTGGATGAAAATCGGTTATGGCGTGTAAACCAGCCGGAATTAATACAAGATTTGCTAATGATGAATAATACTCAGGGTTGTATGCAGTGCGATCCACTATATGACAAACTGTAAAACTTTTAGGCGCAACCGAGCCCCCAAGAGCAATTTTTATTGCTTTGTTAGCTATAGAATTATCATCTAAATAATTTCCATTTTGATCAAATATTCTTCGTGTTTCATTATTTAATTTTCTTCTGCATTTTTTTACCCATAAAGCTGTTTTATTAAAATCTTCATTTTTTAGAATTTTAATTACTTCAGGATTAACCCAAATTGCCGTCTTAGCTATCAATGCAGAAATATTTATTTTCAATTCATCAAGTGCTGAATTAAGAATTTCAGTTCCTTCATAATCGTAAATTTGTTTTGCTACTTTTTTTTTCATTTTGTCATCCAATTATCAACCCATTTAATTTCCTTTACAATAGATCTCTTTTTTGTATTCCAATATTCTTTAAGTTCTCCATTAATTAAAATATACCTGAAATCATGTAATGCATCTTTTATATTTCTTTTAGTTTTATTGAGCTTGCCTTCTAAAAATGATTCTGCCACATTAAAAGCTTCCCCCCTTATTTTTTCGTTCTTGTCAAAAATTATAAAATCTCCAGGATCTTTAACAAAATGGCTTATGCCCAATCTTAACTTTACACTTACTTGAGGATTATTTGCAAAGTCCTTTTTCAAAATATCAATTACACCTTTTAACAGGACAAGGTCAGTTCCTATTCTATTGGCGGCTTCAAATGGAGTGATGTTTTCCCAAGGACCAATCTTATAGGATTCACGTTTAAGGTGCATAAGCACTTCAATGTTCGATTTTTTTGAAGGAACTTTAAATAAGTTTTGGTCAAGTTGCTTATGATATTCCCCCAAAAGTTTTTCAACTTCTTGCAAAGAAAGTTTATTTTCCTTCCAATCGGTTTCCAATAAACATTTGACCTTTTTCATAAGTTCTATTCCCTTTTTTACATCCAACTTCCCAATAATCAAACTTGGCAAAAGCCTATCTCAAATTTGGCAGAGTTGGGTGTTTTGTTGTCCTAAAATAGCAATCTGTTATTGCATTATTATTGCACAAACATATTTATACTAATTGCTTAATTTCATAATAATATTAAAATTTCTCTATTTCATTAATTCCTCTAGTAACCGCAGTATACTGCCATTTCAATGAGGGTATACCCAGCGTATTGATGAATACTTTTTTCCATTCACCTCCTTGGGCTTTGTTACAAGTAATTGCGTGACCATACATCAAACGTAACGCACCCACATAGCGGTCATCACATGGCATGTTTGACTCACTAAAAATTTTATTTTTAATGTAGCGTTGTTTTCTTAATTCACTTTCCTTTTGCCCTTCAATTTTACCCCCAATTGAAATCAAAGATTCCACTAAAGCATAGTCTTCAATAATCGTTTCTTTTTCCACAAAAAGCAGCCTAACTTTTACTGCCACAAAATGCAAATTGGCTACTTCTTCCTGAATTTTCCAATCAACATGTAAAAGCTCAACATGATCTCCATTATAAAGTTGGACTCCATTTCTAAACCAGTTTTGTGTAACCATGAGCAAATCTCCAGGCTCAAGAATTTGTTTTGCCTTACCAAAAATGCGATTTCTTACTAGATCATTAAAAAAACTATTCGCTTTATGTGAAACACCAATCGCAATCGAATGCTCCAACCCTTCCTTATTCATATCTTGAACATAATTGATGGCGGCCGTATAAATGTCTTTACTATGTTTTCCTTTGATTGGATGTGACTTTTTATGATCATCAATTGCTTTTCGAATTTCAGTTGCATTTTCTAGTATGTAACTACCATCTTCTTGTCGCTTCACTTCAGTTAACAAGTAAGCTGAACCTTTAAGATTAAATGTTTGTTCCAAAAAATCCTTATTTAGTGCAAAGGATTGCTGTTCGCCAATTGGAGGCAATTGGTATTTATCGCCGAGAAAAATGATTTTATTATGGACGTTTGAATTTTTAATAAAAGAAATTAAATCAAATATCAAACCTTTCTCCACTTCAAAAAGATTTGCCTCAATATCCTTCTCCTTTGGAATCATAGAAGCTTCATCAATTATAAAAACGCAAGGCCTTGCATTATGCCCCAATTTAAGCTTAAATGTAACTTTTCCTGTTTCCTTATCCGCTTTAGGAATATAAATCATGGAGTGAATGGTGGAAGTTGTAGTTTTTGCTTTTCTTCCTAAGATCCGGGCTGCTCTACCAGTCGGGGCAGCTATTTTATATGACTTTTCAATACTGTTTAAATATCCAATTAATGCGGCGGTTATGGATGTTTTCCCGGTTCCTGCAGCCCCACACAGAACCAAGAAATCAAATTGATTATCATCTTTTACAAAATCTTCCATCACCCTAAGAACTGTTTCTTGTTCTTTTGTTGGATGAGAGAAGTGAAGAAAATCAAATATTGATTTATTTTCCATTAATCAACTTCTACATTAAATTTATTTTTCAAAATTTCCACAATCTGTTTTGTTTGATCTGGGCCTTCATAGGTTACTAATAATTGATTAGGGAAATGTTCAGCATACCATTTCAGTTTTGTCTCCCAATGATTTTTGTATTCAGGTAAATCTAAACGGCCAACATGCTCCCAGAAATATTCTTGACCTTTCCAAAGAATTGTAAAGTCAGGCAAATACATTGAACCGTCTTTTGCAAATTTGGGAACTTCATAGGTGAAAGGAATTTTATTCAATTGTAGAATATTCGCAATGTTCATTTCAGATTTTGAACGAACAAAATATTTTGAGAGAGTTGAAATTACTTTTTTGTCTTCATACCAATTTGACTTCAATGAAAAAACTAAATCAGGAATTGGGTTGAATTCGAAAATGGATGAATTAATTTTTCTGATGCTTGATTTTTCGATTTTTGTCAACTCTATTAAAGTGGAAATATCGTCCTGAACAAAAATAGTAAGATGCTTTTGTGCTCTTGTAACAGCTGTGTATAGAAGTTCCATTGAAAGCAATGAATTAATTTTCTTTGGAAGAATCAAATACACTTTATTGAATTCACTACCTTGTGCTTTGTGAACTGAAATTACATATCCTAATTCAATGTTTTCATCAATGGGTTCATAGAACAATGGCTTCTTATCGTTTCCTTCAAGAAAGCCGTAGTTTATTGAATATTCATCCCTTCTTTCAAATTTTACTTGAAACTTTTGCAATCTAAATTGACTCCATCCTGTGTTCTTGTCAAAAGGGTGAGGATTCACAAAGCCTAACTCACCGTTGTAAATATCAATCTTCACATTTTTCTTTTCTTTCCAACTATAAGCAGAAATTTTATTTGATTGTGGCCTATTACGGAATTGAATAATTTTATCGTAAAGGGCTATTCCATCTAACTGCGTTTTGCTTGCTTGATAGCCATTAAAAAGATTTTGAAAAAAAGTATTGAGGTAATCTGTGCCATAGAATTCACCACGATAAGGTGAAAGGAATTGTATTGCTGAAGGGTTTGGATATTTACTGCCATTACGAATTGCTTTCCCCCAAACCTTGTAGAACTTACCCTCCTCTGCTTTCTCTCCAGTTTCCTTCTCAAGGTCTGAAATAACAACTGAGTGCAACATTGATTCTAAATCAGTCATTTCTTTCCAATAGTGAATAGTAAGGTCTTTATCAATCGCTCCACCTTGTTGAACCTTTTTCAAAATTGTTTCTTGATTCTTTTTGCTAAAATTTTCTTCTGATTGTTTTTCCTGGATGAAGATTTCTGCTAACTCTAAAATTCCGTTTCCTCTTTTTTCGACTTTGTTTTCTAATTGCCGAACGTTGATATCCAACTTGCCTAAATTTTCAGGTAACTCTGAATTCATCCACTCAATAATGTCATTAAAAACTTTTCCGCGGCCGATTGGTGGCAACTGATTTGGATCTCCAACTAAAATTAATCGCTGAACACTATTCCAGTTTATACTTCGTATAAGAGTCGCGAATAAAGACAAATCAATCATTGAACATTCATCAATGATCAGAGTAGTTATAGTGTCATTTTGCTGGCCAAATTTTTTGAATGTGAAATTGTCATTCAACCATCCGCCACTTGCTAAAAAGGAATGAATAGTTGAAGACTTTTTCTCAGTCTTCTCGGTCATTCTCACGGATGCTTTGCCAGTAGGTGCAAGTAAGACTATTCCAGTGCCTATTCCGTGGGCTTTCTCGACGCTACGAATAATCGATTTTAGAATTGTTGTCTTCCCTGTTCCTGCTGCTCCTGAAATAACACAAAGAGGTTTCGTAAAAACTTTAACACAAACTTTTGCTTGTCCTTTCAGTGCTTCATCATATTCCTTCGGTGCTTTTTCAAGCAGCGAACTATTCGGGTTTTGCAATAGATTATAAAAATGCTTTTCATCAATCGTTACTTTCAATTGAATGTCGTCACCATTTAAACTTTTAAGTGTTGAATGAATTATTTTTTCATCTTCTCTCACCTCATTTAGATAGAGATAGTTTTCTTCATCGAGCTTTCTGTAAGTAATTGCCTTCTCAATAAATTCTGAATCCACATCAAAATATTTTGGTGTGAACTGATGATTCTTCCATTCAGGCAAATAGCTTAATCTATTGTTGAGTAGAAACAAAACTGTGGTTTGGGAAACGAATGAGTGAATGGGTTCTCTTTTTAAAACATCAACACATAAAGCTCTGAATCTTTCGGCTCCGTTTTTTGAGAAAATATTTCCCAGTCCTAAATCAGGATTAGGAATAATACCATGGTCAATCACATGAAATGAAATGATGTCATCTTCATTGTCGCCAATGTATTGCTCACATAATAAATATGGGTCCTTTGAAATTTCATCAAAGTTTGCATAAATATTATTCTTTATTCTTTCTGAGCTTAATATGTTTTTAATCTGCTGATACGTTAAAGCAAAACGAGGAAATAAATTCAAAAGCATTTCTTGCTCTATTTCTTCTCTCAATTTCCAATTTCGCTTTAAATCACTTAATCGTTGAGATCCGATTCTTAAACCGTCAATAGTTTTTGTTTTCCCAGCAAGTAAGTCGGCAATGTTTTGAAAGGCTTGCTTATCGTTCTTCTTTTCTGTTTCAGTTTTGTAATAATCAATACCTTCTTCAAAGTCAATAAAAGAAAGCACTTCTGGAAGTCCTGGATATGCACCTCGTTTCTTCCACAAGTCGGTAAAAAGTGTCAGCAACCATTTTGTCCTTTCTGTCCAATTCTGCGTGTCGTCACCGATTTCTAATAAGTAGGACGCAATCTCAATCATCCTTTCTACCAATGCCAAAGCATCATCGTCTGGCACCGGACGGGTTGCATATTTGAAATTGCGCTTATTGTCTGGCACTAAAAGAATGCGTTCCAACACATCGGGTCTATTCATATATTTATGATATGGAATCACAAAACCTTCGTCAGGATAATTAGATGTGATTGGCATTTGCCAAACAAATCCTCCTGCATATTTTCTCTTTATTTCTTCATTAACACCTTCATAGTAATCTATTTTTCCAACCTTTTTTAGTCTTGAAATTCCAACGATAACATATTTCTGTGCCTCATCCTCACTAAACGGATTACTATAGTTAGCATAATAAAACAAAAGTGAATTTCCTTCTTCTTTCCTTATTGTATCAAAGTATTCATTTGCGTTTCTAAGTCGCTGGTCGTAATCATACTTCTGTCCCTTGCCGGGTTCACGGTTTACATCATCACTATACATTCCTTCATAGTTCCAAATACAAACAGTAGATTCAGGAATATCCAAAATAGCAGGCTTTGATTCCTTGTTAAACCAAGCGGGAGGATTAAGTATCGCATTTGTTTTGTTATCGCCAAAAGCATTCATGCTAAAGCCACAAACAGGAATTCCATTAGAGTTTAAACACGGTTTTATTTTGTTCTCGGGGTTATTCTTTCTAGCTGTATCAATTGCACCCTTTATGTAATCTCCCGGATATGAATGTTGGCCAATACAAAATGTATTTGTATCAGGTTCCTTGCATACTTTGCCATTCCAACCGTTATTGTGCCATGCTAATCGAATTGTTCTATGCATTTCGTTTATTTTAAATTATCACTTAGCTATTCCCCTAACCCTCTGATCATAAATATCATTAAACCAAAGCCTTTTAAACATCAGGTTTACCTTGTCTTCAGAAAGTTTGTTATACAGTTCTAACTTGGTATTGATGAAATTCAACAGCTCATTATCTATTTCTTCATTGAATTTGTCTTGAATATTGTCTTTGCTATTTTTGGTATTAAAGAAGCTCATTAAATCATTGTTAGCATAGATATTCTTACGCATTTTTTCAAATTCAACTTTATCCTCTTCCTTTAAATCAAGCCCGTAGGTTTCGTTTAGCACTTTTATTATTTTGGTAAGCCATTCAATTTCATCACCTTCTTTATTACCATCCCCACCAGGAGTCATGCCTTGCATTGCAGTATCACTAGTTACCAATTCTAAGTTTGTTGTGAACTGATGTTGTAGCTTGTAACTATCTAAATCAATTTCCTCCAACACTTCAGTAGGTAAAGCATTAGGACTGGCTGGCAATTTTTTAAACAGGTTGGATAAGAAAACATAATACTTCTCTAATTGTACATCTGTAAAGCTTATAATCTGAGATAGAAACCGGTAAAGGCGTACAAAATTTTTG
This sequence comes from Bacteroidota bacterium, assembly GCA_016721765.1. Lineage (NCBI taxonomy): Bacteria > Pseudomonadati > Bacteroidota > Bacteroidota bacterium. Next base: position 586,694 of record JADKHO010000004.1, read on the forward strand.
ATGTTTGCTTTGATGGAAACTTTTTGGTCTTCATCCAATTCGGCTATATATCGATTCACTACTTCATTTAAAATTGGCTGTAACTTTTCTTTATGGTCGCCTTTAGTAAAAAAGAGTTTAGCGTAGGCTTCAATATCGTTTTTATAGATGATATTAAACGCTTCTATTTTATGCTGAACATCATACAAACTATTTGGGTCTGTTTGGTCATCCAGTTCCATATAGTTACTACCATAATACATTTGAAAATCTTCCTGAACTTTTTCAGGATCATTAACAAAATCCAATACCATAGTAGTGTCTTTGCCAAGAGCAGTTCTGTTTAACCTGCTTAAAGTTTGAACAGTACTTGAACCCCCTAATTTCTTGTCAACGAACATCGTGTGAAGTAAAGGTTCATCAAAGCCGGTTTGATACATATTGGCAACAATCAATATTCTATATTGAGGCAATTTTAAAGCATCCGTAATATCAATTTTGCCACCGAGGTTGTTCATGTTTTCTTTAGTATAATCTTGACCTACTTCATGGTCGGTCACCGTTCCACTAAAGGCAACTAAAGCACCGTAGGGCAATTTCATTTCCCTCATGATGTCATCAAACTTTCGTTTAAACCGAACCGCATGAAGCCTTGAACGGGTAACTAACATACCTCTTGCTTTACCTTGTATTTCTTTCTGCGTCTGTGAAACAAAATGCTCAACCATTATTCTTGCCTTCTTCTCAATAGCATGGTCTTGCAAATCGACATAAGATGAAAGAAGTCTTACGGTTTTCTTTTTTTCATATTCCTTATCATTAATCTCTGTACGTTTAATGAGTTTGTAATAACGCTTCCAACTCATATAATTTTTAAGCACATCCTTAATAAAACCTTCCTTGATTGCTTGCTCCATTGTATACAAGTCAAATGCTTCTTTCTGGCCATTTCGGATTGTTCCAAAAAGTTCAATGGTTTTAGACTTGGGTGTTGCTGTAAAAGCAAAGAAAGATATATTGCCCTGATCACCTTTCTTTTTGATTTCATCTGCAATTAAATCATCAAGATCTTTTTCTTCACCGTCTGCTGATTCCGCTTCTTCAAGTGATAGCGCTTTTCTCAAATGCCTGGCTGATTCGCCTGCTTGTGAACTATGAGCCTCGTCAATAATTACAGCATAGGTTTTATCCTTATTCTGAGCAATCACATCTGAAATAACAGGAAATTTTTGAAGTGTTGTAACGATAACTCTTTTCCCTTTTTCAATTGCGTTTTTTAAATCCTGACCAGTTTTGTTTTTATCAATGTATTCAACTGTTCCAGGCATTTGCTCAAACTGCCTGATATTGTCCTGAATTTGTTTATCCAAAACCCGCCTATCGGTAACTACGATAACGCTATTGTATAGTGCCTTTTCATCATCAGGATGTTGGTAGAAATCGGATAAGCGGTGGGCCAACCATGAAATTGTATTTGACTTCCCTGAACCGGCTGAGTGCTGAATTAAATACTTATTACCAATATTATCCTGCCTTACTGATTCTAATAAATTTTGAACTGCTCTTCGCTGATGGAACCGGGGAAATATCAACACTGGCTTTTCCTTCTCCCGAAGAGCCTTTGTTTGATTGTCGTAATACTTCTCCTTGTTGATTTGAAGATTGGCGTAATTCTGAATAAGATCAAGTAAAGAATCTTTCCTTAATACATCCTTCCACAAGTAGGAGGTAGCATAATCATTATCGTCCTGATTAACCAGTTCTTTATTAAATGGTAAAAAGAAAGTGCCTTTTCCTTTTAACTCAGTACACATGCTTACTTGCTCTGTGCTAACTGCAAAGTGTACAAGACATCTCTTAAACTCTAAAAGTGGTTCTTTGGGGTCTCTGTCTTTGATGTATTGCTTGATTGCATTGTGAAGATATTGCCCGGTTAAAGCATTCTTCAATTCCATTGTAACAATAGGCAAGCCATTTACAAATAGAACAATGTCAATTGAATTTTCATTCTTCTTTGAATATTTAAGCTGTCGAATCACAGTTAACCTGTTTTTCAAATACCCCTTCTGGTGCTCAGGAGTTTTACTATGGTTTGGTTTAAAGTAAACTAAATTAAATTTCTGTCCCCGATCTTTTACTCCTTCTCTAATTACATCAAGTGTTTTTCTTTTTTTTATTTCATTTGCAACATGATCAATAATTTTTTGATGAGTTTGACTTGCATATTGTTTATACAATTCAACTATCTTTTCACCTTGAGTATCTTCAATAAAGCCAATTAAATCTTCTGGAATAAGGCATAATTCTTTATCATAACAGGAATTATCTTTCTCTGTATATTCAGGAAATTCGGGTTGAGGTATATTTGTAAGGTATTTTACAATATGCTCTTCAAAATGTATTTCTTTCGTTCCTTCTGCCAAAATTGGGGGGGGGCTTTGCGGGTTGGGGGTTTGGTTTGGGGGGGGGGAGGGCTTACTTCGGTGTGGGGCTCCCCGGCAAAGTGTAAAGTGGTTTTGCTTTCACTTGATTTGTTTTATTTTTCATTAATTAGTTTTGATCTGGCAACTCGCTACCAATAGCAGTATTTACAATTTCCTTTGGAAGTTCCTTTTTGGTTTTTAAACCTAAGCCTTTGAGTTTGGTTGCTTGCAAAACCAAATTGTCATTACCGGTACTTAGTTGTTTGTAAGCTTCAGAATATTTTCCTTGTGCCTTTTCAAGGTGCTCGCCAACATCATCTAAGTTGGCAACAAAGCCTACAAATTTGTCGTAGAGTTTAGCACCTCTCTCCGCTATTTCTAATGCATTCTGATTCTGATATTCTCTTTTCCACAGGTCAACAATCAGCTTTAAAGAAGTAATCAGATTGGTTGGGCTTAGCAATAATATCCGCTTATCATAAGCAAAATTCCATAAATCGGGATCACCTTGCAAAGCAGCTATGTAAGCTGGTTCACTGGGGATAAACATCATTACAAAATCCAAGCTCTTATTGTAATCATCATATCCTTTTGCACTCAACGAAATGATATGTTTCTTAATGCATGAAATATGTTCCGATAATTCATTCAATCTGGATTCTTCATCCGTTGCAGCTATACACCTGGTAAATGCATTTAATGAAACTTTTGAATCAATAATTACATTCCTATTATCTGGATATTTTATGACTGCATCTGGTCTCATTTTTTTATCTTCGGAATCAGATTTCATTGGAATGCCATTTTCATCCAATAACTGATGCTCCATAAAATACTCCCTGTCTTTTACAAGGCCAGACCTTTCTAATATATTCTCTAGAATCATTTCACCCCAACCGCCCTGCGTTTTAGATTCACTTTTTAAAGCTTTTGTGAGATTGTGAGCTTCTTCACTAATTACCTTATTTAGCAGGGCCAATTCCTTTACCTTTTCACCTAATGAAAACCTTTCTTTAGATTCCTTATCGTACACTTCCTCCACTTTGGTTTTGAACTCAGTAATGTTTTTGCCTAATGGTTCTAATATGCTTGTAAGGTTTGTTTTATTCAATTCAGTGAACTTCTCCGTTTTAGTTTCCAAAATTTTGTTGGCAATGTTTTCAAATTCAGTATTGAATTTTTTACCCAATGCTTCCATTTCGTCTTTTGCGTTTGAAGTTTTTCGTTTAACGCTTCATTATTTGCCTTTGCGGTAGCTAAAGCTTGATTGCTTATCGAAAGGTCATTCTTTGCAATCTTCAATTCTTCTTTTACTCCATCTAATGCTAGATTCTTATCGAGAATTGTTTGATTCGCTGCCCTTAGATCGGCATTTGCTGTTGACAATTGCTTATTTAAAGTGGATAGTTCTAAAACCTCAGCCTGAATTGTCTGATTAAATCCCGCAATCTCTTTTAACCTTGCATCCAAATTTTCATTTGCCGTTTGCAATTGTGAAATAGCAGTTGCCTTGTAGCCTACAAATTCTTTTTCTAACTCACTAAATTTTTGTCGTGCAACATCCTTTTCTACTTGTATATCGGAGGTGGTCTTTGATTTAGCAATTAACCAACCCACTACTGCACCAATGATACTGCCTATTACTATGTATAAAATGACTTCCATTTATGCTACTTGTTTTTTATGGGGCTGCCAATCTCTCACATCAATTTTCCCAGTCACAGCTTCGGAAATAATCGATTGACGATATTCCTTAATCTTTTCAATTTGAATAGTATTTAATTTTTCCAGTTCGTAATATCTGCTTAACGAAGATTGTATTTTACTTAAAATCTCCTCTTGCTCCTTAAAATCCGGCAACGGAATTACAAATTCCTTAATTGCCTCGAATGTTAGCCCCTCTCGATTACCTCCAGTAGTTCCAAGCTTAATTTGTACTTGCCCAACATTTGATTGCAGTACAAGATTTAAATATTCAGGCAAAATTTTCTGAGTGGGCCTTATAATGCAGACGTGCTGATTTACATTTATTTCATCCTTTATTTCAACCACGCAACATCTTCCTATTGAAGCACCGGTAATATTTAAAAGAACGTCTTTAAACTGAACTTTAGATCCACTCATTTTCTCATGTATATCGAAATCAATCTTTACCACATCGTCTAAGCGCAATCCATCAAAATGAACATTTTGGCTTCTAATGAATATTACTCCTTCTTCAGTATAAACTTCTGCACCACCTTTTGGTGTAACACCACTGCCTACTTTTTTATTTAAATGTCTTATTTGAACAAGGCCCCACTGTTTAGGCACTTCGCCCAACCATTCAAACCCGCTAACCTTCATTTTTGCATTCGGATTAAGCCCTTTTGTTACTGCTTCATTGATAACCGCTTGTCTTTTCTCTTTCAGCAATTCAATGAGTTTTTCCTTTTGTTGAATAAGTTGGTCGACGATAGCAGTTTGGTGGTCGAGGTATTGGGCAATATTTGTTTGTTCTTCTAATGAAGGTAAAACCATATACAGGTTTTTCACATTGCTATCATTGATACCAGCCTGGGCACCACCTGACTGATGAGTTAAAATTTGCTTTCGCATACTCAAAAACATGTAATACATAAATCTGCTGTTAGAGTTCTCTGAAACTTCATCAATAGCAACGACAGATTGATTAGCACATGCTTTAAATTTCAAATAACCAATGTTTGCACAAGTTGCCCCTGTTAATGCAATAAGTGTTGTATTTGGTTTAATCCATTTTGTAGAACTATTATTTAGTCCTTCTTCTGTGATAAATTTTTCTGCTGTTGTTATATCACAATTTTGTAATTTACCAGATGGCAACCATGGGATATTGCCGTTATCCCAAAATTCTGGTTTATCTGTAGAAGGTGTTCCACCAGCTATGGTACGAGCAACATATTTGACCTTAGTTAAAATCCAATTTGCAGGCAATTCAGGAAACCAAATATTCCTTGTTTTTTTATATTTATCGTATTTCTTCATTACCCTAAAAGTTCTTTTAGAAGTTCAGTAATACCTTTATGGTTTTTTGAGCCAAATTCTAAGGCTTCAATCTCGGATTTAATTTCTTTTGAAGGTCTTAGCCCTTTGTATTCATAGAAATACTTCGTAAAATTGATTTCATAACCGATACGGGTTTTGTCAAAATCAATCCATGCATCAGGTACATGGGGCAACACTTCATTTTGGAAATACACCTCAATGTCTTCACTTAAAGGGATGTTTTCTTTATCCCGTTTCTTAGTATCAGCTTTAATATTTCCTTTTTTATCTTTTACTGGTTTCCCTTTTGCGTCATACTCCGGTTGCTCAACGGTTATTTGGTAATATCCAAAGTCATCATTGTTATATATTTTACAATAAGGCCCTTCTTGAAAATTGGTATAGATTTCAACTAATTTTGCAATATGGAAAGATTCAATCTTGTTCCGTTTGTTACCCAGGCTACGCTTCTCAGGACGACAAAAACCCTCTATGCCGTTGGCCTTGTCTTCCGGCACATTGGCATTAATGAGCTGCACTTTTCCTTTACGATGCTTTGGTTTATTGTTATTCAAAAACCAGATATAGGTGTTGATGCCAGTATTGTAAAATAGGTCTTTGGGTAGGGCTATGATGCACTCGAGCCAATCGTTGCTGATGATCCATTTGCGAATGTCACTTTCGCCTCCACCTGCATTTCCTGTAAAGAGGGGTGAGCCATTGGTGACATCTGCAATCTTACTTCCTTCTCTTTCCATCTTGCTGATCATATGTTGCAAGAAGAGTAATTGGCCATCACTTGAACCCGGTAAACCTGCATAGAATCTACCGGCAGGGTTGGCACTTTCATTTTGGATGTATTGAGCATCCTTGCTCCACGTTACACCATAAGGTGGGTTCGCAAGCATATAGTGAAAATGCTTATCAGGAAAGCGGTCTTCTGTAAATGTGTTTCCATGACGGATGTTATCTGCATTTTCACCAGTGATTAATGCTTCTGATTTAGCAATAGCATAAGACTGTTCATTAATCTCCTGTCCGTATGTTTTTATTTCAGGCTTGTTTTTGCTGTCAGCCAATAGTTCATCCAACACATAATTTTTTGCCAGATTAATCATACCACCTGTACCTAAAGTAGGGTCATAGATTGTACGAATAATGCCAGGCTGTGAGAGTATATCTTTCTCGGTACTGAAAACAATCTTTATCATCAACTCAATAACATCACGAGGTGTAAAGTGCTCACCCGCTGTTTCATTGCTTTGCTCGTTTGATATACGAATGAGTTCCTCAAAGATGTAACCCATATTATGGTTATCAACTTTGCTTGTATGCAAATCCACCTGTGAGATTGCATCAATCATCTGATAAAGCAATTTATTCTTTAACAGCCTTGCAATCACTTTATCAAACTGGAAGTTGTCGATAATATCTCTCACCTCTTTATTGAAACCATTGAGGTAATTATTGAAATCAATTTCAACTGTTTTTGGATTCTCCTTCAAAGTCTCCAACGTATGCTTTGAAGTATTATAGAATTGCAAGCCACCGGCAGCTTTACGGAGAATTGGGTCCAATTTATCCTCACTTACCTTTTCCTTAAAGTTTTCATAAGCAGCTCTAACTTTTGCATTTACAGGATCGAGGATACAGTCTAACCTACGAACTACGACAAATGGCAACAACACATCACCTATCTCATTTTTCTTGAACACATTCCAAAGCACTTTATCGGTTATCTGGAAAATGAAACTTACGTCAACTTTATTATTAGTAGCCATTTTTTATTTTTTATTCTTTTCGTTTGACAATACAAAGTAATTACCTAACTGTGCAGTGGTTCTGCATTGTTATTTTTATTTTTAGACATCATTGAATAGGCGGTTTTTTAAAGTCTTATCAGCGTTACAATCGCCTAAAATAGCACCCCGATAAACTGCCGTATTTGCATTTATATGAGTAGCTAAGTCACTGCAAACCTTTTTGAAAATGCCCAAGTCCTTGATTGCAAGTTCATATTCTGTCTCCCCTTGACTATTATCTAATGTGCTGAAATAAGAATTGATTTGAATCTTATTAACGATATGGACGGTTTTACCATCCCTGGCTTTAAAAAGATAGAAGCCATGTTCACAGGAAGAATTTACATAATTCATCAACAAAAGGCGATCATGCAATAATTCATCTTTTACAAATACGACTTCTACGTTGATTTCATAATTTCTTAACTTTTTGATCTCTGTGTTTAATTCCTCAGCTATTCTTTTCCTCCAAACCTCAGTTTTATTTAGGTCTTCAGAAATAATTGTTATATGATAAGGAATGGATAATGAAGCCGGCAGGACAACATCTAATAGCCAAAAAACATTCCGTTTCCCTGAATCAACGTTAGCACCATTAACCCTTTCTGTTGATGGCAATAAATAGTTATCAGATAATACAAGGGCATTCGATGGTGGAAATTTAAATTTAAGTAGTGATTTCCATCCCAAACTTGAACCCTCTGCAATTTCCTCCGATTTTAATAATTTTCTCTTAAAACTTCCGGTAAGGATATCCTCCAAAATTGAATCGCCACTTTGAACTATCACCCCGAATGACTTTTGTATTTTTTCTGCCTCTTCCTTTGTATAGTTTAGAAAAAAGGCCGCGCGTGGTTTTTTTTCAATAACCGCTGTATCCTTATAAACCTCATCAAAATAATCTTTAGATGCAACTGGGCTTCTACCACCATTTGCCATTATAAACTCAAAGATTGGCGTGCCTTGTAATTCTTCAGAAGTCAATTCTTCATCCGTCATATTTAAGCAAACCTCTGAATGATTGCAGAAGATATTGAACCAATGAGGGGCTTGGTCGTTAAAAACAACTATGTTTTCAAATATGTCCTTTTCAGCGTAAACAGTAAACATCAGGCTTTCTTTTGGCGTTTAAGTTTTAATAATTCAAGAGTGCTTGAAGAGGCTTCATCAAAAAAGCCATCGCCAAAGTTTCTGTTGAAAGACCCATCTTCCTGGTATTCTAATTTGTAAGGCATTTGCTGAATATCCTTTGGAAAATAATGAACACAGAATGGGTTTTCATTTTGTACAACTTCAAATCCATTGATTGCAACGATCACTTGGGACCTTCTTAAAATATATTCAGAATGGGTTTCAATAAGAAAATCAATACCCCAATTTTGATGTACATCTAAAAACAAATCAGCCAGTTTACTTTGAAGAGCAGGATGCAAGTTAAGTTCTGGTTCTTCAATAATTACGGTAGTCCTATCAATCAATCTGTATTTTGATGAATCTCTTCCGACGTCCTTATTTTCAATTTTTCGAGTTATAGTCGAATTCTTTTCAGCAATTCTAACTCTCCTAATAACGCATGCGATTCGCATAATTAAAAGCATTGCTTGAATAGATCCCATTCCTTTATCAGCTAAATGAGTTTCATTATCATTTGAACGAATTTTCACTTCATAAGCTTCACCCCCATACATTGAAATAGTAAAACTATCTCCTACTTCAAATAGTTTCATCCATTTTATTACGAAAAGATGCTCTTGCTCTCCAATAATAATATGAAGTTGTTTAAATTCATGGATAGCCTGTGCTAGTGCGTTATTCTTATCGCGAATAGAGAATAATGCTGATTGCTTATTTGGATTTGCACCAAGGTATGCTATTGAAAAGTCATTTATTAAGGTCATAAAATGACTAAACATATATTCAACATATTCAGGTTCTTGAACTTTTAAAGCTCTTAAATCTTCAAATCTATCTGATGAAGTTTTGCCTCCTTGAATTTCTCTGAACTCTCTTTCATATTGTGTCATTGATTGAAGTAAAAGATCGTCAACAATTTCAGTTAAACTATATGCATTGCCGAAGTGTTGTTCTAACGAAAATAAAATTGTTTCTTGATTGGGATCCTTTACATCTTGATATACACCTGCTAACTTCTTATGTAAATTTTCCAATTTAGATACAAGCTCAATATACTCCTTACTTGTCTTTTTTAAATAGGGGTCCTCAAGCTGCTTTTTGGTTTTTGCTACTTGCTCTTCAAGATCAGCAATAAATTTTTTTGCAGCTTTACTAACTTCCTGACTCCTTTTTTTGGTTATATTAATAAATCTGGTGTGAAAATTAAAATGAAAAGACAACTTATGAGTTACATTTGTTATGGTAAGTGTATGAACCTTTGCAAAGGTATTATCATCATCACCTGTAATAATTAATTCGATTAAAAAATCCTCAATCAAATAAGAAAATTGAATATTATTTTCCTTTGCTTTCTGATTTTTAGCTCTCCCGTAGGTCACAATATTCGCATCTTCCAACACACTATTGCCAAACGATAATGTATCAATGTTTCCAGACTTAAAGTAATGATCGATTAGCAAAAGTGCTTTGACAACAGTAGATTTCCCAACATTATTTCTTCCAACTAGAAATGTGATTCCTTTATATTCAAGAGGTTTAAAGGAAATAAACCTTCTGAAATTATTAAAACCAATTGAATTAATTCGTTTGCTAAATTTTGAATTTGAAACTGGTTTTATTTTCACTACTGTATCATAAATCTCATCCTTTTTAAGTTTCAGTTTTTTATCAGATGAATAGTGATCAATTAAAATCTGATACTGTTCTTCTGCTATTTTAGCATTGGGGTTCCTTTCAATATTATGACCTTTGGATGCCAAAAAAGCAATAGCATGGTCAATTCCAACATTTAATTCTTTTAATACTTTAGAAAGTCGAATCATCACAAAAAAATATTTTTACAAATAGTTTCATTAAGAATGCAGTGTATCTGCATTTACAAATACTTCAATAAATAATTACTTAATATAATATTTAATGACCAACATTTAAAAATTACCAGAAATTATTCAAATGCAGAATGGCTGCATTTGAATAATTCACATTTGTCCAAAATTAAAAGAAAATGAACGATATGCAAGGGAATTTATTGGAGGGCGATAATTCAGACATCATTAAAGTAATGCCTTCTGACCTTAATTTTAAAGACCTTACTCAATCCGAAATAAATTATTTTTTACATACTTTGAGTTCCTTTGATGAAAAGGCCCAAGAACAACTCTTGCATTTAATAGAAGCACAAATTATTTTCGTTCGCATTAACTGCGACCTACAGCTTGAAATAAAAACTAACTTAGCTTAATAAAATCAAATTCAAAATGGTAAGTATAGCCGAAATAGGGTTTACAAATTTCAGGGTATTTGAAAAGGACACAGATTTTAAACTATCACCGATAACTATTATTACAGGTCCAAATAACTCTGGCAAAAGTAGCATCTTAAAATCTATACTACTATTTCAAGATAATTTAAAAAGGAAAGGTTTATTAGGTGGTTTAGACGATTTAAGTTTTGAAGCACCTTATCATCATTTAGGAGATTTTGATTCTACTATAAGCAATCCTAAAAACAAAGAAATATCATTTTGTTTTAAGATTGATTCACTAATTTTTAAATTGGATTATATTGCGAATACAACTATAAAGGGAAATGCAAAACTATCGCTATTTGGTATATATCATGAACTCGACAATAATTGGCTATTTTATTTGAATAATTCCGAAGGAACCTGCTATGTGGATATCTACCATTTCAAAAAGATTATAGATGACCTGGCTATTAGTAATGACAGCAGAATTAAATCTTTTCATCACAAAGCTAGATACCATGGCGATTTGCCAATTTTTGAGTTCGAGTTCGAAAATTTAAATTCTAGATTAACTAATGAAGAAATTATAGATATCGAAAATAATATTTTAAAGGATAAAACATTTTTTCCCTTAGGTGGAAATCCTGAGCGTTATACTGATTCAATAAAATGGCTCTTGGAACAAGGACTTTGGGAAATTGAACTAGTTTATAATATTGAAAATGGGAGCTATGCAATAATTGAAAAACTAAAAAAGAAATACCATTTAAAAAAAATAAAGGAAACATATAATGGAATGCTTTTGTGTAAATCAATATCTGAATACATTGAAAATCAAATTAAAAACTTAGAATTAGCAATTGAGAGTTTTGAACATCTATCTTCTTCAAGAGGAAATCAAAGTAGGGCCCATATTACAGGGACATCTGAATTAAGCTCTATTTTATCAATTATCCAAAAGAAAACCATAATCAGCAAAGAAAAGGAGCAGTTTTTAAATAAATGGTTACTGAATTTTGGGATTATTACAAATAAACAAAAACTAGTAATTAAGTGGGAAGCAGAGACAGTTTTAATAGCATTGATAGTCGATAAAGTTACAGGCAAGAAAATAAGAAATATTTCAGATTTCGGTTTTGGTGCATCTCAACTTATAGCGATTATACTAAAAATAATTACCCTTGATAAATTTAGAATACCAAGAAAAACACTATACATCGAAGAACCAGAGGCAAATCTTCATCCTAATTATCAATCCAAATTAGCTGATTTGTTTATCGAGGCCAGAATTAAATTCGGTATCAATTTTATTCTTGAGACACACAGTGAATATTTAATAAGAAGATTTCAACTTAATGTAGCATCAAAAGCTATTGATAATGAAGACATAATTATTCACTACTTGGCTGGAAAGGGTATAAAACCAAAAGCTATTGAAATTGACAAGTCAGGAAAATTGTCTGATGACTTTGGTTCAGGTTTCGTAGATGAGGCAACAAATATTATTTTTCAATTATGGGATATTCAAGCACAAAATTAGATGTTTATTTGGATAGGTCATTTTTGACTTCCTTTTTTAATAGCACAAGGGACAATTACTTTAGTCAAACTCTTAAAAATTGCTTGCTTGATAGTGATGAGTGCAATGTAATGGACTTAAATGGCAATTTGTTTAATTCAAAAGATCTTAAAACAATTATAGGTTCGCTTAGGGAAATTAAAAATAATCAACTAAAACCATCTCAGTTTATCATATCAATAAAAAAGCGACTATTATCTGCATTAAATTCTCCATCAGTTTTTCTTATTCAAGAACCATCAAACATTAACAACCAATATTGTAATAATTATGGCTTCCTTTTTTTAAATTCTGATAATATTAACAATGGGCTAAAGTCACTTTGCTTTAATGATAATAAAAATTTTAGGCCCGAATTAAAAATTACAATAGATGATACTTCTAAACCATTTGAGTATGCTCATCTTGCTGATTATAAAATGCCTAGCAATTGCTTTACAATAAATGACCAATATATTCTTTCTTGGACTGAAGAAACTTTTAAAATAAACATATTTGGTCTTTTGGAAAATATTTTATTATCTAATAAGCAAAATTATAAACCCCACGTGAGGATCATCACAAGAGCCAAAAACAATTCATTACAAATAGATAATGAGAATACAGGTAAAGTAAACTATTCCATGGAAGTTGAAAAGAAAATTAGCCGTTTTGTGGAAATTTTAAAACTAAAATTAAATAAGAGAGTATCTTTTGAATTTATTGTTTTAAATGAATATTTAATTGATTCTCGATTTTGTAAGGAAAATAAAATTACAATTCAAATAAATCAATCTATAAGACCTGAAATAATAAGTATTCAAAAGGCGCTTCATGATCGAATTTTTTACACAAATTACATTTCTGGAGCTCCTAGGAATTCTTTTGATTTTATAAAAAAAAATAAACATGGTACAATTGAAAGAAAGATAACAGCTCTTGCACTGAGCTCATTTTTAGACAAAAATAACCTAAAAGACGTGGTTCAATATAATAATACAATTGAAGTATGCTTAAAATTAAAGGAAGACCTTAGGTATTCAAACTATTTTACTTACCGGTCAAATATTATTTCTTAATGCAGATACACTGCATTCCTCCCAATTACCTTTGTGCTACAATTAAAATAAAGCACAATGAAACAACTCGAGCAATTA